>PBLK01000002.1 GCA_002721725.1 Rhodobiaceae bacterium
AAGCGCGAGACCAAGCTGGCCGACAGCCCTGAACGGACGATTTACCGCCCGGGCCGCGCATTTTTATCGGGCGGCGGCGGTCTGCTATCGACGATGGAAGATTATTTCAAATTTGCCGATATGCTGCGACGCATGGGCACAGGCGCCAATGGCGCCTATATACTCAACCGCACGACCATTGATAAAATGACGCGCAATCAATTACCGCATAACCGCACTTTGGAAGAGCACGGCTTCGGCCAATTCACGGAAGTGGCTTATCCCGGCACCGGCTTCGGCTTGGGGCTTTCGGTGGTAATGGATAGCGGTATCACTGTTTCCACCACATCGGACGGCAATACGTCATGGGGCGGTTTGGCCAGCACGATTTTCTGGAATGATCCGGTTGAGGATATGACGGTCATCATGATGACGCAGCTTATGCCCGCCGCTACCTATCCGCTGCGCCCACAGCTTTCTCAGCTGGTTTATGCAGCGCTGATATAAAATCGATTAAGTCCACTTTGTTTCCTTGCTTTCGCCCAGAAAAAGGCTAATTCTCCTTGCAGATCTGGAGGTTCATCATGGCTTTACCTGAAGTATTACAAGATAATTTGCGTATTCCCGTCGTCGGCTCACCCTTATTTTTGGTCTCAGGGCCGGAATTGGTGATCGCTCAATGCAAGGCCGGCATTGTCGGGTCGTTTCCCGCTTTGAATGCGCGCCCGTCAGAGGTCCTCGATGAATGGCTGACGCGTATCAATAACGAGCTTGAGGAATATAAGGCGGCCAATCCCGATAAATATGTCGCTCCCTATGCAGTCAACCAGATTTGCCACGCCTCAAATGACCGCTTGCAAACGGATATGGAAATTTGTGTGAAGCACAAAGTGCCGATCATCATCACCTCGCTGCGCCCGCCGGAATTCATCGTTGAAGCGGCGCACAGCTATGGCGGTGTGGTGTTTCATGATGTGATTAACGTCAAACATGCCAAAAAAGCCGCCGAACAAGGCGTTGACGGCCTGATTTTAGTATGCGCCGGGGCCGGGGGTCATGCCGGTGCACTGTCCCCTTTCGCGTTGGTGCGCGAGGTCAAGCAATGGTTTGACGGCACGATTTTGCTGTCCGGCGCAATGGGGGACGGCTTTTGCGTTGCTTCGGCGCTGGCTATGGGCGCAGACCTCGCCTATATCGGTTCACGCTTTATCGCCACAGAAGAGGCCAATGCCGACCAGGGTTATAAAGACATGCTGGTGGAAAGCGCGGCAGACGATATTGTCTATTCATCGCTGTTTACCGGCGTTGAGGGCAACTATCTCAAACCGTCCATTGCCAAAGCCGGGCTCGACCCAGACAATCTGCCCGATGCCGATAAGTCGAAAATGAATTTCGGTTCCGGCGGCAATATGAAAACCAAAGCATGGAAAGATATTTGGGGTTCAGGCCAAGGCATTGGTGGCATTGAAAAAGTACAGACCATTGAGGAAGTCGTTGCTGAAATGGAACGCGATTATCGCGAAGCCGTTGACAGTTTGGTGCAACGCGCAAGCTAATGCTTGATACCACCATGCGCCGCCTCGTCGACCCGCCGCTCAATGCGGCGGCGGCGGCCATCAGCACTAAAATTTCCGCCAATCAAATAACGATTGGCGGGTTTTTGTTGGGGCTGGTCAGTTGCTATGCAGTGGCTCAGGGCATGTTCGCCGCCGCACTGATTTTCCTCTTGCTCAATCGGCTGTCCGACGGGCTGGACGGGGCGGTGGCGCGCCAAACCGCGCCGAGCGCAATGGGCGCTTTTCTCGATATTGTCTCCGACTTTGTGCTCTGGGCGCTGCTGCCGCTGGCATTTTTGTTTTACGATATGAAAAATGCATTTGCGGTCGCCGTTTTGCTGTCCAGCTTTGCCATGTCGATGACGGTATTTCTCGCCTTCGCAATTCAAGCCGAAAAGCTTGGACTGACCAGCCAGGCACACGGCAAAAAAGGCATGTACTACCTCGCCGGATTGGCCGAGGGCACGGAGACCATTGGCTTTTTCGCCTTTACCATGCTTAGCCCCGCCAACTTTGCGCCCGCCGCTCTGCTTTTTGCGGCTTTTGTCTATCTTTCGGTTGTCGGGCGGCTTATGGTTTCGGTGCAATCATTGCGTCAAAAATAGCGGGAGAAGCCAATGTCATCACAAAAAGACAATATCGAAATCGATGACACCGCTTGGGTGCATGACAGCGCGCTTTTGTTCGGCCATATTTCACTGGGGGCGGAAAGCTCGGTCTGGCCGCATGTCGTCATGCGCTCGGAAATGTTTCGTATCTCCATTGGTGCGCGCACTAATATTCAAGATTTCGTGATGATACATGTCGGCGGCGCGACCCCGACCCTTGTCGGAGATGATTGCTCCATAACCCATCACGCCACTTTGCATGGCTGCACAATTGGCAATAAATGTCTAATTGGCATTAATGCGACGATTATGGATGGGGCGACCATTGGCGATAATTGCATTGTCGCCGGTCATTCAATTGTCACTGAGGGCAGCAGCTTCCCTGATAATTCGATCATTGCCGGCAGCCCGGCCAAGCTGGTAAAGACACGCGATAGCGGTGCCGCCAATGAAATGAATGCCGCCTTTTATGTGCAGAACGCAAAAAACTACGCGCAAGGCCTACACCGCTTCAGCGAAGATGATTTGCGCGCTTCAGGATTTCCACCGCAAGACTGATTCAAGTTTAGCAAGTGGCTGGGGTGGCAGGATTCGAACCTGCGCATGCCGATACCAAAAACCGGTGCCTTACCACTTGGCCACACCCCAACTGAGCGAAAAAATATATAAAACAGGCGCGCCGGTCTAGCCCCTATTTGTCCTTACGGTGCGTCAATTACGCCAACCGCCTCATTAATCAAGCTGCCCAAATAGAGTTTGCCGTCATGCTCAAATACGCTGGTCATCATATAAATATGTCCGCTATCGTCTTCCAAGGAGGTGAGCGGCGCGCCCTGCGCCGATAATTTAATGGCATAGCTATGCATTTCTGCCGGATTGGCGCCAGTCAGCTGCATCAGCCGCCATACCACTTTACGCGCAAACGGACGCGTGACCAATGCATCCAGCGCGTCCGTGCGCGGCGCAACGCCAGCCAACCAAAAACCGCCATCGGGCGCGCTGGTGATATTGTCGAGATATGCTGGCATATTATCGACGAACACGTCAGACGTGCCCGCATTAGGCCCGCGCAGCCAATAGCGTAAAACGCGGTGGCCATAGGTTTCATTGACCAGCACGAAATCTTCTTGGCGGCTCAGCGCCACACCATTGGCGAAATAAAGATTGTCGAGCAGTACGTCGAGCGCGCCGCTTTCAGGGTCAAACACCATCAGCCGACCAGAGGGACGAAACTCGAACACTTCCAAAATATCATGGCCATATTCATAGCGTGCCGAGGCATCGGAGAAATAAATCTTACCGTCTTTGGCAATCGCCAAATCATCGACAAATTTCATCCGCACCCCATTATGATGCGTCGCCAGCGCAACAATGTCTCCATTCGGCGCCATTGCAATCAGGCCTTTTTTGGCATCGGCAATCACCAAATTGCCGGCCGCGTCAAATTTTAGGCCGAGCGGACGCCCGCCCGTATTTGCCAGAACCTGTTTGTCACCATTGGCGCCGAAGCGAATAATATCGCCATTGGTCAAACCGCTATACAGGCGGCCCTGCTTGTCAAAAGCCACCGCCTCTGGGCCAATCCCTGTCACCAGCATGTCGGAGGTGGCCAATTTATTATTTTTAACGAATATGCCGCTACCCGCCGGATTGCCGGCCCGCGCCGGGCCTGCCACCGGATCAAAAGGCACCGGCCAGAGCAATAAATAGCCAAGCAGCAGCGCCATTAACACCGCAATAGAAGCCCCAAAGGGGCGTTTTTTTATTGTCTCAAAGCGTGTCTCAGACATCGGATTTCCTTCCTGTGCCTTCTTTGTTTTTCCATTGCCAGCCCATGAGCGCTTGGCTATATAAATCGCACTTTATCGGAGTGTGGCGCAGCCTGGTAGCGCACCTCGTTCGGGACGAGGGGGTCGCAGGTTCAAATCCTGCCACTCCGACCATTCATTTCGAGCCGCCGATTTTGCGCGCGTGACCAGCCCAAATTGCAACCGTGATGATTTCAATCACCACAAACGGCCAAATGGTCGGCGCATCATGCACCAGACCGGCAAGCACCCGCATAATCGCCGTTATGCCGATAAGAAAAGCCGAGGCATAAAGAAAATCTGGGCGCTTTTTCCAAACGCCATAACAGGCAAAACCGCCCATGCACAAAAACAAGGCTCCCAAATCGCCGATTTGCGAATTGCGCGCCGCCCCTTCCATATAAATCATTTGTAGATTTTGCGCGCCTATTTCCGGGGTAAAAATCCATGAGCCGCCCATGAAAATCAAAAAATATGCGCCCGCCAACGCCGCCAAAACATGTAATACTTTATCCATCATATCCTCCCAAATAAGGATAAAAGCTTGGCGTGATGCGCAACCTTACGCAAGAAATTTTTGCGCCAAACGCGCCAAAGCAAAACCGATAAGACAGCCAATTGCGTTGGCGGCAAAGTCACCCCATTCGCCATAGCGATTGACATAGGGCTGCACCAGTTCAATCAATCCGCCATAGGCCACGGCCAAAGGCAAAACAATTCGCGCCGCCGCCGCATCCCTAAATGAAAGTGGAAAGCACAAAATAGCATAGGCGATAAAATGGTGCAGCTTGTCGCCACCCGGTGCGGGCGGCAATGTTTCCAATGGTGATAAGGATAAATAACCTATCACCAATGCGATAAGCACGGTCAGCCGTGCCGCATGGCAGTCGTTATTAATGCTCACTATGGCCCTTATGCTTGCGGCGACGCATCTCGTCTTTGGTCAATACGCCGTCGCCGTTTTTATCCATTTTGGCGAACCGCTTGTTAGCCATTGCCATAAATTCAGCGCGGCTGACCTTATTGTCGCCATTACTGTCAGCGGCGGCAAAACGGTCTTTCTTTAAGGAATGCTCGCTTTCCAAATGCCCGCCCGCCAAAACCGGCGAAACCATAAAACTTAAAATCATGGCCGAAACAAACAGCCGCATAACGCACTCCTTCAAGACAGAATTTCCCCATTATGCTAAATTAAAAAACAGCAAAAAGCTTGAGGATTGTTATGGCCATTCCGTTCGTCACTGAATTTGATTTTGAATATGGGCGTTGCGACCGATTAAGCCCGCTTATTCGCCGCGTCATTTGCAATAATCCCGGACCGTTCACCTATACCGGCACCGGCACTTATATAATCGGCAATGGCGATGTCGCAGTGATTGACCCGGGGCCGTTGGATGATGCGCATTTGGACGCGATTTTGGCGGCGCTCGAGCCGGATGAAAAAGTCAGCCATATCGTCATCACCCACACTCATCTCGACCATTCACCTTTGGCCATGCCGTTAAAAGCGCGCACGGGTGCAGAAATTTTTGCCCATGCGCCGGGGCAAGTGGAAGCTTTTGACGGGCCCAAATTGGAAGAAGATGCAGATGAAAACTTTGTCCCCGACCATATTGTGACGCATGGCGATATGATTGAGGGTGGCGATTGGACGCTCGAATGTGTTTTCACACCGGGCCATATGTCAGGCCATATGTGCTATGCGCTTACCGAAGAAAAAGCGCTTTTTTCAGGCGACCATGTCATGGGGTGGTCGACCACGGTCATCGCGCCGCCGGATGGCGATATGACCGATTATATGGCCTCGCTTGACCTACTGCTTGAGCGTGACGATATAATTTACTGGCCGACCCACGGCACGTGCATCGAAGATCCACAAAATTTTGTGCGCGCCTATATCACCCATCGCCGCGCCCGCGAAACGCAGGTCGTTGAACGCCTGAAAGCCGGTGACAGTGACATTCGGGAAATGGTCAAAACAATGTATATCGATGTCGACAAGCGGCTCCATCCGGCCGCGGCGCTTTCCGTTTTGGCGCATATGCAAGATTTGACCAAACGCGGGCTGGTCGCATGTGACGGAAAGCCCGGCCTCGACAGTACTTATCGGCTAAACTAGCCGTTCAAAGCGGTTCTTAAATCAGCGAGAAAGGCCTCAATGCGATTGGCATTGACGCGGAAATCAGATCGCCCCTGCCGCGAGGCAGAGCGCATATCAATGCGCGTTGCACCATTCTCGGCCATCAGGCGAATTACCACATCATCTTTGAAGCCAAACAGCACGGTGGTATCGGTCGCCTCAATAACGCCCTTGCTTCTGTTTTTTGCGACAATTTTCCAACCGCGCGCATCGACCAGAGCCACCACCTTGTCAAAATGCCTGTCCGGTGCACCTTCCACAATCAGCGGCGCCAAATCGCCATAATGTTTTTCGTGAAAGGCCAGCCGGTTTTCTGACAATTCAAGGCTATTATCGAAAGCTTTGCGCTGTGTCGGCACCACCTCAAATTGCGGCGGATTGTTTATATCCGTCATAATATCATTTATCATCGGTATGCCCTCAAGCGCCCGGCCTGCCAGAAACACCGGCACGAAAATGGCGGCGGACAAAACCACTGCGATAAGGGTGCGTGGCACATTAAGCTGGCTTATTTGACCGAATAGAAGCGCTCCCAAGCTCAGCAGCAAGGCGACAAGGGCAAGCAGAGAGGCGATGAGTATTATCAGCACCGGGAGTTTATAATCTGTAATGGCGGCACGCAGCATAATGGCTGACAGGACAAACAATCCGACGCTGCCAAGCGACAAAAAATAGCCGGCGGTTGCAGTGCCGACGGCAGTGATTCCAAACATTATTCAGCAGCTCCTTTGGCTTCCGGCAATTCATAGCCGGCAAATTGTTCGCGCAATGTCAGTTTCTGGATTTTGCCGGTCGCCGTATGCGGAATTTCATCGACGAAGGTTACATCATCGGGCATCCACCATTTGGCAATTTTGCCTTCCAAATAGGCCAGCACTTGTTCTTTGCTCACCTCAGCACCTTCATCTTTAACGATAATCAGCAGCGGACGCTCATCCCATTTCGGATGCGGCAGGCCGATAACAGCCGCCTCTGTCACGCCCTCACAACCGACGGCGACATTTTCAATTTCAATCGACGAAATCCATTCACCGCCGGATTTAATAACGTCTTTTGAACGGTCGGTAATTTGCATAAAGCCCAACTCATCAATCGTCGCCACATCGCCAGTGTCAAAAAACCCTTCTTCATCAAGAATTTGACCGCCATCGCCTTTAATATATTCACCGACAATAAACGGCCCGCGCACCATAAGGTGACCAAAGGCTTTGCCGTCGCGCGGCAATTCATTGCCTTCATCATCGGTGATTTTCATTTCCACCCCAAACGGCGCGCGGCCTTGCTTGACCTTAATGTCCATTTGCTGGTCGAAGCTCATATTTTCCATACCTGCCTTGAAGCTGGCAATCGTGCCAAGCGGCGAGAGTTCGGTCATGCCCCAAGCATGTTTCACCGACACATCATAATCGCGCTCAAATTTTTCAAGCATGACGCGCGGCACGGCAGAACCGCCAATCGTCACATCATTGAGCATGGGCAGTTTCAAATTATTGGCTTCCAAATGCTGCAACAACATCAACCAAACCGTCGGCACGGCGGCGGTAAAAGTAACTTCTTCATCGGTCAAAAGCTGATAAATGCTCTCGCCATCCATATTCGGGCCGGGATTGACGATTTTGGAACCGGCTGCCGGTGCACTCAAAGCAAGACCCCAAGCATTGGCATGGAACATCGGCACGACGGGCATAATACTGTCCGTGCTTTTCAGCCCCATGACATCGCTCGCATTACCAACCAAAGTGTGCAGCACATTAGAACGGTGCGTATAGCAAACGCCCTTCGGATTGCCGGTGGTGCCGGACGTATAACAAATGCCGCAGGGCGCGCGCTCATCGACCTCGACCCAATTGAAATCGCCGTTCTGTCCGTCGATTAAATCTTCATAGCAATGCACATTTTTAAGGCCGGTATCCGGCATATGCGCCGCATCGGTCATGATGATGATATCTTTGACGTTGGGAATTTGGTCGGCAATGCCTTCAAGCACCGGCACAAAAGTCAAATCGGTAAAGATGAGCTTATCTTCCGCATGGTTGATGATATAGACCAATTGCTCGGCAAACAGGCGGGGATTGAGCGTGTGATAGACGCCGCCAATGCCGGTAATGCCATACCAAGCTTCAATATGGCGGTGCGTGTTCCAAGCCAAAGTGGCAATCACATCTTGCTCGCCCATGCCGAGGCTTTTGAGGGCTTGGCTCAACTTACGGGCGCGCAAATGCAACTCGGCATAAGTTTCGCGATGAATATTGCCTTCGACCAGGCGCGATACGATTTCACGCTCACTGTGATTGACCATTGCATGATCCAAAATGCGGTTCATCAATAGTGGAACGTCTTGCATTTGACCGAACATGTTTTCCTCCCTATCGTCCTTGACGGAACGTTTTTGTCTGGCGCTAATTTGCCCAATGCACTGCGTCTTGTCCATAGGGAGGGATGAAATGACACTGCATAAATTACCGGCGCGCGAACTGGCCGAAAAAATAGCCGCAGGCAGTGTTTCTTCGAAAGAGGCGACACAGCATTTCATAGACCGTATTGAAAAACACAATCCGGCGATTAACGCCATTATTGCCACGCGCTTTGACGCAGCTCTTGAAGAGGCCGAAGCGGCAGATGACGCAATCGCCAAAGGCAATGTCAAAGGCCCGCTGCACGGCGTGCCGATGACGATAAAGGACTTGTTCGAAGTTGAGGGGTTGACATGCGACGCCGGTTTTCCCGACTATAAAGGCCATATCTCCACATCTGATGCGGTGGTCACGACGCGTCTGAAAGCCGCCGGTGCCATTATTATCGGCAAAACCAACTCGCCAATGGCCGGTGGCGATATTCAGACCTATAATGCGGTGCACGGCACGACCAATAATCCGCACAATCTCGACCATACGCCGGGCGGCTCGTCGGGCGGCTCGTCAGCGGCACTGGCGGCTGCCATGACACCGCTTGAATATGGCAGCGATATTGGCGGCTCGGTGCGCGCACCGGCGCATTTCAGCGGCCTGTTCAGCCATAAGCCGAGTTTCGCCATTGTGCCGATGCGCGGTCATGTGCCGCCGCCGCATGGCATGCCGTGGGAGCCCAGCGAATTGACCGTTGCCGGACCACTAGGGCATACGGCAGGCGATATTGAACTGGCGCTTGATGTCACGGTCGGGCTCGACGGCCCGATGCGCCAAGCCATGCAAATTCAACTGCGAGGGCCGCGCCACGCCACGCCGCAAGGTTTACGCGTCGGCTTATGGCTCGGCGATACCGCATGCGAGGTAGAAAACGCCTTCAGCAGCGCCATTGAAGAAGCCGGTAAGGCTTTGGAAAAACAAGGCGCAAGCCTGCAAGCCATCAGCCCTGATTTCGACAAGCCGCAACATTTTGAGACTTATATGAAGCGGCTGAGTGCCATTGTCGGCTCCGACATGCCGCCGCCGGTTTTTGCCGCCATGCAAGACATTGTTGATGCAGCCGATGCCGATGACACCTCCATGCGCGTCACCCAAGCGCGCGGCATTACGCTGAGCCACGGCGAATGGCTGCGCCTCAATATTCGCAAAGCCAAATATGATTTGGCATGGCAAGCCGTGTTTGAAAAAGTCGATGTGCTGCTGTGTCCGGTCACGCCCAGCACCGCCATGAAGCACGACCATAATCCCGATTTCCATGCCCGCACCATTACGGTGAACGGCGCGGCGCGGCCTTATTTCGACAATTTCTTTTGGGCCGGTATCGCCACCCTATGCGGATTGCCTTCAACCGTTGTGCCGCTAGGATTGCATGATGGCTTGCCCTTCGGCATGCAAATTATCGGCCCGGCCTATGAGGATAAAACCTCGCTTGCCGTCGCCAAAATGCTGGAAAATATCGGCTATCAATGGCTTCAGCCGAAAGGCTATTAAGCACGCCTTTAGCTCTGCTCGAGCGGGGTCAATTCTTCATGCCCTTCCGGGTCTTGGTGTATCAGCACTTCAACGCCGGGAAGTTTCGCCATGACGGAGGCTTCCACCGCATCTGAAATTTGATGCGCATTGTTGAGCGTCATCGCCCCGTCCAATTCAATATGGCATTGCACAAAACTGGACAGACCGGCGCGCCGCGTGCGCAAATCATGCAATCCCAAAACCTGCGGATGCGAGAGGATAATCTGCTTTATCTCTTCGCGTATATCATCGTCCAATTCGCGGTCCATCAGCTGGTCGGCAGCGGCGGAAAAAATATCCCATGCGCTTTTGGCCAAAATAGCCGCCACGACAAGCCCCAAAACCGGATCGGCATAAACAAAACCCATCGGGCCCGACAGCACCAAAGCGGCAATCACGCCCATATTCATGTAAAGGTCACCGGCGTAATGCGCGCTATCGGCATGAATGGCGACCGAATTGGTCGCTTTGGCGACACGGCGCTGCACCATCACCAAACCGCCGGTCAATACAATCGACACGGCAATGACGATAATCCCTATCGTGCTTTCCTGCAGCACGCTGGGCGTGAGCATGGCGCGCACCGCCTCCACGACCAGAAACAATGCCGCCAAAGACAGCGCCGCACCCTGCACCAATGCGGCCAAAGCTTCCGCCTTACCGTGGCCGAAACGATGTTCTTCATCGGCCGGTGTTTGCGCATGGCGAATGGCAAAGAAATTCATCACCGAGAGCGACAAATCAATAATCGAGTCGAGAAATGAACCGAGCAAAGCGACCGAGCCGGTCAACAGCCAAGCAAAGCCTTTCATGACAATCATCACGGAGGCCACAAGAATGGCCAAAAGCGCCGTGCCTTGCACCCGCTTGCCGGGCTGCAAGCCGATATGGTCGTGATGATGTTCGCTCATAGCCTTAACCTAGCGCATTTCAGGACTTACGGATATAGACGCTCGACCTGCCAATCAGCCTCGGCATTTAGGCGCTTAAAAACGAGCCGGTCGTGCAGGCGGTGGTCGCCATCTTGCCAAAACTCAATGCGCAAAGGCGTGATGCGCCGCCCCGACCAATGCGGCGGGCGCGGAATATCCTCACCCGGATATTCTTTGTCCATTTCAGCATAAGCCGCTTCCAATGCGGCGCGGTCGGCCAGCGGACGCGATTGCTGCGAGGCCCAAGCGCCGATGCGGCTCTCGCGACCGCGCGACTGATAATAAGCGTCGGCTTCGTGATCCGCGACCGGCGAAATCGGACCTTGTACCCGCACTTGGCGGTGCAGGCTCTTCCAATGGAAAACCAAAGCCGCTTTGGCGTTTTGGTCCAACTCATTGCCCTTTTGGCTTTCGAGATTGGTGTAGAAAACAAAACCGCGCGCATCATGACCTTTCAACAGCACCATGCGCGCATTGGGCATGCCATCCGCGCCGACCGTGGCCAGCGCCATCGCATTGGGATCGTTCGGCTCGCTTTTGGCGGCCTCTTGCAACCAATCTGCAAAAGCGGCAATCGGGTCGGTCGGTATATCGACAAATAAGCTCATCAATTTTCCTTAAGTTCCTTTATCGGCTCTTTCCGCTATATATAAGGGCATGCGCCCCGCTTGCAAATTATTGACTGTTGCCATGCTGCTTTTGACCGCTTGTGCCGCCCCGCCCGATACGGCGCGTTTCAAAATCGACTTTGAGCGCGGCGTCAAAGCCTATAAGGCAGGCGATTATGAGGCCGCGCGCAAGCTTTGGCAGCCGTTGGCCGATAATTACGACCTCGCCGCCTTGCGCAATCTCGGCCATCTCTATCGGCTTGGGCAAGGTGTGGCCAAAAACGGCAAAAAAGCGCGCCGCTATTACGAAAAAGCTGCCAAGCTTGGCCATGCCCCATCGCAGACCAATTTGGCGCAAATGTATTTTTCCGGCACGCTGATTGAGCGCGATAGCGAAAAAGCCATGCAATGGCTTGAAAAAGCCGCCGCACAAGGCTATCCGCCCGCCCGGCAATTGCTCGCCATCAAGACGCAAAACTTTGAATTGCATAGCCGCTAGGCTTTTGACGCGGCGCAGTTTATATAGGTGAAGCTGAAACCGCGATAGGATTGAGGGCATTATGAGCCAAAAGATTATGCAAGGAAAACGGGGCCTGATTATGGGTGTCGCCAATAAAAACTCCATCGCTTGGGGCATTGCGCAGGCCTGCGCTGATGCCGGTGCGGAGCTTGCCTTCACCTATCAAGGCGAAATGCTGTTAAAGCGCGTTGCGCCTCTGGCCGAGAGCGTCGGCTCGGATTTCGTTGAACCATGCGATGTCACCGATGAAGCCAGCATGGACGCTTTGTTTGAAAAACTTGAAGCCAAATGGGGCAAGCTGGATTTTGTCGTCCACGCCATTGCCTTTGCCGGTAAAGAAGAACTGATGGGACGTTACGTCGACACCTCGGCGGCAGCCTTTGACAAAGCGCTGAACATTAGCTGCTACAGCTTCACCGCAGTGGCGCAACGGGCGGAAAAGCTGATGGAGGAAGGCGGCGCAATGATTACGCTTTCTTATTACGGCGCGGCCAAAGTCATTCCGCATTACAATGTCATGGGCGTTGCCAAAGCGGCGCTTGAGGCTTCCGTGCGCTATTTGGCCAGCGATTTGGGGCCGAAAGGCATTCGCGTCAATTCCATCTCGGCCGGGCCCATTCGCACATTGGCGGCAGCCGGAATTGGCGATTTCCGCGAAATGCTGAAATGGAACGAAGCCAATGCACCAATGCGCCGCAATGTCACCAAAGAACAAGTGGGCCAATCGGCGGTTTATTTGCTGTCAGATATGTCAGCCGGTGTGTCGGGTGAAATTCACTATGTCGATGTCGGCTATAACACCATCGGCATGGCCGCTTTTGACGATCTGAAAGCGGCACAAAGCGAGGGTGGCTGATGTCGCATAATAGTTTCGGTCATTTGTTTCGCGTCACGACCTGGGGCGAAAGCCACGGGGCCGCCTTGGGCTGCGTGGTTGACGGTGCGCCTGCGCGTTTGCCTTTGACCGAGGCCGATATTCAACATTGGCTCGACAAAAGAAAGCCCGGGCAAAATAAATTCACCACGCAAAGGCGCGAAGCCGATGCAGTGAAAATTCTCTCCGGCGTGTTTGAAGACCCCGAAACCGGCGCGCAGGTGACCACCGGCACACCGATTTCGTTGCTGATTGAAAACACCGACCAGCGTTCGAAGGATTATGGTGAGATTAAAGATAAATATCGCCCCGGCCATGCCGATTTCACTTACATGGAAAAATACGGCATTCGCGATTATCGCGGCGGCGGGCGCTCCTCGGCGCGCGAAACGGCGGCGCGGGTCGCCGCTTCAGCTGTCGCGCGCAAAATGCTGGACGGCGTCACCATTCGCGGCGCGTTGGTGCAAATGGGGCCGCATGAAATCAATCGCCAAAATTGGGATTGGGACGAAGTTGAAAACAACCCGTTCTGGTGTCCTGACGCACAAGCCGCCAAACAATGGGAAGAATATCTCGATGGCGTGCGCAAAGCCGGTTCAAGTTGCGGCGCCGTGATTGAAGTGGTCGCCTCGGGCGTGCCCGTCGGTTGGGGCGCGCCTGTTTATGGAAAGCTGGATATGGATGTGGCTGCTGCCATGATGAGCATTAACGCGGTTAAAGGCGTTGAGATTGGCAATGGCTTCGCGGCGGCGGCTTTGTCGGGCGAAGAAAATGCCGATGAAATTACCAAAAAGGGCTTTAGCAGCAATCATGCCGGTGGTGTGTTGGGCGGCATTTCGACCGGCCAAGATGTCGTAGTGCGCTTTGCGGTCAAACCGACCTCGTCGATTTTGACACCGCGCCAAACCGTTGATGTCGATGGCAATGAAACCGATATTGTTACCAAAGGCCGCCATGACCCATGTGTCGGCATTCGCGCCGTGCCGGTTGGAGAAGCGATGATGGCTTGCGTGCTGGCCGACCATAAGCTGCGCCATTTGGGGCAAGCATCAGGTATGGGTAACGGCAAATAATGGCCGCAAAAAAGCCGCAAAGCCGCGCTCGAACGCGGCTTTATCTAATCACCCCGCCACAATTGGATGTGACCGAATTCGCTCCGCTTCTTGATGAAGCGCTGACCGCGGGTGATGTCGCTTGCCTACAATTGCGCTTGAAAAATACTGACAATCAAGCGGCTGATGAAGCCCTTATTGCCGAAGCGATTGCGCAACTTAAGCCGGTCGTGCACCGCCATGATGTGGCGTTTATTTTGAACGATGACCCCGAACTGGCCGCCAAATATGACTGCGATGGGGTGCATATCGGGCAAGACGATATGGCCTATGCGGCGGCGCGGGCCTTAATGGGCGACGATAAAATCATTGGCGTAACCTGTCATGACAGCAAGCATTTGGCGATGGAAGCAGGTGAGGCGGGAGCCGATTATGTTGCCTTTGGTGCGTTTTATGAGACGCAAACCAAACAAGCCAAAACCCAAGCCCCCTTGGATATTTTGAGCTTTTGGCAAGAATTTGTCGAACTTCCCTGTGTCGCCATTGGCGGCATCACGCCCGACAATGCCCCGCCGCTGGTCACGGCCGGTGCCGATTTTATTGCCGCATCAAGCAGTGTTTGGCAACATGCCGGCGGCGGCGCGCAGGCCGTGCGCGCCTTTAATGAAATCTTTGACGCAGCGCACCAGAAATAAGCATTTGCCGCGCTTCGCCGCTATGCTATCAGACCTGAACTTAAAGGCGTGAAGGTGAAGCCCCATGAAAATCAATGGCAATGAAATTCGACCCGGCAATGTCATTCAGCATAATGGCGAATTATGGGTGGCGGTGAAACTGCAGCATGTGAAGCCCGGCAAGGGCGGCGCATTTGCGCAAATTGAACTCAAGAATTTGATAAATGGTTCCAAGCTCAATGAACGCTTTCGCTCAGCCGATAAGGTGGAGCGCGTGCGCCTTGAGCAGACCGATTATCAATTTCTCTATGAGAGCGACGAGATGCTAGTTTTCATGGATACGGAAAGCTATGAGCAGATTGAGTTGCAGGCGGAATTTGTCGGCGACCGCGCCGCTTTTTTACAAGATGGCATGAATGTTGTGGTGGAAAGTCATGAAAGCAAGCCCATCGGTATTCGCCTGCCCGATCAAGTCACCTTGGAAGTGAGCGAAACCGAAGCCGTTGTCAAAGGCCAAACCGCCGCCAGTTCCAACAAGCCGGCTATTTGCGATAATGGCGTGCGGGTCATGGTGCCGCCCTTTATTGAAATCGGTGACAAAATCATCGTCGATACCAATGAAGTCACCTATCTGAAACGAGCCGACTAAATGGCACAATCACCCGCCATGAATGTGATGCGCGCCGCAGTTGAAAAGGCGGGACGCGCCCTGCGCCGCGATTTCGGCGAAGTGGAAAACCTACAAGTCTCAAAAAAAGGGCCCGGTGATTTCGTCTCGCAAGCCGATTTGAAAGCCGAGAAAATTCTTTTCGAAGAGCTTTCTGAGGCGCGCCCCGGTTATGGTTTTTTGATGGAAGAACGCGGCGTGGTGGAAGGCGCTGATGCCACCCATCGCTGGATTATCGACCCGCTGGATGGCACGACAAATTTCTTGCACGGCATTCCACATTTCGCGATTTCCGTCGCTTTGGAGCGCGAAGGCACTTTGGTAGCAGGCATTGTCTATAATCCGATTACCGATGAATTGTTTTTTGCCGAGCGCGGGCAAGGCGCTTACGGGCCGGGCGGGCGGTTGCGCGTATCGGGCCGCAATAAATTATCCGAAGCCGTTATCTCAACCCGCTTTGCTTATAAATCATCCGACGGGTTCAAAACACCGGCATCCGAAATCGAAAAGCTTTTGCCGCAAGTGGC
Organism: Rhodobiaceae bacterium; assembly: GCA_002721725.1. Lineage (GTDB taxonomy): Bacteria > Pseudomonadota > Alphaproteobacteria > RS24 > RS24 > UBA8337. The sequence goes on from PBLK01000002.1 coordinate 15,863, forward strand.
GGGCTTGCGCAATTTCGGCTCAGCCGCGCTTGACCTCGCCTATGTCGCCGCCGGTCGCTTTGACGGCTATGTCGAATATGGCCTCGAGGCTTGGGACTATGCCGCCGGTATTGTCTTGGTGCGTGAGGCTGGAGGCTTGGTTTCTGATGAAACCAACGGCCAGAGGATGCTTGAAAACGGCAATATGGTGGCCGGCAATGAAGACCTTCATGCGGCGCTTTTGAAAAGTCTTTAACCTATTCAGCCGCTTCTCTGCCGAATTGCAATTCGGCCAAACGTGCATAAAGCCCACCCTGCGCCAGCAATTCATGGTGTTTGCCTTGCGCCGTCGCTTGGCCGCCTTCCATGACAATAATGCGGTCGGCTTTCAATATGGTCGCCAAGCGATGGGCAATCACCAAAGTGGTGCGACCTTCCATCAAATTGCCGAGCGCCTTTTGCACCAGCGTTTCGCTTTCTGCATCAAGTGCGCTGGTAGCTTCATCGAGCAATAGAACCGGTGCATCGCGCAAAATGGCACGCGCAATAGCAATGCGTTGACGTTGCCCGCCCGACAATGTGACACCGCGCTCACCCAATTCGGTCGCATAGCCTTGCGGCAAACACGAGATAAACTCATCGGCTTGTGCTGCTTTGGCGGCGGCAATCACAGCCGCTTCCGATGCCTCAGGACGCCCAAAGCGAATATTTTCCATGACAGTTTTGGCGAAGACCACTGTTTCTTGTGGCACGACCGCAAGCGCACCTCGCACGGTTTGCGGTGTCATCTCAGGCAAGGCCACGCCATCAATGGTAATGCACCCGTTTTGCGGGTCATAAAAACGCGACAATAATTGAAAAACGGTTGATTTACCGGCCCCCGATGCGCCGACCAATGCCACTGTCTCACCCGGTGCCACAGCCAGCGAAAAACCGCTCAAGGCCGAAATTTCGGGCCGCGTCGGATAGTGGAAGGTCACACCGTCAAAAGCAATTTCGCCCCGCGCTGGCTGCGGCAAAAGCTTTGGATTGACCGGAGGTTGAATGACCGGTTCGACATCAAGTATTTCGACCAAGCGCTCGGTCGCGCCTGCCGCCAATTGCACCTCGCCCCAAACTTCCGACAAGGCACCGATGGAGGTGGCACATAAAACCGCATAGAGAATAAATTGACCCAGCGTGCCACCGCTCATGGTGCCATCCAACACGGATTGCGCGCCAAGCCATAAAATGCCTGTAACACCCGCAAATATCAACACAATGGCAATGGCCGTCATGCCGGCGCGCGCCAAAATGCGCAGCTTGGCGGTGTCGAAAGAACCTTCAACCGCGTTTGAGAAAACCCGCCGGTCTTCATTTTCATGGGTGAAACTTTGCACCGTCTGCATTGCGCTGATGGTTTCCGTGGCATGGCTAGCTGTATCGGCAATGCGGTCTTGGCTGGCCCGTGCCAAGCGGCGCACCATACGGCCAAATACAATCACTGGCACAATAACCGCAGGTAAGGTGAGCGCGGCCAGTCCGGCCAAAGAGGCGCTGGTATAGACCAACATAATGGCCGAGCCGACAAACATGAAGAGATTGCGCAAGGCAATGGAGGCCGATGAGCCGACCACAGTCTTAATCAGCGTCGTATCGGCGGTCAGGCGCGACAACACTTCGCCGGTGCGCGTCACTTCAAAAAATGCTGGTGACAATGTGGTGATGTGATTATAGACGGCGGCGCGCAAATCGGCGGTCACCCGCTCGCCAATCCAAGAAACAAAGTAAAAGCGCATGGCGCTGGCCAGACCCAAGACAATGGCAACCACCAGCATGGCGAGAAAATAACGGTCAATGGAACTGGCATCTTCGGTCGAAAAACCGTTATCAATCATAAAGCGCACAGCAATCGGCATTGCCAAAGTGGCCGCCGTCGCCGCCAAAAGCGCAAGAAAAGCCGCCAAAACGCGGCCCGGATATTGGCTGATAAACGGAATAAGCGCACGCAATGGACGCAGACTACGCACGCGCGGACTGCGTTTGGCATCTTCTTCCATTTGAGCGACCGCTTCGGCGGCATCATTGCGTGACACGGTGCACGCCCCTTTCACATTGAATTGCGGTGCTTATAGCAAGCAGTTCGGTGCTTCACCAGTGGCCAAATTGACCCCTCAATATCGACTTGCACACTGCCCTTCTTCTGTTTATATAAGCGCCTGACAAGAATTGAGAAGGAAAAGGCGATGAAAAAGGACATTCATCCCGATTATCATATGATTACGGTGACCATGACTGATGGTACCACCTATCAAACGCGCTCGACCTATGGCGAAGAGGGCACCACGCTGACGCTGGATATTGACCCGACCACCCATCCTGCATGGACCAAAGGGTCACAAACGCTGGTTGATCGAGGCGGTCGAGTGTCGCGCTTTAACGAAAAATTCGACAGCTTTATTAGCTAATACCCGCAAAACCTATTTGAAAAGGGCTTCTGCATCGTGTCGGGAGCCCTTTTTGCCTTCCAGCATGGCTTCGGCACGGATGATTTCCTCTTTCAACAAAGCAATGCGAACGGCCAATTCCTCTTCCCCTTGCAGGCTTAAATCCTGCTCAGTCAATTGCTTCAAAATACTGCCCATTGGGGCACTGATTTCCTCTTCCATCACTGACTCACCGTGCTTAATCTCTAATCATGCAAGTGTAATAGAAAGAAGCACAAATGTCTGAAAAACTGCCTCAAACCATGAATGTCATTGCCATTGGCGAAGACGGTGCACCGAACAGCCTGCACCTCACCACATGCAATGTGCCACGGCCACAAGCCGATGAGATTTTGGTGCGCATTGGCGCGGCCGGGGTCAATCGCGGCGATTGCATGCAGCGTATCGGCCTATATCCGCCGCCGCCCGGTGCACCCGATATTATGGGTCTGGAATTTGCCGGCACAGTGGTCGCGTGCGGCGATGAGGCCGACAAATGGCAGCCTGGCAACCGCGTGGCAGCGCTCGTTGCCGGTGGCGGCTACGCTGAGTATGCTTGCGTCCATCAAGACCATGCGCTAGCCATCCCCGATGACATGAGCTTTACCGATGCAGCCGCTTTACCGGAGACTATTTTCACTGTCTTTGCGAATGTTTTTGAGGGCGGCGATTTGCAAAAAGGCGAAACGCTTTTGGTGCATGGCGGTTCCAGCGGCATTGGCACCACAGCCATTCAAATGGCCAAGCATTGGGGGGCCAAAGTCGTCATCACGGCTGGTTCTGACGATAAATGCGCGGCCTGCCGTGATTTGGGTGCCGATTTGACGGTGAATTATAAAAGCCGAGATTTTGTTGACGCGTGCCGCGATTTTACCCAGGGTGCGGGAATTAATGTCATTCTCGATATGGTTGGCGGCGATTATATTGCGCGCAACATGGAAGCCGCAGCAGTGGGCGGGCGCATCGTCAATATTGCCTACATGCAAGGCTTTTCGGCAGAAGTGAATTTTCTGCCCGTCATGTTGAAACGGCTGACTTTGACTGGCTCAACGTTGCGGGCGCGCCCTTTGGCTGAGAAAACCCGCCTTGCCGAGGCCGTTAATAAAGCCTTTTGGCCGCATATTGGCGCGGCGGTGAAGCCGATTGTCGATAGCGTTTATCCACTGGCGGAAGCGGGCAAAGCCCATACGCACATGGAAAGCAGCCATCATATCGGTAAAATCATTCTCGATTGCAGCAACTAGGCGCACAATTTCTTTGCAGCTTTTGTGGGCTTGCGCTATATAAGCTCCATATTCACTGAAATCGTTGGTTATTTGATGCATGGCTCATGTGTCATGAAACCTATGCAGCGTTTTTACCGTTTGGAGACTGACATGACAGCACCGCTTATGCCGAAAGCCACCGCCGTTTGGCTGGTAGACAATACCGCCCTGACATTCGATCAGATTGCCCTGTTTTGCGGCCTGCACCCGCTGGAAGTCAAAGGCATTGCCAATGGCGATATTGCCGCCGGCATTAAGGGAATGGACCCGATCAGCAATGGCCAGCTGACGCGCGATGAGATTGAACGCTGCCAAAATGATGCCACAGCTGAATTGCAATTGGCCGATGCCAAGCGCGATATTCCGGCTCCCAAGCCGCGCAAAGGCTCACGCTATACGCCGCTCTCCAAACGCCAAGAACGCCCCGATGCCATTGCTTGGCTGGTGCGCAATCACCCTGAATTGAACGATGCGGAAATCGGCCGCCTTGTCGGTACCACCAAGCCGACCATTCAGAGCATTCGCGACCGTTCGCATTGGAACATGGCCAATATCACGCCGCTTGATCCGGTAACTTTGGGCATGTGCAGTCAGATTGAACTGGATGAATATGTCGCCAAAGCGGCCAAACGCGAAGAACGGCGTCAAAAACGTCTGGCGCGCGAAGCGGCGAAAAACGGCGAAGTGTTGAAAGATGCAACCGAAACCACGGCGGTGACCGGGGACGCGCCGGATATGACCCCGATGGATGCACCGCTCGAAACCCCGACGCAAGCACCACAGCCGATTGATGACAGCCAAGTATTCTCGGACAGTCCAAGCTCGGCACCGGCTGACGATGGCGCAGACACACTCTTGCGCCCGGAAGACGTTTTTAAATCATAGCTGCAGCGCGGGCTTATGCCTGCTGTCGCAAGGCCTCAATTTGCTCTTGTAGAGCGAGTTTCTTGCGCTTCAGCGTCCATATATCGAGCGTGTCCTCGGATAAATCGACCTGTCGAGCCCGAATCTCATCCTCCAGCTCACTATGCTGGCGCTGCAAACTTGTGAGGCGTGCATTGATGGTCATAGCCACCTCCCCATATTTAGCTATTTTAGCCTGACGGCTTGCTTGGCCCGTGTCCATGAATAAATACGAAAAAGCACTGATACGGCTTGAAATCAATGTATAATTCGGGCTATACCCGCGCTTTCCTGTTTTCGGACAGGCCATTTACGCGGCGGAGGCGATAATGAGCGACGCTAAAATCGGCATAATTATGGGTAGCCAGAGCGACTGGCCGACCATGAAACACGCAGCAGATATTCTCGACGAATTGGCCGTCGCGCATGAATGCAAAATCGTTTCGGCGCACCGCACCCCCGACCGCATGTATGATTATGCCCGCGCCGCTAAAGAAAACGGCCTGAAAGCGATTATTGCCGGTGCCGGCGGGGCCGCACATTTGCCTGGCATGACCGCGGCTTTGACGTCGATTCCCGTGCTCGGCGTGCCGATACAATCAAAAGCGCTGTCAGGCCAGGATTCGCTTTTGTCCATTGTGCAAATGCCTGCTGGTGTGCCGGTCGGCACTCTGGCGATTGGCGAGGCTGGTGCCACAAATGCGGCGCTCTTGGCCGCTGCCATTGTCGCCAATGAAGATGCCGAACTGGCTATAAGGCTGGACGCCTGGCGCAATGCGCGCACGTCAGATGTGCAAGAGTTCCCCAAGTGACGGCGGATAGTAGGCCTAAAGATAACGCCATTAAAACCATCGGCATTGTCGGCGGCGGCCAATTGGGCCGCATGCTGGCCCTGGCTGGAGCAGAGTTGGGCCTGAATACTCACATTTATTGCCCCGAAGCCGATTGCCCCGCCGCGCAGGTATCAAGCGCGTTCACTGCCGCCGCTTATGATGATGAAGCAGCCTTATCGGCCTTCGCCGCCGCGGTTGATGTGGTCACCTATGAGTTTGAAAACATTCCCGTCGCGACGGTGGCGCATATTGCCGCGACCAAAAACGTTTTTCCATCGGCCAAAGCGCTAAAAATCGCGCAAGACCGCTTTGAAGAAAAATCTTTCATGCGCATGCAAGGCTTCGACGTTGCCGATTTCTTTGACATTACCGATTTGGCCAGTCTTGAAGCGGCACTGGCGCAATGTGACGGCACCGGCATATTGAAAACCCGCCGCTTCGGCTATGACGGCAAAGGTCAATGGCGGCTTGACGGCGACAGCGAGCTAGCCGCCGTGCTGGCCGATTTGGGTGGGCAAGCGGCCATTTTGGAGGCTTTGGTGCCGTTCGAGCGCGAAGTATCAATCTTGGTGGCGCGCGGGCAAGACGGTGCCACCGCCTGTTATGACGTGATTGAAAACGTCCATCGCAATCATATTTTGCACAGCTCCACCCTCCCCGCGCAATTACCCGCCGCACTGCAAGAAACGGCAAAAAACATGGCTGAAAAACTGGCCGCCGCGCTTGATTATGTCGGCGTGCTAGCGATTGAATGTTTCGTCGTCGGCGACGCGCTGCTGATCAATGAAATCGCGCCGCGCGTGCACAATTCCGGCCATTTAACCCAAGATGCCTGCCATGTCGGCCAGTTTGAGCAGCATATGCGCGCCATTACCGGTTGGCCGCTCGGCGATGCCACGGCGCATAGCAATGCGGTGATGTCCAATTTACTGGGCGGTCAGATTGAGCAATGGCGCGATTTGGCAGCGCAAAAAGCTACTCATGTGCATCTTTACGGCAAGGCGGACGCACGGCCAGGCCGCAAAATGGGCCATGTGACCCGTCTCAGCCCGAAAAATAACTAGCCCTCGCGATAGCGCATTTTCGCCAATGCCCCGATAAGCCCGTCAAATGGTGCTTTGTCGCCGTGAATTTTTTCTGACCATCCGCGCGCTTGCGCTTTCACTTTTTCAAATTGCATGACATTTGCAATGCGCCGCTCAAGAAAGCCGCGGGTTTTGACGAAATCTTCGCTGTCATCGTCGAACCAATAAAGCCGCGTTGAAGCAATCACGCCGCTCAAAATCAGCCGTTTGGAGTAATAATTATAATCGGTCGCCGTATCACCGGCCCAACGCCACATATGATGCGCTGTCTGAAACAATAAATCAGCCGCCAATTTCTGCCGCCCCGGCACCGATAAATAGCCCGCTGCGCGCCGCGCAGCTTCAATATGGGCGCTATCCACCAGCAGACGTTGCCACACCGCCTCGGTGATACGCGCGCGGATTTTCATATCATCAGGAGCGGGTAAAGCGGCCAGCATCTCTCCATCACCCTGCATCGAAAATGTCTCAATTAGTGTATCGACACCGCGTGCGAAGGCCAATCCCGCCATGGCCGCGTCAATCTCAGCCGCTGTAATGGCCTGTCGCAACAGATTTTTTGACCAGCCTTCAAACGCCACTTCGGGCAGGGCTTTTGCAAGCACCGCTTGTCGGGTTTCGGTATAGGGGTTTTTTTGGTTCATGGCGAGACTATGTTGGCAAACGGGCATAAAAACAAGCGCAAATCTGCCGCAGCGCGGGCCGCAATTAAGCGACGCTTGCCCTAGACAAAGCCCACTCAACTTGCTAAACCATCGTTTCTTGGCGGCCATGTGTCGCTAGAATTTGTTTTGAAGAGGTGATGAAACGTGCAAGTTTCCGTTCGTGATAATAACGTTGATCAGGCCTATAAGGTTCTGAAGAAAAAACTTCAGCGTGAAGGTGTCTTTCGTGAGATGAAGCTGCGAAATCACTATGAAAAGCCGTCGGAAAGGCGTGCCCGCGAAAAAGCGGAGAGCGTGCGTCGTGTTCGCAAGCTGGCCCGCAAGGCCGCCCAACGCGAAGGTTTGGTCATCGGCAAGCGTAAATACTGATTTAGGCCTTTTGGTAATAAAAAAGCCCCATTCCGAGAGTGGGGCTTTTCTGTTGTCGAAACGTGCTCGCCTAAAAAGCTTTGACGATATTTTCGACCATTTTCTTAGCATCCGAAAACAACATCATCGTGTTGTCACGGAAAAACAATTCATTCTCCACACCAGCATAGCCTGAGCCCATCCCGCGCTTAATAAACAAGACCGTGCCAGCGCGGTCGACATCCAAAATCGGCATGCCGTAAATCGGGCTTTGCGGGTCGGTTTTGGCCGACGGATTGGTCACGTCATTGGCCCCGATGACAAACGCCACATCGGCTTGCGCAAACTCGGAATTAATGTCTTCCAGTTCAAATACCTCGTCATAAGGCACATTGGCCTCGGCCAAGAGCACATTCATATGCCCCGGCATTCGTCCGGCCACCGGATGAATAGCGTAAGTTACTTTTACGCCTTCTTTTTTCAACTCATCAGCCATTTCGCGCAGAGCGTGCTGTGCTTGGGCCACCGCCATGCCATAGCCCGGCACAATAATGACCGTACCGGCATTTTTCATGATAAAAGCCGCATCTTCGGCGCTACCCTGTTTGACGGGACGTTGCTCAACGCCTCCGGCCGCAACCGCACCGTCTTCGCCGCCAAAGCCGCCGAGAATGACCGAGATGAAGGAACGGTTCATACCCTTGCACATAATGTAAGACAGAATGGCCCCTGATGAACCAACCAATGAACCGGTGATAATCAGCGCCAAATTGCCTAGTGTGAAGCCAATACCTGCAGCGGCCCAGCCTGAGTAAGAATTCAGCATGGACACCACAACAGGCATATCCGCCCCGCCAATGGGAATAATGATTAAAAAGCCGATTGCAAAGGACAATACGGTGACAAACAAAAATACTTCTGCCAATTGATTGGCTGGGTCAAGGCACAGATAGACAATGCCGGCCAAAATGCTGACGAAAATTATAATATTGATTGCGTGTCGCTGCGGCAGCAATATCGGTGCACCAGACATGGTGCCTTGCAGCTTGGCAAAAGCAATTACCGAGCCGGAGAAGGTAATCGCCCCAATGGCCACACCGAGCGACATTTCAACAAGGCTGGCCGTCATAATCGCGCCATTCTTCACAATACCGAAAGCCTCAGGCGATAAAAACGCCGCCCAAGCGACCAACACAGCGGCCATGCCGACCAAAGAGTGAAAAGCGGCAACCAATTGCGGCATATCGGTCATGGCAATGCGCCGCGCGATGACTGCGCCGATAATGCCGCCAATGGCAACACCGGCGGCAATAATGCCGAAGCTTTCCAATGAATTATTGCCGAGAAGCGTCAGCGTTGTGGCGACCGCAATGGCCATGCCGGCCATACCGAAATAATTCCCCTGTCGCGATGTTTCAGGGCTCGACAGCCCGCGCAAGGACAGAATGAAGAAGACACCTGAAACCAGATAGAGAAGGGTTGATACATTAGCGCTCATCAATCAGACCCCTAATCTTTCTTGCGGTACATCGCGAGCATGCGCTGGGTTACCAGAAAGCCGCCGAAAATATTGATAGACGCCAAAATAACCGCGCCAAAGCCAAGCCAGCGTGTCATCGCACCGGCTTGGTCATCAGCGCTGACATCAGCCCCGATGGCGATCAACGCGCCGACAATAATCACCGATGAAATAGCATTGGTGACTGACATAAGTGGTGTGTGCAAAGCCGGCGTCACCGACCAGACCACATAATAGCCGACAAATACGGCCATGACGAAAATGCTTAACAGATAAATAATGGCATCTACATTCATTTTTTCGCTCCCTTGACCGGTTTTTTGGCCGCTTTTTTAGCTAGCGGTTTTTTTACCGCGGCTTTTTTCGCCGGGTTTTTCGCCATCGGTTTTTTGGCCCTTGATTTTTTGGCGGGTTTCTTCGGTTGTAACACCGGATGTACGATTTTACCGTCACGGGTTAGTCCGATACCGGTGATGATTTCATCTTCCCAATCCAGGGCCAGTTCTTTTTTCTCTTTATCAAAAAACGCATCGAGGAAATTGAACATATTACGCGAAAACAATTCCGACGCATTGCCGGCCAGACGACCAGGCACATTATGGTGCGCCACCAGCTTCACGCCCTTATGCGTCGTCACTTTTCCGGCTTTCGACAATCTGCAATTGCCGCCCTGCTCGACCGCCAAATCAACCAAAACTGCGCCGGACTTCATGCCTTCCAGCATTTTTTTTGTGACCAGTTCGGGGGCCGGGCGGCCCGGAATAAGCGCCGTGCAAATGACAATATCTTGCTTGGCAATATGTTCGGTGACCAAAGCCTGCTGGCGCTTTTGATAATCAGCGCTCATTTCTTTGGCATAACCGCCTTCGGTTTCGCCGCTATCAGCATCATCGGCTTCCACCATGACAAATGTGCCGCCCAAACTCTCCACCTGCTCGGCAGCGGCTCGCCGCACATCGGTGGCGCTGACAATTGCGCCCAAACGCTTGGCTGTCGCAATAGCCTGCAAACCGGCAACNCCTGCGCCCATAACAAAGACGCGCGCGGCCGGCACCGTGCCCGCCGCCGTCATCATCATTGGCAAAGCGCGGCCATATTCGGCAGTTGCATCAAGGACCGCCTTATAACCGGCGAGATTTGACTGCGATGACAGAATATCCATTGACTGCGCGCGGGTGATGCGTGGCATTAANTCCATCGCCATCGCTTGAATTTTTGCCGCTGCGTAAGATTTNACACCGGGCGTATTTTGGTATGGGTTCAAAGACGCAATCAGAACGGCACCGCTCTTCATCGCTTTAACCTGACTGGCGGTAGGCGCACGCACGCCAAGAACCACATCGGATTTTTTCAAAACTGCAGCCATAGATTTGGTAACGGCGGCTCCGGCCTGCCTATAAGCGGCATCTTCGAAACCCGATGCTGCGCCAGCACCAGCCTCGACNGTTACCTTAATACCGNGGNTAGTCATTTTTTTCACCGTTTCCGGTGTTGCAGAAACACGCGNNTCGCCNCCCGATTCCTTCAATACAGTCAGNCTTGCAGCCATTGTTTACTCCCGNTTTTCANTTTACAGCGGTGCACTGACCNCGNGTATCAGTCATACACAAAGAGCAAAAGCATGACCAAAATAATGGCAANGACGACAATGCTCCATTTGGTGTAGTCGAGAAATACCTCATAGGTTTTCTCGTGCTCGGGGCGGTCCATTTCNTTGCCCCAATCCTGGCTGTCATTGGTGTCTGTCATATTGTTNTCTCCGCTCGNTAGGGCGCAAATATAGCAAAAGCTTTGTGTCGCACAAGCTTAGATTTNAGCTGTTTCTTCCGCATCATTCACCGAACCGAAATGGCGNATTTCNCTCATTTCATCAATATTTTTGGCATGTTTCATAATCGCGACCATATGCGCCGCCCAATNTGCTTGCCCTGCGGCATCGCTGATTTCATCTTGNCGCAATTCAANTAACGCATGGGGCAGCCCGTTTTTTGTACCGTGGCGATAAAGGCAATCATTCTTTAACTGCCCCGAATAAGGAGCGTTATCACCGAAGCAAATATCNGGCTGACGCGCCATATAATCGACCATGAGATCGCGCAAGCGGTCATCNTTNTCCCACAATACGGCAGCATGCCAGGGCCGCTTCTGGCCNCGCCAATGNGGTGTGAAACTATGCACTGAGAGGATTATCGGCACATGTCCCGCCGCCTNAGCACNAGCAATGGCCTGCTTAACGGCGAAATTATATGGCNTGTAGTAATCATCAATGCGNGCTTGCCACGCCACCTTGTCGTTAAACGGATCGACCTTCCGATTGGCCGGAATAATCGTCCCATCGGATANTTTGACCACCAAAGTCGGATCATCTAGACCGCGATTGGGGTCGATTANAAGACGCGAAAATTGCGATGCGACCAGNGGGCAGTTAAGNCCCTCTGCAATAAGAGAAGCNACATTNAGGGCACCAATATCATAGGCAATATGNCGTACCANNTGGTCTTGCGGCAATCCCAGACCCGCCAATTCGGGCGGAATGTAATTGCTGGCATGGTCGCAAATGATTAAAAACTGCCTATCGCAGTTTTTGTCATCCAATCGGTGTGTCAAAACCGGCGACATGAAACATCAACCTTGTTTGTAGCGAATATGGCGACCNGGGGTCGTTTTCCCATCNGCCAGAAAGCGCATAATCTCGGCAGTNATTTCNNTTTTCCACGTGTGGTGGAGCAAATGACCNGCCCCGGCNAGNTCAAGCAATTCAACATCGGGNCGCAAGNCCAAAAGCGAAGCGGCATTGTANTCAATATTTACCGTGCGGTCTTTATCNCCATGAATAATCAGTAATTTGTTTTGCGTGCCNGGCATATCTTTGTANGTNTTTTGCATATCTTCGAGATGATNTTTCAAATTCATCGCATATACCGCATTGGTGCGGAAAGCGCGNGGCTGCAAAATCAACGCNATGGCNGCNTCGCGCACATAGTTTTGCGGNNTNGTTTCGGGCCANGCCGCTCCTTGTGAACCGGATTGCANNTGCGCCGCGCCATATTTGGTNAAAACAATATTCGATAAAATCGGCCCAATGATNGGNANCGCAACCANNCGATTNGCCCAATAATCNGGGCCGAACCAGGGAATAATCGGTGGNGCGAGCATGACAGAGGCGGCAATTTCTTCGCCTANNACTTGCGCATAGGCCAAAGCGGTCGAGCCGCCCCAGCTCTGCCCGATAATCACNGGCATTTCNTAGCCCATNGCNCGCACNGCTTGGTGGATTTCNCGGGCCTGCNTGCGTGGNTCAGACATTTCTTTATCGGATAATTTNTTTTTCGANCGTCCAATGCCAGGGCGNTCNAAGCTCAGCACNGGNCCATNCGCCGCNAATTCATCGCCCAATGCCAACATCATATCATGCGCATTGGCNCTGGAGCCGTGTATCAGCACNAANACCGGCTTGTNTTTGCCCGCTTCANNATTTTTNGACAAATAATGCAAACNNGCACCGNGTGTTTCGATNAACGAACCGGCTTGCGGCAAATCGGCCAAAAGTTTNGCACGCAGTCGAGNATCATGAGCCCATGCNANCAGGCCNAAAATCAANANGANGGAGAAAACACCGACCAACATCAGCGTGTAANGAAAAAACAAATCAGCCCCGCCNTNAGGTTTGGGCGGATANAGGCCAATCAGCCTTGTCGAGCCTTAAACCGCTTATTGGTTTTGTTAATNACATAAAGNCGGCCACGACGACGGACCANCTGGTTTTTCTGGTGACGGTCACGCAGCGACTTCAAAGAATTGCGGACTTTCATCTTNGTCTCCTAACATNAAANGCCGNAANCAGCCTNAGAAGCGGNGANCATATGAGAGAGGCNNTGCNGTGTCAAGGTCGGAAGCNNANTGCGCTTNCGNNNNAATATCAGCCTTCACAAACAATGATTTTTATGTATTTTAACCGCCAATCTTGGGAGTTTTTCATGANAGCGCAAAATGGNGGNCAGCANGACCTGCTTCCGGCCGGAGAACGGATTGATANNGCACCGCAATGGTTTCAAGATGCGCTGGCCAATACCCCNCAAGANAAAAAAACCNCTTNTGNAGACAACNNANATTCATTANCGCCAATGGGNCGGGCCTGATGCCGATGCGCCCAATGTGGTNNTGGTGCATGGCGGCGGTGCACATGCGCGCTGGTATGACTTCATTGCCCCGCTTTTNACCCCCTATTACAACGCNATTTCNGTNGACNTNCCNGGCATGGGCGATAGCGGCTGGCTGCAAGATTATAAACGCGAAATNATGGCTGAGGCAGTGATTACNATGGTGCGTCATGCCAGCTTNAAATCAAAGCCGGCCATTATCGGTCATTCNATGGGCGGNATGGTGAGCCTGATGACNAGCCATATTTATNATCAAGAATTNGCGGCGCTNATGNTNTGCGATTATTATGTNCGCCCGCCCCATGCCCANGAAGAATGGTATATGGAAGANGATGANAACGGNNTNATGCGCCCGCNCGAAACGCGNCCGACCNGGGTNTATNATGATTTTGNAACGGCGCTGNCGCGCTTTCGNCTGCAACCCGAACAACCTTGTGCCAATCAATTTATTGTNGATTACATTGGCGAGCATTCTTTNCGCNAGGTNGANGGNGGCTGGACNTGGAAATTTGACCCGCATATGTATCGCGATTTTCCAATGGGNNGCGATTGGCCGGAAATTTACCGCGANCTGCCGCTNCCGACAGCNGCNATGTTTGGTGAGTTGTCACATGATTGGGAAAACATNACCCGNAANGANATTATCGCNTANATGAANNGCCTGCGCCCNACCATGCCNCATTTCGACTTGCTTGGCGCGCGCCANCACGTGTTGCTNGACCAACCGCTAGCNTTTGCCTCCAGNATTAANCAGCAAATGGAAAATTGGNNNGTGCAAGGCGCTTTCGATTAATAATTTTTATGACGGTCGGGACGGCTCATCACCGCTTCTTCAATCCCCTCNCCGTCAATTGGTGTCTCCATGACATCAAGCTGTTTNGAACGTGTAGCCAGCANCATTAGACCAGACAATCCAAAAGCGACCCAGAAAGGAGCGGTNGGNGAGTAAAGATAAAGTGGCATCAANACAAGCGGCACAAAAACAAAACCNACAGCNGCAGTNGAGGAATTNAAACCAGCNANCGCACCTTGCTCTTCTGGCTCAACTGCNAGTGAGCCACCNGCCGCNACGGCCGGACGCATCAACCCTGANCCAAACCCCTGCAGCGACATCGAAACTGCAAACAANGCACTGTTCATAATNGGGAATAAGAGAAANGCAATGCCAAGCATNGTGATNAGNATGCCCATNACCAGNAGCGCNCGAACNGANGNATNAGTGCGCGGAATTATNACCAATTGCGCAAACAAAGTTGCCATTGCCATACCCATCATGCCGACCCCGACTACTTGNGCTGTTTCCTGACCNGTCAANTGCATNGTGTCCATAACAAAAAATGCTGCNACNTGCATNACCGCCGCNCCNATGGTNGAAACGGTTACGCCGAGAAACAAAAACAGACGAATTCNCTNATCTGTAATTTTTAATGGTGGCATATCTTTGCGGCTCATTGCCGGTTTTTGGCGCTCCGGCAAAAACAGGGCAAGCGCCAACGCGCCGAATAGAGCAAAAATGGCAACCGCAAAAAACGGTGCCAGCAAATGCACCGCGGCCAAAACAGCGGCAAAGCCAGGGCCGATAATCGTGCCCATGCCAAAAGCGGCACCAATGGCTGCAACGCCGCTTGTGCGTTCCTTTCGAGTTGTGCGGTCAGCGATATAAGCTTGCGCCGCAGACGGAGAGCCTGAACCAAAAAAGCCGAAAATACTTCGGATTAAAATCATCAGCCCATAAAGCGTCATTAAGGGCAGCCAGCCCTGCTGACCAATGACCAGCAAAATGGCGAGCCCGCCGGTTGACACGCCAAACCCAACCAGACCCAATAAAATAACCGGCTTTCGGCCCCAAATGTCACTTCGCCGCCCCCAAAAAGGGCTCATCAATACCCATAAAACGGCCGACAAAGTGAAGATGGCACTGGTCTGCACTTCGCTCAGGCCCAAATCACGTGCCAACGGCGGGAAGATGGCAAAGAACAGCGAATGCCCCATACCCAAAGTCATAAGACACACAAATAAAAGCCCCATGCCGCGAAGGCGTTCTTGCGGGGTTGTTTTCGTTTGCACTATTTCTTATCCCCTGTCTCACGCAATGCCCAACTGCGCCAAGCGGATAGAATGAGAAAATAAATGCTCAACAGCCAAAACAAAATATTCATCTCACTCGGTATGGCATCGCGGCCCATGCCCAAATAGCTAAATACCAAAACCGCCCAAACAACCAAAAGCGGCACAGTAACACGGCGCAAGGCGACAACTCGTAATGGGTGGACAAAGCGAAGCGGAGCAAAAGTCATTAAACCCAAAAAGACAATAGCCGATAAATTTAGCCATGAGGCACTCTCAAAAACAATCATGTAAAAAACCGCGACATTCCATAAAGCGGGAAAACCACGAAAATCATATTCATCTGTCTTTGCGTGCTTGTTCGCGAAAGTATAAAGAGCAGTCATCAGCATGAAGCTGGTCGCGGCGATAGCCCAACCTTCCGGCACAAGCTCAAAATGATAAACCATCAGGGCCGGCAGGAAGCAATAACCGGTGAAATCAATTACATGGTCAAGAATCGCCCCGTCAATTTGTGGCAAATGCTGGCTTACTGCAAAGCGGCGCGCCAAAGGCCCATCCAATCCATCAATCAGCATGGCAACGCCTAGCCAAATAAGCGCCAAAGGCGCATCGTCATTCCAAATCGCATCGACTGAGAGCATCATGGGGATGAGGCCCGACGCGGTGAACAAATGAACAAGAAATGCGCGCAACTGCATTAATACCAAACCTGCCCATTACGCGCCCGCTCAAGATCACTTTCCGCCATCATTACCACCAATTCTTCAAAGCTTAGTTTCGGCCTCCAGTTTAATTTCTGCCGCGCCTTGGTAGCATCACCCACGAGCGGATCTGGCTCGCTGGGTCGATAAAAATCAGCGCTTGTGGCAATAAGTTGCCGTCCAGTCTTTTTATCAAAACCCCGCGTTTCAAGCCCCTCGCCTTCGAATTCAATTTCTAAGCCGATGGCCTGCCCGGCCAAAGTTACAAATTCGCGCACGCTATGGGTCCGCCCGCTGGCGATTACATAATCATCAGCTCGATTTTGTTGCAGCATTAACCGCATGGCCTCAACATAGTCGCCCGCAAAACCCCAATCACGAGCATTATCAAGATTGCCCAGCGTTAGCATTTGCTGACCACCGCAGGCAAGTTGCGCCAAACTGGTGGTAATTTTTCTGGTTACGAATTCCATGCCGCGCAAGGGGCTTTCATGGCTGAACATAATGCCGTTTGAGGCGTGCAACCCATGCGCTTCGCGGTAATTCACCACCGACCAATAAGCAAATAATTTAGCCACACCGTAAGGTGAGCGCGGATGGAAATCTTGCTTTTCACAAATGGGGTGTTTACTTCCCAAACCGAAAATTTCGCTGCTTGCCGCTTCAAATATCCGAATGGCAGGATTAACCAACTTGACCGCTTCCATCAGTCGCAAAATGCCGAGACCGACTGTTTGACCGGTATAGAGGGGTTGCTGGAAACTAGCTTGCGGCGAGCTTTGGCCGCTCAAATTATAGATCTCATCAGGCGCAACCTCTTCTACTAGCCGCATCATGGAGGCAAAGTCTTGCATATCCAGCGTCCGCAATTCGACCTTTTCAACCAAATCAAGAGCGGCAAGACGCGCTAGATTAAGGGTTGAGGCTCGCCGCACGGCGCCAAAAACGCGATAGCCCTGTGCAATCAGATTGTGAGCCAAATAAGAGCCGTCTTGACCGGTAATGCCGGAAATTAACGCCGTTTTTTGCGTGCTCAAAATATGGCTCCCCGTTGTGTAGCGAGCAAATTAGCCAATTCCCCCCTTCGTCGCAATGGACAAATCAAGGCAAAACCGATACTAAAACGTGTTGGTCGAGGATAATAAATGACCCAAAAAACAGCATTGATTACCGGTGTAACAGGCCAAGACGGAGCCTATTTAGCCCGTTTCCTGCTCGACAAAGGTTATAAAGTTCACGGCATGAAAAGGCGGGCATCCGCTTCCAATACACAACGTATTGACGGGATTTATGATGACCCGAGCGATGAACACTCGGAAATCACACTACATTACGGCGACATGACCGATAGCAGCAATGTGATGCGTTTAGTGCAGGAAATAGCGCCCAATGAAATCTACAATCTCGCTGCGCAAAGTCATGTGCAGGTCAGTTTTGAGACCGCCGAATACACCGCTAATGTTGATGCCTTTGGCGCGCTGCGGTTTTTGGAAGCAATCCGTACATTGGGGCTGCAAGACCAAACACGTTTTTATCAGGCGTCGACTTCCGAACTTTATGGCAAAACGCAAACCGTGCCACAAAACGAAGCCACACCATTTTATCCCCGTTCACCCTATGGCGTGGCAAAGCTTTACGCCTATTGGACCAGTGTCAATTACCGCGAAGCATATGGCATTCATGCCTCAAACGGCATTCTCTTTAATCATGAAAGTCCGATGCGCGGCGAGACTTTTGTGACCCAAAAAATCGCCATGGCCGCGGTCAATATTGAAACTGGCCAACAGAAAAAGCTCTATCTTGGCAATCTTGACGCCAAGCGCGATTGGGGGCATGCCAAAGAATATGTTGAAGGTATGCACGCCATAATCAACCACCATAAAGGAGATGATTTCGTTTTGGCGACCGGCCGGACAGAGACAGTGCGCAGATTTGTCGAACTGGCTTTTGCCGAGCTGGGCCGGGAAATCTTGTGGGAAGGCTCTGGCCTTGACGAAGTCGGCAAAGATACGAAAACTGGCGACGTACTGGTTGAGATTGACCCTCGTTATTTCCGCCCTGCCGAAGTTCATCATCTGATTGGTGATGCCAGCAAAGCTAAGCGTGAGCTAGGATGGGAAGCGAAAATCGGGTTGGAAGAACTGGTTCAGGAAATGGTGAGTTTCGCCTATACCAGCGCCAAACAGGACCGCCAAGCGGAGCAAAGTTAGCAAGAAGGGCTTTGAAACAGTGATGGGTTCAAAAATACTTGTCGACGACACTTCCCCATTCGGAACTTATGAGGGTGGGGACCGTTTCAGAAAGCAAATTTCTCGAATTCGCCTTCTTCCGCGCAATTGGTTGGGAAAGAGATTAATGTTCGCTTTACGTCGTCTCGCCCGGAAACACATAGGCGATTGTGTGGACATGGAGCTATTTGGTTCAAAAATGCGTCTCTATCAAAGAGGCAATGCGTCCGAAAAGCGTGCTCTTTTTGCTCCTCAATTCTATGATCTAGAAGACCGACTCGCCCTGGCAGGATTGGCGAAAGATGGTGCTGTTTTCATAGATATTGGAGCGAACATTGGGCTTTATAGTTTTTCAGTTGCCCGCACGTTTTCAAATTTCGATAATACAAAAATCATTTCAGTCGAACCCCACCCAGAAATTCATCGACGTTTAGCTTTTAACAGAAGCCTTAACCCTGAACTGCCTATCACGCTTTTTCGGGGCGGCATCGGTGAAAAAGAAGGTGAAATGCAGTTGCTAACTGGCGCTGGCAATCTTGGTCAAACCCGGATACTGCGAGAAGAAGAGGCCCCACACCCGGAAAGTATTACAGTTCCGATCATTACGCTCACAGCCCTGTGTAGTAAATTTAATCTTGAACGCATCGATGGTATCAAAATCGACGTAGAAGGATTTGAAGAAGCCGTATTATTGCCATTCTTCGAAAGTGCTCCCGACTCACTTCTGCCCCGCCTCATTGTTATTGAAGACAACCGAAGAGAATGGGCGACAGACATTCTGGCAACTGCCGCAAAACGCGGTTATCGGATTGCAAAAAAAACACATATGAATTTACTGTTGGAGCGTTCGTAAATAGCCACCTTTTTTAACTGGGATTGAGAACCTCATGGCCACAAAGCCTCTTCGCATTTTGCATTGCGCCATGTTCTCGGTGAACAAATACGGCGCCAATTATTATTCCGGCCATACGCGGCTGTCCAACGGCTTCATTCGCAACGGGCATTTTGTTTATAATTTTTCTTATCGCGATGTCGCACGCGAAGAGGCTCCGCTCGGCATAAAGGAGCTTGGCATGAAAAAGATGAATAAGCGCTTTGTTGAGACGGCGGAGCGCATCTCTGCGGATGTGGTGTTATTGGGACACGCTGAGTTTATAGAGGCAGAGACATTGATTGAAATTAAAAAGCGTTTGCCAAACTGTAAAATCGTTATGTGGTGGGTCGATTGGTGGCACAATCTAGTCAAATATGATGCGGTGATGAGCCGGCGCATGTCGCTTCTCGATGCTCTGTTCATGACTAGCGAACCTGACTATGTCCGCGAACAATACGCCCCAACCCGCGACGTAGATAAGTTCTTCTTCATGCCGAATAGCTGCGACTCGTCAATGGATACGGGTAATGCCTATGACGTCGCCAAGCCAATGCATGACGTACTGTTTATTGGTCGCTCTTTCGGCAGCCGCGAAAGTCTTTTGGCCCATTTGAAGCAGAATATGGGCGATATAAATCTCGGACTATATGGACAGGGGCGCAAAAATTTCGTCACGGGTCATCGCTATATGGAATTGGTTGCTAATTGTCGTATTGGCATAAGCTTTAATCGCGATAATACCATGCCGCTATACACCTCCAACCGCATGGTCCATCTGGCGGCCAATGGCTGTCTGGTTTTGACGCCGCGGACGCCGCATTTAGAAGAAATATTCTCTTCGGACGAGGTAGTTTATTTTGATACGGTCCATGACTGCGAAGACAAAATACGCCATTACTTGGCCCATCCAGAAGAAGCGGTCGAAATTGCCAAAGCCGGTCAAAAGCGCGCGCATACGGATTACGACGCTCGGGTGATTTCGTCGATGATGTTGAAGAAAATATTGAATTAAGGAGCGGTCACTGGGTCTCGCGGGTATGTTGCAACCGCTGCTAAAATGACGAAATGCGCCACAAATAACTGGCTTCGATAGAAATCGTAAGCAAACATGCCCACCACCATCATCATAAAAACAAGCAAAAGTGGAAAATAACTCTGATGTTTTACGGCCAAGCGCGCAATCGACGCCAGCATCGCCGAGTAGGCAATCAGGCCAACGGCCCCCATCGCAGTCAGCACGGAAATAAATATATTGTGCTCGTGGTAAAAACGTTCGCGCGTCAGCAATGCATGTCGCACGTCAAGTCCATGGCCGAATATGGGTTTTTGGAGGAACAGGTTCCAAGCATTTTTCCATATATCGAATCGATAGGATGAATAACCGTCTAAAAGAAGGGACAAGCGTTGAGCAGGGCCCGAAAATTGCGTTAACATGAGCACCCCGACGAAGCTAACGCTGATTGTAATGGCGATAATCTTTTTCGGATGTTTCGGCAGCATGGCAGCCAGAAAAACAGCCGCACTGACGAAAACCGCGACCCAACTCCCGCGATTTCCGGATGCGAGAAGAGCAATGAGGGCCATCGACCCGAGACTGATTGCCAACGGATACCTTAGTCTGCGTGTCAAATTTTGATAAAAAGCCAAATACAGGCTAAGCATGGCCAGCCCGGCAGCCTTGAAGCCGGCCGTATTTGGATTGCGATCCATGCCCTTGAAGCGGGTATCAAAGATACTCAGATCTAAGATATCCGGGATGAACAGAATGAAATGAAAAGAGAGAGCCGCAATTGAAGCTACAAAAAGAGTTTTCTCGGAAATAATGCGCCAGCCAAGCAAGCAACTGAAAATGGCAAATAGCAACCAATAGCGAGGCCCGAACTGATACATTGTCCGCCAAGCTTCGTCGGATTGAGCATTCGTCGCATTTGATATCAGCATAATGGCCCAAATGGCCGCAATGGACACATGCACCCATTTAGCGTATTCAATAGTCGATTTCACCTGTTCCATGCCTATCCAACGGAAACTTACGCAAAATGCGAGCAGCAAGAGCAAAGAAAAAAAGTGGAACAGCGCATTGTCGAACGGCAGAGACGCAACCAAAAAAAATGCGGAAAATTGTATGGCCCGGATAAGGTTTTGCGGAACTATTTGATGCGGTTTTTGCATATCACTTTACTAGTCGAATTGAAAATTTATATTCATCGCCTTAGCATTCGCAATTAAGAATTAGCGCTCAATAGCACCAATCCTCACTCCTAAGCTTTCACCACTGTGGCTTTCCCCGGAAAGTGCCGCATCGCATTGCGCGTATCAATAATGAGCGCGGCGTTGTCGGCTAGCATTTGATAATCCAAGCCGTCATGATTGGTGCTGATCAACACGACATCCATTTGCGAGATTGTTTTGGGCGTCAAATCAAGGCTCTCTCGCCCGGCCAAATCATTATGCTGACGCGTGCGCGGAATGACCGTCACATAGGGGTCGTGATAGGCCACCTTAGCGCCCTCGGCCTCCAATAACTCGGTCAGCACCAGAGACGGGCTTTCGCGCATATCATCGACATTCTTTTTATAGGCCATGCCGATGATAAGGATGCTCGCACCGTTCAACGCTTTTTGTGATATCTGGCTTAAGGCCTGTCCGGTTTTGGCCACTACCAATTGCGGCATTTTGGTATTAATCTCTCCAGCCAACTCAATGAACCGCGTCGGCACGTGATATTCGCGCGCCTTATAAGTCAGATAAAAAGGGTCAATGGGGATACAGTGCCCGCCCAAACCAGGGCCTGGATAAAACGGCATAAAGCCGAACGGCTTGGTGGCCGCACCGTCAATGACATCCCACACATCAATATCCATGGCGTCAAAAATCACCTTTAACTCATTTACGAGGGCAATATTGACCGAGCGGAAAATATTTTCCGTCAACTTGATGGCCTCGGCCGTGCGTGAAGAGGAAACGGGAATAACTTCGGAGATGACGCCCTCATATACCGCTACCGCCATGTCGCGCGCCAGCGGCGTATCGGCACCAACAATTTTCGGAATGGTCGAGGTTGAGAAAGTCTCATTACCGGGGTCTTCGCGCTCGGGTGAATAGGCAAGATAAAAATCCTCATCCTTTTTCAGGCCCGATTGCGCCAGCACACCAGCCAATTCCGTATCCGTCGTGCCCGGATAAGTGCTTGATTCCAAGATCACCAATTGGCCTTTTTGAAGATGCGGCATTATCGACTTACCGGTATTTAGAACTGGCCCCAAATCAGGCTCCCGGTGCTTCGACAAGGGCGTCGGCACGCAAATAATGATGACATCAACATTAGAAATCTGCGTAAAATCCGTAGTCACATCGAACAGGTCATCGGCGCGCATTTTCTGAATAACGTGATCGCCAATATGCTTGATGTAAGAGCGCCCCGCTTCAATCTCATCGATTTTCTTTTGGTCGATATCAAAGCCGACAGTTTTGACGCCCTGACGGCAAAAAGCCTGAGCCAAGGGAAGTCCCACATAACCAAGCCCTACAATTCCAATCGTGGCCTGCTTAGATTTTATCTTTTCCAATA
>PBLK01000003.1 GCA_002721725.1 Rhodobiaceae bacterium
GTGATAATTAAAAACGCCGCCGAATAGCAATAAAATACTCCAAAACAGAGGTGTTTTGGCGAAATCAGCGAAAGCCATATTTCTGTCTCTCAAAAAAAAAGCGCCGTGCAGACACGGCGCTCTTCATTTTAATAAGTCACAACTTAGAAGTTGGTAATAGTATTGGTCATTTTCGTAAGCCGACCAGAAGTACCGTCTACCTTCGAGCAGTAAAACACGTCAAGATGAGCAATAGTCCCGCTTACGCGGATAAGAACATCGCCGTCCTCGCTGCCAGCAAGGAGATCAACACATGCAGTAGTGCCATCCACTACCTCCGCAGCGCTAGGTGTAACCAAAATTGTATTACTACCTGAGCGTGACTGGTTATAGGGGTTCTTAAATGTTTCAAAGGGGTGACCCTCAGCGCCAAGCCCGGCAAAACAACCACCAGGTGCTACAGCTGTGGCGGAGTCGGTCGTGCTAGGAAGGCTGGCTATTGTGCATTCGCTTGGATCAACATCGATGCCAGCAGACCGGATTGTCTTAGCGTTCAGCAGCCACTGATGAACGGCCTTACTGTTATTTTCGGTCACAGCTTTTTTGGTGCTGTCGATATAACCTTGGTAACCAACAACGCCGACGGCAGCCAGTACTCCGATAATTGCAACAACAACTAGAAGTTCAATAAGGCTAAAGCCTTTTTCGCTTTTTGCGCGAATGTTCATGGGAACTCTCCTCTATTTACAGACGCGCAAATGCGCGAAACCCAACGTTGTTAATAAACTTCATAATTTTCCTTTTGGCAACCGATTTTGAGAAATTTTTTAATGCCATAACGCTTCAAAACACCTAGTATAAAGGGGTTTTTTCAAAGGTTTTAGTATGGCTTTTCAATTCAAACGCGACCGTGGTGACAACATTACACTCTTACTTGCAGGCGATATTGATTTAGAGGTTACACCAGAGATTAAGTCCCAGCTTTCCAGTCAGTTGGATGATGCAGCTTCGCTTACAATTGATGCATCAAACATCAGCTATTTGGACAGTTCAGGGGTTTCAATACTGGTTATTGCCATGCAAAACAGTAAGCAAAAGCAGATTGTTTTCTCCATCAGCAATATAAGCGATGAGGCGATGCGCGTATTGTCCTTGGCCAAGTTAGACAAGATTTTGCCTATCGAGGCCGTTTCGGGGCCTGCTCAACTCGTTGATATTGATGTATTTTCCAAAACCGGTGAGGCCGATAGCGCTTTGGCATCACAAGTTGCCAAGCCGGCCGAACCAGAAGATTTTTCTGCCGCCACCTCTGACGATGATGATTTAATTGCCGCGCTTGCCAGTGGCGAAATGGCGGGTGATGATGTGGCCAATAGCGAGTTAACGGTTGACGCCAATGATGGCGGTCAAACTGTTGAAGAAACCCCCAATATCGAGCCCGTCGAGACAGAAGAGCCGGATACATCGAACCCAGCCTCGACAGTGGTCGAGCCACCAGTTGAAACGCCAGGCGATGCCGAAAAACAGGTAGAGGCTTCGTCCACTGTCACGCCCGCACCTCATAAAAACACTGAAGGCAATGGCGGAGGGGGCTTTACGCCTGGCACTTTCGGCTAATCTTATGCCGGAAGCCAATAAACAGCTCGATATTGTTTACCGCATGATGTCGGCCTTTGCTTCAAGTTCGGACATCGGACAAACTCTGTATGAAGGCCTTGATTATATTAGAGAAGAAATTGGTGCAGAAGCAGCGAGCTTCTTCATGCTACAGGAGTCAGGCGATGTTTTGCGCTGCGAAGCCTGCATTGGCCCAGCCGATATTACCGGCCTGGAAGTGCCAGCCAATCAAGGCATTGTCGGCGCCGTGACCCAAAGTGATGAAATGAGATATGTGCGTGACACAGCCGAGGACAGCGACTTTACCGGTGCAGTCGATGCCAAAACCGGATTTGTTACAAAATCTATGATATGCGTCCCGGTATCAGGCAATGGCAAAAGATTTGGAGCGCTGCAATTAATTAATCGCCTCGATGGCGCTTTGTTCAGCGACGATGACGCAGCGCTAGTTTCGGTTTATGGCAAAAGTGCCTCTTTAGCTATAGCCAATTCTCAAATGACGAAACGCATGGTCGAAGCCGACACTATCCAACGTGATTTAAAAATGGCATCGCGCGTGCAGGAAAGCCTGTTTCCCAATGCGGATTTCAAATTTATTCACGGTGTGAATATCCCGAAAAAAGGTGTTTCGGGCGATCTTTATGATTATGTGTTGCGTGATGGGCAAATTTACTTCTGCATGGCAGATGTTTCCGGCAAAGGTACGGATGCCGCACTAGTTATGGCTAAAACCCACAGCTTGTTCCGTTCACTTAGTCGAAATATGCCAGCCGTTAACGAATTAGCGGCGCGCATAAATAGCGAATTGGTAGAAACCGCCTTCAATGGCATGTTCGTTACCGCAATTATAGGCCAATACGAACCTGAAAGTGGCCGCATGCAGTGCTGCAACGCTGGTCATGAACCGGGCCTGCTAGTGGATGCTTCGGGCAGCTTTTCATATATCGAAGCCAGCCTTCAGCCATTAGGCATACTGGAGTTTGCTCCTCATGATATTGACGTTGAACACCACAACCTCAAAACCTCTCGGTTCTTTTGCTATTCCGATGGAATAACCGAAGCGCAACTCAACGGCACCATGCTAGGGGCAACCAAACTCGCCGCTATATTGGCCGAGCAAATGAGCTTCTCAATAACCGATCAAGTGAACCATACGGTAGAGGTGGTACGCCAAAAGGCTGATAACCTAACGGATGACTTAACACTTCTTGGCTTAGGCTGCGAGCCCGTCGAATTGGTCGGCGGCAATCCCCAAATAGATATTGTAGAGCCGGCCCAGGGCCAGGAAGATCTAATTTTCAATATTTCCGTAACCAATGAAGTGCCTGAGTTACGCCGTTTAAGACGCGAAATTGAGAATACATTGGCAAAAACTCAGGCACGCAATATTGCGATGAATGTCTGCCTCGCCGTTGATGAAGCGACACAAAACATAATTCGCCATGCGTTTCCAGAAAACATGAGCGGCCGCATTGAAATCGGTGGTTATTTTGCGGCGCAAAAATTACATATAAGCATTACCGACACGGCGCCCTTAATCGACCTTTCGCAAGTAAGACCGCGCGACCTCAACGAAATTCGCGATGGTGGCTTGGGCACGCACCTTATTATGGAAGTTTCTGACGAAGCGCGTTGGTGGCATGATAATGGGCGCAATCGGCTTGATTTGGTTTTTGCCTGTTAGGTGCGGGCTCTATTACGACGCAATTGACGAATAAGCTGTAGGCGCGATTTCATTTCGCCTTGCGCGGCAGCGCGTTCTTCCTGTGCAATCGGCGCGCCATAGCTCAGACGGCAAAAAATATCGGCAAAGCGGCGCACCGGCACCTCCAAAAACGGTTTTTTTTCAGCCCAGCGGCGGGCGAAATCCATACGCCCCTCATAGGCTGCGCGCTCGAGCCCGTCTTTGCGCGCCAAGGCGAGGAATTGCCGGTCGAGTCGCACCATAGCGTCGCGCCTGAGCCACCAGCGCCACAGCATAAGCGGCACAATAAAGGCCAGACTGGCGAACAACCAGAAACCGATAAAGGAAAGCAGCCGACCCAAAACCGTACCCGACAATAATTCCCGCCGCGCTTGCTCGTCATAAAGAACAATATCGCTGTTCAAGCGCACCACAAATGCATCAACCCGCTGCAAACCGCGCGCCACAGCCCCCCGCCAACCCGGCAAATTTTCAATATTTGATGCCAACAGCTGACGGCGTTGAAAATTGCGCGCGCCGCTCGGCACGAATTGCGTCGGGTCGAGCCGCAGCCATTGGCCCGGTTCAATTTCAGCCTCGACCCAAGCATGGGCATCGGATTGGCGAATGCGGTAATATTGCCCGAAACCGTTCCATTCGCCGCCCTGATAACCGATAATCACATTGGCCGGAATATTGGCGGCACGCAGTGCCGTTGCCATAGCCATGGCGTAGTGGCTGCAATAGCCGTTCTTTGTATTGAAAAAGAAATTGTCCAAACGTTGCGCCGGCGCACCGGTCAGCGTTTCGGGCTGCAAGCTATATTGATAATCACCCGATGCAAAATGCGACAATAAGAGATTGATAAATGCGCGCCGCGAACCGACCGCAGCATATTTTTCCTGCGCCCAAGCCGCCAAGCGCGGCTGGCCGGAAATTTGCAGCATATAAGGCACTTGGGCGCGATAGGGATTATCAAGGCTCGACCGCATCACCACTTGCTGGCTCAATACGCTGGCGCGGGTTTGTTTGACAAATTCTCCAAAACGATTGAGCCGCGCATTGTCATCAACGCGCGGTTCAAGAGCCACGCCCAATATGGGGTGCCAATCCGGCGCTTGGCGCGCATGGCGAACGCCATAACGCAATTTCTGTTCGACACGGCCAAGCCGTTTATCAAAAGGCAATGCACCGATTTGGCTGTCGCGGCGCGGGTCGCGCAGCCAGCTTGCCCCTTCCATAAGCCCCAATACATGCACCCGCCAATATAAGTCTTCTTGCGCTATCGGCCGTTCGACAAAAGCGCGAAACGCATCCTCGCCATTTAATATGACTTGTGAAAAGCGCCCCATATCGAGGCGGTCGCCGACCCCGCTGGAGGCTTGCGGGGCAACCAGTCCAGGAATGGCGGTGGGGTTGACGCGCGGCATGAGAATGAAAGCAGCAATGGCGAAAAACAGCGAGCCTGACAAGGCCACAACAATCGGTAGCAACCGAATACGCAAGCCCGAAAGCGGCATGTCATTAATCCGCAAGGTATAGACACCGGCATAGAAAATCACCGTCACCAAAAGCAGCAGAAACACAAACACATTAGTTGATAAAACCATCACGCAAAGCGCCGGAAAAATGACGCCGATGAGATTAAAGGCACCGGGCCGCCCGTCTTCGCCGACCTGTTCGCATACTGATAAGACCAAAATAACCAGCATGAAATAAGGGGCTTGCGGCGGCGGCGCCAATTGCGCCAAAACCACCAGCATAAGCGGGATAAGGGCCAGTAGAAAAACCGTGCGCCACCAGCGCCGCGGCAAGAGCGTGATCGGCCACATAAGCAGCCATAAGATAAAGGCGCGCATATCGATAAAATAGGCCATGATCAGCGCCACGGGCGAAGCAGCAAAAGCCAATAAGAGCGCGGTTAATCGCGCCCGCGCCGTGCCCGGCAGAAAGCTCAAGCCACTATGTTCGCGCCAGCGCATAATAAGCCTTCTCGCGAGCCAGTTTGTCATAGACTTGATAATCGGCGCCCTGCAAAGTCATGCGGGCCGGAGCGCCAATGCGCTCGGCCACCAGCAAACCGCCCGCCAAATAAGACAGGCCGTTTTCCAAATCGCCCTTGGGCTGGCGCAAAATCATTTCGCCTTGCGCGTCCAGCCCGTGATCGCGCACCATGGTTTCGCGGGTTGCGGCATAACGTTTCCAATCAATGCGCGCCGGCGGATCGCTATCTGCATAATCACGCAAATCGCCGAGCTCATCGGCGACGTTATTTTGCTGGCGTTTTTGCTCCGCCTTTTGCGCCATGGCCGGATTACCTCGTGGATAGGCGGCAATCGCCTGCTCACGCGGCATCGGCGCCACCACCACATCACCGGGCGGGCGCAACCAACTCCAAGCGCGTGCAATACCGANGGGAAATAATGTTTCAATCTTAATGGGCGGCACCTNGTGCACNCCGCGCGGCAATTGCCCNANCGGCACTAAGAGACTGGTCGCAGATTTTGANAAATCAAGCANCATATCGCCCATCGGGCCTGACAGCTTCAAATTGAAAGCGGGTTGGTCTTTGCGCAANNAAAGNCGGATATGNTGCATTTGGCCNNCAAAATAATAGGGCTCAATATGCACATCGATTTTGAGCCCTTGAATNTTGCGNACACTGGCGATGANCGACAGCATGAAAACCAGAAACAAAAANATCACGCCGAGCAAGATGAAATTATTTTGCACCTTATANCCCATNGCGAAACTGGCGAGCACCAGAAAGCCNGCNTAAAAGCCGTAACGATTGGGCAAGATGAAAATATGGCTTTGCCGAATATGCCAAACCCCGCTCGTCCATTTGCGCCGCCGCAAGGCAAGATGCCGCGTCAAGCGCTCGGAAAAGGACAAAGCTTTTGTTTTTTGCCTATCCCGCGTGGCCATGGCAGGGCTCCCCCTAGGGCACATCCACTTGCTGCAAAATATCCTGCAGCAAAGCTATGTTGACCCCGCTGACCGGCCCCAAGCGGTGACGCAAAGCAGGGGTGAAAACAGCCTGCACGTCCTCAGGCTGACAATAATCGCGTCCCTCAATCATGGCATGCGCCTGTGCCAAGCCCTTGACCTGGATTAAGGCTCGGACTGATAAATTGGGCAGGCTGGCGGCACGCAATTGCGTCGCCAGCGCCTGTAAATAACCGATAATGGTATCGCTAAAGGTAATTTGCGCACATCGGCGGCGCAGCAAATCGAAATCTCTGGCAGCCAAGACAGGCTCACCTTGTTCGAAATTTTCTTCACCGGAAACAGCATCACGCAAAATATCGCTTTCGACCGCATCGGATGGCAGGCCGAGACTGAAGGAAACGGCGAAGCGGTCGAGCTGGCTTTCAGGCAGAGGCGACACGCCGATTTGTTCGGTCGGATTTTGCGTGGCAATGACGATAAACGGTTCGGGCAAAGCAAAGCTTGACCCTTCAACCGTCACTTGCCGCTCAGCCATGGCTTCAAGAAGCGCGGACTGGCTTTTTGACGGCGCGCGATTGAGCTCATCGGCGAGTAGAAGCTGGGTGAAAACTGGCCCTTGGCGAAAGTGGAAATCTCCCGATTTGGGGTCGAAAATATTTACCCCGACAATATCGGAAGGGGTGGTGTCATTGGTGCATTGCAAGCGCGACCAGTCGAGCTGCAAATGATGCCCCAGCGCGCGCGCCAGACTGGTTTTGCCCATGCCCGGCGCATCTTCAACCAATAAGTGACCGCCCGACAACATGGCCGCCAAAGCGAGACGGACTTGTTCTTCCTTATCGCGCACCGTCACCAAAACGGCATTAACCACATCGGCCAGACGGGCAATGTCAGGGGTCTCACCGACCAACTTTTCTTCAGCAGCACTCATAAGCAACCCATGACTTCAAAAACAGGACCTAATATAGCTTACTGCGGAAGGTTGTATAATCAAACTTGCTTTTTTATCCGCGATAACCCAGTTTCTGCCTATGAAAGAAAGCGATTTTGCCCCAACTGTTGCCCCAGTGCCTATTGTTCATTGCCGCCATTGTCGGTTTTGGGATGCACATATGATTACCCGACCGACCCGAACACCGGAAGGCCTATGTCGGCGAAAGGCACCTGCCCCAGCCATTGTAGCGGAAGAGGTCGATACAGGCACTAGTTGGCCAAAAACATTTGAAGATGATTGGTGCGGCGAAGGCGAACCTATTGACCCAGTCGGATAAACAGGTTTTTAACCGCCCGCTAAATCACCAGCCGAGAAGATGGGCAGATAAAGCGCAACCACCATCGCACCAATCAGACCNCCNACAAAAACAATCATAACTGGCTCAATAACTGTTGACAGACCCTCGACCAGCGCATCGAATTCTTCTTCGTAATAGTTGGCAATAGCATTTAGCATTTCTTCCATATTACCGGTCCGTTCGCCNACCGCNATTAGCTGGGACAGCTCAATCGGGAATANTTTCTCTTTGGCAAAAAGCGACGATAATTCAGCACCAGTCATGACATCGCGTTTGACGCGGTTAAAGGCATTCATGAAATGCATATTGGTAGTNACGGTNGANGCNACGGTTAATGTNTCCAGCACGCTTACACCGGCGGCAAAGAGATTGGCCATAAGAAGAGATGAACGCGCAACNACAGCCATCATGATAATNCCGCCGAACAANGGCAATTTGAGCAGGAGAAAATGCCATAAAAAGCGATAGGGACGCACATATTTGGCCATCAAACCNTGAAAAGNTATGGTNCCGAAAATCACAGCAAACACCGCAATCACATTTCTNATATCAGCAATCCANTTACTGGCATCGACAATCGCTTGTGTCGGACCGGGTAGCGCAATGCCCATNCCGGCATACATTTCCTGGAATGTCGGCACCACATTAGTCAGCATGAAAATGGAAATACCAATNGATACNGTAATCANCGTNACCGGATAAAACATCGCTGATTTAATACCTGCCCTAATCTTTTGCTGTTTTTCAAGGATCTCNACCAGNTTCTCGATGAATTTATCAAGNTTGCCCGAAACTTCTCCGGCTTCNATCATATTTCGATAAACATTGTCAAAATGTCGGTCATGTTCTTTAAACGCNTCCGACAGCGGCTTACCGTCATTCAANCTAGAAATCATTTGCTGCGTCACGCGCTTCATATTGGCGTTTTTTGTTTGNCCCGCNGCCATAATAAGACCATCTAAAATNGGCAATCCAGCTCGAATCATNGTCGACAATTTTTTGGTGAACATGAGAATTTCTTTNGCNGGTATTGAGCCAAAAGGCCCCCAGGTTATTTGCACGTCCAGAGNCCCAGGCTTTCTGTCTTTTATCTGCTTAATTTTTTTNATCTTAATGCGCTGCTGACGCAGAGCAGAGCGCGCGCGAGCCATACTATCNGCCTCAATCTGNCCTCTTACTTTTTTCTTACCCTGCAAACCGGCGTAAACATAGAACGTCATAACGCCANCCTAATTGACTACTAATACNCGTGTAAACTCTTCAAGAGACAGAACNCCATTCCGAATGTAATCGCGTCCAACTTCCTGCATTGTCATAAAATTATCAGTTCGGGCNGCTTCGAGAATTTCCGGCGCCTGNGCCTGTTTCANAATAGCTTCTTCAACTTCAGGNGTAACGCGNAGAACCTCATAAATACCCTGACGGCCNTTATATCCAGTCCCGTCACATGCTGAACAACCTTNGCCTTTTTGCGCCTGNAAGCCCTGAATTTCTTCNCTTGTGAACCCTATATACTCTAAAGCNGATNGAGTTGCTTTTTCGTCGGGNGCCAGACAGCTAGCGCAGTTCTTACGCGCCAACCGCTGCGCNACNACAAGGGACAAAGCAGCNGAAATCATGAANCTCGGCACNCCCATATTNAGAAGACGCGATATNGTCGCNATTGCGTCATTTGTGTGCAGGGTCGANAGCAATAAATGGCCAGTCAAAGCGGCCTTAACAGCGATNTCNACNGTCTCCTGNTCNCGGATTTCACCTACCAAAATGACTTCAGGGTCTTGCCGNAAAAANGCCCGNAATATGGANGANAAAGATAAACCAATTTTTTCATTNGCTTGGGTCTGTCCGAGCCCTTCAAGGTAATATTCGACTGGGTCTTCAGCCGTCATAATATTAGTGCCAGGNTCATTTATATATTGCAGAGCGCCNTAAAGTGTCGTCGTTTTGCCTGAACCAGTCGGGCCCGTGACCAGCACCATGCCCTGTGGCGCCGTAATGGCGTCAATAAGCTTCTGCAAATCGCCCTCTTTGAAGCCNATTTTGTCGATTGANAGGGACGGGTCTCCCTTCAANAGCCTTATACAGATCCGCTCACCATTTTTTCCTGGAAGCACATTNAAACGAGTATCNACATCGTTTCCTTCNGCATCTTTGAAAGTTATTGCCCCATCNTGGGGCAAACGCTTTTCGGAAATATCACANTCNGCCAATATCTTNAAACGCGTNACAACTGGAAGATAATTTTTAAACAGAAACTCTGAAAACTGCTCCTGNGCCTCNAGTACTCCNTTTACGCGAAAGCGTATTCGAGCAGTTTCCCTGTAAGGCTCGACNTGAATATCGCTTGCATCTGCCGCGATTGACTGGTGNANAATATCATCAACAAACTTNATGACCACACTGGGGTCATCAATATCATAGCTTGAACGCTTGCGCGGCTGNGCTTGAGNTCGTGCCGGGNCNGCGGCTTTTTCTTTTTCCTGCCTTTNNCCNANAGCGGCCTTTACCTCATCNTGACCCATGCANGCATTGAACTCNCTCGGCTTGATCAAGAAAAACTCNACATTTTGATTGCTCAAAGCCTTAATCTGATTGGCCAANGTAGCCTTTGTCGGNTCTACTGTNGCAACCCGCAAAAACCTCCCTTCGCGGGCAAACGGCAAAATATGCTCGCGCTCAATCATCTCATTAGGCAGCGACGCCAGAGCTTCCGGCGCGACATCTCCAGGGGCGAGATTCTTNCGCCTNAAGGCATAAGCACGCGACAAAATATTAACCACTAATTCTTCCTCAATCAGAGGGACTGGCGCTACNCCAGGATCATGAATATCGTCNANGCCTTCCATCANCAGCCCAAGCGCACGCGCCGAGCGCGACTCNGCGCGNACCATAATTTCGGTCATTTTATCTTCTTCGANCTGTCCGCTTGCTTGCANAATACGCAGCACACGATCCGCCACATCTTTGGTGTACTCAACCATAAACCCCNGCCNTTGATGAGGCNTGATTATTGCCGAAANGNATCATTNCTCGTCAAGCTTTTTGGGCTTCTCGGCCAGCGCTTTGATAAAGCCCTGTGAGCCTTCGCGCCGTTTNGCTTCATTGCTCTGCAANCGTTGGCCCAGAGCTGTATCTNCCGGCCCCGGCACATCGACNTCGACNTNACTCGCCGCATTGGCNGCCGCNCCTGCTGCCTCAGCCGCTTTTTGCATCGCNGCCNGACGCGCCGCCTCAGCAGCACGGCGTTTTTCTTCNGGGTCAACCTCGGGCAAGTGGTTAAGNGGCAATGTCANCANGTAGCCNTTGGCATCGGTTAGCATGATGCGATCATTCGTAATTTTGGCGATGGTACCTTCGGCATTGCCCAGCTCTTGNCCCTCGGTAAGGAAATATTCCAATTTGGTNAGACGCGGCACATCNGTGCGCCCGCTATCGAGCTCATCATCGCCATCAAAATAAACNTATGGGCTTACAGAAATAATTGCTTGGCTGTCAAAATTACGCGCCCTCTCAGGGCCAGGCACTCGATACACGACAATGCACGGCATTTCATCCTTGCGAAATAANGCNCAATANGCCTCGCCGTGACGTTCCGAGCGCAGCGGACCAATATCCATGTTATANAACTTTCTNCCTTTTTGCGNATCATCGCGNTCGCGGCGNAGCGATATATCNCTATCNATAAACTCATAGTATTTGGCATAAAATTCATGNGCGCCACGAANCGCTTTTTTTTCATCGGNANATTGNCCNAGTCGNGCATAGGGCTGCCTCGCCATTGACANTTTGCTGTTNTCGACTTTTTGNGGCTTNGGCACNGCCATNCGGGCGAGACGNTCATCTATGGCTTTTTCGCGAATGAGAAAACGCCGCCCCAAAACCAGCTCATCACCNTCNCCCAATTCATTACGNACGCGCAGGCGCGGAACATCGGTATCATAAATCNTGGCCAGATTTTTCTAGNGTATCNCTGCGCAAAATAATATGGGTNAGNGGNCCNTTATCTNTCGGGCTNACATAAAACCGCATCGGATCAGGCAATTGNTTTTCGCGCANNGCGTTATTCATTGCCAAAATATCNNCTTTTTGCATGACCAGNTTACGGGCGATNGATGNCAGCGTCTCGTCCTTNCGGCGCAAATAAACCCAACGCCGNTCTCGCCCCGACCANAATAATTGGCCGCCNATCGGCTTNCGNACCTCTTCCANTACNTGAATNGTNGGCTGNCTTTGGGGGCTCGACAAGACAAGCCCATCGAGACGATATTNTCGTGCNGCAAAAGCGGTAAAGAAATCAGGGTCGGAAATCGGNGCGGGAATGACGATTTCTTCNTCGGCAAGCACCTCTTCNTCNGCCTCAATACCCATCGCCTGCTTCTCGGCACGGCGTTCAGCTTCGCGTTGCAATTCTAGCGCACGTCGCGCCAACTCTTCAGCTTCGCGTTGCAAGCGCAATTTTTCATCAAGCCTTTTCAAACCGCGCACAAAAGGGTCTTGCGGGTCGGCCGCGGCCATATCTTGATTGATAGACCGGGTTGCTGCGAAAGTGCCTTCAGGCGTCATATCTTGGGCAAGCGCCTCAAAAAGCACCAAAGGCAAAACCAAAACCAGTTTAATTAAGCCCCGCATTATTTGGTCCCCGCCTCTTTTTTGCTTGGGTCATCCAATTCGGCATCAAAATCTCGTCTAGTAGGCACCATCATGGTGGCCTTTATCTGCAATTCAGGGCTGCCGTCCTGCGGGGTCATAGTTTCTTTGACGACGGTCGCAATTTTTAATTGGTCGACAAAGATTTTTCGAATATCGACATAAATATCGTAGCGACCGACAAGGTCCAGTTCGACCAGACTGGCCTCCTGCACACGATTGCCGACAATCACCTTGCGATCGCTAATCGACGACACATTATAGCCTTGCAAATCAATATTATATTTCTGCAGCGCCGCAACATAGCTGTTGAAAAGGCTTTCCAGCTCCGTGTTAGGCATCAGTCTATCAATTCGGCCCTTGGCATCTTGCTCTAGCGCCGACAGCCGTATCGCNAGATTATCNGCAATTTTCTTATTTTCAGACATTTGCGCTTCAAACCCCCGAATTTGCGTCAGNTTGCGGCTATTGTCTGAAATTTGCGGCTGGATAATGGCAAGATTNACNNCCGGTGGCACTGCGGCGACCAGCACTAAAATTACTGCGCGAATNATGGTGAAGGGCAGAAGCGATGANCCTGATTGNNCATCATANGCGGCGGNGGCATTGCGAACGCCNATTAATTTTTTTACCCCGCCAGCACNCGCACGAAAGCGCGANATCAAGCCAGCAAAACGCNTAGCTTTAGNATCTGTNGCNNNGTNCTTNTCNTCGAATGGGNTCTCCCCNAANACGGCATCAATTTCAGCATCNGTCAACGTTTGNGACGNGACCAAAGCNCCATCTTCCGNANCGNNNGCNAAGCCGNCANCACCCGCCNCATCNGTGGNGGCAAAATCNTCTAGTAAGNCACCCNCNTNAAANGTAACTTGNGCCGCNTGTTTTTCGGAGCGATATTTTTNAGCCACCGCCAAGGCAGCCCCTTCATCCNCCAACATAGTATCGCNACCATCTTCAATATGGCCAAGCAGATCNACAAAAGCNTCGGCCNTGCTGTCGCTATGTGGANTTAANAATACTGGCGCTTCAGCCATATCGTCNTNTAATCCGATNCCCAAANCGTCAGACANGCGNGCATTAAAGCCNGCAGCCGAGGTTTCGCCAAGCGACTGCGTNCCACCTGACAATTCNGCNANCAGCTTNCGTGCTTGTGACGANAGCGGCTTGTTGNGNNTTTCCTGTTNCATAGCNNCGCCCATCANTGCATTCTCGACANGGCNAANGTCATNGAGAAGCGCCAATAATCGCCTTCTTTCTCAGTTTCGATTTGNGGGTCGCGGCGCAATATTTTGGCGCTNCGCAAATTTCGTTTGAGATCNTTAATGGCNGCNTTTTCNAGCGCNAGGCCCGACATAATGACACCTTGNTTTTCGTCAATTTCCAANCTCTGCAATTCGGCACCNGCGGGCAGCAAGGAGGGTAATTTTGACAAAAACACCCCATAACNCCGATTGGCGGCATTAGCGCGAATATTGGTTATCACCTCATTTACCTCGGTCATTTTCTTTTCATTGATTTGGCGGCGCAAAGCCTCNGCGCGNGCTGCCCCCTCTGCCGCGCTATATTGGGCCGANGCTTCGCGCGTCTGTAAATANGCNGGCACAGTATTCACACCNAGCACCGCACNAGAAAATAAAATTACCGCCATAATNGCCAAAGACAAAATACGGTTNACCGCAGCCAATTGNCGATTCNGNTTGATGCGGGGTGCATCTTCCAAAAAATTCATCGAAATNAGGCGACTNTGCAGATCATCANGGGNNCGNCCTTCAATATTTAGGCCCTGTGTCGCTAGCCCGATTGCCGAGGTGAAAATCGACGAATTGGTGAAAAAATCGACATATTTTTGATGCTCATTNGGCACGTCAATATTNTCCATTGCATCGTANATAATTACGCGCGCCTTGCCGAGCCTNTNNTCNAGCANGAAGTAAAAATTCTCAATCTCGCGATATTCCGACACCAAAAACACTTTATCNGGCGANGGNANATCATAGGTTTCTGACAAAAATGCGATGGCTTGNTTGACCTGCTCGCTGACGCGAATGGCAACTTCTTCCCAAAAGTCGCCCTCAACCTCNTCNACCCGTTCCAATTCCATCAGCAAGGCTTCGTCAAAATCGGAAATATTGATTTTGTGCNTATAGAGGCGGCCNCGGAAATGAGCGACGATNTTATTATTNCTCGGGCAAAGGTGAATAATGAAAAACGGCTTNAAACGTTCNTCAGTGGTCATGCGNGCATANATGCCGTTGACCATTGAAAAAAGCTCATTTTCAACAAAAACTGGGACCAAATTGGCTTCTAGCATCATNGCGCGATAGCGTTCCAATTCACCTATCGGNAGGCTGGCAACCATGACATCCGTNCGGTTTTCNCCCTCATTGGAGTAGAGGATTTGATGNCGNACCACTTTGCCTATGAGATTGTTGAGCTCGGGGTCAAATTCCTCCCAAAACTCAGGATCGCGAGACTCCTTCTCNAGCTCNTNCTCNTCNATATAAGGCAATTCCAAGGTTCGNANGTCGAATAGTGAATGAGGNANNGAAATACCTGCATCNACACCATCAACCCCAGCCTCTTCAGCNGCAGCGGCTATTTGATTNGTCAAATAGGGGAAATGATCNTGNACAGGCGCGCGCCCAATCGCGTTTTCTANAGACCAACTTACCAGTCGGTCCATTTCCCANTCATNNACGGTCGGGTGNAATTGNACGACNGAGACNGCATCGGGATGCAGTTTGACCGCNATNATGCGNTCTTGGCGGCGCAANAGGGGTCCGGCAATTTGCACGGCACCTGAAAGAAACGCTTCGGCTCTACTCATACAGTCAACACCCAATCAAAAGGTGTANCGCCCGACCCCTTATTGCGGNCNGACACCAANNGGNACAGTNTTTTTTCGAATCACTGNCCACNNTTCTTTTTTANCACAAAAATCAACACAAATTACCTCNAGCNGCGCTTTTCATAGCTAAGAAGACGNCCTANTACAGAGNTNTTAGCCGCCTCNGCCCGCCTTNGGCTCTTGTCATGGTATTATNGACCATTCTATGATCAGAAAATTTNTGAGGGAAATGTNATGAGCAATGTTGAAATCAAANCGATTTCCGGNGGCGTTGGGGTCGAATTNGCTAATATNGATATNAGCAAAGGGGTGAGTGAGGCTGATTTTGANACNATTCAATCGGCTTTTNTNGANAANGGATTGGTNTTTTTCCGNGACCAAAATATCAGNCCAGAGCAACATATTGAATTTGCNGAGCGCTGGGGNGAGATAAACGTCAATAGGTTTTTCCCAAAAGTTGAAGGCTATGAAAAAATCGCNTCCGTGACCAAGGAAAAAGACCAAGCNACTAATATNGGCGGCGGCTGGCATACCGATCACAGTTATGACCAGGTTCCCGCTATGGGNTCTATTTTATTNGCNCGNGAAACTCCGCCGGTCGGGGGNGATACACTGTTTGCCTGCATGTATAANGCTTATGANTCATTATCGGCGGGGCTNAAAAAAACATTGGANGGCATGCAGGCCGTGCATTCTAGCCGGCATGTTTTNGGCGACCAATCNGCCTATCGTGCCGANCTNGACGGGGTTTTGGAAAATGCTGAGCAGGCAACGCAGGATGCAGTGCANCCAGTCATTATCAANCANCCTGAAAGCGGGCGCAAAGCACTCTATGTNAATCCCGCCTTCACNCTANATTTTGANGGTTGGACAGCAGCCGAAAGNAAGCCGCTGCTAGANTATCTTTATCAGCATGCNACNTTNATGGAGCANACGACACGNTTCAAATGGNCCGAAGGCTCGATTGCANTTTGGGACAATCGTTGCACATGGCATTATGCCTTGAACGATTATCACGGCGCGCGNCGCGAAATGCATCGNATCACACTNGAAGGCAAGCCNCTGAATTAATTGAGTAATTCNTCAANNTGGCCTAGGCGNTCTTTGCCGAAAAAGATTTCGTCGCCNACAAAAAATGTNGGAATGCCGAAGGCACCGCGTTCAACCG
This sequence comes from Rhodobiaceae bacterium, assembly GCA_002721725.1. Lineage (GTDB taxonomy): Bacteria > Pseudomonadota > Alphaproteobacteria > RS24 > RS24 > UBA8337. The sequence continues at coordinate 16,188 of PBLK01000003.1, forward strand.
CAGAATTNGTGTTTTCCAATAATTTCGACTTAATCGCCTCATCGCCCATATCGGTCATGATTTTATCNGCATCAAAACCGGCATCGGCCANCGCCNTNTGCANCACNTCNGGATCATCAAGCTTCAATTCCTGCTCCCATAAGGCATCGACCATNGCGTCAATATANTTCATCAAATAANCGTCGCGCTCGGCNACCAATGCACCGCGCACCAGCATCAGCGAAATGACCGGAAAATGCGGGTTCATTTTAAACCCGGTGAGATTATGACGAGCGATAAAACGCTGCATTTCAANNGCNTCNTATTCCGGTTTGTTCTTTATACCNCCAAAGGCAATCATGGGTGCTTGATTACCCGTCGCCTTAAAAATACCGCCNAAAAGGCAAGGAATATAATTAAACGTCGCACCGGTGCGCGCCTCAATCTCGGGAATAACTTTATGCACCAAATAGGCATTGGGGCTGGCGAAATCGAATATAAAATCAACTGTTTTGCTCATAACCTATCTCCTTTAACGAAAATGTTAGAGCAAGCCGCCAATCACGCCAATGTTTTAATTTTGGCGCGACAGCGAATAGCCAGCCCCGCGCACCGTGCGAATAATATCGCGNCGTGCAACCCCGTCCTTGCTGACTTTATTCAAGGCGCGGCGCAAGCGGCTCATGTGTACATCGACCGTTCGATCTTCNACATAAATGCCGTGCCCCCANACTTTATCGAGNAATTGCTGACGACTGAAGACGCGCTCCGGGCGTTCCATCAAGACNNACAGNAGACGAAATTCCTTCGGCCCTAAATNAATNCTNTCGCCGTCTCGCTCGACGCGCATGGTATCNGGATTGAGCGAAAGGCCCTCAAATTCCATGACATCTTGCATCAGGGCNGGCCGCGCNCGGCGCAACAGCGCCTTCACCCGCGCCACCAATTCGCGCGGTGAAAACGGTTTGGAAATATAATCATCGGCACCGCTATCGAGCCCCAAAGCGCGGTCGCCTTCTTCGCCGCGCGCGCTNAGAATGATGATGGGCAAAAACCGGGTTCNCGACCGCGCACGCAATTCGCGGCAAACATCAATGCCGGAAGCCTCCGGCATCATCCAATCGAGCACCACCAAATCGGGGTTCATGTCTTCCNCCAAATCAATGGCCGCGCGCCCATTATCGGCATGCGCGGTTNTAAAACCGGCTTTNTCCAAATTATAGCGCAGCAGCTCCAATTGCGCCGGTTCGTCATCAACAATCAATATCGTCGCCGACATGCTTTTCTTTAAACCCTTTTAATCANCAGATCCGCTGATAGCGTCAGCNTTCGGGCGCTCTTCATTGGGCATTTCACCATGCACCTGAAAATAGACCTGCTCGGCNACGGCGGTAGTGTGNTCGCCNATTCGTTCAATGTTNTTGGCAATAAACAGAAAATGCGAGCTGACACTGGCCTCTTCCGNCCCGCTGGCAATGACACCNAGCAAATCNCTGTTCAAGCTNGTGTAAAGCGCGTCAACCTCTAGGTCCCGCTCCCATACGTCCATCGCCAAATCGGCATTGGAGGTGNCATAGGCATCAAGCGCCTCGCGCAGCATGCCCTGAACAATATCGGCTATGCGCCCGACCGAAATCGTATCGCTTCGATTGGTTTCGTCGGAAATAATCACAAGGCTTCGCTTGGCAATATTTTTAGCATAATCGCCGACNCGCTCCAGCACNGCAGCGATTTTTACGGCNGACAAAATGCGCCGCAAATCNGTCGCCATNGGNGCNCGCGTGGCAATCACTTCAATGGCNCGGTCATTTAAGTCTTTTTCNACTTGGTCAAGCTCGGCATCTTTACTGACAATCGANTCNATCGAAGACGCATCACGATTTTCCAGCGCGTCAATGGCGGCAGCAAATTGCTGTTCGGCCAAGCCGCCCAAGCGCGCCACCATTTGGTTCAGCTCGGCAAGGTCGCGGTCAAAGGCGGAAACTATATGCTCATCATTCATTATCCGATTTTCCCTGAAATATAGGCTTCGGTCTGCTTATTCTCCGGATTGGTAAAGATTGCCTGCGTCAGCCCGTGCTCGACCAAATCGCCGAGATGAAAATAAGCGGTACGTTGCGAAATGCGCGCCGCCTGTTGCATGGAATGGGTCACAATCACAATGGTGTAATCGCGCCGCAATTCTTCCATAAGTTCTTCAATCACTGCCGTGGCAATCGGGTCAAGCGCCGAACACGGTTCATCCATCAGCACTATATCGGGGCTGACGGCGATGGCGCGGGCAATGCATAAGCGTTGCTGTTGGCCGCCCGACAGGCTGGTGCCCGAAGCGCTCAAACGGTCTTTTACCTCATCCCACAAACCGGCGCGTTTGAGGCTGGTTTCGACAATATGATCAAGCTCGCCGCGGCTCGGTGCCATGCCGTGAATGCGCGGGCCATAAGCAACATTATCATAAATCGATTTCGGAAACGGATTGGGCTTTTGGAAGACCATTCCAACACGGGCGCGCAATTCCACCACATCAACGGCATCTGAATAAATATTCTGTTCATCAATGCTCACCGTGCCGCCAACCCGACAACCGTCAATCACATCATTCATGCGGTTAATACAGCGCAAAAAAGTGGATTTACCACAACCCGATGGGCCGATCAGCGCGGTCACCTCATTGGTATTAAGGTCAAGGTCAATGCCGTGCAGCGCGCGCGAAGCACCATAATGCACGGTTACATCGCGTGCCTTGATTTTTATCTGTTTAGTTTCGCTCATCGTCTGCCTACCATCGCTTCTCAAATCGCCTGCGAAAATAAATGGCCGCCGCATTGACCACCAAAAGAAGGGTCAATAATACCACAATTCCAGCACTGGTGCGGGCCACAAAGGCGCGCTCGGGATTATTGGCCCACATATAGATTTGTGCGGGCAAGACGGTCGCTTTGGCCGTCACTTCGGACGGCACATCGACTATAAAGGCCATCATGCCAATCATCAAAAGCGGCGCGGTTTCGCCTGCCGCCTGCGCCAGACCGATAATCGTGCCGGTCAAAATCCCCGGCATAGCCAGCGGCAAGACGTGGTGCATAATGACCTGCGTGCGAGACGCGCCAACCCCCAAAGCCGCCTCGCGAATCGATGGCGGAATCGACGCAAAAGCTGCGCGTGTCGGAATAATGATACGCGGCAGGGTCATCAGCGCCAAAACTAAACCGCCTACCAAAGGCGCCGAGCGCGGTAAATGGAAGAAATTGATGAATACGGCGAGCCCCAAAAGCCCGTAAACAATGGACGGCACGGCAGCAAGATTATTGATATTGACTTCAATCAAGGCGGTGAAACGGTTTTTCGGTGCCACTTCTTCAAGATAAATCGCCGCCAAAACGCCGAGGGGGAAACTGACAATCAGCGTCACCAGCAAAGTCCAAAGCGAGCCGGCCAGCGCGCCCCGAATGCCGGACATTTCGGGTTCGCGGCTGTCGCCATTGGTGAACAGGGCAAAGGCAAATTTCCGCTCTACGCGGCCCTCCCCCTCCAACTTGTCGACAAAGGCCAAATCGCGGTCGGATACAATGCGGTCGCTTTCAGGCAAATTGCGGTCAATCAAACCTTTTAACATTAAATCAATGTCGTCGGAAAGCGGCACATAAAGGCTGATTTGCGTGCCGATGAGGCGCGGATCATTTTTGACGCGCGCTTCGACCGCATCCGATGCGCCAATGGAGAGGATTTTATAGAGCGCCCGTTTGTCACGCCTCCCCGTCACTTGCGGAAAATGGTCACGTAGAGCGGCACGCACCAGCCCCAAATAATTGCCGTCCTCAGGCGCATCGGCGCTGACATAGTCTTCCGATAGATTGATATCGAGGCGCACATGATGATGCGAAAAAGCCGGCAAAGAGGAATAAACGATCGAACCCAGCAAAAACACCAATATCAAGCCGGCCGTGATAATGGCCGCCATGCCATAGGCACGGAAACGCTTTTCGGCTTGGTAGCGTCTCTTCAGCCGCGCGGCGCGGAAATCGGGGTCTGAATAATCAGTCATATTGTTCCTTGAAGCGGTTGACGACATAAAGCGCCAACACATTGAGCAAAAGCGTAATAAAGAACAAAACCAAACCAAGCGCGAACGCGGCCAAGGTTTTGGCGCTGTCAAATTCTTGGTCACCAACCAGCAGCATTACGATTTGCACTGTCACTGTGGTCACGCTTTCAAACGGATTGGCGGTCAAATTGGCCGCCACGCCGGCCGCCATGACGACAATCATGGTCTCGCCAATGGCCCGCGACATGGCCAACAAAATCGCGCTGACTATGCCCGGCAAGGCGGCAGGCAGCACCACTTGACGAATGGTTTCCGATTGCGTCGCCCCGAGCGCGGCCGCGCCATCGCGCAGGGTTTGCGGCACCGCGTTGATGACGTCATCGGATAGCGATGAAATAAATGGAATGATCATAATCCCCATCACCAGACCGGCAGCCAGCGCTGACTCCGATGATAATGTCAGGCCAATCTCAGCCCCGCTATCGCGCAAAAGCGGAGCCACCATTAGGGCGGCGAAAAAGCCGTAAACCACGGTCGGAATACCGGCCAAAATTTCAATGCCGGGCTTGGCAATGCCGCGCAATTTCGGGTTGGCATATTCCGACAAGAAAACCGCCGACATTAGGCCGATAGGCACGGCCACCAACATGGCAATAAAAGTTATCATCATTGTGCCGGCGAAAAGCGGAATGGCACCGAACGAGCCCGAGCCGCCGACTTGATCTTCGCGAATGGCGATTTGCGGCGACCAACTCAGCCCGAACAAAAACTCCATAACCGGAACTTTTTCGAAAAAACGCAAAGTTTCGAAAATCAATGACAGCACAATGCCTATGGTCGTCAAAATGGCAATGGCCGAGGCGACAATCATGACAATTTCAAAGACCCGCTCAACGGCTGGCCGCGCGGTAAAACGCGGCGCCAAAAGACGCAAGCCCAGCGCCGCACCACATAGACCCAACAGCAGGACGACAAAGCTGCGTGCCGTGGCGGAATTATCCACCAGCGAAGCAAAATAATCAGTGCCGTCGCGAATAAGGTCATTAGCAAATGCCTCCGGCAGCGAACCGGCAAAATAGGCCTTCACTTTGGCGATTAACACACCCATTTCGCCAATGGATAACTCCGGCGATTGGCGGCGCAAGAAATCTTCCAGCATGGCGTCAATGAGGAGCGGTGACAGGCCGGACCAAGCGAGCAATATGATGAGCGGAACCAAAACCGCGCATACGGCAACAAAACTGCCGTGATATACATCGCGCGAATGTTGTTTGACACCACTTGCAGCAGTGAGGCCGTGAATACGATGCCGGCCAAACAGAAAAGAAAAAGCACCCAGGCCCAAAAGACAGAAAAAAAGGAAGCTTATGCTCATTAAATAGGCTTTCAAAAAATGAGCCGGCCTCGGCCTATCCGAAGCCGACTCATGAGTAGATTTACATCGACAATTTGGTCAGATTCTTTCCGTCTTTGCGATATTTTTGACGCTCGGATGAAGGCATCGGAATCAGGCCCTTATCGAGCAGATAGCCCTCTTCACCAAAGGCCTTTTCACTGGTAAATTCAGCGACATATTCCAAAATGCCGGGTACGGTGCCGACATGGGCGTGCTTAATGTAGAAAAAAAGCGAGCGCGAAATGCCGTATTTGCCCTCGGCAATATTATCAAAGCTCGGCTCAATGCCTTCAACAATGGCGCCTTTGATCTTATCCGAATTCTGGTCAAGAAAGCTGAAACCGAACACGCCGACCGCCTTAGGATTAGTCGAAAGTTTCGAAACCATCAAATTGTCATTCTCACCGGCATCGATCCATGCACCGTCTTCGCGCACTGTGCGGGTCAATTTTTTCCACATGGATTTATCGGCTTTTTTCAGCTTCTTCATATGCGGGAAGGCATTGGCGCCTTTGGACATTGCCAATTCTTGAAACGCATCGCGCGTGCCGGAGGTTGGCGGGGGCCCGAGAATTTCAATTTTGGCGTCCGGCAAGGAAGCGTCAATATCACTCCACTTTTTATAAGGGTTCGCAATCGGCTCACACCAATTTGACTGGCACGGCTTATTCGGATCCGGCACCATTTTAGCGGTCGCCAGATAAATTTGCTTGCGCGTTAATTGCAATTGCGGCGCGCTTTTCGAATTGGCCACAACAATCCCATCAAAACCGACAACAATCTCGGTCAAATCAATGCCATTACCTTGGCAGTTTTTAAATTCTTTTTCCTTGATGCGGCGCGATGCATTGGTGACGTCGGGGTGCTCCAGCCCGATACCGGCGCAAAAAAGTTTCAAGCCGCCGCCTGAGCCAGTTGACTCGACCACCGGTGTCTTAAATTTCGAGGTTCGGCCGAACTGCTCAGCCACAGCTGTGGCGAAGGGGAATACGGTCGACGAACCGACAATTTCAATTTGATCGCGGGCTTGTGCGCCGCTTACCATAGCTGCACCGATAAGTGCCACCATTGCCATTCTGAACTTGTTCATCATCATCTCCAATAATTTGATGCNNGCGGNCTTGTGACCCCGNTCGGAGCAAATTCACTTCGCGTGGCAAAATCTATGTGTCAGTAATGTTACAGTTTTNTGACAACGCTTTTTGCANGCTGTGGATGGAGCACTCAGCTGTNAAAAANACGAGGTAAAGTCACGGAAACCNTGGTTTCGCNNTGCTCACTCGATATCCGCAAACGACCACGATGGCGGTTAACGATATGCTTCACAATGGCCAGTCCGAGGCCCGTGCCGCCAAATTGCCTCGAGCGGCCTTTATCGATTCGGTAAAANCTCTCGGTCAGGCGGGCCAAATGTTCGGGGGCGATGGTNTCACCCNGATTGATGATTTGCACGCGCAGCAAGTTTTCTCGNCTNTGCCCCGAAGCAAGCCGCCCGACATTGACTTTTATGCCAATGTCCGTTTCTGGCGCACCATAGCGNATCGCGTTTTCAACCAAATTTTGAAAAACCTGGTGCAATTCATCGCGCGCACCGCGAACAAGCAAGTGACNATCGGNCAACTCATCNGCCACACTGATCGTCAGTGTTTTGCCACTTTTCAACGCCGCATCGCGCATGGAAGAGGCCAANTCATCGAGCAAGGCTATGAGGGCAACCGCGTCATCGGGCGGACGATGTTCTTCCGCCTCAACCCGCGACAGCGACAGCAAATCGTCAATCAAGCGCTGCATGCGCCCAGCTTCATTGTGCATAATTGCCAAAAAATGATCGCTGCTTTCGCCATCATTTATCGCCCCGTCTTGCAAAGTCTCGATAAAGCCCACTAGGGCCGTCAAAGGCGANCGCAATTCATGGCTCACATTGGCAACGAATTCAGAGCGAATGCGATCTACCGAGAGGCCCATTGTGCCGTCAAAAATGACCAATAGCACATGATCTTCGTCAAAACGGGCAATGCGCAAGGTAAACGAGCGGCGCACTTGATCCATCATTGTGTAATCAAGCGAGCTTAGACGCTTTTCCTCATGCGCCAGCCGCACNGCTTCAGCNAAATCAGGATGGCGCAAAAAGCGGTCTATCGGATAGCCGATAATGTAATTGCCCANTAGCATGAGNGCTTTTTCATTGGCCTGAACAACAATGCTTTGCGCATCGAGCAGCAAGCTGGCCTCGTCAATCANTGCCGCCATGCTTTCAAATCTTTTGTTCACTTCATCCATTTTGCAACAGCGCCGGTTTGTGCCTCGTCATCATCTTGTCGAATAACACCAAATCGCGCGATAGTATAATNAGTTTTTGAGTATNCGTTNTATGGTGTGTTGAGAAACATGGTATCAGGANCGACCATTTTGCGTTGTGTAACTCTGCTGATGGCTTTGTTCATTTCGGGGNCCCTGACCGGCTGTCAAAAATTCTCACAAGATGTTGAAACCATTGAAACTTCAAGCATTGGCGGCGGCTCAGGCGGNTCTGGGTCTGGTAGNTCTGACGATGATGGTGGTGAAGATTACACGGATGATTATGGCGCTGACTATTATCTCGGCACGCCGTCANACGAAACCAGCGCAATTACCGGCTTGTTTCTTGGCGATAAGAAAACATGGGGCTATGGATCGCATGAAACCCTTTTAGANGCTCACGCCGCTGAAAATGCAAATTTCGAAACGCCGATCGCCAGCCGCGATACNAATGCACNAAACCANTGGCGNCTGGGATGGACAGGCAAAGATGTNAAANTCGGAGTGGTTGACGAGTTCAATTCCAACGAAATATTGGACACNCATGGCGACCAAGTNTCTTTGGTGGTAAATTCAGTGGCGCCAGAGGCNCAACTAACCACTTATAATTTTTCCCTNACCCAACANGCAGCCGAAGATGCGTTCCAAAATCTNAATACGCAAGAAGTCTATATTATNAATAATAGTTGGGGCTCCGCGCGTTTTAGCCATACAACCGGCGAAGAAGATACAANTTTCGACGCCAATGTCAGCAATTGGGTTTCGCTGCGATATAAAATCACTGGCNCTAATAGCTATGACGAAAAAATGTTGTTTGTCTTCTCAGCGGGNAATTCAGGNGAATATTGCCCCGACAAGCGAATACAAGAATGCTCCTTTTACCCCGCTGTCCTTCACCGTCAACGGGCCCTTGGTGTTCAGGACAGTGAAGCATATATATGGGTCGGGTCTNTGACNGATGATGGTNCNGAANTAGCCGCATACAGCCATTCAGCCGGAGATATGGGAGCTGATTTCATTGTCGCCCATGATGATGTTCTGTCGGCNGGCGATANGGCCGGCACATCATTTGCNGCCCCGCGCGTATCCGGTGCAGCGGCCNTGATACGGCANAAATTTCCTGGCCTTAGNGGTTTCCAATTGAAACAATTNCTGTTGTCAACGGCTCANGATATNGGAGANCCAGGCATTGANCCNATATTCGGCCATGGCAAGCTTGACCTCAGCAATGCACTAAGCCCACAAGGGCAGTTGACGGCGGAATANACCATGCGGCGGCTTTTTTCTTTGCTGTTTTTATTTNTGCTCGCAGCNCCGANCGCACAGGCCGNCAGCAGTTCGGCTTGGCAACTTTTGACCCTGCAGGCAGAAAATCGACATGCNGGAAATGTATGGCAAGGATATTTNNNAGGCCNTAATGGNCGCCANTACAACNCTTCNTCTTTTTATANAAACAGGCGGATTGGCTTTNNGGCANAAGCAACATTTGCAAAGACCGCAAACCAACCTTGGGGGCNCAAANNCGTAACATGGCTANTGCCCGTCTCACTTGACGGAGGTTATCAAGCAAAACTGTATCAGGNGNAGCCACTATTGAGTNTGGGNTTGGGAGCCATTGTNAAAACGTCGTCANATAGCTTAATTACGNTGAGNNTTAATGATGNNTTNAAGGTGGGNGGNGATATAAAAGAACAGCCGTGTTATGATAGTTNTAGACGNCAGTACCACTGNGGTTCCGGTTTGGCTTGGACNGACTATATCCGAGNNGNAAACTACTCGGAACNGGATGGCAATCGTCACAGACTAGAATTNAAAATCATNNAAAAATTTTCTTTTTGAANNTNNGACNTNAACTAANAAAAAAATATNAANCTCTTAANNGTTATATNCCNAGGCGNCTTAGCGAAGATACCGTCAAATACTTGTCGTANAGCNNAGGATCATTCACTTTCATTGAGTATCCNCCGTCAAGCTCGGCAACCTGAGCAAGGCGCGTCATGCGTCCTGACTGNGCGTCAAATGCATGAACCCTCGTCCACGACCAGTACGGNTTTTTACCATCCCGAACGGACTTTTCNCCGGCCTCNTAGAGCGAATAAGCGCCATCAAACGATTTGAANACCTGCCCCTTTCNATCATATGTCACCATAGCGATAGGGGACTGCGTCCTGGCATCAAACCAGACACGCTTCTTTCCTACNGGNGCTCTCGAGAATCCAGTNGGCTCGGCTTCGACCACAATAGCTTCGGGAACAAGTTGAACTTTCGTNTCCCAGAACATCACNCCCTGACTGCCACCGTGAGTGGTATGNTCCCAGCTTTCNCTTTCGCCGGTCCAACTNTCAGCGACTGCAGCCAAATANGGCCCGCGATATACTATTTTGAAGTTACCCCANANCAGAAAGGGATCACCNGCAGCCCAGGCATCAGAGAGATAGAGGGTNTTTCCAGCAATTAAAGGTTCAAATCGTTGGTTAGTAGGAAAACGTCGNACGCGCTTAAACGCAGGTAAATANCCGTGCANNTCAGGAAATCGTCGCTGATCATANTGCCAAATGTTTAGNAANGAAGTCCCCGCAACATCGTTGGGTTTCAAAAAAACGATNTTCTGATANCGAAGTTTNTCNTCNTGACCTGGCCAGTAGGGCTTTGGCTCCATNGTAACTCGGCCGACTGCGGCATATTCTACCCAAACNGACTCATACTGGTANGTAATGTTNCCGNTTGCATCAAGNTCTGTCTCTTTTACCGGGTAGAGAGATGCATCATGTCGCCCCCAAGANAGTGTNGCATTTGCAAAAACCTCTGTACCNTTCTTTGGATTGGGAAATGGNGTGCCCCCGATCCANGGATTACCATTTNTAGTTGTTACATTCCCNTCGGCNTCAAAAATGGCCTGCCCACTNTTNCGAAACGTGGCTTCTAAATAATCATANGGATTGAGCCGATACAGATCTGTNGTTTGCGGCATGACATTTAATACACGCCCTAAATCTTTGACCTGCATGTACTGAATGGGGTCNAGNAAGTCTTTAACCAAATCGACATTATCAGCAGTAATTATACCTGTGTCGCNGATTTTNCCATTTGTGTATGCGTCGAGGGANAACAGTTCTTCCGGNTAAGCTCGGGAATGATCCCCGTCCTCAGCCAAAACCGTCCACAAAGGAGACAAGACGCCGAGTGTTGCTCCCGACACCCCGAGCCCCTGTAAAAATTTCCTACGAGANAATTNGCGCGTAAATTTTTTAATTATCATTNTCTTGAAATTGTTGCNGTGGCCAAATTCGTCAAGAAATAAAATGGCCCGCCATCAGGCGGGCCATTTAGTCAATTTTAGATGCCNACTAGAAATAGAATGACAAACGAGCAAAGATTTCATCTTGGGTCTCNAGTGTACCCATAATGTCGTCATTACCTCCGTCGCTATCCATNATATTTGCNTAAANATCNAGCTGGAAATTNTCCCGCGGGCGCCATTTGACNCCTGGCTGAACAAACACNCCACCCTCTAGGTCGTAGAGTATCGATAAGTCAGCCCGATATATNANGTTCGGGAAAGGTTGCTGAACAGCTAGCGCGATGGCNTTAAATTGGTCATCGCCCGTCGGGATACCCCCAGCAAACGNGGATCCNTTNCCAGAAAGGTGGCGTCCAAACATGTCNCTCTCCGACTTATGCATCCACTGGCCTACTATNTANGTCGCCGGAAANGCGGCNGAGAACTTGTGATACTTCTCCAACGAAACAACCGAGGTAAATTCGTCTTCTACAATTTTTGCCTGAGANAGCGTTGGTGATGTAAATTGCCGATCTGGGGTNTAGGTCGCCTCGANACCTAAAATAAGCTGATCAGTAAAACTGTCTGGCTCGCCCATAAACACGTATTTCATGCTGGCGCCTANAATTACTTCTTCGTCATAGTCNCTNNNTAGATATCCACGAAGCGGGCCAAAACCCGTGAGNGTGGTTGCAGCAGAAACNANATCNNNGCCATTNGCNTCCACGGCGNAATCANNATCGGTGGTAAAGAANAAGTCCAACTCTNCCCTTGCTAAGGCTTCACTTGTGCCAACNTTNAACGCGCCNGCANATGTNGCGGCCTCTAANAATGGNGCATCGGAAACAGNTGCATTCAATGCCCCTACTGGATCGAAGCGAAGATANGANGCNCCCCAGAACCACTCATCAGCGCTGGCTGTTCCAGTCGGATCGGGNGCAAAGGCCAGNCCATCCTCNGAAGCNGTGNCTGGNGCGCCAGCAGCTTCCGGAACACCAAAATTATTNCCCAGNTTATTNTTCGTCCACCGATAAGTNCCATCTGGGGTTGTCCGCGCTATTGCCATAAACGAGAGGTCGAAATTACCNGCTGACCCAGAGTAGCGGAGGCCGAAATCAATATCGTCTTCATCCTTCTCAAACCCAGGTTCTTCATAAACGGTAAAAGCTTGCGCGACTAAGCTATAAGGCGTGCCNGGCCGCGGAAGAATTGTAGGCCGAAACTGTTGCGCATAAGCCTCCAGCTCCCAGTCATTGTCAAATCTATAACTTCCTCGTATGGCAAGTGATGGGATACGGCTGTCGGAGTACTCTTCNGCAGCTACTCCAAAAACACTATGCCGNCGAAGGTCTAANCCCTGAACCGCNTCAAAAACTCGGAAGAACAGCGCCTCACCCCAAGCAATTTGCTGGTTGCCNACGCGNAGCCATAANGGACCTTTATTATAGTCCAAATAAAGTGCAGGCAGGTCGAGCATATANTCATCGTCATTNGTCTCAAAAGCAGANCCTCTGCCNTCATCAAGCGGTGNATTTCTTNTGGTCAGGCCNAACCCNCCTGGAGGCACAGCGGCCTCATTTATTCCGTTNTCACCAAAAGCGTCAAAGTCTTCAAGGAAGTCTTCCTGATGCTCTTCTNTATATCCCCGAAGTTTGAGGTAGCCTGANAAATTCTCCGTAAANCGAGCCTGAACATCGATTTCGACCCGGGTNGCAAACTGCTTCCAATCAGGGTCCTCTGCAAAATCAGCAGACCTAGTNACATTTGAACAACTAAAATCANNNGGGACANACACGCCGNNAGCTAGNGGANCTCCCGCCAAGTTAGAACAGTAGTTGTCAGATTGGACACCATTATAAATATTGCCCCAATTAGTATGNTGGTTAGGGTCCCCAGTGCTATATGCCATTTCCTGCCTCAGCATGCCNGTTACACTGAAACTGGGTTCNGCNAAGACTGGCCCGCCGGTNACAGCGACCCCAAAGCCNGCTAAAATCAAAANACTCTTCTTCATCTCCGTTTCCTCCCAAAAACTAAATAAAGTCAGAAATTAANTATTTGCCCGAATTGGCCTCCNGCCAAAAATTGTTTGTCNTCTTTTGGTGAACTAAGAGCCACTATGCCCTGGAACCAGCGCCGATCAGCAATTTTGTTTTTTAAGGGGTTCCAATTCTTGCCGCCATCATAGCTGGTTAAAATAGCTCGCACCCCAACAGCAACCATGTGCTCACCTGCAGAGCTGACACCCAACAAGTTAGATGACGTTTCTTCATAGCTTTCTTGCCAGCTTCTGCCGTCATCCGCAGACAGGATGATATAACCAGCCTGCCCAACGCCTATTAGTTGTCCGTCATCATTCTCGTGAATAGCAAATACAGACGATTCATTACTATTTTGAAGAGACCAGTTTTCACCACCGTCGTCGCTCCGAAGGATCATCCCGAATTCTCCGGCAATTAAAATGCTGCCCTGGCGTGTTTGCAAGACATCATAGAGATGCGGTTCAAATCCATCTTCCACAACACTCTCCCAGTTGACAATGACAGGCGAAAAGCTCGTGCTGTCAGGGAATCGACGAATAATTGTGCCGAACGCACCCACAGAAATATGCCCGCCATCGGAAAGGCTTGCCACGCTTAATAGCCGCTGATCGGTCCCTGTTTCCAATTGGGTCCAGGAACCCTTCGCGACGTCGGCTTCAAAGGCCTTCCCAGACTGCCCGACCAAAACGGGCTTGCCACCATCGATTGCTATATCTAGTGCAGCAAAATCTCCGGGAGACGCAATCGGCTCCCATTGTGTTCCGTTATCAGTTGACCGAATTACCAAACCATGGCCCCCAACGGCCCATATCGTATTTTGTGATCGTTCGACTGCGTAAATTGAGTCATGAGCCAAGCCAATCCTTACGACCTCAAGACGATCGCCTGCCGAGGCAAAGCCTAGGGCGCTCAGCGAAAGTAAAAAGAGGATCAACTTGGCTCTTGACATTATTTACGCGCCCAATCTGCGAATGGCAGATTTAGTTAGATAACGATCGTAGTCGTTGGGATCGTCGTAATGCGTATCATACCCACCAGGAATCGACTTAACCAATTCAGGCAATGAAATACGCCCTGTTTGAACGTCGTGAACAATAACAAAGTTCCATGACCAAAGTGGTTTGTTACGATAGAAATTATTCGCGGAGCCGTCTTTCCCAATGGAGACACCATTCCCGTGCTCAAAGTTTTTGTAAACCTTGCCCTGACGGTCATAATTAACACTGGTGTATGTAACCATCGAGCGAGTGTCGATATAGACCCGGCGCTTACTTATTGGTGCCCGAGGGTATTTAACTGGTTCGGTTTCCAGCACAATTACGTCCGGTATAACCTCGTAACTTGAACGGAAGAAGCTTGTGCCCTTTGGCCCACCAGTCCGTTCGCGCTCCCAATTCTCATTAGCAGTGTTGAAGTTGCCAGCACCGGCAGGTCCAACCATTGGACCCCTATAGATTATTTTGAAATTGCCCCATGTTAACCACGGGTCACCGGCCCCCCAAGCATCTGAAAGATACCACGTCGGACCGGGAAGCAAGGGCTCAAAACGCTGGTTAGTTGGAAAACGGCGAACCCGCTTGAACGCCGGCAAGTAACCTTGGAGCTCTGGGAATTGTCGTTGATCATAAGGCCAACTAGATAAGAAGGCGGTACCTTTTACGTCTTGAGGCGCGCTGAAGAAAACAGTCTGATAACGAACCATGTCTTCACGATTCTTGAAATATGGGCCATCATCTCCTAAGCGACCTGTGGCTTGCATCTCGACCCAAGCAAAGTCATACGTGTATGCAACAGAGCCATCTGGGTTCAAATCATCTTCCTTAATTGCGTAGAACGTATTGTCGTAACGTCCCCAAGACATGGTGATATTCGCAAACGCTTCAGTGCCATTTTGGGGGTCAGGAAACGGATTTCCTCCAATCCATGCAGAACCATCATCGGATACCACATTCCCGTCACTGTTAAATTTAGCACGACCTGAGTTTTTTACAGTTGCATCAAGATAGTCTGGTGGGAAAAGATACGATGGATCAGTAGTCGTAGCATGGGTATCAATCTCACGCCCCATTTCCTTGACCTGCATATAGGCTACCGGGTCCATGAAGTCTTTCAGATGCTCTACATTGCTGGCATTTATTACATCACCATTATTGATTTTGCCCTTAGTAAGACCTTCAAACGACGAAATTTCGTCTGGATATACGTTTTCTAACGTCCGGCCCATCGCAATGGTTGGCCATAGAGGAGCCAAAACACCAGTTGCAAGCGCCCCAGAAGCGACCTGCTTCATAAAGAAACGCCGCGAATAGTTTGAATCGAACTTCTTGATGTGCATTTTTACCTCCCGAAAAAAAATGGCATCGAAAATATTTTACAATTTTAAATGATCAAAATTGATGGTCCTCCCAAACCAGTTCTCTAGCTTGGCTAGAAATAGGTGTAATTGTAAAGAGCCTTTTTTTATTTTTTTACACCCGACGCCAATCCTCCTGCAGCCAAGCTATGTCAGCATTTACAAATCTTGGTTTAAACAAGTACACCAGAAGTGGCACACCAATAAGGGCCACAGCCATATTTATCAGCATGACTAAGACCAAAAGCAGACCCATGTCCGCTAAGAATTTTAGGCCAGACAAGAAGTACCAAGGCAAAATACTTATCAACACAATCGTCGCGGTAAAAAAGATTGCCTTACCGGTCGTCATAACCGCAGTCTGAATTGCCGCACCGTAATCGTCGTCCCCAGAGCACTCTTCGCAAATTCTACTCAGCAAATAGATCCCATAGTCTATGCCCACTCCAATTCCAATTGCGGCGATTGGCAAAGTATTAACGTCGAGCCCGATACCCATCAGAACCATTACGGATCCGAGCATAAGGTTTGATAAGTTAACGGGAATTAAGAGTAATATACCTGCTAACACTGAACCATAGGCGACCGAGCAGGTGAGCAAAATTACAGCATTAAGGGCTGCCAAAATATACCACTGATAAAGGTCAACGGTATCGTTTACAGACTGTTGCAGAGCTATAGCGCCTGTTGCCATTCGAATTTTAAATTCCGGGAAGTCGTCACCGATGTCATTTATAACTTCTCGGGCAGCTTCCAGCGCCCTATCAACGGTGTCTTGTTTGTTGTCCTTAAACCAAAGCGAGACCGTGCCGTTTTTTAATTCAAAATCAGCGACGTGACTAAACGCTTTCGAGCTGGCCCCAAGCAGGAGGGCACCAGCGGCAGCGTTTACGGAAAAATTGTCATAGTCTAATGGCGCCCATTTCGGATTTCCGCCTTGATATAGTCGGTTAGCCTCAGGAAGATAGTCGGCAAACGACAATGTAGCTGTCGGCGGGTACTGCGATGCTTCGAGACGTCTTTGGATCTCGTTCATTACCTCTACGGTTTTTGCGCGCTTTACAGTCCGCACCTCTTCGCTTTTGCCTTCAAAAACGATTTCAAGGGTCATTAAACCCGGGAAGTGTTTATTTATTGCCCTGACAGCGGTGTTATAATCGGATTCTTCCCATAACAGATTACTGCCCTCAACAGGGTTGCCAACACGAATTTGGGGGAAAATGTAGAGGCATAGCGCGATTACTATCGCAAAGGTAGTAGCCGTGAAACGCGCGGATTTTCCAAAACTTAGGTTAGACAAATTGCGAAGTAGGCCAACAACTGTTCGGTGAAACTTTGCCGCTTCACTTTTTCCAAGAAGAGATTTGACGTTCTTTGGTTCTGGAAAATACGATAATAAAATGGGAGAAAGAAACAAATTTGCTGGTACTAGGATAAGCGCCCAAAAACCGCAGAACAGAGCAAATCGCTCCATTACAGGAATCGGCGCAATGGCAATGAGAAACAAGCCTGTAGCATCCGTTACAATGCCCAGCGCTCCTGGCGCCATAAGAACACGCAGAGCGAGTTCGGCTGACCTTTTCCTATCTCCAGTCTCTTCGTAAATTTCGTAATAGCGCTCTATAAACTGAACGCAATGGCTGAATGATCTTGCTACAAGCAGCAAAGGAACCACCATGATAAGCGGCTCAATTGGGTCGCCTATCCAGCCAACAAAGCCAAAACCCCATATTGCTGCAACAATGCTTACAAACAATGGTGTCACTACGCCAGGAATATTGCGCATGTAAAGAATGAGTGACAAAAACAGAGCTGACAGGGTAACTCCGAAAATCATAAGCATTTCAGACTGATAGGTGTAAACCCAACCCGTCAATATCGGTGCTCCGGCAACATAAATTTCATGATTCTCGTCACGTTCGCGAGCCGCCAACTCTTGTACATAATTGGATGTCTCGCCGTAATCTAGGAGCCTCTCAATGAAAGTTGCCGTGACCATAGTGGCCGTCTCGTCAGGTGAAATGAGAAAAGTTTGAACATAAGGCGCTTTGTCTACTCGCTTCTTAAACTCTTCCATTTCTGCCCGCGTTTCAGGAGCCCTATCGCCCATTAGTGGCCTGCTATCGATGCCAAATGGCGTTGCTTCAGAATAGCGGGCCTTCTCAGTGGCGATGGATAAAATTTGGTCATGGTCCACAGCGGGTGCTAAATCAATATCACGGCTTAGACGCCAAATTTTGTCGAGTGTTTCTGGATTGTAAATATCGCCAGACCTCACCTTCACCATCAAAGTTACTGTGAGTGGATTTCCAAAATTTGGATGGTCTTTAAAAGTCTGAACGAAGGAGTGATTTTTTGGAAATAAATCAGAGAAGATTGTTCGGATATCAACACGCTGCATGCCAACAGCAAAAAAAGCTGTAATTAACATCAAAATCAAAAAAGTTGGTATGCGGTTTCGCATTGTAAGCTCGGCCAGCTTTTTTTGAAACTCTTCCATTGAACCCTCCCAAGTACAAATGCAAAAAATTCGCATGATGAGGTTTCTGTAAAACACCTTTCCAGTCAAGTAACTTTGCTAGAGGCGCAATTTTTTTGAACCCCTTGGCTTAGAACTAGACAGCCAAGACGCAACCCTTAAGTTAATTGAAAAGGAGATTTCAATGCCCCTAATAGACATAAACGGAACACAGATAAATTATTTAGACGAAGGACCGAAGTCGGCCCCAGCCATTATTTTTAGTACGTCGATGTTTTTTGACGTCGACATGTTTGAAGAGCAAGCAAAAACTTTTGCCGATCGCTTTCGAGTGATCAGATATGATCACAGAGGTCAGGGGAATAGCGCTCCGTCGCCGCGCTCACTGCTCGATATGGAAACACTTACAAAGGACGTTGAAGCACTTATAGAAGCCTTAGAAATAACCAAGTGTTGCTTTGTCGGCAATTCAATGGGCGGATTTATAGGCCTTCGTTTAGCCGCTCGGCGTTCCGACATTGTAAAGTCCGCAGTTATTTTGGGCTCTTCGGCCGATGCAGAAGTTAGCGTAGGTGAAATGGATGCCGTGGTTGAAGTCATGCTCAAACATGGAATAGAACCCGTTCTTGAGGATATTCTATTTTTTATGTTGGGGGATACCACCCTGAACGATCCATCCCGCTCGAACATAAAACAACGTGTGATTCAAATGCTTAAAACACGAACTCCGAATTATGCTGACTCGGTTTGGAATATCGCTCATCGAGAGGCCATTTCCGATGAATTATCAAAAATAAACATCCCCGTTTGGATTGTAGCCGGTGACGAGGATCACACATACCCTCCAGAGCACTCAAAACGAATTGCCGAAGGTATTCCGAACAGCAAATATTTCTTGATGGAAAAAACTGGGCATGTTCATGCCATGGAAAACCCCAGTGCAGTTTGCGATCTTTTGTCAGCTCACCTTAAGGAGGTGGAGCACTAATTCCTAAAACATCAAATTGGCAATTTTGCGCCGGTGATACCGCGCATCGCCATACAACGCGCAGCCCATAATAGCTCGACGCCGATAAAGCTGGGCATCGCAATCATAGGTAAACCCGAAACCGCCATGAAATTGAATAGCACGGTCAGCGGCAAAAGAATAAGCCTCTCCGGCTTCCGCCTTTGCCATATGAACCGCGATATCGCCCTCCCCCTGTTCGCCAAACACATGCGCCGCTGAATAAAGATGCGAACGGGCTTTTTCATAGGCCTGATGCGCGTCAACAATAGAATGTTTCAAAGCCTGATAAGAGCCGATGAGCTTACCGAATTGCTTACGGGTTTTCAGATAATCCAGCGTGTAATCAATACACGCATAAGCCCCGCCGCACATATCAGCGGCGAGCAAGAGCGACCCTGCTTGCTCAATATGGGCCAACGCATCGCCTGCCAAATCGGTCGGCATGAGCGCCGTTTCTGACAAGCTGAGCCCATCCAAGTCAAGCGCATAGGCGCGCTGCGTGTCGTCGATGATTTTTTCGCGGCTGATGCGACCGGCCAGCGCATCGGCTGGAATAAGCAGCAGAGCCGCTTGCCCGTTCAAGGCAACCGAAGCGAGCACAAATTGCGCCGCAGCGGCGTGTAAGACAAGATATTTTTTACCGCGCAATGTCAGCTGGCCATCCTTTAGGCTGGCAGTGACTGATAGGTTTTGCAAATTCCAATCAGCATGGTCTTCGCACAAGGCCAGACTGGCTGCCGCCCCGGCCGCAATTTGCGGCAAAACTTCCTCTTTTTGCGCCTCCGAGCCGCCGCGCAACACAGCCTGCGCGGCCAAGACAGTCGGCACAAAGGGCGTGTTCATTAAACTGCGCCCCATATGTTCGACTAACGGCACAAGCTCAGCCATGCCAAGCCCGATACCACCATAGTTTTCAGGCACGCCAATACCAAGCCACCCCAGTTCAGAAATCTCAGTCCAGAGCGCCGCATCAAAACCACTTTCGTCCTCAATCAGCGCGCGTACCTTATCGACCGGCGATTTCTCGCGGCAAAAACTTTCGGCAATATCCAAAAGCTGGGCCTGTTCTTCGCTCAGGCCGATGCGCGGCGCCATTCGAGCATTATCAAATGCGGACATGGGGTAAACTCCTATCGGATGCGTGGTCTATCAGCTTTTCGGCAGGCCGAGCACATGCTCGCCGATAATATTGCGCTGGATTTGCGAGGTGCCGCCGCCAATGGTTGCCGAGAAGCTGTTCAAATAGCCGCGCTGCCAGAGGCCGTTATCATGCGCACTTTCATCGCCGACATAATAAGCGGCTCGCGTGCCTTGCAAAGTAATGGCAAAAGCGTTGAGACGTTGATAAAAATCCGTGCTCGCCAATTTCGAGCCGAGCGCCAGCGACATGGGCCGGTCTTGCGCCAGTGGACGGATTTTATCGCGGCGGCTGTTGAGTCCCAAAGAGCGGGCTTCGGTCATCAGCGCCACCAATTCTTCCTGCACAGCCGGATCGTCAATAGCCGGTTTGCCATTGAGCTTGGCCTCACGCGCCAGGCGGATAATATCGCTCGGGTCAGACATCATCATAACATGGCCACCGGCCTGACCGGCGCGCGCGCCGCGTTCATATTCCAGCGTCTGCATGGCAATCAGCCAACCCTCGCCTTCCGCGCCCATTAAACAATCAGCGGAAATGCGGGCATCGGTGAAGAAAGTTTGCGTAAAACCATATTCGCCGGTCAGCTTTTTAATCGGCACGGTTTCAACACCTTCACCTTTCATCGGTGCGAGGAAAAAGCTCAGCCCCTTATATTTATTTTCAGCCTCAGGATTGGTGCGTGCCAGCAAAATCATATAATCGGCATAATTGCCCTGCGTCGTCCAGATTTTGGAGCCATTAATGACATAATCATCGCCATCTTTGACGGCGCGGGTTTGTGCATTGCCTAAATCAGAGCCGTTTTCCGGCTCCGAAAAGCCCTGGCACCAAATCGTCTCAGCCGACAAAATGCCCTTAATATATTTTTGCTTTTCTTCTTCCGAGCCGCGGTCGAGTAAAAGCGGGCCGGTCCAATTCAGTCCTATGGCATTGAGCATAATCGGCGTGCGCGCTTGTGCCATGGCACGTGTCGCGGCGTCTTGAAAGGCCGGATGCAAACCGCCTCCGCCATATTTTTTCGGCCAATGCGCACCCAAATACCCCGCCTCATAGACTTTGTTTTGCCACTCGCGCAGGAAATTAAACTGCTGATCCGTGCCGACCTCCATAAAGGTCAATGGCAACATGAAATCAACATCGTGCGGCGTGTTTTCACCAAACCAAGCCACAGCCGCGTCTTTAAAGGCGACCAAATCCTGTTCATCATAATCTATATCGCTGTCAACCATATGAAACTCCCTTTGTCCCATACTATGGGATATAGCGCACGGCTTGCCAAGCATATGCCGCAAAGGTGCGACAATGCCGCCGCATTGGTCTATAATGGGCCAGCTTTCGGAGGAATAAGCGATGAAAAAAATGATGGATTATATGGAAGAAGCCAATGCCATTGTGCCCCGCATAAGCGGCGCCGATGCGGTGACGCATATCAGCGATGAGGCAGCCGTGTTTATTGATGTGCGCGACCAATATATGATTGCCGAAAGCGGCACGATTGACGGCGCGCATCATATTCCGCGCGGACTTTTTGAATTTGTCGCCGATGAAGACAGCCCGATGTTCAATCCGATTTTCGACAAATCCAAAACTTTTTATCTGGTCTGCGGGGCCGGCGGCATGGCGGCACTGGCCGGCAAGACCATGAAAGATATGGGCTTTGAAAATGTCATTAATATTGGCGGCTTCAGCGAATGGGCCGAAGCGGGCGGGCCGGTCAAAAGCTGAAGCGCTTTCTAATTGACGTCAAATCCGTGATAACCGGTCGCAGCAATCTGGTCACAAATCAGGCGATAAGCGCCGACCCCGCCAACATAGGCGAGGAACATGCGCGGCTTGCCGGGCACATTGGCCCCCATATACCAGCTATCGGCTTGCGGAAATAACGTCATGCCGGCCAAATGCGCCGTATGCTCGGCCCAGTCACGCTCGGCCGCATCGGACGGCTCAATGGCGGTTTTACAATTTTCATTCATCCAACCAATGCAATCGGACACCCAATCGACATGCTGTTCGATTGAGACCAACATATTGGACAAAACCGACGGGCTGGACGGGCCGGTTATGGTGAATAGATTGGGGAAGCCGTGAATGGCAATGCCCAAATAGCTGCGCGGCCCGTCAATCCAAGCATCAACCAAGCGTTTGCCGCTGCGACCGCGAATATCAACGCGCAAAAGCGGGCCGGTCATGGCATCAAAGCCGGTGGCATAGACAATGGCGTCAAATTCGCGCGCGCCATCACTGGTCTCAATGCCCGTCTCGGTAATGGTTTCAATCGGCGTGCGGCGCAAATTGATCAATGAGACATTTTCGCGATTATAGGTTTCGTAATAATTGGTATCGATGCAAGGCCGCTTGGTCGCATAAGGATAGGCTTTCGGTGTCAAATCATCAGCTGTTTGCTTGTCTTTCACCGTATTGCGAATGCGGTCGCGAATAAATTCGGCGACCTCATGATTGGCTTCTGCATCCAGCTGAATGTCTGAAAAAGTCGACATCAGACCGGTCAACAAGCCTTCATCCCAAGCCTCTTCAAAACGCCTTTGGCGTTCTTCCTTCGGCACATCCATGACCCGCTCCAATTGTCGCTCGGGATTGATGATACCGGCCGGGCTGAGCCTTTGCTCTTGGCGATATTGGTCATAATTGCCCTTCATCGTGTCGATTTCAGAATTGGTCAAAGGGCGGTTGAAGGCAGGAGTCGAATAAGCCGCGGTGCGCTGATAAACCACCAGCTCGTCTGCTTCTTCGGCAATGTGCGGTATTGCTTGCACGGCCGACGAGCCTGTGCCGATAACGGCGACCCTCTTGCCGGTGAAATCAACCCCTTCTTTCGGCCATAGGCCGGTTTGATAGGTTTCGCCCTTATAGCTGTCGCGCCCCGCAATATCAGGTGTTTTGGCGGCAGACAAGACGCCGGTTGCCATAACCAAATAGCGGGCGCGCACGCGCTGGCCGCATTCCGTTGTGACCAGCCATTGGTCATTATCTTCGTCAAAATGAGCGCTTTCAACGCGCGTATTGAAAGAAATATCGCGCTTCAAATCAAAGCGGTCAGCAACATGTTGCGCATACCTTAGTAATTCCGGTTGTGGCGAGTATTTTTCTGACCACACCCAATCTTGCTCAAGCTCTTTCGAGAAAGAGAAAGAATATGCCATACTTTCAATATCGACGCGCGCGCCTGGATATCGGTTCCAATACCAAGTGCCGCCGACATCTTCGCCGGCTTCAAACACTTTCACCGACAGCCCCATATCGCGCAATTTATGGAGCTGATACATGCCGGAAAAACCGGCCCCAACAACAACCGCATCAACCGTTTCAGCCGGATTTAAGTGGCCATCAATTTCGCGTGCCACCCAATCCATCGCTTCAAACCCAACAGGTAAAGCATCAGGAAGGCAGAAGAAACCATGCATTTGCTGAGCGAAACATTTATAGGCCACCAGCTTATCGGCGGCCTCCAGCTTGTCGGCATAGGCTTTTCCTTCATCCACCAAAATATCGAACTCGGCGGTCAGCACAATGGCCGGTGCCACTGAGCTCACGTCATCTGCCAGAAGTGGCGAGGCATCCGCATTTGTACGCTGTTCAGCGTCGCAATATTGCTCCCACATGTGGGTCATCAAATCGGCATTTAAGAAAAGCTGCTTGTCTTCTGCAGTAAAACTTTTGGTCTGTGTTCGACCGTCAGTGACCGGATAGACCAAAATTTGTAGATCGATTTTCGGGCCGTTCTCCGCCACAGTTTTTTGTGCCATGACGGCGGATAAATTGCCGCCCGCACTGTCACCCGCAACAATCAAGGGCAGCTTGTCCGCCCCGATTTTCTTGCGATTGGCCTCGACCCAATTAAGCGCGGCATAGCAATCTTGCATCGGCACGGGATATGTGTGCTCAGGGCTTTTGCGATAATCGACCATGACGACAATGGCATTGCATTTTTCCGCCAAATGGCGGCCAACCAAATCATAGTCGTCAATATTGCCAATAATCCAACCGCCGCCGTGATAGTAAACCATCACTGATTGTGCAGTGCCTTGGGGGGTCAGCACGCGGCCACGGATCTCGCCACCGTCAACAGGAATGCTGACATCTTCAGATGACACGGATTCCGGCCCTGGCGGCATGGAGCGATAAATTTCAGAATAGACGAGCCGCATTTCTTCCGCACTCAAAGTGTGCATTGGCGGCGTTTCATTCAGCATCATATTCGCCAAAAGTGAAGTCGTTGCAAAATCCAGATTCATCATACCCTCCCAAGCAGACAATTAACGCTAGCCTGTTTAAATTGCCTCGTAAAGCCCTCCTAAGTAGCCCAAGCGCATGCTCAGTTTTCTGTTTTTACCGGCGCCTCGGCATAAGAACCGGCTGCAATAATTACATCATCGGGTGTTTCAAGCATTTTCTGATAAATCTCCTCGGGATAGGGCATGTGCGGTTTGGTCGCATCATAGGCGGGCTGCGCCACCGCGCCTTTTTCGCCGGCATAGTCATCAGGGTGCATATAATTTTCGGCCTCTTCGGGCGAAATACCGGCTTTTTCCAAAACGCTCGGATCGACCCATTGCGCCGCGTCCATTTCGACTCCCGGGCACGCCACTTCCAGCGCCATATTGTCGGGACCGGCGAAATAAATCGAGTGACACATGCCGTGGTCAAGCGGGCCGATAACATTGACACCTTTAGTGCGAATGCGGTCACGCATAGCAATCAACTCATCTACATTATCAACGCGAAAGGCCAAATGCTGCATGGTGCCCGGGGCACTTACCCCGGCCCCCGTACCGGCATGGGTAACACCCAATTCAATCGGCACGTTGGCTGCTTCGGGTAATTCGACAATGGAAAAATATGAATGGTCGTTTAAGTGCATGAAGGCATGCAAGCCACCCGGCACGCCATGCATATCAAAAATCGCACTGAGCCGACATCCCAGCACATCGGAAAAAAACGCGATATGCTTTTTGATGTCATCCGCCATAATTGCAATGTGATGAATACCGCTTGCCTTAATCATTTGCATCGCCCTTCTAATCTGTCAGACTGAAAGCCTATTTTACCAGCGAGGAAAGAGCAATATGTCGGTTCAGCGTCTACCTTATATGGTGGTGTTTGAAGAAGATACGGGCTTTAAAGATGTCTATGGCGGTGCGCTCGGCATGGTCGCTGTCGAAGCCATGCGCATAACCCCCGAGACGAAATCCGATACGGCAATTGTTTTTTCCCATCCCATCGGCGGCGGCTCATTTTTGCCTATGGTCAATGCGCTGGCGCATAGCGGCCATCACGTAATTTATGCCAATACGCGCTTTCGCGGTAATGACAGCGCGCTGCTTATGGAAAAATGCGTCCATGATTTGGGCGCAGTGATCGCCCATGCCAAAGAAAAATTCGGTTATAAAAAAATCGTTCTCGGTGGTTGGTCAGGCGGCGGTTCTCTATCTTTATTTTACCAAGACCAAGCCACCGGCAAACGATTGACCCAAACCGCTGCCGGCGACCCTTATGATTTAACCAAAGCCGAACTACCTGCGGCCGATGCGGGTTTGCTTCTGGCGGCGCACGTCAGTCGCGCCGTTACATTGACCGAATGGATGGACCCATCGATTACCGACGAAACGGCGCCATTTACGCGCGAACCAGAATTGAATATTTTTGACCCTGAGAACCCAAATCAGCCGCCCTATAAACCTGCTTATGTGGCGCGCTACCGCGCTGCGCAGCTAGCCCGCAATCGACGCATAACTGCCTGGGTGAAAGAGACATTGGCCGATTTGCGGACAGAAGCTCGCGACAATCACGAGCGAGCCTTTTGTGTGCAAGGCACAATGGCTGATTTGCGGTGGACCGACCCAACGCAAGACCCTTCAGATCGAACTCCCTATAGCTGCTATTTAGGCGAACCGGTCGTTGCCAATGACGGGCCAGTCGGTTTGGCACGGTTCACTACTTTGCGTTCTTGGCTCTCGCAGTGGAGCTATGATGACAGCCCAGCCAATGGCCTAGGCAACGCAGCGCGTGTTACCCTGCCCGCTCTGGTGCTCAATAATACGGCTGACTTGGCGTGCACGCCGAGCCATGCGCAGCGTCTTTATGATGCGCTGGGCAGCAGCGATAAAAGCTACGTCGATATTGAGGGCGCCGATCATTATTATATTGAGCGACGCGATCTTTTGGATGATGCGGTAAGACACGTTTCCGACTGGCTTAAAGCCCGCAGTTTTATATGAGGCGAAATATGAGGCTCGACACATTAGTTCACGAATTAAGTATTTTTCTGCTAGGGCAGAACCCCACAAAGCCCTTTGTTTTCGGCATATCGGGCGGTCAGGGCGCCGGCAAATCGACTCTGTGTCAAGCCCTTGAAAAAAAACTGGTTGGGCAAGGAAAGACCACCCTAACCCTTTCGCTTGATGATTTTTACCTGTCCAAGGCGGCGCGACAAAAATTAGCTGAAAAGATACACCCGCTTTGCGCCACGCGGGGCGTGCCCGGAACACATAATGTAGAGCGGCTGACTGAGGTTCTGGGCAAGCTTGAAGGCATAAGTAAGTCGACACCATTGGCGGTTCCGCGCTTCAGCAAAAGCCATGATGATAGCTTGAAAGATGTGCTGGTAAGCGCGCGCCCGGATTTTGTCTTTTTGGAGGGCTGGTGTGTGGGCGGGCATGAAAAATGCATTGAAAGCGAGGCTCAAAACGATTGGGAAGCCTTGCATGACGGTGACGCCATATGGAAAAGCTGGTCACGAAACGCAGCGCGCGCCTATCAACCTGCATGGGATAAATGCGATGCCATGATGTTATTGCGGCAAGAAACATTCGAAGCTGTGATAGACAGTCGTTGGCTGCAAGAACAAAGTAATGCCGCCGAAAGCGGGGTTTGGCAATTTGCCGACCGTGCCGCCGTCGCCGAATTTTGCGCTCATTATCAAAGCTGGACAGTGGGTATTTGGAAAGATTTAACGCCGCGCGCCGATTTTGTTATTGGCCGCACGCCCAGCTACGACTATTATTCAATGAGGGGATGATACCATCGAATAGGCCGTTTCGTGCTGCAAGAAATTCTGACACGTCATATTGAATTCATCTATCCGAACGAAGACGCACAGACTATAAGTGCTGGCTTGTGTGCTGCCTTTAAACTGCCTCCCGACAGGCAAGTAAGCAATGGGGCGATACAAGGCAGAGCAATGCCATGGTCAGAGGAAGATAGCTTCCTCATTACCTATGGCGACAGTTTGATTTCCGAAGATAAGCGGCCATTACAGAACACGCTAGCATTTATGATTGATCATCTGCAAAGCACAGTGTCCGGCGTGCATATTTTACCATTCTTCCCCTTCACTTCCGACGACGGTTTCGCTGTCAGTGATTATGAGAATGTGCGCCCCGATTTGGGGGATTGGGCAGATATTACAGCCATTGGCGAGAACTTCCGACTGATGTCTGATGTCGTCATCAATCACGCATCTGCCAGCCATAGCTGGTTTAAACAATTTCTTAATGATGAAGCTCCCGGCCGCGATTTCATCAAAACTGCGACACCGCAAGATGAGGTCAGCTTGGTCACGCGGCCGCGGCCGACACCGCTGCTCTATGCCCATGAGACTAAAGCAGGCAACAAGCTGGTTTGGTGCACATTCGGCCCTGACCAAGTCGATCTCGATTTTTCTAATCCTGCACTCTTGCTCGAATTCACTCGCTTGCTTCGTTTTTACATTGATAAAGGGGTGCGTGTATTTCGTCTCGACGCGGTCGGCTTTTTGTGGAAACAAACGGGCACAAGCTGTCTGCATTTAGCCGAAACCCATGAAATCATCAAACTCATGCGGACACTGATTGACCATTTGGACGATAATATTTGGTTAATTACTGAGACAAATGTTCCGGCGCATGAAAATCTTGAATATTTCGGAAATGGCAATGAAGCGCATTTGATTTACAATTTTTCTCTGCCGCCGCTTTTGGTACATGCGTTACTGACCGGTCACTCAACCTATTTGCGACGCTGGATGATGGCCACTGCACCGACGCCTGAGGGGTGCACCGTATTTAATTTCTCAGCCAGTCATGACGGTATAGGGTTGCGCCCCGTCGAGGGATTGCTGCCAGAAGAAGAAATCAACCGTATGACTCAAGCAGTGCAAGGTTTTGGCGGGCGCCTAACCATGCGCAGCTACGGCGGGCGTGAGGTGCCTTATGAGATGAACACAACCCTATTCAGCGCTTTGAAGGGCACAATTGACGGCCCCGATGCGCTGCAGGTCGAGCGCTTTATCGCTTCGCAAACTATTATGATGTCAGTGGAGGGGATACCAGCATTTTACATTCAGAGCTTCCTCGCTTCGGAAAATGACGAAGCTCTGGCCGCAAAGACTGGTCAAAACCGCTCGCTCAATCGCAAGCAATGGGACGTTGACGAGGTAAACACGCGTATAGCCGATAGTGAAAGTACCTTGGCAAAGGTATTTTGCGAATTGCGGCGTCGCATAGACATTCGCAAACGGCAAAAGGCTTTTCATCCCGACGCCACACAATTCACGCTGCACATCAAATCCGGTATGTTTGGCTTTTGGCGGCAAAGCCTTGATCGCCAACAATCGCTTTTTGTTGTTACCAATATAACCCATGAGCAAAAGCTTTTAAGTCTGCGCGACTTGAACCTCTATGCTTCAACCGAATGGGTTGATTTGCTGACTAATACGACGATCGATCCCGAGAATGAAGAGCTGGTACTAGCGCCGTATCAGACTGTGTGGATCTCAAATCAAAATTAATTCTCGTTATCCAAGCGCACTGCTTCAGCATAACGAGCCAGAAAATCGGGCGCCGCGGCATTAACACGATTCCAGCTCGGCAAAAATGGGGTCTCCATCGGGTTGGTCAAATAAGTCTCGCCAGCTAGCATAATATTTTTGGCAAATAATTCTACCGCCGCTTCTTCGGCATGTCTGTCTAGAGTCAGGCCATTCATCAGTGCGTCATTGTAATAGCTATCAATCCGATCAAGCGCTTCACGAAAATAAGTGGCTTTCACCGTGCGGAATTTTTCCGATGAAAAAATTTCGCCATCAGTCGCCAGCTTTCGGAAAATCGCCTTAGAAATATCAACGCTCATGCGAGATAGGCCTCGTGTTGAATCTTCATGCGAGACCTCTTGATGCTTATGGTCATAGTTGTCAGCAATATCAACTTGCGTGATGACACGGTTAGAATAATTGCGTCGTACCTCCGACAAGACACCTATTTCCAAACCCCAGTCAGAAGGAATGCGAATATCGGCCACAACATGGCTGCGCATTGCAAATTCGCCGGCTAGCGGGTAGCGAAAACTGTCGAGAAAACGCAAATAGCTATTATCACCGCATACTTTTCGCAAAGCCGCTAAAAGAGGCGTAATGAGTAAACGCGTGACCCGACCGCCCAACCTGTCGCCATCAATGCGGGGGTAATAGCCTTTGGAAAACACATAGGGGAAAACGGGATTGACCACCGGATAGAGCAGGCGCGCGAGCATGGAGCGGTCATAAGTTAAAATATCGCAATCATGTAGGCCGATAGCAAAGACATCGCGTGACGCCAGCATATAGCCAAAGCAATACCAAACATTACGTCCTTTTCCGAGTTCCGGCGGGGCAAGACCGAGCGCAGACAACTCTTCATCAAGCTCTGTCAAACGCGGACCATCATGCCATAGAACGTCATGATTTTGAGGCAGGCGCGAAAAATATTCTTTGGCATGGGCGAACTGATCGGCATCGGCACGGTCAAGACCAATAGTGATGCGATCCAGATAGGGCACTTTAGTCAATTCATTTACAATATTTTCCAGCGCCGGTCCCTCCAACTCGGAATATAGGCTCGGTAAAACCAATCCAATCGGGCGCGAACTGGCGAAATTAGCCAGCTCTGCCTCTATCTCTTCGACCGGGCGACGGGTAAGATTGTGCAGAGTTGAAACATTGCCATTCTGAAAAAAATCGGACATGGGAGATTGTCTTTTAAGCAGATTAAAAAATAAAGACTAACCGAATTAGCCTTCAAGGAAAACCGCTATCGCGTCGCACCAACCAGCCGCTCCCTCGCGGCTTGAAAGATAAAGGCAATGGTCGTCTGGAAGCAGGCTTCGTGTGTCGAGATGAGGATTAGCTATCAAAGCGCCGCGCTTTGCAGCCAAAAGCATCCCTAAATCATTGGGGCCGTCGCCCAAAGCCCAGCTTTCCGGCTGCTCCTCAAATTGGGCCAGCATTATCTTCATCGCCGCCGCTTTGTCGCGAGGCGGTACAATATGGAAAAATCGACCGCCTTGCACTATTTGCAAATCTTTCAAGGCTAATTTCGCACCTATCATTTCTAAGCCCGCCTCATCACCATGCCATAAGAATGGCTCGGTTGCCTCCCGCATTGCTGCTCTTGCGGCAGATGTATTGTCGAGGCCGGTCAGGTCAGAAATCTCCTCGGTCTCCATATCACAAAAACATTGCATGGACGAACGCAAGTCCTCGGACAGCGTATCTAAAACCTCCCAAATGGCGACACGACTGACAGCACGGTCAATCATGCCATCAGAAAATTTTATCACTGCTCCATTTTCGGCGATCATTGCTTCCGACAGTCCTATTTCAGGCGCAATGGCCTCCAGCTCATGCAGGGTTTTGCTGCTTATCGCCACGATAGGAATGCCGTGCTTGGCCAAGGCCGCCAATGCCGGTTTGGCCGCTTCGAAAGAATAACCGTCATGGTCAAGCAGCGCGCCGTCCAAGTCGGAAAAGACTACAACGCGGTTACCCGTCAGCGCAGCAGATTGCAGATTTGCCTCAGTCATTGCGCCTTAATCTGACGAAACAAAACTTATTCGGCAAGGCTAAAGGCCGACCAAAGCAACTAAAAAATAAAAACAGTATTTTTGGGCTTAATTACTAACCCGGCATCACTAACATTTTTTTAGAAAATATCGGAGGCACAGTACATGAAATTTTTAATACAATTCAAAACTATTGTTTTAGCGCTGGCACTTAGTATTTCAGGCGCACGCGCCGAAGTAATGGAAGTCTGGTCCCACAGTCTTGAAAACGGCGACTATGCGAGAAATGTTAAACAATATGAGCGTTTACGACCGATTTTGCAAAATCTCGGCGCCTATGTTGAATATTATCTGGAGGATATTGACGGCGCGCCAGTTTCACATTTTGTCGTCAAATTTGACGATTTGCGCATTTGGGGAGCTTATCGAGATCGACTCAGCGGCGACGCCGATTTCCAAAAATGGAATTCTCGTTTCCGCGCCAAAGCTAATGCGATTCAAATAAATACGGCCTTTATGAACAACATTTACGAGCCGGATGCAAAGGCCGATCTCTATCGTGGTACAAGCTTATTCTACATTTCTCAGTGGAGGGCCTTACCCGGGCAAACATTGGCGCTAAGGGATATCCTTATTGAAGCAGCTAAAACAGCGGAAAACAGTGGTATTTTTGCGCAAGTCTACGCCAATGGTTATGATGACACTTATATGGTCGTTTGGGCGTTTGACAGCTATACAACGGCGGCAACTCAATGGTCATTTGTCCATG
Organism: Rhodobiaceae bacterium; assembly: GCA_002721725.1. Classification (GTDB taxonomy): domain Bacteria; phylum Pseudomonadota; class Alphaproteobacteria; order RS24; family RS24; genus UBA8337. Next base: position 47,791 of record PBLK01000003.1, read on the forward strand.
ACAGCCCTGAGTATCAGAGGTTTTTCCAAAAAGCTGTAAAAAGCAAAGCAGGTGTTTTTGTTGACCAAAGCTGGATGAACAAAACAATGCCTTATGAAGGAAATTGATAGATCTGGTTTTTCGCTTTCGCTTAAACTCCTCCTAAGGCATCGGTGACGATGAAAGCGACAAGTGAATGCGCGCCGCCCATCGGCGCTTGGGTGAGGCTTCTGCCTCACCCTTTTTTTATTTTTTGGTAAATTTCAAAGCGCCGTCCTGAAGAGCAGAAAACCGCGTAAGAAATATATCAGCAATGTAATTTTGATACATGACCCAAGGCTTGATGCTGCCCTGTTTGGGCAGTTCGGCTGATTTCCGAACCACGTAGCCGGAAGAGAAGTCTAGTAAAGGCTCATATTTGACCTGGCTCATATCCGGCGTCGGCATGACGCGGGATAGATTTCGCCGATCCATGAAATTGACCAAGCGACACAAGTATTTTGAAGTCAGGTCGCAACGTAAAGTCCATGATGCGTTCGTATAACCAAATGAGGCCACCAAATTAGGAATACCCGAATACATCATGCCCTTATAGTTGAGCAAATTGGACGGTTCGATCGGCTCGTTATCGACCGTGACTTCAATATTGCCCAGAAAATTTAAGTCAAGGCCGGTGGCCGAGACAATTACATCGGCCTTGAGGAAATCGCCCGATTTAAGCTTAATGCCATTTTCTTGAATTTCTTCAATATGGTCAGTGGCAATATCGGCCTTTCCTTCGCAAATGGCGGAAAAAAAGTTACCGTCCGGGGCCAAACACACCCGCTGGTCCCAAGGATTATATCGCGGGGTCAAATGTTTTGCGATATCATAACCAGGCGGCAGTTGCTCAGGCAATTGTTCGAGCAAGCGCCGCTTCACCGCTTCAGGTCGAGTGCGGCAAAGCCAAAAGAAAAACCGCCCCAAGAGTACATTTTTCCAACGCGTCATTCCGTAGGCAAGGCGGGTAGGAAAATATTTACGAGTGAAATTGGCAAAAGCATCCTCAGACGGACGGGACACAATATACGTTGGCGAACGCTGCAGCATTGTGACATGTTCAGCCTGTTCAGCCATTGCCGGAACTAATGTTACAGCAGTTGCGCCCGAGCCAATAACCACCACCTTTTTGCCACTATAATCTAAATCTTCCGGCCAGAATTGCGGATGCACAAACGGCCCTTTGAAGTTTTCAACGCCATAAAAATCGGGCTGATAGCCCTTATCATAATTATAATAACCGGCACAGCTATGTAGAAATTTACAAGTGCGTACTTCAGTCTCGCTCGTCTCCTGGTTTTCAATGGTGAGAAACCATTTTCCATCAGCAGTTGACCACTTGGCTCCGACCACTTTTTTACCGAAGTGAATTTTTTCGTTCAGCTTGCCATCGCGCACTGCATCGCGCAGATAATTCATGATGGCTGGGGCATCGGCAATCGCTTTAGCGTCGCGCCAGGGACGGAAGGAAAAACCCAAAGTGTACATATCACTATCGGAGCGAATTCCTGGATATTTAAATAAATTCCAAGTGCCTCCAATGCTGTCGCCACGCTCTAGGATTTCAAAACTAGCCTGTGGGGCGTATTTTTGCAGGTGAAAAGCCGATGATATGCCTGAAATACCGGCTCCGATAATCAACACATCGCTATGCATTATCGATGTCATACCTACCTCCCTGCTCGTTTTTAACGAATCGTACCTTAATTAAGCCGAACTTTGGAGCAGTCCATCTGTCCGGACAAGGGACAATTCAACGCAGCCTTTTTCAGGATTATAGGCATATTTCTTTTCAGTCAGTGGAGAAGCCGACAAAGCGCGCCGCTTCAGCTACGCTTTTACGCTCTGAAACCACCGCATTCGCGGGAAAGTTGTGATCTGGCCAACCGAGCGCCACCGCTTTCATTATCACTTGGTCATCTGGAATACCAGCATGCTCGCGGACCACGGGCGATTGCATAATACCCTGCGAATTGATCACCGCGCCCAAGCCGCGCGACCATGCAGCATTTACCAGGGCCGTTGTCACAGCACCGCAATCAAAAGCCGTATCATCGCTATCAGCTAATTCACGATCATAAGTAATAATCACACAGACCGGTGCATCAAATTGTCGAAAGCCTCGCAGGACCCAATCTTGCCGTGCATCCTTGTCCTCGCGCGCAATACCCATAGCGGCAAATAATTGCTTCGCCACACCTACTTGCCTGTCGCGATGCTGGCCTTGAAAAGCTTTTCCAATACGAAATTCGCGCGAATGTGGCACCCCGGCCAAATTACGCTCGGTATTGCCTGCACGGATTTTATCCAGCGTAGCGCCCGAAACCACAGTAAAATTCCACGGCTGAGTGTTCATAGAAGAAGGCGAGCGCATGGCCAGAGCTAAGATCTCTCTAATCAGAGCTTGGGGAACCGGTTTGTTTTGGTAGCCACGAATGCTGCGGCGCCCCAGAACCACATCGTCATAATTCATCATTTTGCCCTTTAGTTCATTTTTGATACGCATGAACCTAAGCCGCGCAGGGCAGCGCGTCAAAACCTATTACTGATCCGCAGAGGCGCGGCGGTTTTCAGCTAAGCGGCGTTCAATGGAACGAATCCAGCGAAACGCATCTTTGGCAACATCATCATCATCGCCGGCTTTGCGGAAAGCTCTGATGGCTGCGTCATATTTTTCCAGCCGTGTGCGAGCAATGCCCAAAAGCAGCCAGTTATCCGCCTCATCATCAAGGCCTCCCTTGTTCAAGGCTTCAACAAGGGCGTTTTCCGCCAAACCCCATTTTTCTCCTTGAATATGAGACTGCGCCAATAGTACATAAAACTTGCCTTCATCAGACATTTCCGCAGCGCGGGTCAAAGGCGCGATGGCTTTATTCCATTCACGCGCCTGCATGTAAGCCCTGGCCAGCAATTCATAGTTTTTTTCTGTTTTTTCAATACGGTTGGAGTCCATACCGGTTTGCAATATATCTGCTGCCTTAATTGGGACATCGTGATAAAGGTAAAGTTGAGCCATAGAGGATAGTTCCCTCGTGCTGACCAACATCCCTTGAATATGCATTGCCCGGCGCGCTACGAAGGCCATATCCTCTTTCTCGAAATGATAATAAATGGCGACTAATTGTTCCCAAAATGCTTTGACCCCAGGCCAAATCTGTACTGAATTTTCTAGAATCGGCAGCGCTTCGCTATAGCGTTCTTCCTGCAATAGGACTGAAAGCAAAATTCGGGTCCATTGCTGCTTAGGCTCTTCTTCTTTTGATAAAGCTTTTTTGATAGCCTGTTCAGCGGAACGCAACTCATCGAGAATCAGGTGAATTTGTGCCTTTAGAGCGAAGGGTTCGCCGCCCGGTTCTTTTTCCTGGGCAGCAAACCATTTATCCATAAGCTCCAGAGATTTGCGCGGGCGTTCTTTTGCTAAATGCAGTTGTGCTAAGCCATAAGTTAAATCGGAGACTACACGCGGCGGCAAATCGCCTGTCGCAATAGCTCTCTCAAAAGCGGCAATAGTGGCCTCATAATCTTCTTTGCCGGCATGAATATAGCCTGAGGTTTGGATTGCCACAGCCTTTTCATACGAATTAAATTTTTGGCCGTCTAAAATTGTTTTCAGAACCGCCATTGCTTCGTCATATTTTTCTTCTGCTAACAATTCCTGCGATCGTTCAATCAGCCTAAACGCACTTTTTCCTAAAACCTGTGAACGCCGTGTTTTCGGTTTTTTCGGCTTCTCTTTTTGTACCTCTTGCGCATGCACAAGGGACAAGCCTAACGGTCCCCAGGTTAGTGAGAGCAAGCTGAAAATGATAATCAGAAAGGGAAGGCGCAGCATGATTATTTCCCTAGTTGGCAATATTATAGCTTACAAGCTGGCGCACGCCGACGCGAACGGTTGGTTTGCCATCTTCCACCATAGGGCGATATTTCCATTTTTTAATTGCGTTAATCGCAGAGCGATCGAAAACTCCCTTCGGATCGGCTTCAATGACCACCGGCTCAATTGCTTGGCCTAATTCATTAATTGCAAATTCCAAAAGTACCCATCCTTCGATGCCTCGGTTGAGTGCGCGACTAGGATAGCGCGGCAAGACGCGTACAATTGCCAGCGCATCACCGTCTACCGGCGCATTCAAATTCATACCAGCAAGACCGAGACCAAAATCGGCGCTCATAGTCGCCCTATCCATATTTGGGCGTTGCGTTGGCTGCAATTTCGGAGGCGGCGGTGGCTCTTCAGGCTGCTGCTGGCTAGGCCGTTTCAACGTGCGGTCTTTAGTGTTGACGTCTTCATCACGCTCGACCCGAACAAAGTCGATTCCAACCGTTGCCAATTCTTTTTCGATCTCATAATCGCGACCGGTAACCAGCACTTTCATAGTCAAAAACAGGGCAATTGTCGTAACGACAGCAAAAGCCCCCGAGCTTAGAAAACGCGACGCCATCATGCCGTTCATTTTTCTTCCGCCGCAATAGAAATGGCTCCGACACCGGCAAGGCGTACTTGGTCCATAATTTCAACCAAAACGCCGGTTTCGGCTTTTTTATCAGCCTGTATTACCGCCCCGCCCTGGGGATTTTCAGCGTGAAGGCGTTCAACATTGGCGCGCACGGCGGCCAAATCAACTTGGCGGCGATTAATGTAAATCTCGTTATTTTCGCCAATGGCAATCAATATGCCGACTCGGCTTTGCTTGACCGCGGTCTCGGCATCGGGGCGCGTTACGTCGAGCCCACTTTCCTTGACGAAGGTCGCCGTTACGATAAAGAAAATCAGCATAATGAAGACAATGTCGAGCATTGGCGTCATATCAATGGCGCTATCTTCTTCCTGCCTTAAACGTCGTTTCCGCATAATAAACCCTAATCAGCCAATTCTAATTGGTCAGCCAAATTTTCAACCGAGCGAGCCGCCTTGCGTTCCAATCCGGAAGTAAAAAACAAGCCCGAAAGCGCCACCACCATGCCGGCCATTGTGGGCAATGTGGCTTTTGAAATGCCCGCAGCCATTGCGCGTGCATTGCCCGAGCCTGTCACAGCCATCACGTCGAAGACTTCCACCATACCGGTAACCGTGCCCAACAAGCCCAAAAAGGGGGCCAAAGCAACTAATACTTTAATGTAGGATAAATTTGCTTGGGCTTTAAGTTCGGCGTCAGAAATCATCATTTCGCGAATACGCTGCGCCATCCAACTTTTGCGCTCTTTGCGGGCCTTCCAATCGGCGATATAGCGCGCGCTCAGCTGTTTAAAATCTGATCGGAAAAAGCTGTAGCGCTCATAAATCAAAGCCCAAAGCGCCAAGGTGGACAGCATAATAACGAGCAAAACATTGCCACCCAATTCGAGGAAATCGCGGACGCCCCTTACCGCCTCGAAAGGGTTCAAAAACAAAAATAGTATGTCCCCAAAACTCACGCAGCGGCTCCTCTACTTGTTTTCTGCATGGGTAGCGATTAACCCCGCCGCTTGTTCTTCCAAAATCTGCACAATCTCTCGCGAGCGTGTTGCCGCGACCGCATGAAGCAGCAAAATCGGGATTGCTACAATCAAGCCCAGAACCGTTGTTATCAGGGCTTGGCTGATGCCGCCAGCCATCAGCTTCGGGTCGCCTGTGCCAAACAAAGTAATAGCCTGGAACGTCAAAATCATACCTGTTACCGTGCCCAAAAGTCCCATAAGCGGAGCCACACCGGCCAATAGTTTCAAAAGGGAAAGGTTTCTCTCAAGCGCCGGCATTTCCTTCAAAATTGCATCATCGAGCTTCAACTCCAATGTTTCAACATCGAGCTTTTTCTGACGGGCAGCGGAATGATAAGCGGCCCAAACTCTGCCAAGCGGCGTGTCGCCATTGGCTGAACCAGCATTCATTTGTGCCCTCACACTGCGGGCCGTCAGGGTCAAACGGGTAATACGTTCTATTGCCAAACCGACGCCGAATAGCCCCAGAATAATAATTATATAGCCCACTAGTCCACCTTGATTGATGCGCTCAAATAAAGTTGGCATTTCGAGGAAAAGGTTCAAAATTGCACCGCGTGACGGGTCAATCGGCGCAGCGACCAAATCACCGCTTTCCCCATCCAAAACATCATTGGCTGCATCGCCGAAGCGCGATGGTGGCTGACGTCCCAAATCAGCATAACGATTGTCACCGGCATAGCGCACAAATTGACCATCCGCCAAAGCCGTGAACGGGCCAACACGCAGAATTTCAGTTTCGCGCACTGAGCCGTCCAGGTTAACTACTTCGCCGGTAAATCTTTTGACTTCGCCTTGGGCTGTCATTTCTTGTTGCAGCGCAAACCAGAGATATTCCAGTTGCTCCATTTCCGGCAGACCTTTGGTCTTGGCTAGCTCAGCCAGGGGTGCCGCGCGTCCTTTAATTTCGCCCGAGACAAAACTTTCTTCTATTTGACCCCGCGTCTCGCCAGCCACTTGCCGAACAATGCCAAACAATTCGCCGTAAACCCCCAAGCGTTCATTGAGAAGGCCCTCTAATTCAGCGAGTTTAATCTCATTATCGGCAAAAGTTTTCTCAAGCCGCTCAGAGCGCGCTTCTTCGCGCTTAATGGCATTTTGCGTTCGCGTTAGCAAAGTTTTTTGTTGATTGCGGGTTTTGCGGAACTCCGCCTCGCGGGCCGCAAATTCGCCATTATCTCGCACCCGGCCTTGGCGTACTTGTTCGAGCAATTGCTGCAAAGTAACGGCATCATTAGAAGCAGATTTTGCATCTTGGGAAAAAGCCGATCCACCCAGCGGCAGGATTAAAAGAGCCAACGCCAAGAGGGATTTACAAAACATATTTACCATCATTCAACCCCTATTGCCCGACCGTGACCGGCACAACCACCAAGTCAGGAGCCGCTTGTTGTTTAGCTATGCGCAAGGCTTTTCGCAATTCACTATCAAAATCGCCATTTAGGTCAACGAATTGCGCTTGCGTTCGATCCCAGGCACCACTCTCTTCACCGTCCAGCGTCTGGTAGACCAGCGCGACACGGCCAATACGCAGGAACGCCACCGTACGGGCTTCGCCGTTTATATCCATTTCACCTTCATAGGCCTCAATCGTGCGGCCATATTCATTTTCAATTTCATAAGCCTCCAATATTTTGCGATATTTTTCAGCTGGATTAGCATCCGAGCGGTCCATCAGCGCTCGTAAATTAGCAACACGAGCACGTCGCTCGTCAGACAAAAACGGCACATCCAATTTGACGAATTGCTCAAGCGCATCAATCATGCGAAACATAAGTGGCATAATCGTTCGGTCAACATTTGTAACATCTTCAATTTGTTGACGAATAGACACCATTTCTTTCTTCTGTCCGTCGATTAGCTTCTCCAACTGCCCGTTATATTCTCTCAATGCCGCCAATTGTTTCAAGGCTGCTCGATAATCGCGGGTCAATTGGTCCGTTTCATCATCAAGATCGTCAATGCGCACTTGCGAGGCGACGCCATCAGCGGTGGCCCCTTGTGAAACTTCAACAATTCCACCCAGATCCTGCGCATCACTTGATCCCACCAAAAGCGGTGCTCCTAGCAAAGCCAGAGCCCAAATAATCTTTTTCATTATATCCCTCACCTAAGTGCACATACGCCGTAATAGTAATTTGTGGTTTGACAGAAACTCATTGACCCCAAGGCTTAATGAGCAGGAGATTAAAACTATGACTGGCCTATAACAAGACGTAAACTTCGCAAAGAATGACAACGTTGTCAAACAGGACTGCTCTATTGTCCCGTCTAAAGAAACAGGAACAGACAGCAAGAAAATTGATGATTGCGCGGCCATGCCCTAATCGGGCTTTGCAAATTATCCGGGGAAACCATAGTCTCAGAAGCTAAGAACATATTGGGTCCAAAGATTGGCAACCACATTTGAAATAATTGCAAGCGGCTATGGGTTGGCAGAAGGGCCACGCTATGACAGCGAAAACGGCACGTATTTTTGCGACTCTCTAAATGGCGGTGTCTTTCGGCGCAACGCGCAGGGCGAAATTGAGACAATCATCCCCAAACGCAGAGGGGTCGGTGGCATTGCGCTGCATTCGGATGGCGGCATTGTCGTATCAGGGCGCAACATTTGTCATGTAAAACATGGGGTCTCGCGTGTATTGTTTGAGCTGGAGGCTGGGTCCCGATTTAACGATATTGGCACAGATCCAAACGGTCGCCTCTATGTCGGCACATTGCGCTTTGACCCATTTAACCCCGAGGCCCTGCCAACTCCAGGCGAGTTATACCGCGTCGATAGTGAGGGTGAGGCAACACAACTATATGATGATGTCGGCCTTACCAATGGCATCGGATTTTCGCCCGACGGGGAGACCATTTATCATAGCGACAGTTTGCGGCGACATATTATTGCTCACCGGATAAAAGACGATGGCAGTTGTATTGAACGCCATATATTTGCCCAACTACCCCAAGGTACGCCGGACGGTCTGTGTGTTGACGCCGATGGCGGCGTTTGGGTGGCAGCCTATGGGGCTGGCTCAATTTTGCGGCTTAGCCCTGGGGGCAAACTAGATCAAAAAATAGAACTGCCAGCCAAAAAAATAACCAGCCTGTGCTTTGGCGAGAAAGATTTGCGCACACTCTATGTGACTTCAGCGGACAATAAAGAGGATAAAAGCCTTGGCGGCTGCTTATTCAGCTTGCGACTTGGCATTGCAGGCCTTCCCCATGTCAAAGTGCAAATCTGAAATACAAAAATTAATCTGACGGCAAAATCATCGGCTCGAGCTTATCTAGAAATTCTTGCCGCGTCGGCACCGCCATCATCGACATTATCATCTCTGCATCTGTGCCTACCGGATTGTGTAATGGTGTATCTTGAGTAGCGCAGATAAAAATCCTGTCAGCCACCTCTTGCGGATCCGCCGGTGCAGAGCCACCGGCATCATCTGCCGACTTGGAAAAATGCTGGCGCAGATGACGGGCATGGGCAATCAGGGAGGGGTCGCCCTGCTCCATGGCTTCATCATCGACATTTGCGCCAAAAGATGTGGCGCGATACACGCCAGGGGCGACCGACCTCACCTTAATGCCGAGCGGCTTGCACTCCCAATATAGCGACTCGGTAAACCCTTCAGCCGCAAATTTGGCCGAACAATAGGCCGTCTCAGCCGCGAGCCCGATAACGCCCGCCATAGAGGTTACATTGATGATACAGCCAGCGCCCCTGTTGCGCATATGTGGCAGCACGGCTCGCGTGACACGCATGGCGCCAAATACATTTGTTTCAAAGACATCAAGTATTTTTTCATCACTCATTTGCTCAAGCAATGCGCGCCCGCCGCGACCGGCATTATTGACCAACACATTAATTGTGCCAAACCTTTCAATGCCAGCAGCGATAGCCTTATCAACACTTTCACCATCGGTTACGTCGAGTTGCGCGACCAGCAAATTGTCCAACTGATTTAGCTCTGTCTCTTTTTCCGGCGTCCGCATGGTGGCGATAACATTCCAGCCATTTGCTTGAAAAGTGAACGCCGCTAAGCGACCAATGCCCGATGAGCAGCCGGTTATCAAAACGGTTTTCTGTGTCATGGTAAATCCTCTAAAAATCGGCCAAACGCCCAGCGCTACGGCATGGAAAGCAGGCGCCCGCCCTGCTTATGAATTCGGCAATCCGCGATCATCTCATCGAGAGTGAGTATTTCTTCGCCGAGCGAAAATTGCTTCAACCAGTCGGCAAGTTCGGCCTGATTGGCCGCCGCCATGGCTGCGCCCATGCGCTGCAACATCCATATTTGTGTCGGTACAATCATGCGCCGCGCCGCTGCGCCGTCCATTTCAAACGGCACGGTCAATAGGCCCTCCCCGGTTTGATATTCTTCAAACCCAGGTGTCGCGGTGAAACTTTTGCGCGGCAATTCATTGCCGATTTCATGTTCATCGCTCGCAATAAACGCGCTCAGCGCGCTGATGGACGATGTCAAAAACGGCCACATTTGTTCAAAGAAAATTTGCAAAATCGGTATCAGTGTTGCCGGCACTTCATCATCGGGCAACCAAGCGCCGTCATCGCTCATAGCCTCACGGCCGATAAGTTCACCATCATCGCCTACGCTATAGAGCTTTTGCCCGAAACGCCGCGCATTCATGCAGCCCTCCGCATTTGTGCGGTCGACCCATTCACAGACCAAAGGGAAAGCGCGGCGCAAGTCAAATCCGGCAACTGGGTCGCGGTAAAAATGCACATATATCGGTCCCAAAAGCGCATAGTCGCCAAGCGACGGGCGACCTCCAAGAATATAATCATGCACTTCCAAATGATGCTCAAGCGCTTGCAGCAAATGCCGTTGCATATTCAACCAAGCTGGCAAAGTCGCATCGGTGCAGCCTAGATGAATGAGCCCCTGATAGGGGCCCTTCGGGTTATCGCGCGTATCGGATATACCGAAAATATTTTCAAAAAAAGCAGCGCCTGCAGCACGCCGCGCCTTGCCGTTCTTATCGGGCGCCAAAAATGAGCCCCATTGCTGCTCATTAAACGCGCGGTGGTTCGGCTCCGTCGTCTCCAAACTATAATGCCAGCGCTCCCAGCAGGCCGGTACCAGCAGCCACTCATCCCCCAAGAGCTCCAAAATATAACTGGCAAGCCTCTGCTTCGGCCGCGTTTCACAATCCGGAATTACTGGTACACTGCGGTGCTGCTTCTCGACATAGTCAATAATTTCGCTAGTGTCCTGTATCCATGTGCCGTCAGGAGCTTCCATTTGAGGCAAAGACGGGCTGCCCGAACGCACAGTTAAAAGATCGCGCATCAGATCTGGAGTCGCCAAAATATCTTCAAAGCCCAGCCCCAAATCATTTTGGTCGTGTTTGAAACGCAAATAGGCGCGCACCTTGGCCGAAAAAATACTATGTTCGGCAGAGAAGAATTTATACATGATAAAAGGTTACGGTAAATAAGGGGAGCTTGTCGACACTAGTATTGCAGGTACTTCTGTCGTCATCTTGGTGAGAGGCGCCATATGGAGCCATTTTCATTATGCTCAAGCGCAACATAAATATGCCCTTGCGGGCCGATAGCGACATCGCGTATGCGCCCAAAATTGACCAGCAGTCGCTCCACTTCTGACGGCGCATTATTTTCTACCCGCACACGATAGAGCGTGCCGGCTTTTAACGAGCCGATCAGCGCATCACCGTTCCAATCAGGAAAAGCCTCGCCTTGATAAAAGGTTAGATTGGAGAGCGCTGGTGCCGGTGTGAAATCAACAATCGGCAAAACTGTTTCTTCAATCGTAAAGTCCAGACCCAAATCATCGCCGATAGAAATATATTCGCCATTATAATTGAGGCCGTTAGTATAAAGCGGCCAGCCATAATTTCCGCCGCCTTTGATCAAATTCATTTCATCGCCGCCACGCGGACCCATTTCACTATTCCAAATGGCCCCGCTTATCGGATGCCCGGCCAAACCCTGGCCGGTGCGATGGCCAATGCTCCACACCGTGTGGCGGGTCGAGGCTTCGGCGCGCTTGTTTGCCTCAATAAAATAGGGGTTGTCGCGCGGCACGCTACCGTCATCGCGCACGCGGTGAATTTTACCGAAGGGCGTATCCAATTGGTGCAGTTTGTCATAGGTATTTTTACCGCCAATTGAGATGTAAAGATGATTGTCCTTATCAAAGGCCAAGCGCCCCGCTGCCACGCCGTCGGGCACCGGCGTGTAATGGTCGCGATGCACCGACCAAATCACTTCTTGGTCGACCCATTCATTATCCTTTATTCGTCCGCGCAGCACGCGCACCATCGTTACCGGCACAATCGAACCGCAATCGAGCCAGCAGCGATCAGTATGGGAGATATAGACCCAACCATTTTCCTGATAGTCGGGATGGAGCGCGATATCCAGCATAATGCCCAAATTGAGCCACGCGCCCTGCACGCTGAATATCGTGTCCCAGACGCGCGGCGTGCCGGTCAATGGCGCACCGTGTTGCCCGTCGCGCTCAATCAGCGAAAGTCCACGGGTTTTTTCAGCGACGATCAGCCGCCCATCGGGCAAGGCGGTAAGGCCATAAGGTCGGCTCGGCAGAGCCGTGAGTTGGTCCACCGCAAAATCATGATGCTGCGAGGTCATGGAGCCGCGGGCTCGTTGGCGAAATGAATAAGAAGCCGCGGTCGGGAAATAGGCCTGCTGCCGCTCGCCAATATATAGCGCCACCGCCTTTATCATTTCCGGTGACAGCTTTTCACGCCAATCATGCGCCGCTGCCATATCACCCTGCCCGCTTATCGCCGCCATCAAAGCTTGATGATTGGCCAGCAAGGAAAGCTCGCGCCCAATAAGCGATGGGGCTTTGTCGCTGCCTTTCAAATCCGTGCCGTGGCAGCTTGCGCAATATTCTTGAAAGGCGAGGCGCGACGGCTCGCGCGCATTGCGGGTTTCAAAATACCAAATGCCATAAGCCACAAGTGCCGCCAGCAAGAGGAAAAGCGTGAACAGGATTTTCTGCCAGCGTTTCAAGGGTGCCATCATCGCCCTCATATCGGCCTCTTATTCTTCGAGCGCCGAAACCCGCGCGGCCAGCGCCTCATTGGCGCGCCGATAGGCCGGTTCGACCCAGCTTGAATCCCAAAACCACAAAAAGCCACCTCGGTCGACATCAATTTGACGCACATACGTGCCACCTGCCACCGGCTTAAGCAACCATTTATGATGATAAGTTAAAATGCCAGGCACGCCGCCGGCCTGCCCTAATTCGCGATTGGCACGAAGCGTTTTCACGGTCGGGCGCATATCGATAAAAGCGCCATCGGGTTTTTTGACACGCGATGATATTTTTGCGCCGAGCGCATAAGGCGGGCTGACCGCAACAAAAGTCGGGTTCCATTCAGGGTAGCTTTTTGTATCCATCAATACTGACCACACCTTCTCCGGCGGCGCGGCGATGGTTATCTCAGCCTCAAATGTTTTGCTGGTAAGAAAAGACGCGGCCAACAGACCGCCGATAAAAACCAAAGCGAATTTCAAAATATTTTTTGCCATTTCACATCCCCTGACAATCTTTCTAGCACATCAGCGCTTTGCAAGACAGGGCGCTGCATTCTATCGGCAAGCTGCACAGTGGGGCGAAAGAGCGAGTTTTACACGCCGCCTTCTTCTTCCATTTGGCGGCGGAATTTTTTGCGCTCATGTTCCAGAAGATAGCGTTTTCTGAGCCGAAGGCTTTGCGGCGTCACTTCCAGCAATTCGTCGAATTCGACATAGGCCATCATATCTTCCAAAGACATGCGGCGCGGCGGCGTCAGCGTCACCGCTTCATCAGCCCCTGAAGCTCGCACATTGGTGAGCTTTTTGCCTTTCAGCACATTGATTTCCAAATCATTATCGCGGCTGTGCTCGCCGACAATCATGCCCTGATAAACAGGCGTTTGGGGGTCGATAAACATGACCCCACGATCCTGCAAATTGAAAATCGCATAGGCGACCGCCGTGCCGGTCTCGCTGGCAATCAGCGCGCCATTGCGCCGCCCTTCAATATCGCCGCTATAGGGCGCGTAATCATGAAACACGCGGTTCAACACGCCGGTGCCGCGCGTTTGTGTGAGAAAGCGGCTTTGATAGCCGATAAGGCCGCGCGACGGCGCGTGAAACACCATGCGCGTTTTACCTGCACCGGCTGTGCGCATGTCCATCATATGCGCTTTGCGGCGGTTCATGCTGTCAACCACGGTTGAAGAAAATTCTTCATCAACATCAATCGTCACTTCTTCGACCGGCTCCATTTTTTGACCATTCTCATTGCGGATAAGCACTTTCGGGCGCGACACATTCATCTCGAAGCCTTCCCGGCGCATGGTTTCAATCAGCACGCCCAATTGCAATTCACCGCGCCCGCCGATTTCAAATGCATCCTTATTGGCGCTTTCGGCAAAAGTAATGGCAACATTGGTTTCCACTTCCGCCAGCAAGCGCTCGCGAATGACGGTCGAGGTCACTTTCTTGCCTTCCGTGCCGGCAAACGGGCTGTCATTAACGGTGATGGTAACCGACATGGTGGGCGGGTCAATCGGCGTCGATGCCAGCGCCTCGGAAATGGCCGGATCGCCAATCGTATCGGCAACCGAGGCTTTGGTGAGACCGGCAATGCAAATCAAATCACCGGCCTGCACTTCATCGACCGGCACGCGCTTGGTGCCTTCAAAGCGCAGCAGCTTGGTCAGCCGACCGGTTTCAATTTGCGCGCCGTTCAAATCAATCGCCTTCACCGAGGCATTGACCTTGGCCGTGCCTTGCAAAACGCGGCCGGTCAGGCAACGTCCAATATAGGGGTCGCTATCCAATAGCGTAGCCAGCATGGCAAAGGGCTTGTCCGGCTCGACTATGGGCGACGGCACATGGGCCAGCACCAAATCCAAAAGCGGGTGCAAATTTTCGCGCGCATCTTCCAGCTCGGTGGCGCACCAGCCATCGCGACCCGAAGCGTAAAGCACCGGAAAATCCAATTGCTCGGACGTCGCATCGAGCGAGACAAATAAATCAAACACTTCGTCAATCACTTCATCGGGTCGGCCGTCAGGGCGGTCGACCTTGTTAATGACGACAATCGGGCGCAGCCCTTGCGCCAGCGCTTTGCCGAGCACGAATTTGGTTTGCGGCATCGGCCCTTCCGCCGCATCGGTCAGCAAAATCACACCATCGGCCATATCCAAAACGCGCTCCACCTCGCCGCCAAAATCGGCGTGGCCCGGTGTGTCGATAATATTGATGCGCGTCTCGTTCCAAATCACCGAGGTCGGTTTGGCGAGAATGGTGATGCCACGCTCTTTTTCCAAATCGCCGCTATCCATCAGCCGTTCATCGACCGCTTGATTGTTGCGAAACAGGCCGGTCTGCTTCAAAATCGCGTCAATGAGCGTGGTTTTGCCGTGGTCAACGTGGGCGATAATGGCAATATTGCGAAGATTTTCTGCCGCGGTGAGGGACATGAGCGCGCCTTTTCAATATTGGGGTCAGGCTTAATGAGGAAGCTTCAAAAAAATGGTGCCCAGGGGCGGAATCGAACCACCGACACGCGGATTTTCAGTCCGCTGCTCTACCAACTGAGCTACCTGGGCAATTGGCGGCTTCGCAGCCCCCTTTGAGTGACGCGTTTATAGGCCATGCGTTTGCCGCTGTCCAGCTGCGCTAACCCTGATTAATGCAGTTCATCGGGCCTGTCTTGTTCGGCCAATGCGGCTTCAATTTCAGCGTCAAAATCATCAGGCGGTTCAACCGCCGGCACGGCATATTGCCCGCCCATCCAGCGATGCAAATCAACATCGGCGCAGCGTTTCGAACAAAAGGGACGAAATTTGGTCGCCGTCTCCGCTACTTTGCAAATCGGGCATTTAGCCATTAGCCGCCCCGTTTTGCCTAAGAGCATCGGCTAAAGTCATGACCTCGCGCCGCCGTGTCATTTCAACCACCCCAAACTCAGACATCGGACCAATGCGCACGGGATTTTTATCACCGTCAAAACCTTCATCAAGTGCCTTTAGTACCGCCTCATGCGCGCTTTGATCATTCATGTCGATAAAGTCAATGGCGACCAAACCGCCCAAAGCCCGCAAGCGAACTTGTTTAGCAATAGCGGCGGCGGCTTCCAGATTGACCGCCAGCGCATCGCCCTCGGCGGCGCCCGAATTGATGTCAATCGTCGTCATCGCCTCAGTAGTTTCAATCATTAGCCAAGCGCCCGACGGCAAGTCGAGGCGCGGCGAAAGGGCTTTATCCAATTGACCGGCCACATCATGACGTTCAAACAATATTTCATCGCCTTCGGCAGCGCTCAGTATATCGACCAAAGCAGGCATGTGCTGACGCATAAAGCCTTTGGCAACGGCCAAAGCAGCAGCGCCCTCAACAACAACGGCTTGAGTATCGCCGCGCACCAAATCGCGCAGCGCTTTTTCGACCGGTCCTAAATCTTCATAAATGAGACAGGGCGGCTCGGCATTTTCAGCGCGTTCCAGAAGTGCTTCCCATTGCACCGCCACATTGGCCATATCAGCAGCCAAAGCGCCTATTTCTTGGCTCTGCGCCGCAGTGCGTAGCACCCAGCCCGATGGGCCGTCCATACCTTCAACGTCAACCGCATCGACACCGTCACCGGAGCGAATTTTTTCGGTCAGTTCAGTCAGGCGGGTGCGTTCGGCTTCATCTTCAATTTGCCGCGATACGGCAATGCGCGAGCGGCATGGGGCCAATACCACACCGCGTCCGGCCAATGTAACATCAGTGGTGACTTGTGCGCCCTTTTCACCCTGCGGAGGACGGGTGACCTGCACCAGCACCGTGTCACCATCTTCGACACAATCCTCAATTGGCGTATCGCGCGTGGCATCAGGCAGCAAAGCGCGGGCTTCGCGCGCGCCCAAAAAGGCGCTTTTACCGCAACCGATGTCGATGAAAGCTGCTTGCAAGCGTTCAACCACGCGCTCGACCCGCGCCAGATAAATCTGCCCGACAGTAGACGTTTCTGTCTCGGCCTTACCCAAAGGCGTGGCTTGCATGGAAACTAAGACACCGTCTTCCACTTGCGCCACACGCAGCGAGCCGTTTTCAACACTCATCAAAATTTCATGCGTCATCATATATCACTCTTCTGCAGCATATAATCTCTAGTTCACCCGGAAGCCAGCAGCTTGCAATAAATTAGCCGTCTCAAACAAGGGCAAACCAACAATATTGCTATAAGAACCGATAATTTGGCTGATAAAGGCGGCAGCGTGGCCCTGAATAGCATAACCACCGGCCTTACCTTGCCATTCGCCACCGGCCAAATAAGCTTCGATATCTTCTGTCCCTAAACGGCGCATAATTACGCGGCTGGTGACCAAGCGCTGCCATCGACGTGCGCCATCAATCAAACAAATGCCGCTATGCACTCGGTGACCACGCCCCGACATGAGGTGCAAACAGGCCCGCGCTTCTTGCGCATTTTTGGGTTTCGGCAGAATACGCCGCCCCACGCTGACCACCGTATCGGCCGCAAGCACTAACGCGCCTTGTTCTTGCGCAGCGATGACGGCGGCTTTTTCAAACGCCAAGCGTTTGGCCAATGCGACTGGCGCTTCACGCAGACGCGGTGTTTCATCAATATTGGCAGCGATGATACGTGCTGGAGTAACGCCAATTTGCGCCAGCAAATCAATGCGTCGCGAGCTAGCACTGGCCAGCACAAGTTGTTTATTTAAAGCGATAGGTAATGCGTCCCTTGGTCAGGTCATAAGGTGTCATTTCCACCAAAACCTTGTCACCGGCCAATACGCGAATACGGTTTTTGCGCATTTTGCCGGCTGTATGGGCAATTACTTCATGGTCGTTTTCCAGTTTCACACGAAACGTCGCATTAGGCAGTAATTCCACCACCGTTGCGCTAAACTCCAGAAGTTCTTCTTTAGCCATAATGCCTACCTGTTAAATTTGCCGGAGAATGGCTAAGAGTTGCGGATAAATCAACTGTTTTTTAGCCATTTCTTTTTGTCACTGCGCTTTTCTACCCGCGCATTTGCAAAACCGAGATGAGCGTGAACAGGCGCCGCGCCGTATCATCATCAAGGCGCACCTTATCGGCGAGGCTGGTTTTCAAAAGCTCGGCGCTTTCATTATGTAAAGCGCGCCGCGCTTGGTCGATGGTTTCGACGCGCTCGGGCGTGGCCGTGCGCACGGCTTCAAAATAGCTCTCGCAAATGAGGAAATAATCGCGAATATTGCGCCGCAAGGGGCGCATGGAGAGTTCAATTCGGCTCAACGCTTCACCGGCCTTATCGGATACCGCGAACACAATACCCCTATCGGCCATAGACAATTTCAACCGATAGGGTCCAGCAGGGCCATCGATCAGGGCAAAATGATTATTTTCCAAAATATCGAAAATCGCCACACGGCGCTCATGCTCCAAATCGCCATTGCGCGCCGTCAATGCCGGGTCATCAAGGGATAAGTGAACCAGTCGTTCCGCATTTTCACCAGCCGCGCTCATTCAGCTATCACGTCCCATGTTGAGGCGAATAGAAATAGAGCGGCCATGCGCATCAAGCCCTTCTTCTTGAGCCAAGCGCACCGCCGCCGGGCCAATCGCAGCCAACGCATCGGCGTCACATTTGACCAAACTTGAGCGCTTCATGAAATCAAGTACGGACAGGCCCGACGCATAACGCGCGGCGCGCGCCGTCGGCAAAACATGATTGGGGCCTGCAATATAATCACCGATCGCTTCCGGCGTATGTCGGCCAAGAAAAATCGCTCCGGCATGGCGAATTTGATCGGCCATTGCGTCCGGCTCGGCAACCGCTAGTTCGAGGTGCTCTGGCGCCAATTGATTGACTAGCTCGGGAGCTTGGGTTTGCAAATCATTGACCACCAAAATGGCGCCA
This sequence comes from Rhodobiaceae bacterium, assembly GCA_002721725.1. GTDB lineage: Bacteria > Pseudomonadota > Alphaproteobacteria > RS24 > RS24 > UBA8337. Next base: position 66,199 of record PBLK01000003.1, read on the forward strand.
AAGTTTTTCCAACTGGCGCGCGCAATATCTTGGCGCGGCAAAGTTTTAAGAGCGCTTTCGATGGCCGCCGCCACCGCATCGGCATAATCATTGTCGGCGCAAATCAATATGGATTGCGCCACTTCGTCGTGCTCGGCTTGGCTCAGCAAATCGGCGGCTATCCACGCCGGATCGTTTTCCGTGTCAGCGACCACTAATATTTCCGATGGGCCGGCAATCATATCTATACCGACTTGTCCAAAAACTTGCTTTTTAGCGGCGGCCACGTAAGCATTGCCCGGCCCGACAATGACATTGACCGCCGCAATGCTCTTCGTCCCATACGCCAAAGCCGCGACAGCTTGTGCCCCGCCAATACGATAAATTTCGTCGACACCGGCCAACTTAGCCGCGACCAACACGAGTGGGTTTATCTGCCCGTCAGGGGTCGGAACCACCATTACCACGCGCCCGACACCAGCGACGCGCGCTGGAATGGCATTCATCAATACGCTGGAAGGATAATTGGCCAAGCCACCCGGCACATAAAGGCCGGCCGCATCAACCGGCGTCCAGCGATGGCCCATTTCAACCCCAGCCTCATCGGTAAAGCGCGCATCTTCCGGCTTCTGCCGCGCATGAAAATCTCCAATGCGTTGTGCCGCCAATTCCAAAGCTGCCTTAGTTTCCGGCGCGCAAGCCCGCATGGCAGCGTCAATCTCATCATCGCCAATGCGCAAGGTCTCGGCGCTTAACGTCTGGCGGTCATGTTTTTGCGTCAACTCAATCAATGCTGCATCGCCGCGCGCGCGCACATCATCAATAATGGCGGCAACAGCCTCATGGACATCAACCGATTGCTCGCGCTTCATCTGCTGCAGCTCGGCAAAGCGGCTGGCAAAATCCTTGTCATCAACATGGGCGCGCAAAAAGCTCATAACCCTACTCTTCCAAATCGTGTCGTGGTCGCGATGATGCAAACCACGGCTCGGTAATGTCTTCTAATATGGCCTCACAGGCTTCAACTGCCAAGCGTATCTCGCCGCCACCAGCAAATTGCAAACCAATTTCGCCTTCCGGCAGCATAAGCGGCTCAAAGTCAATCGCCAAAAGCGCAACGACACCGTCGTGGCGCCTCAAATTGAGTTTCTTTTGCCTGATGGCGGTCACATTAGCAAGCTGCAGCGCGCTGCGCACTCGCATCGGCGCGCCTTCGCGTTCCCAACAAAAGCGATTGAATAAAACGATAAAACGTTTTTCATCGGCCAAGTGGGCCATATCGCCCAGCTGCGCCACCGAGTCTTGCAAATAGGCCGAAATAATTTGCATATCTTCAGCACTGCGCCCATAGAGTTTCAATACGGATGCACTCATATACTTTCCCGCCAGATTTTTGCCCCAACAGCGGATAATTTTTCTTCGATACGCTCATAGCCGCGATCAAGATGATAGACCCGAGATATACGCGTTTCACCCTCCGCCATTAGACCGGCAATCACCAAAGTCACCGAAGCACGCAAATCTGTCGCCATGACCGGCGCTCCATATAGTTTCTCAACACCGGTAACAATCGCTGTGTCGCCTTCCAAAGAAATATCAGCCCCAAGCCGCGCCAATTCCTGCACATGCATAAACCGGTTTTCAAAAATCGTCTCGCGAATTCGCGATACGCCATCAGCGCAACACATCAGCCCCATAAACGGCGCTTGCAAATCAGTTGCAAAACCGGGATAGGGTTCGGTGGTAATCGATGTCGCTTGCGGACGGGTTTGCGGACCTTTGACACGCAGACCATGCGCGCTGTCAGTCAATTCAACGCCGGCCCGCCGCATGGCCGGGGCCAATTCGCCGAGCCCTGTTTCATCAATGCCTGATATTGTGACATCACCCGCCGTTGCCGCCGCTGCNAGCGCAAATGCCCCCGCCTCAATGCGGTCGCGGGTTACCATATGGTCAGCGCCCGACAATCTATCGACTCCTTGAANGGTCAAGCTGCGNGTNCCGAGCCCGTCAATCCGTGCGCCCATAGCCTGCAAACAGCGCCCNGCATCGACCACTTCGGGTTCAGTGGCGGCATTGGTAATCACNGTTTCGCCCTTGGCCAAACANGCCGCCATCATCAGCACATGNGTCGCNCCGACCGAAACAANNGGAAAATCGACNCGGGCGCCCTTCAAGCCGCCNNTTGCCGCNGCGTTNACATAACCNCCCTCGACATTAATATCAGCCCCCATAGCGGCCAGNCCNTTNAAATATAANTCAACNGGCCGCGTGCCGATNGCGCANCCTCCAGGTAAAGAAACTTGTGCCTCNTGGGCGCGCGCCAAAAGCGGCCCCAGCACCCAAAAGCTGGCNCGCATTTTNGATACCCATTNATAGGAAGCCCGCGTGCTGACCAAATNCGNCGCCNGCACATTTATTCCCTCGCCAGGCCCCTGGCCGAACTCTTCAACNTCTGCGCCCAGCTCGCGNAGCACTGTGGCCAATGTGCGNGTATCNGCGAGGCGCGGCGTACCGCGCAAGATCAATTTTTCNTCCGTGAGCAGNCCTGCTACCATGAGCGGCAAGACGGCGTTTTTCGAACCCGAAACGGCAATCTCACCGNTCAGCTTTCGCCCNCCGGANATGACAATCTCATCCATTGTCTTTTTCCTTATCANNGCCNTGTTCCNTACCCTGCGCAAACCGCTTCGCCGCTTTGCGGCGNTTCAAATTTTCGCGCAAAGCNGCTGCCAGCTTTTCTTGACGTTCGGTTCTTTTATCACCTGTTTTCGGCACATTGCTCATGCCTTTTCATAATATCATTCGGGCAGCTTGTCATGCTTCGACACCACACCGCGTGTCCAGCCCGCGCCGTGCCAATCGGGGCGNAGAAAAATCTCGCGGCCGCCGCATTGGNCGCAGCNAAATTTATGCTTCATCGCGTGCAGCGNTGCATCGCCATATTTTTCATAAAGCGGTAGCGNCGCCACCACCTTATGATGGCTNCAGCTTTCGCACCAAACCCAGAGATTTAACCGACGCTCAACCAGCCANTNGAGACGTACNGGNTCTACCGACGCTTTTCGCATAANGCAACACGCNTCNACAAATAGAACAAAAAAAGAACANTAGCTTAANNGGCNCGCCGGTGCAATCCNTGCTTGCATCACCACGCCGCCTATGGCANACAGCTTCCANGCTTTCNCGCAGCGCTGCCGTAGCTCAGGGGTAGAGCACTTCATTGGTAATGAAGAGGTCGGTGGTTCAATTCCACCCGGCAGCACCATTTNTNGGAAATCCGNGATATGCGCTNAGCCGGGCCGGNCAGTTNATCGGCCTNCTTGGTCAANAAAGACTANNTNGCATAAGCCTAAAGCTTNCCCGTGCAGCNAGNATNAGTTNATGATTTGACCAGCTTGGCCGCTTGTTCGGAAAACTTTTCCGCCCCGTCNTCGGTTTTNGTCGTNAATTCGGCAAGGTCAAANGGTACTTTAACCCCNGCTTGGCATTTTGGGCGNGCCGATATGGCGGTCANCCAGCGGCTNAAATGGTCAAGGTCATGGCTTTCGACACCCGACCATTTGGCAGTNCGCACCCAGCACCAATTGGCAATATCNGCAATGGAAAANTCATCGGCCANATATTCATGACGCGCCAAATGGCTATCCANNACCTCNAACAGGCGGCGCACTTCAAGTTGAAAGCGNGAGATTACCGATGGCACTTTTTCGGGGAANTAGCGGTAAAAGATATTGGCCTGCCCCATCATCGGGCCNATGCCGCCCATTTGAAACATNANCCATGNCATCACNTTGGCGCGCCCNTTAACATCNCTCGGCAGCAGCCGTCCAGTTTTTTCCGCNAAATGCACCATAATCGCGCCGGTCTCGAAAATCNCCAGATTGTCAAAATCAGGATCGACTATCACCGGAATGCGCCCNTTAGGATTCATCGNCAAAAATGCAGGGGTTTTCTGCTCGTCTTTTTGCAAATTAATGACATGGACATTGTANTCCATATCCAATTCTTCNAGCGTCACCGANGCNTTNTAGCCATTGGGAGTAGGTGAGGTGTAAAGCTCAATCATATGTGCCTCCGTTNGCCTATATGAAAGCACGCGGCGCGGCATAAAAAAAGGGGCNCNGTAGCGCCCCTTTTTTCNNTGATTTTTCGNGCATTTTACGCAAACGCCTCATCCCATGTNCCTTCNGTCGACGCTTTGGCATATTCNGTGGCACGGCCTTCAAAGAAGTTCATATGCTCAATGCCGTTCAGCATTTCATCCATCCAGGGCAATGGATTTTTCTCAATATCATAAATTGGCTCNAGATTAAGCTGCGNCAATCGGCGATTACCGATATANCGAATATAATCTTTNACTTCTTGGCCTTCCAAGCCCTCAACNCCGCCCATTTCAAAGGCCAAATCGATAAAGGCATCTTCATGCGTGACCACGGTCTCGCAGGCCTGATACAGGTCTTTTTTCAGCTGGTCATTCCAAATATGNGGATTTTCCTGAATGAAAGTNTTGAACAGCTTGACCGTCGAGTTGGTGTGGAGCGTCTCATCGCGGGCCGACCANGTTACGATTTGGCCCATGCCTTTCATTTTNTTGAAGCGCGGGAAATTCATNAAAATGGCGAAGCTCGCAAATAATTGCAGCCCCTCNGTNAAACCGCCAAATACNGCNAAAGTTTTGGCAANATCTTCATCCGTCTCAACGCCCCACTCTTGCATATAGTCATATTTATCCTTCATNTCGCCNTATTTCATNAAGGCTTCATATTCGANTTCCGGCATGCCAATAGTATCGAGCAAATGCGAATAAGCGGCAATGTGNATNGTTTCCATATTCGAAAATGCGGCCAGCATCATTTGAANTTCGGTTGGCTTGAACACTTGNCTGTAGTGCTTCATNTAGCAATTATTNACTTCGACATCNGCTTGCACGAAAAANCGGAAAATCTGNGTCAGTANATTGCGCTCCGCACCGGTCAATTTCTTGTGCCAATCTTTCACATCTTCGGCCAACGGCACTTCTTCCGGAAGCCAATGAATCCGCTGTTGCGTCANCCAAGCATCATATGCCCACGGATAGCGGAAAGGTTTATAGACAATACGTTCTTCAAGCAGAGACATTTTATGTACCTTTTCTCATTTTGGCGAAATGGGCCCGCCGATTAANTTCCCAACCCGTCTACTGACAGGAAAGGCANTCTTCATAATCATNACCTTCNGCNGCCGCCGCCATTGCTTCTTGCATNGCCTTGGTGTCATCGTCGGCNTTTTCAGCCCGTTGAATGGACAAAGAGCGGCAATAATACAGGCTTTTGACGCCCTTCTTCCACGCTTGGNAATGAATTTGATGCAAGTCCCGCTTNTGAATATTGGCGGGCAGGAACACATTNAAAGATTGCGCTTGGTCAATCAGTTCNGAGCGGTCACCAGCGAANTCAATAAGCCAGCGTTGGTCTAATTCAAAAGCGGTTTTNAACACGGCNTTTTCATCATCGCTNAAGAAATCAAGATGCTGCACCGAGCCGCCCGAGGTCACAATNGANGACCAGACATCATCATTATTTTGNCCTTTTTCATCNAGCAATTTATCGAGGTGACGATTGCGCACATTAAACGAACCCGACAGGGTTTTATGGGTAAAGCTGTTCCCNGCAATCGGNTCAATGCCCGGNCTNGTNCCGCCGCAAATGATGGAAATCGACGCAGTCGGTGCAATNGCNGTCTTATTTGAGAAACGCTCATTCATGCCGCATTCGGCTGCATCGAGGCANGGGCCGCGTTCATTGGCCAAATTTTGAGAGGCAATATCCACNTGCTCTTTNATATANGTGAAAATGCGCTTGTTCCATACTTTTGCCATCACGCTCTCCCAGGGGATCATATTAGCTTGCAGGAAGCTATGAAAACCCATCACGCCGAGNCCAACCGANCGCTCTCGTTGTGCCGAATATTTNGCNTTTGCCATTTCATCGGGCGCGCGNTGGATGAAATCTTCCAGNACATTATCCAAAAAGCGCATGACATCTGGAATGAAGGTTTCGTCNTTGCTCCACTCATCGAATTTTTCCGCATTCAAGGATGANANACANCAAACGGCGGTGCGGTCTTGGCCCAAATGNTCCTCGCCAGTCGGNAAGGTAATCTCTGANCACANATTGGAGGTNTTGATTTCAAGATTGAGCAGNTTTTGATGCTCGGGACGCAAATTATTAACCGTATCTTTGAACACCATATAAGGCTCACCGGTTTCAATGCGNGCCGTCAGCATGCGAATCCACAAATCGCGNGCCTGCACAGTGGCTTGCACNGAGCCGTCTTTCGGCGAACGCAATGCCCATTCTTCGTCATTTTCNACNGCCCGCATAAAGGCATCGGAAATCAGAATGCCGTGGTGTAAATTCAGCGCCTTNCGGTTCGGGTCNCCNCCAGTCGGACGACGGATTTCNACAAATTCTTCAACTTCGGGATGGTCGACCGGCAAATAAACTGCCGCCGAGCCACGCCGCAAAGAGCCTTGTGAAATGGCCAAAGTCAGGCTGTCCATCACGCGAATAAAAGGCACAATGCCCGAGGTCTTGCCGTTTTCACCGACTTTTTCGCCGATGGAACGCAAATTGCCCCAATAAGAACCAATGCCGCCGCCGCGCGAAGCGAGCCAGACATTTTCATTCCACAAATTAACAATATCACCGAGGCTGTCATTGGCCTCATTCAAAAAACAGGAAATTGGCAAACCGCGGTCAGTGCCGCCATTAGAGAGAACAGGCGTGGCAGGCATAAACCAAAGTTTGGAAATATATTCATAAAGACGCTGCGCATGCGCATCATCGCTGCCGTAATAAGACGCGACGCGGGCAAACAAATCTTGAAAGCTTTCGCCCGGCATCAAATAACGGTCGGTCAAAGTAGCTTTGCCGAACGCAGTCAAAAGCGCATCGCGCGACGGGTCAGTTTTGACCCGCGGCGCAGCCTTGAACTGAACCGCCTGATCCTGGCGGTCGAAATCCAATTGCGGTTCGCCATGCGCCGGGTCGCCTTCAGCGCGGCGCGGCTGGCGCGCAGCCAATTGTTCTTTGGTCAGCACACCATCTTGCATTTTTTCCTTATCCTGACCTTTTTTTTCGGTCCCATCTCCGGCCCCTGTATCTCTGAACATGCTCTCTCCTCATGCTTATGCCAATTGGCATATATGTCGCTTCCGGCCCGCTTTCAGGTTAAAAACGCCTCTGAAACCGGCCAAAACCGAGGGACAGCATTCCCGCAAGCGCCACACGGCACTCTTGGCTCCATGGGAGAGCCTATCACGGGTTGTTTTTAACTTTCGGCGGTTTGTAAATGGCTTGGAACAAAAGCTCTGAACCATTCACCCCCCTACCGGACACTAGATATAGTGTCTATTTGCAATGAAAACGTCAACAGATAGTTGCAGGAAAATTGAATTTTTTTTATAAATCTGAATTATATCAATATTTTCAATTTGTTAAACCATATGCGCGCGGACATTTTTGAAGTCGATTTTGAGACACTCATCCACCAACTTATCCACAAGAGAACAAATCATGCAAATCAGTTGCGAGTCAATCGGCCATTTGCGGTAAAAAACGCAGTAACAGCCAAGCCACGCTGACCACATGGCCGAGCAGAAAAATCGGCAGCGTCCACATGAGAGCAACACGTTTTTGTTTTTCATACGCAAAAATCACCGCACCCATGCAAACGCCGCCCAGCATCACATCGGCCAGAGTGACAAGCCCCCAGGGTTCAGCCAAAACACTACCAAACCCGCTGCCACCGACGCTGCGATAGGCGTTCCAGCACAAAACCAAAAACAAGAGCCCGGCCACGGCAATAATGATTTTGCTGATGGTTTTTTTTGTATCCGTCATAATAATTCCTTTTGTTCTTGAGTTTACGACGCGTTTGCCCAGTCGGTTCAGCCCTTGACCGCACAAAATAAAAGGCCGCCGGACAACTTGCCCCGCGGCCTTTCAAAATTATTTCAACCTGATCTGCTTACAACACTTCAAACAGCCCGGCAGCACCCATACCGCCGCCAATGCACATGGTGACGACAACGTTTTTGGCGCCGCGCCGTTTTCCTTCCATCAGCGCATGGCCGACCAGGCGCGCGCCCGTCATGCCATAGGGGTGACCAATGGCAATAGAACCGCCATTGACATTATATTTATCATTATCAATGCCCAGCTCATCACGGCAGTAAAGCGCCTGGCTGGCAAAAGCTTCATTGAGCTCCCACAAATCAATGTCATCAACCTTCAGACCGTGGCGCTCCAGCAGGCGCGGCACAGCAAAGACTGGGCCGATACCCATTTCATCCGGCTCGCAACCGGCGACAGAGAAACCTTTAAATGCCCCCAGCGGCTCAACGCCGCGACGCTCGGCTTCCTTGCCTTCCATGACAACGACAGCTGCCGCACCGTCCGACAATTGCGAGGCGTTACCAGCGGTGATGAATTGGTCTTCGCCGCGCACCGGCTGCAGACCGGCAAGGTTTTCCAATGTTGTATTGGGGCGGTTGCACTCATCCCGGTCGACCGTGTAATCGACGATTGATTCTTCGCCGGTCTCTTTATTGACCTGCTTCATCTTGGTCGGCATCGGAACAATCTCATCTTTGAACAGCCCGGCTTCTTGCGCTGCGGCCATGCGCTGCTGGCTCTGAAGGGCATATTCATCTTGCGCTTCGCGGCTGACATTGTAGCGGTCAGCCACAATATCGGCGGTTTCAATCATTGGCATCCACAATGCCGGGTAGCTGCCCAGCAATTTTTCTTCCGTAATATTATTGTAATTGGCACCCTGCATTTGAACGAGCGATATGCTTTCCACACCGGCACCGACCGTGACTGGCACATTTTCATTCATCACGCGACCGGCAGCCATGGCAATGGTTTGCAAACCTGACGAGCAGAAACGATTGACCGTCACGCCCGATGTGGTGACCGGACAGCCGGCCCAAATTGCTGACAGACGCCCAACATTTTGGCCAGTCGCGCCTTCCGGCGTGCCGCAGCCCATAATCACGTCCTCGACGTCGCCCGGCTCAATGCCGGCTCTCTCAATCGCGTGTTTGATCGCGTGACCGCCCATAGCGGCACCATGTGTCATATTGAATCCACCGCGGCCTGATTTGGCCAGACCGGTGCGTGCGCTCGATACGATTAACGCTTCTCTCATAATTGGCTCCCTTTAATCAAAAATGGCTTCAAAGCTGGCGCGATATTGCGCCAAGAACGTGACATTTACAATGCCATAAAATAAATTATCCATAAACCGCTGAGGGATTAATGAAAATTTAGTCTCGCGGCGTCGAAAAAGCGCCGCCGCTTTAGGAATACCACAAGAGAAAAGAATAGGAAGGACAGACGACACTAAATAAAGAGGTGCCAGCATATTTCCGCCATAATCAAGGGCTAAATCGCCATGATGAAAGAAAAACCCTCCTCCTTCCACAAACCTTGGCGATTGGCCGAGGCGCTTTTACTGCTTTTGCTCATCGTCGTTTTGCTTGGTTTCCCCTTGCTCTCGGCCACAGCAGAAGATTTTGTCAAACCTGATAAAGCACAACTCAAACAAATGTTGACACCGCTGCAATACGCCGTGACCCAAAAAGACAAAACCGAACCGCCCTATCGCAATCCGTTTTGGGATGAAAAGGCACCCGGCATTTATGTCGATCTCATATCGGGCGAAGCGCTTTTCTCCTCGTTGGATAAATATGACAGCGGCACGGGCTGGCCGAGCTTTACCCAGCCTTTGGAAGCGCGTTCCATTGTCGAGCGTGATGATTGGAAATTATTTATGAAACGCATCGAGGTGCGCTCCAAACTAGCTGACAGCCATTTGGGCCATGTTTTTGACGACGGTCCAGCCCCAACCGGTTTGCGCTATTGCATTAATTCCGCCGCTATGCGGTTTGTGCCGCTAGCCGAGATGAAAAGTCAGGGGTATGACAAATATCTACCAGCCTTTGAAAAAGCTGGCTTCAATTTGTAATCAGCTTTTTTCAATACGCGCGACAATTTCATCGCGCAAGAAGGCCGGCATTTCCATCGGTAAAAAGTGGCTGGCTCCATCAACCACCTGGATTTTCTTATCCTGACGCAAAGCCTGAAAAGCGGCGCGCGCGCGTGTTGTTGAACCGTGCTCTGCGGTCAATAGGGTGAACGGCATGGTGAGGCGGCGAATATAGCGATCGCAATTTAATTGCGGCCCTTTGAAATTAGCCGCTTCCCAAAGCGGCGCACACGCCAATTTGAAACCGTCCTCAGCTGGCAAGAGGCCACCCTCCAAATAAGCGTCCAAAAACCCGTCCTGCCATGTCGCAAAGGCGCCACGTCCCTTATAGGAATTTTTGGCAACCGCCTTATCAGGCCAAATGGCGCGCCTTTTCGCAGCTATTTTGGCCAATTGCATGCCGCCATGCCGCCCAGTCAGGCGCGCAATCATATACGTTATCGGGCCGACAAATGGAACAATCACCGGATCGGCCAGCACCAGTCCAGCGACCAAGTCAGGCCGCTCGGCAGCGGCAAAAACCGAGGTGAAGCCACCCATAGAATGCCCGCCCAACCATATTTTCCGGCCATGTTTTTCTGCCAAATGCTCGATTAAGGCGATGAGGTCGCGCCCATAAATATCCCAGCCCGTCATCTTTGCGGGCTTGGCGCTGACACTGGTGCGGCCATGCCCGCGCGCATCCCATGCATAAATGTCAAATCGTGCGGCCAGTGGTGTCAAAAGCGGCTCATAAGTACGCCCGTTAAAACCATTTGCATGGGCCCAGTGCAAGACCGGCCGGTCGGACACGCCATCTTGCCAATGGTAAAGCGCTATATGGCCCGAATTGTCATGCGGCAGGCTGAATTCGGATTGCTGATCCATAAAGTTTCCTTCTTTGCGGGAAATATGCGTCGCATTGGTAAAAAGGCAAGCCGATGGCTCTTTTGGGCTGGAATTTTGGCTCCTTGATGCGCTAAGCGGCGGTTTGCTAGGCAAAAAGCCGATAATATGCTAGGGCGGAACGATCCTCCGCTTCTGAACTGTGAAAGGCGCGGTCGCATGCAAATCTATCTGCCGATTGCAGAAATGAGTGCCAATATCATGACCCTTATCGGCATGGGCGGCTTGGTCGGCTTTATGTCCGGCATGTTTGGCGTCGGCGGCGGTTTTTTGATGACACCTTTGCTGATTTTCATCGGCGTGCCGCCCGCCGTGGCGGTGGCCAGCGAAGCCAATCAAATTGTCGCCTCTTCGGTTTCCGGCGGCCTCGCCTATTGGCAGCGCCGGGCCATTGATGTGCCAATGGGGTTGATTTTAATGGCCGGTGGTTTGGTAGGTTCTTATAGCGGCGTACAAATTTTCAAAGCCTTGCGCGCGGAAGGGCAAGTCGATTTGCTCATCTCGCTATCTTATGTGCTGTTTTTATCGGTCATTGGCTTGCTCATGCTGCGCGAGAGCATTCAGGCTTTGAATGCGCGCCGACTCGGCAACCCGGTGCGGGCGCGTCGCCCGGGTCAGCATAGTTGGATACTGGGCCTGCCTTTTCGCATGCGCTTTCGCCGCTCCAAGTTATATATCAGTGTTATTCCACCGATTATTATAGGGTTCTTCGTCGGCATGATGTCGGCCATTATGGGGGTTGGCGGCGGCTTTATCATGGTGCCGGCAATGATTTATATTTTGCGCATGCCGACCAATGTCGTTATTGGCACCTCGCTGTTTCAAATCATTTTCGTCACCGCCTCAGTGACGGTGTTTCACGCGGTGGAAAACCAGACTTTGGATATTGTGCTCGCCGTCTTGTTAATGATTGGCGGGGTCATTGGCGCGCAAATCGGCGCGTATGCCGGTCAACGGCTGCAGGGCGAACAATTGCGGGCCCTACTCGCGCTTATTGTGCTAGCAGTGGGAGCGCGGCTGCTGTTTGACTTAATTGTCGAACCGCAAGAGCTGTATTCCATTTCCGCTACGTCGCCTTTATCAGGAGACAGGCCATGACGCGCCTCGCCGCCCTCTTTAGCTTTGCCCTGATGGCACTGGCAGCGCCATCGGCGCAAGCCAATGTTCTGGTCACCGATTTGTCAAAAGACCAAATATCCATTCGTGGCGGTTTTACTGGCGAAACACTATTGCTTTTCGGGGCCATTGACCCGACACCGCACGGGCCGGTTGATGGCGTGGTCGTCGTGCTGCGCGGCCCCGGCGAGAACGTCACTTTGCGCAAAAAACAAAAAAGCTTCGGCATATGGGTCAATGAGCAGGCCTATCGCTTGGGACCTCTACCGAGCTTTTTGGCAACCGTCAGTTCCGCTCCTTTAACCGATTTGGCACCGACTGAAAAGCAGCGGCAATTAAATATCGGGGCCACACAATTGGACGCAGCGCTGCTTTCCGGCACAGGCGGCGGGCGCGAAAAACAAGAGGCGCTGCAGGCCTTTGTGCGGCTGAAAACGGCCGATGCGCTGTTTAACGAAAACGCTCAAGCAGTCGAAATTATCGATGACCGCTTATTTCGCGCCGAAATCAAATTGCCTGCCGGCATGCCGGTCGGGCGCTATGTAACTGAGTTTTTCGCTTTCAAAAACGGCCGCCTCGTTGGCTATCGCACCGGCGAATTGCCAGTTGATATTGTCGGCGCGGGACACATATTGGAAGAGGCGGCGCACAATCAATCGCTGCTTTATGGCCTGTCAGGTGTCGCTTTGGCGGTATTTATGGGCTGGGGTGTGGCAGCTATTTTCAGGCGGCGGTAATGGATGGATTTATAGCTTCAGCCTTTGCGGCATTTTTCGGAGGGGCGCTTAGTTTCCTCTCGCCTTGCGTCTTGCCGCTTGTGCCTGGCTATTTATGTTTTGCCGCCGGCTTGCAATTTTCGGAATTGAGCGCATTGGACGAGAAAGGCCAAGCCACACAGCGTATTTTGCCCGGCGCGCTAGCTTTCGTCGGCGGTTTTTCCGCCGTCTTTATCGCTCTAGGCGCAGGCGCAGCAGCGATCAATCCTTTGCTGCTGGCCTATCAAACCGAGCTTGCTTATATCGCGGGCGGCGCGATCATAATTCTCGGCCTGCATGTCGCCGAGCTGGTGCATATTCCGCTTCTGGCGCGCGAGGCACGCTTGCAAGACAATATGACGGTAGGCCAATCTCGCGCGCCGCTGGTTGCCGCTTTTATTATGGGGCTTGCTTTTGCCTTTGGTTGGACGCCGTGCATCGGGCCGATATTGGCAACGATTTTGGCGCTGGCGGCGGCGCGCGACAGTCTCGGCGAAGGGGTCAGTTTGCTGGCTGTTTATGCCGCCGGTCTTGGCCTGCCATTTATCCTTGCCGCCCTCGGCGTCGGGCGGTTTCTCGCCGCAAGCCAAAAGATTAAAGCCCATATGGTTTGGATAACGCGCGGGGCCGGTGGCCTAGTTGTGGTGACCGGCGTGCTGATTATGGCAGGCAGCCTGCAAAGCATTGCCTCATACCTGCTCGACTGGTTTCCCTTCATGGCGACACTCGGATAAATGATGAAAAATTTTCGTGACCGATTGGCCGCTGTGCCGGATACCGCTTTATGGCTCGGTCTGGCCGGCCTCATTCCTTTTGTCAGCGGCGGCATTGGCGTATGGCTCAAAGTGCTTGGCGATATTCGTTTCGCCCTGCCGCTCATCGTGCTGGCCTATGGCTGTCTGATTGCTGCATTTTTGGGCGGCGTGCGTTGGGGTGCCGCGATGCAAAATAATGAAGCGGCCAATTTGCCGCGCCACCTCATCCTCGCCATTATGCCGACACTGATGGCGCTGGTCGCTTTTATACTGCCCTTGCCGCAAGCCTTTACATTGCTGATTGTTTTATTTGTCGCACAGGGCGTGCTTGATTTAAATGCCGTCCAGCAAACCCGCTTGGCCGATTGGTACGCCCCATTGCGGCTTTTGCTGACCATTATTGCGGCGCTTTCCATGACCTCCCTATTGGTGCATGTGCTGACCAATTAACGCGGGGCCCGCGCGCGGTCAGGCAAAAGACGGTTTGGTTGAATGGCGGCGAGCCGCGCCGCACCGACCATGACCGCTTGATATTCTGTGCCGGCAAAAAGCCCGTCAAAAGCAACATCGCGCACATTGAGACTGCCTGTCAAAGCCCCGAAAGCCGGTAAAATGGCGCGCGCGGCATCATGCACAAAACAACGGCGGCGCAAACTACGCCCACGCTGGCGCAGCTTGGCGCACGGGTGCAAATGCCCGGCCAATTCACCGGCCTCAAAGCCCGCACCGCGCACCATCGGCTCATGGCGCATGACCAAATTGGCATCACGAAATATCTCCATTGCCGCGCCGGGCAGACCGATGGGCGGTGTCGGATCATGATTGCCGGTCACCCACACCGTCTCTACTGCGCCGGTGAGGCGTGCCAATTCTGCGCGGTCGGCGGGCGTCATGCGGCTTGGCCAATCATCATCGTGAAACGCATCACCCAATGAGACAAAGGCCCGTGGTTTGAATTGGTCAAACGCCGCCGCCAAACGTTGCAATGTCGCGGCCGTATCATAGGGCGGCAGAGCCACGCCGCGCGCGGCAAAGGCCGAGGCCTTTTCAAAATGCAAATCGGCGACAATCAGCATGTGCTTATCGGGGCGGTAGAGCGCGCCCGACACATCGGCGAGCAGCTTCACGCCGTTTATGACGAACTCATAGTGCCTCGACACGACCGGCCCCCAAACCTTGCGTCGCTTCGCGCACCAAATCATAATGGCGGGTCGCCGCTTCGCCTAGCAATTCATCATCAGCCGTGCCGCGCACCGGCTCCTTGCCCATTTCCATCAAAAGCGGCACGGCAAGCGGCGAAATATGGCTCAGCCGTTTCAGAATCAACTTGCCATCAATGCGCGCCAGCATGGCACCGAGCCGCCCGATATCGAGCAAGCCGGTCGCCGCATCGGCGCGCGCCGCTTGCAAGAGAATATGGTCGGGCTCATGGCTGCGCAACACGTCGAAAATCAAATCGGCCGAAAACGTCACCTGCCTGCCGGTCTTTTCATGTCCCGGCATGTTTTTCTCAATCAGGCCGGAAATCATGGCGCAATCACGAAAAGTGCGCTTCATCAAAGCCGATTCATCGAGCCAAGCCTCCAAATCATCGCCCAGCATATCTTGCGCAAACAGCGCCTCCAGCGTCAGCTTTTCTTGCGCGACCATCAGCCCAATATCGCGCAAGCCCCATACGGCCAGCCCATAATCATTGGCGACAAAACCCATTGGCCGCGCGCCCATGCGCTCCATGCGCCGCGTCAGCAACATGCCCAATGTCTGATGCGCCAAGCGCCCCTCAAACGGATAGGCTGTCATATAATAGCGGGCGCCGCGGGCAAAACTTTCGACCAGCAGCGTGTCTTTTTTGGGCAGGGCCGAAAATTCCTGCTGCATGGTCAGCCATTGCGCCACTTGCGGCGGCAAATCACGCCAGCTTTTCGGGTCAGACAGCATGGCGCGCACGCGTTCGGCCAAATGGGTGGAGATGGGAAATTTGCCGCCTTGATAGGTCGGCACTTTCGGGTCGGCATGATAAGCNCGCGANACCAGCGCNTCNGTNTCNCGCACCGCTTCCAGCCGCAAGGTNTCNCCGGCAAAAACAAATGTNTCNCCGGGCGNGAGNGNGGTCAAAAAATATTCTTCCATCTCGCCCAAAACGCGCCCGCCGCTTANNGGTCGCTNGCCTTTTTTCGGGCGNGNCAGCCGCACTTTCAACATNGGNGCNTCGACNATNGTGCCGACATTCATGCGATAGCGTGTCNCCAANCGCGGATGCGNCAGCCGATAGCTGCCNTNTTTTTCTTGTCGCAAACGGGCATAGCGATCATAGCTTTNCAGCGCATAGCCGCCGGTCGCNACAAAATCCACANTGCGGTCAAAAACCGCNCGCGGCAAATCNTGATANGGCGCGGCGCGGCACACTTCTTCATANANCCNGTCAGGGTCAAACGGNGCATGNCACGCCNTGCCGANAATATGCTGCGCNAAAACATCNAGCCCGCCTGCGCGCATCATNGTGCCGTCTTGCTCACCGGCCGCNACGCTTTCCNGCGCCGCTTTGCATTCCANNACTTCAAAACGGTTNGACGGCACCAATAGNGCGGCAGAAGNCTCNTCAAAGCGGTGATTGGCGCGACCNATACGCTGCGCCAAACGGCTNGCGCCTTTNGGGGCGCCGACATGAATGACCAAATCAACCGCNCCCCAATCAATNCCCAAATCAAGCGTTGANGTNCANACAACNGCGCGCAATTGCCCTNCNGCCATTGCCGCTTCCACNNTGCGGCGGCGTTCAGGGGCCAATGAGCCATGNTGCAAAGCAATCTCCAAACCGCTTTCATTCAACGCCCATAATTCACGAAANACCATTTCCGCTTGCGAGCGNGTATTGACGAANACNAGNGCCGTATCNGCTGTGGCAATGGCGGCCAANACATCGGCCATAGCATGGCGCGCNGTATGGCTGCCCCAGGGCAAGCGCTCTTGCGTGTCCAATATNGACAAGGNGGGCGGTGCNCCGGGCTTGCCTTCAATCAANATGGNTTCTTCCATGCCACNATCTTGCGGTGTCAAAAAGCGCCGCAANGCTTGTTTGTCNGCCACGGTTGCCGANAGGCCGAGNCGTTTGGCTTTGGGTGCCAGANNGGCCAGCCGCGCCAAGCCNAGCGCCAGCANATCGCCGCGCTTATTGGGGGCCAGCGCGTGTAGCTCATCGATAATAATNGTNTCGAGCGCNGCAAAATAATCATCCGCTTCGGGCCAGCTCAGCATCAGCGCCAATTGCTCGGGCGTGGTCAGCAAAATATCGGGCGGGTTTTGCTTTTGACGGGTTTTGCGATTTTGCGGCGTGTCNCCGCTGCGCGTCTCAATGCTNATATCCAGTGCCAATTCATCNACCGGCTGCATCAGATTGCGCTGAATATCGACNGCCAGGGCCTTTAGNGGCGACANATATAAAGTGTGCAATTTNCCGGTTGAGCCTTTNGCGACCAGCTTTTCNAGGCTNGGNATAAATCCGGCCAGCGTCTTGCCGCCGCCGGTCGGGGCAATCANCANCGCATCATGCCCACCCCGCGCGGCCTGCCAAAACGCNNTCTGATGGGCGCGCGGCTGCCAGTCGCGGGCGCGAAACCATGCATCAAATTGCGGNAAGAGTTTTTGCGNGTNGACCATAGGCTGACTATAAGCCTTGAGAACAAGTGCGGGAAACTATCTGCCCAAATGCGCTGCCAAGTCGCGGGCCAATTGCACGCTNGCCGCCTCNGCCGCATGGGAGACACGGCACAGGCATAAAAAACTATGCGTCAATTCACCAAAACAATAATGCGTCACCTGNTTGCCNACNGCNCTTAACGCTTCNGCATATTCATTGCCTTGATCGCGTATCGGGTCAAANCCCGCCGTGGCGATAATGGCAGGCGGCAATTTTTGCAAATTTTCATTATGCAGCGGATTGGCCCATGCATGGTCTATCCCCTTGCCGTCGGGAAACACATTNGCGTTGAACATTTCCATTGTCGCTTTCGAGAGCGGAAACATGTCGGCGCAGCTCTCCATCGAGCCACCGGCCGTTATGTCGGTGCTGACCCAGGGATAAATCAGCAATTGCGCCGCCGGTTGGGCGATTTTTTCAAGCTTCGCNTNATCGCGCAATAGCTGACACATGACAGAGGCGATGAGGCCNCCGGCGCTGTCTCCGGCCANNGCGANACGGCGNCGNTCAATNCCCANATTTTCCGCATTATCATGCACATAANCCCAAAGCGCCAAGCCGTCCTCAATNGCGGCAGGAAAAGCGTGTTCCGGGCATAGGCGATAATCCAGCGTAATCANTTTGGCNCGACATTCATCGGCCAAAAGCGAACANAAATAATCATCGGTCAAATGGTGCATGATCACCANGCCGCCCTGATGNAAAAACAAAATACCCGGATCGGTATCGCTGGCCCGCTTCGGCTCGTAAATCCGGGCNTTCAGCGTCGCCGTGGCCAGNGGCAATTCNACATCGCGAATATTNACATTNCGGCGNCGGCGCGGCGCGATGGCATCAAAGCCGTTTCCTGNTTCACGAATTTGCGCCAAGCTCGGNGTTTCATGATTTTGCGCAGCGGCACGTTTNNCCGCNANATTNGCCAATATTTGGNTATTGCTGTCCATTGCAAAACCATCCACCTCAATCGGCGGNCCNGCNATANGGCGCACCAGCCGACGCGGCGCGCGGCGCAAGGCGCTAAGAATTAGATTTTGAACNCTCACCCGAATTGCCTCCCAGAAGGACAANTAGACTATTTAATCTCAAGCCCCGTCAATGCTGCCGTCAATGCCGCGCNTAAAAAGCTTGGTGGCAAATCGCGCCGCCCCTTGNGGGTCAATCTTATCNCCCTGCATAATCTCATCGAGAATGGAAAANGCGACACCGCNAATGGCNGCNGNCAGCAAAGCCGCATCATTTTGNGGAANCATGCCGAGCTTCATGGCGCGCTCAATATCTTGCCGCATTTCTGCCAAACCGGCCGTNACTTGCGGCCCGCGCATATTAATATTGCCNCCATCGCGCCCGCGATTGGAGCGCACCAAATGATAGGTCTCGGGNTTTTNNGNATAATAGCTGAAATNAGTCAGATAGCTGNCTTCAATAAATTGNTCGAAATTATCGGCCTCTTGCCGCGCGGCTGATAAAAGCGCNCGCAATTCTTCGNCGCTTTCNCGCGTCAGTNCCTCAAACACGTCTTCCTTATNGGTNAAATAATTNTAAAACGTGCCGNTCGCCAAATCNGTGCGGCGAATAATGTCGCGCACGGTNGCGCCACCATAACCCAGCTCGGCAAANACGGCNCGCGCCGCGTGCAAAATCGCGTCGCNATTGCTGGCNCGNTTNCTGNCACGCTTGCCGTCAGCGTTTTTCGGNGNCANTTTTCTAATCTCAATATTCATNNCGCTNCCCTATGCCANNTGGGCNGGAAAACCAAACNGTCNCACATGATCAGCCGAGAAATCGCGCGGCCAATTCGGGCGGACGGCAAACCAAAGCCGTTTTACNATCGCTCACCAAAGGNCGCTCCAATAAAATCGGGTTTTCGGCCATCGCCTTTATCAGCGCCGCGTCATCGCTTTCATTTTTCAATTGCAATTCTTTATAGACCGCCTCGCCGGTGCGNATCATGGCGCGCACATCGCCGCCNCTTTTGGTCGCCAAATCTTCCAATTCACCAANGCTGAGGCCGGTTTTCAAATATTCGACAANCTCAAAATCAGCCCCGGCNTCNGTCAATAGGGCCAGCGCTTGGCGCGATTTCGAACANCNCGGATTNTGATAAANCTTCAANCTCATTTTGTCTCTTTCACATCACTTCCAATNGCNTCTTCAATATGGGCAAAACCGTCAGCGCGCAAGCGCGCGGCCAAATCGCGTTTCATGCGGGTGACCAGTCCCNGCCCTTCATAAACCAGACCNGTATANANCTGNACCAAAGAAGCACCNGCGCGGATTTTGGCATAGGCCTCTGCCGCAGACGACACGCCCCCGACCCCGATAAGGGTCAGCTTGCCGCCATTGGGCTGACAGACNGCGCGGTAAACGGCGCGCAACATATCGGTCGCCGNGTNGAAAAGCGGCGCGCCCGATANACCNCCTGCCTCATCGGCATATGNGCTGCCCGNCACGCCATCGCGCGCCANNGTGGTATTGGAGATAATCAGCCCGTCAATATTTTCCGCCAGTGCCAATTCGGCCAAGCCAATCGCCTCTTCATGGCGCATATCGGGCGCAATTTTGACCAGCACCGGAATGTCGGGCGCGGCGGCACGCACGCGNCGCATAATCTCGCCCGCCGCTTCACCGCTNTGTAAATCACGCAAGCCCGGCGTATTGGGCGAAGAAATATTNACGGNCANATAATCGGCGCAATCGGCAAAACGCGCNGCCCCTGTCTCATAATCGGCAATGCGGTCTTCCGCCTCCTTATTGGCACCAATATTGACNCCGACCGGGCGNGCCAAANNGCGTGNGTTTTGCAAGCGTTGCAAGGCTGCNGCTTGGCCGCGATTATTGAAGCCCAANCGATTGATGAGCGCACCNTGTTGCGGCAAACGAAACACGCGCGGGCTTGGATTGCCGGGCTGCGGCAGGGGCGTGAGCGTGCCTATCTCGGCAAAACCGAAACCGATGCGATGGACACCGGCAATGGCTGTGCCGTCTTTGTCAAAACCCGCCGCCATGCCGAAAGGATTGGCNAAATCAAGNCCCATAATATGTTGCGCCAAAATCGCTTCATCTTGCGGCGGCNCACCNAAGCGGCCCAGCAGATTAAGCCCGCGCAAGGTCAGCCCATGCGCCGTCTCGGGCGGCAGGNTGAAGAGCATNGGACGCAAGANGCGATAAAGGCTCATGCTNCCGCTCCATTTAAAAAAGCGCTCAGACCGTCGCGCGCNGCATTTAGCATNAACCGCGCACCCACCATATCTTCCTTNAGCGGCCCATAAAGATGCGGAAACAGCACNCCGTCGCGCGATGGCTCCCAGCGCAAGGCNGCGCCGCAAGCCGCTGCGTCCACTGCCAAAATNATCAAATCATCATGGCCNTGATAATNCGCATCCAAAGTCGCCTCNAATTGCGNGGCATNGGAAAAATGGACATAGCCGTCCGCCGNATCAATNCCCGCGGGCNNAAGGCNGGCATCGCGCNGCAATTGCGCATNNGCNTCNACGGTCAAGATTTTGTAAATCATCNGCCCC
This sequence comes from Rhodobiaceae bacterium, assembly GCA_002721725.1. Lineage (GTDB taxonomy): Bacteria > Pseudomonadota > Alphaproteobacteria > RS24 > RS24 > UBA8337. The sequence goes on from PBLK01000003.1 coordinate 86,945, forward strand.
ATNAAGCAGAGATAGCAGGATTCNTAAGCCGACAGCAATTTGCCGTCNCGACCCGCCGCGATAAGCGCACAGGTTTTTTGCAANCCGTAAAGCGCNGCAAAAGAACCAAAGCGCGGGCCCTGGCTTTGCCCCAAAAGAATTTCATAAAGCGCTTGAAACCAGCCGCGCAAATTTTCTTCAAAATGCNCCATGCCGGTNGCATAAACTTCCGTNTGAATGGTTTCACNATCCGCATTTTGGGGCAGCGCTTCAAGGCGCGCCAGCAAATCATCGAGAGCGGTTTTTTCCGCCTCACTGGCGGCACGATAAGTTTTATTGGGCGCGACAAAATCTCGATAATAGGCCAAAGCATAATCGGTCAGGCGNTNGAGAAACGGATGCGTCTCCGCCGTCGTGCCNGNCGCATAAGTGTCGATAAAGCCCCATAGCACATCCTTGTTTTCGGCATTGGAAGCCGACACCAGATTGAGCAAAAGCGCGAAAGAGANCGGCGAAGCACTTTGCGGCACATCNCCNTTGTGGATATGAAAANCCGGATTGGTCAGTTTTTGCGCCTCATCCATTGCGNCAAATTTATCGACAAAAGTGACATATTCATCGACCGCTTTNGGGATCACATCGAAGTAAAGCCGTTTGGCTTTGCGCGGCGCTTGGAACATNTAAAGCGACAGGCTTTCTTGCGGCGCATAGGTCAACCATTCCTCAATGGTCAGCCCATTGCCTTTTGACTTGGATATTTTTTCGCCGTTTTCATCGAGGAAAAGCTCNTAGGAAAANCCCTCGGGCGGGGTNTGNCCCAGCGCTTTGGTGATGCNTGACGATAATTTGACCGANTCCGACAAATCCTTACCGGCCATTTCATAATCNACCTCAAGGGCCGCCCAGCGCATCGCCCAATCGGCTTTCCATTGCAGCTTGCACGCCCCNCCNGTCACNCGCGTTTCCATGTNANCGCCNCTATCAGGATGTTTGTAGCGGATAAGCCCGGCCGCCACATCGACCGGCTCAATCNCCACCATCANGACTTTGCCGCTGGTCGGACAAATCGGCAAAAACGGCGAATAGGTCTGGCGGCGTTCTTCGCCCAAANTCGGCAAGATAATGTCTTGAACAGCCTGATAGTTTTCCAGCACTTTCAACAAAGTCGCGTCAAACGCACCGNTTTGATAATGCGCNGTNGCCGAGACAAATTCATAATCAAAGCCGAAACTGTCGAGAAAGGCTTGCAGCCGCGCATTATTGTGATGNGCAAANCTGTCATATTTTTNAAACGGGTCAGGCACGGNGGTCAGCGGCTTTTCGAGATNCTCGGCCAATAAATCGCCATTGGGAATATTGTCGGGCACTTTGCGCAAGCCGTCCATATCATCNGAAAANCAAATCAAGCGGCTTTTNTTCTCCGGCGCCAGTAAGTGAAAGGCTTGGCGNACCATTGTGGTGCGNGCCACTTCACCGAATGTGCCGATATGCGGCAGGCCGGACGGGCCATAGCCGGTTTCGAATATCACCTCATCGCGGCCCAGCTTTTCGGCGCGCGNCACCACTTTNCGGGCTTCTTCAAACACCCAGGCTTTTGATAANTTNGCCGNTTCGCGCATTGACATGACAGTTCCTCTATTGCGTCGGAAACTATCAGNCCGCCTCACAAAATCAAGGCGCAAAATNANTTTNCGCNGNTCGNCTTTTTTGNGCGCTTGCCAAGCGCGNCGGNCGNGGTCATATANCNGGCATGAGCAAGCAATCANCCGNCGCAAAATTNTCACCGCAAGAGGCNGCGATNGCAGCGCTTTACNTGGCGCAAAAATTGGCNGGCTGCGACGATGCGGCATTGCACGCCTTTCTCGACCGNCACGCCTCATTGGCNGATGCGCCGCGCGATGCCGCTTTGGCGGTGNCCCGNGACATCGTCGGTGCAGCAGAAGGCTTGGANACTTTATTGGAAATNGTCGCGGCCAGCCTGTCGGACANGCAAAGCGCCACTGTCTATATGCTATGCGCCGATTTCATCGCGCAAAACGGCAATGTCTCGCCNGAAGAAATNCGCCTTCTCGAGCGCTTGGGCGAGACGCTGGCCCTTGACCGCTTGAGCCGCGCCGCTTTTGACCGCGCCGCACAAGCACGCGCCGCNNCCCTNACCGGTGACGGCGATGGCTGAGTTTGCCGCTTTNATAAACGCCCATGAAGCGGCATTGCGCGGCGGCATTATGCTGACGCTCTTGGTNNTGTTTTTCGGGCTNGAACGNGCCTTGCCGCGNCGACGGCAAAATATCNCCCTCGGCCATGCGGCNGGCAATCTNTTTATNGGNATTATTAATGGCGGCTTGGTGCGNCTNATCNTGCCGGGCGGATTGGCGGCANTNGCNTNTTGGAATNCGGGCGGTGGCTTGCTCGGCCTCGTNCATGCCCCTNATTGGCTNGTCTTTNNNGCCAGCCTNATCTTNCTTGATTTGGTNCTCTATTGGCACCATCGGCTGTTTCACGAAATCCCGTTTTTATGGCGCTGGCANGGCGCCCATCATAGCGACCGCACACTCAATGTTACNTCNGGCTTGCGCTTTCATCCGGGCGAGGCGCTNATCAGCACGGNNATTAAAGCNGCTGCCGTGCTGCTTATCGGCGCNCCGGCTTTGGCGGTGATTTGNTTTGAAATCCTGCTCAATGGNGCNTCTNTATTCAATCACGCCAATTGGCGGCTGGGGCGGNTNGACGGCTGGCTGCAAAAACTCATTGTCACNCCCGATATGCATCGCTTGCATCATTCACGNACACCACAAGAAAGCCGCATGAATTACGGCTTCTTTTTATCGCTNTGGGATAGGCTGTTCGGCAGCTATCAGCGTGAGCCTTTGCAAGCCCATGAGGTGATTGATTTAGGTTTGGCGGAAGCCGAAAATGACAATTTCTTGGCTGCACTCTCACATCCATTCAAACAATAGAAGGGAACAAGGCTGAGGCCTGGCCATTTTGAGCGAGTAATTTTTCCGACTTAGATCTAGCTACTGGCTTTACTGCGCGAACCTGCAGAGGTTGAAGTTATTGATGATTTGGGCAATTAGGGTGGCTCAAATCACGCCACCATCCCCATGAGCGGAAAATCTAAACCTGGCGGCGACGCACCATATCGGGGGTCAGCTGGCTAAGCGATGACACGCCCATTAATTTCATGTCGCGCTCAATCTCGCTTTTCAAATTGCTCAAGGTTTTTTCAACTCCGGCCTGACCGGCAGCAGCCAGCGCATATAGATAAAGCCGCCCGCCCGAACATGCGGTCGCGCCCAGCGCCATCGCTTTCAAAATATGCGTGCCGCGGCGAATACCGCCATCGCAAATCACCTCAATCTCGCCGCCGACCTCG
>PBLK01000004.1 GCA_002721725.1 Rhodobiaceae bacterium
ACGACGATATCGACTTTGTCATGACTGACCAAATCCAACGGTGTCGCAACAAAATCAACGCCGCTCAAATCAACACCGCGATCTTTTTTCGCGTCACGGGCCGAAACCGCAACTAATTCGGCGCGCGGCACCACGCCTTGCAACAAACGCGCCGCCACAGTTGCGCCGACCGTTCCAAGACCGGCCAATCCGATACGCATGTTACTGCTCATGCGGATTTCTTCTTTTCCAGATGCTCGTCCATAAAGCGTTTCAAGCTGCGTCCGGCTTGCCGGATGCGCTGTTCGTTCTCAACCAATGCAAGGCGCACGTAATCGTCGCCATATTCACCAAAGCCAACACCCGGCGAAACGGCAATATCGGCTTCTTTCAAAAGAAGCTCGCTAAATTCAAGTGACTTCATATCGGCGAAGGGAGCCGGTATGCGCGCCCAGGCAAACATTGTGGCGGGCGGCGAGGGCACATTCCAACCGGCCCGATGAAAAACATCAATCAAGACATCGCGCCGTTCCTTATAGACAGCGCGAATGTCTCGGATGATTTCTTCCGGACTGTCGAGCGCAGCGGCGGCGGCGACCTGTATCGGCGTGAAGGCCCCATAATCGAGATAAGATTTAATGCGCGTCAGCGCGCCGATAAGCTTTTCATTGCCGACGGCAAACCCCATGCGCCAACCGGGCATCGAGAAGGTTTTCGATAGCGAGGTGAACTCAACGGCAATATCTTTCGCGCCCTCCACTTGCAGAATTGACGGTGGCGGGTTTTCTTCATCGAAATAAATTTCTGAATAAGCCAAATCCGACAGCAAAATAATGTCGTGCTTTTTGGCGTAGGCGACGACCTTTTGATAAAATGCGAGATCGACCACTTCCGCCGTCGGATTACCCGGATAATTCAGCACCAGCACTTTCGGCTTAGGGTGACTGTGCACCACCGCTTGGTCCAGCACGGCGAAAAAGTCGTCACCCACTTGCACCGGCAAATGGCGAATGGTCGCGCCGGAGATGATGAAACCGAACGCATGAATTGGATAGGTCGGATTGGGCACCAGAATGACATCACCAGGATTAGAGATGGCCTGCGCCATATTAGCAAACCCCTCCTTGGAGCCGAGCGTTGCAATAACTTCCGTATCGGGGTTGAGCTTGACGCCAAAGCGGCGCTCATAGTAACGGGCCTGCGCCTTACGCAAGCCGGGAATGCCTTTCGATGCGGAATAGCGATGAGTGCGCGGATTGCGGACCGTTTCCACTAGTTTTTCGACAATATGGTCCGGTGTCGGCAAATCGGGATTACCCATGCCGAAATCGATAATATCCTTGCCATCCGCCCGAGCTTGCGCCTTCAGCTTATTGACGCGCTCGAAAACATACGGTGGCAATCTATCTATGCGATGAAATTCATGGTCCATCTTTCTTCCATTCGCTTAAACGCCTTGTGTGCGATGCAAATAAGGCAATAGCATGACTTTCCCCTAGGGATAAAGCGGTTGCTGCTGCAAGCCGGCTGTCTCATCAAAGCCGAACATTAAATTCATGTTCTGAATCGCTTGACCGCTCGAGCCTTTCACCAGATTATCCAGCGTCGAGAACAAAATCACTCGACCATCAATGCGATCGTCAAAAGCCGCCAATAAACAGTAATTGGAGCCGCGCACATGCCGCGACGCGGGCACACCATCAACCACCCGGACAAACGGCTTTTTTGCATAAAACTCTTGCCACACCGCCTTCATATCAGCCGCTTTGGCGTTATTTGCGCGCGCATAAATCGATACATATTCACCTCGATTCATCGGCACGAGATGCGGCGTAAAATTGACCCGCACATCGTCTAGACCGACCGCTTTGTTGACTTCTTGTTCAATTTCAGGGGCATGGCGATGGGCAGCCACACCATAGGCATTCATGCCTTCAGCCACCTCAGAGAACAGGTTTTGCTCTTTTAGGCTGCGGCCTGCGCCGGTCACACCCGATTTAGCATCGATAATCAAATCATCGCTTTTCAGCAAGCCAGCCTTAAGCAGCGGCAAGAGCGCGCTCAACGCTGCCGTCGGATAGCAGCCCGGGCAGGCGACCAGACGCGCCTTTCTAATCTCGTCGGCATAATGCTCAGTGAGGCCGTAAACCGCCTCGCCCAACAAGTCCGCATTATCATGGTTGCGGCCATACCATTCGGTATAAGTATCAGCATTGCGTAGCCGAAAATCAGCCGACATATCAATAATTTTCACGCTGTCCGGGACTTGCGCGATAACATCTTGCGCGGTCGAGTGCGGCAAACCGCATATGGCCGCATCAATGCCGCGCCAATCAGCTTCTTCAGCTTTCACCAGAGCAGGAACGTCCAATCCCGCAAATTGTGGATAAATTTCTGCCAGTTCTTTATCGGCATTGGCATTGCCCGTCAGCAGCTTAATTTCGGCATTTGGATGTGCTCCGAGTAGGCGCACGGCATCGGCGCCGGTATAACCCGACGCGCCGATAATGCCAACGCTGATTCTGCTTGCGCTCATTCTGCACCTTTATGCATCGGGGTCGTGATTGACCGCCATAATTTCACCCTCGGCCATTAAAAGACCGTCAACATAAACCTCGCCCTTAAACTTATAGGCCATACCGCGACGCCTTATTTGCGTCACTTGTATTCGCATTTGGTCGCCTGGCGTTACCGGGTGACGGAAGCGCACCTTGTCGACCGTCATGAAGTAAATCAATTTGGTCTCCATCGGACTGCCGCTATCTTTAGCATGTTGCAACACCAAAATGGCTGATACTTGTGCGATAGCCTCAATAATCAAAACGCCGGGAAATACGGGGTTTTCCGGAAAATGACCAGTGAACCAAGGCTCGGATGCAGTAACATTCTTAATGCCAACCCCCGATTGCTCACCATTCATTTCAACCACACGATCAACCAATAAAAACGGATACCTGTGCGGCAGGAAATCCATGATTTCCGTGATTGTGACGCTACTGCCTTCAATGTTTTCAGACATCGAATCCCCCATCAAATTTCTCCTTGTTCATAACAAAAAAGGGGCCAAAAAGCCCCTTTTTCTTTCGCCATAGCAAAGAGGCTTAACGTTTCGAGAACTGGAAGCTACGGCGCGCTTTCGCACGGCCATATTTCTTGCGCTCAACAACACGGCTGTCGCGGGTCAAGAAGCCACCTTTTTTCAGAACAGGGCGCAGGCCCGGCTCATAATAGGTCAACGCTTTAGACAGTCCGTGGCGCACCGCACCGGCCTGACCTGATAGGCCGCCGCCGCTTACCTTTGCGATCACATCAAATTGACCGTCGCGCTCGACTGAAACCAGCGGTTGACGCAAAATCATGCGCAGCACGGGCCGAGCAAAGAATTTCTCTTCTTCCTTACCATTCACCGTGATGACACCGCTACCCGGCTTAATCCAAACGCGCGCAATTGCGTTTTTCCGCTTACCAGTCGCATAGGCGCGGCCCTGCTCGTCAATTTTCGGCTCGGCAGGTGTGATTTGCGTTTCAGCTACCACATCAGCACTCTCGTCACCAGCCGCAGCCGCCCCGAGTGCCGTGTCGAGATTTTCTAATGTTGTTTCTGTTGTCTCAGACATCACTATGCCCTCACATTCTTGCTGTTCATGGCCGCAACATCGAGCGCCTCAGGCGATTGTGCTTCGTGCGGATGCTCGCTTCCGGCATATACCTTCAAATTGCGGAGTTGCTGGCGTGCCAGCGGGCCACGCGGCAGCATGCGCTTCACGGCCATTTCCACAACACGCTCAGGAAAATTGCTACCCAGGACTTTTTCCGGCGTGGTTTCCTTGATGCCGCCCGGATAGCCGGTGTGGCGATAATATTTTTTGTCAGCCATTTTCTTGCCGGTAAATTTCACCTTATCGGCATTAATGACTACAACATGGTCACCGCAATCCATATGCGGCGTAAATGTCGGCAAATGCTTGCCGCGCAAACGCGTTGCAATCACGGCAGCCAGTCGCCCGACAACCATGTTTTCGGCATCAATGAGAATCCATTTTTTCTCAATATCAACCGGCTTTGCAGAATATGTTTTCATCTGTCTCGTCCTGTTTCCACCCGCCTTGGGCATTGGCGGTGTTTTAAGTCGCGCATCTCGACTTTGCAATGTTTAATTTCATTAAAAAACCATTGCAAAACAATGCCTTATAAATTTGGTAACTATTTACCGTATGCTAAAGCGCTTGTTTGTAGAGAATATGCAGATGCGTCACAGCAATCGCCAGCAAGGCCACAGCGCCAAGCTGATGCGCCGCGCCCAACGAAATCGGTACAGCCAGCATCAAAGCGCTGATGCCCAGCACGATTTGCAACAACAGCGCGGCGCCCAGCCATTTAGCCGACAGTGCCACCGCCCTACCCGTGCTGGAACGCAAGACGCGATAAATATGCCAACCGATAAAAGCGGTCAGCGCATAGGCAACCATGCGGTGGTCAAATTGCACGGTCAGATGACTTTCAAAGAAATTGAGCCAGAAAGGCTGCATATCGAACAGGCCGGAGGGAATGAAATCGCCATCCATGAGCGGCCAATCGGTATAGGTTTTACCGGCATTGATTCCGGCCACCAGCGCGCCGAGCAGCGACTGCATCAGCACGGCGACAACAATAATCGCAGCAATGATGGATTGTTTGCCGAAACCACCGCTTTTGGCTGTGCCGCGCCAATAATTCAGCCCCAACCAAAGCGAGGCAGCGAAGATAATCAAGGCCAGCCCCAAATGCATAGCTAGACGATATTGACTGACATCAACCCGCTCCGTTAAGCCGCTGGCTACCATATACCAGCCCATAAAACCTTGCAGGCCGCCAAGTGCGAATAGGCCAAGCAAAGGCAGTAATTGGCGACGGCTGATTTTCTTTTGCACCAGGAAAACTAAAAACGGAATAAAGAATACCAAGCCGACAATGCGACCCAAGAAACGATGCCCCCACTCCCACCAGTAAATGAATTTGAACTCGGCCATGCTCATACCAAGATTAACCAATTGATATTCGGGAATTTGCTTATATTTTCCAAACTCTGCTAGCCAGTCGGCTTGCGTAAAAGGCGGCAGCGCACCGCGTATGGGTGCCCATTCGGTAATCGACAAGCCACTATCAGTCAGCCGCGTCAGGCCACCGACCAACACCATCAGCATGACAAAGCCCGCAACGGTAAACAGCCAGAGGGCGATTTGTCGATCGGAAGAACTAGGCGCAGATATGACGTTTAGACTCATAAATTATATATAAGCCTTTCGCGCTTGGCTCGCCTTGCGACCAAACATCGCGAGAGACAGTGATTGGAGATAGGCCGCGCCTCGTGTTACACGCTTCTCATGTCTGAGACATCACAAAAGAATTTCAAAAAGCCCTGGCTCCCGATACGCATTCGTAAGCTCATCGGACTGGTGCTGATGCTTGCGCTGATTATATTTTACGCGCTGATTGTGATGACCGTTGCCGTGACCACTAATGTGCCGGACAATGGCATTGTCGAGTTTTTTTATTATTTGGTGACCGGCGTCGCTTGGGTCGTTCCCGCCGCCGCCATCATTTATTGGATGCAGCGACCGGACGAACCGCAATAGCTTCTAGTCAGGGCGACCGAACTGAAAAATGTTCAGAGCTACAAAAGCGATAATAAAAATAGCGATAGGCAAAATAGCAGACATTTTTTTCTCCAGTTTTTAATGGTCGGAGCGGCGGGATTCGAACCCACGACCCCTTGTCCCCCAGACAAGTGCGCTACCGGGCTGCGCTACGCTCCGACTTAGGCATGTACTATGCAGTTTCAGCAAAAAAGGCAAGCGACGGGTTTATAAAAGCAAACCGACTTGGTTCGTTTCGCTGACGGCGCAGGTGAAAGACATCCTCAAGGCACTCGCCCAAGCCTTCTCGTTGAAAAGGTAAGACAGACTAGTTCTCGTCACCAACCAATAAAATACGCGCCTGCACAAGGTTTTGACGTGCCGCCTCAAGCTTGCTGCGGCGGTCACGCCCTAATTCATTGAGTTGTGAGGGGACCTTTGGCTTTTCACCTGAAGCCAGCGCGCGAACATCGGCAATGCCGTTTTCTTTAAGATGCTTTTGCGCTCCCTTAATGGTCATACCCCGCCCCTGCAGCAAATGTTTGATACCAGCAATCAACTCAACATCTTCAGGACGATAATAACGACGACCGGCGGCGCGTTTGACCGGTTTTATTTCGTCAAACTTGCTTTCCCAGAAGCGCAGCACGTGCGGCTTTACATCAAGCGCCTCTGCCACCTCGCTAATGGTACGAAAGGCGCTTTCTGATTTCCCTGACATTTTGAAATGTTGCCTAACCGAGGCCAGCCATTTTGTTGATTTTTTCTTTGAGGACATGGCTGGCGCGAAAGCTGAGAACACGACGCGGTTCGATCGGTACTTCCTCGCCTGTTTTTGGATTCCGTCCAATGCGGCCATTTTTATGACGCACCAAAAATGATCCAAAAGAAGATAGTTTGACATCTTCACCGCGAATTAAAGCATCGGAAATTTCATCGAGAACTGTTTCGACAATTTGCGCCGACTCGCTTCGCGACAAACCCACAGTATTGTATACAATTTCGCTCAAGTGAGAGCGCGTGACTGTTTTTCCCGACATTTTAAAAACTCCTCATGGCAAAGTTAAGCACAAGCCAAATTGGCGGCGCAAGCATAAAACTTAATTAAATGAGGGATTTATACCCAGCGAATAAGATTGGCACCCCATGTCAGGCCACCGCCCATCGCTTCCAACATAACCAAATCACCCGACTTGACACGCCCGCTTTTGACCAATTCATGCAGAGCCAGTGGGATTGAAGCGGCTGAGGTATTGGCATGGCTTTGCACCGTCACCACCGTTTTTTCCGGCGGCAATCCGATTTTTTTAGCAACGCCATCAATGATGCGCTTATTGGCTTGATGCGGCACGAACCAATCAATATCGGCAACGGTCAATGCATGACGCTTTAAAAGGCTGTTAATCGCCTCGGCAATATTGCCGACTGCGTGACGATAAACTTCACGCCCCTGCATGCGCAGCTTGCCGGTCGTTCCGGTCGTCGAGGGGCCACCATCAACATAAAGCAAGTCTGTCAGATTACCGTCCGAGCGCAAATAAGAGCCGATAATATGCGGCTCGTTTTCATCGGCAATATCGGTTGCCTCTAACACCACGGCACCGCCGCCATCGCCGAACAATACAGCGGTTGCGCGGTCTTCCCAATCGAGCAAGCGCGTCATGGTTTCCGCACCAATTAATAAAGCGCGCTCGGCCTGCCCGGTTTCTACCATTGCTGAGGCGACACTCAGCCCATAGACAAAGCCCGAGCAAACGGCTTGCACATCAAAGGCGGCCCCGTGACCGATACCCAGTTTTTTCTGCACCAGTGCTGCCGTGGCGGGAAAGGTCAAATCGGGTGTCGTGGTTGATACGATAATCATATCAATGTCATTGGCGGTAATGCCTGCATGGCTCAAAGCCTGCTGCGCCGCCGCCAAAGCAATATCGCTGGTCGCTTCCCCATCAGCCGCCCGATGGCGCTGTTTTATGCCCGACCGCGTGGTAATCCACTCATCGCTGGTATCAAGGATTTGTGACAAATCATCATTGCCAACAATCTCGTCGGGCAGGTAACTGCCAATTCCGATTATTTTTGCTTTGCGGGGCATAAGCCCTCCTAGCTGATGCTATCAGTCAAGCGACTCTGCCCAAGCATCATCGAGCAGTGCCTGTATTTTTTCGATACGCCTTGAAATTTCACCCAACATATCGGCGTCAGCCGCCTCAATCGCAACTTCTACCGCAGTGGCAAAGCCGTCGGCATCGGCCCCGCCATGACTTTTAACAACCACACCATTCAGCCCGAGAAACATGCCACCATTGGCAGCATTCGGATCCATGCGCGCGCGCAATGCATCAAACCCGCTTTTGGCAAACAGATAGCCGGTTTTGGTCATCAGTGAACTGCTCATTGCTTGCCGCAAATATTCGGCCATTTGCCGTGCCGTGCCTTCAGCCGTTTTAAGGGCAATATTGCCGGTGAAACCGTCTGTGACCACAACATCAACATCGCCGCGACCGATACCGTCGCCTTCGACAAAACCTTTGAAGTTCAACTCCGAACGTTCAAGCAGCTCGGCCGCCTCTTTAACGTCATCCGTGCCCTTCATTTCTTCCGTGCCGATATTAAGCAATCCGATTTCAGGTTTTTTCAGGCCGAAAACAGTGCGCGCATAGGCAGCACCCATAGCTGCAAATTGAACATATTGCGACGCCGTGCCGCCAATATTGGCACCGACATCAAGAACCACGCTTTCGCCGCGCACGGTCGGCCAGATGCATGCAATAGCCGGACGTTCAATCCCCGGCTGGGTGCGTAAAACAACCTTGGACATAGCCATCAAAGCGCCGGTATTGCCGGCTGAGACACAGGCCTGCGCCTCACCCTCTTTAACTGCATGAATGGCCTTCCACATGCCGGAGACTTTGCGCCCTTGCCGCAAGGCGACGCTGGGCTTGGCATCCATCGGCACGTCAACATCGCAATGAATAATGCGCGATACCTCAGACAGCGCGGCATGCTTTTTCAGTTCGGTGCTTATTTGGTCTTCATTGCCGAACAGCAAATATGAGGCATGCGGGCGCGCTTTATAGATACGCGCCAAACCGTCAATCGTGACGGCGGGCCCGAAGTCGCCTCCCATAGCATCAATTGCAATTACGGTTTTAGTCACAAGTTCCCTCGCTACCGATACTTACCATACAAAAACGCCGCACTATATGCGCCTGTTTGATTATTTTATCAAGCTTGACCGTCAGAAGGTTTGAGCGCGGATAATGCGGCAAAGGGCGAATGCTCAGCATCTTCGGCCTCTATTTCAGCCTCACTTTGCCCATATCCGCCGAATTCGGCCCCTTCAACGCGCGGATAAGCCGGTATTTCCATTGCAAAGACCTGCGTTACCATTTCGCCAATATCGGCTTGCCCGTTCTGCATGGCTTCGGGCAGTTCCGTATCAAAGTCGTCTTCCGGCACAATATATTTGGCGACCAATTCCTGTGGCTGAAACTCGGTTGAGAAATTTTGTTCAATATCGGTCCATAGCGGTTCAAGCGTCACGCCACAGATTTGCCGCACCCGCCCGCGCACCGTTCCATTGGCTTGCAAGCATTGTTTATCAAGCGGCAACAGCAAAGCTTGAAAATGCAAATCGGCCACTTCCTCAACATTGAAGCGCCCTGCCAAAGCCTGCAAAACATCGGCCTCTACCTTGTGGTCTATCTCAAACCCATTGGGCGGCACTTCATCGAGCAGTACCAGCAGGCTCATTTCCGCTTCGCCAAACGGCGCGGCCAGTTTCTCTTCTTCACTCATTATGCCGCCTCAAAAACGTGACCGGCCAGAATCTCTTCCAGCGTTCTGTCAGCCAGTTTGCTTTCCAGAGCCAACAAATCTTCGGCCAATGCCTTCAGCTTATCGCCGCCGAGTGCGTCATCGCCATCAGGATAAAGATTGCGCTGCAACACAGCCTGCAAGGCATTTGCCGTTTCGGAATCGGCCTTAGCAGGTGCCGCTTTTCCTATTGCCTCATCATAAGCGGCGGCGCGGCCATAAAAAGCTTGCGCCATTTTGCGAATTTTCTTGCCGACACCCAAATCACCGACACCGGCCTCGCGCATGGCCTGATCCATATCGCGGAAAAACATATCGAACAGCGCTTGCCCGATATCGTCGCGCGCCACACCCTCACTGCGCAGGCGGCGCAAAACCAAATGCACATGAATGGCCAGCATATCAAAGCGCCCGTCAAAACTGTCGGGAACGCCCCCTGCGCCATAATGGTCGGGCTTGCGCGCTTGCGCCATTATCGCCGTATAGGCGGGTGTCAAATCAGGGGCATTTTTGTTCAAAGACAAAAAGTCGAGCAGTCCCATTTATATCTCCACTCTGAGATTGAATTTTCTATTGCCTCGCGGCGCGTGATTGGCTACCCATCTAGGCTATCTCTTATAGGTAATCAATAATGCGATTTCGTCAAAAAACAAAAGATGCGGCCGTCGGACAGGCGGTGAAACGTCGCGGCCCGATTTTTGCTGCAGGACTGCTCACGGCAACCATCATGGCTTGCGCGCCGGTTATTGACAATCGCGGCTATTTTTTTGATGACCGTTCAGTCGACAATATTGAAAAAGGCGTCACCAACAAAGAAGCCGTGCGCGAAACCTTTGGTTCTCCGTCAAGCGAGAGCGTTTTGAACAATGGCGCCTATTATTATATTTACAGCCGCTTTGTGACCGAAAGCTATCGCGCACCGGAGGAAGTTGACCGCAAAGTGCTGGCAATTTACTTCGATGAAAACAAGACCGTACGCGACTTGGCAGTTTATGGGCTTGAAGACGGTATCATTGTGCCGATTGTCGCGCGTACCACTCAAACGCAGGGCTCTGAGCTGACAGCATTACAACAAATCTTCGGCAATGTGGGCCGCTTTGGCGACGGTTCGCCGACACAATTCTAAATATTTAGGCAATAAAAAACCCCGGCACATCGCTATGCCGGGGCTTGTGTTTCTACCTTGTTTGCTTAGTGAGCCAGAATGGCCAGCATCAGCAGCGCAACAATATTGGTGATTTTAATCATCGGGTTAACCGCCGGGCCGGCCGTATCTTTATACGGGTCACCGACAGTGTCACCGGTCACGGCAGCCTTATGCGCTTCCGAACCTTTACCACCGTGATTGCCATCTTCGATATATTTCTTGGCATTGTCCCAAGCACCGCCACCGGCAGTCATTGACAGAGCCACAAAAAGGCCGGTCACGATTACGCCGAGCAACATCGCACCCAGTGCCGAGAAAGCGGCTGAACGGTCAGCAATTTGCTCAACAATCAGATAAAGAGCCACAGGCGACAGTACCGGCAACATGGACGGCACAATCATTTCCTTAATCGCTGCACGGGTCAGCAGGTCAACGGCAGCCGTGTAATCCGGCTTCTCCGTGCCCTTCATGATACCCGGCTTTTCTTTGAACTGGCGACGCACTTCTTCCACGATTGCACCACCGGCACGGCCAACGGCCATCATGCCCATCGCGCCGAACAGATACGGAAGCAAACCGCCGATAAACAGGCCGGTCACGACATACGGATTGGACAGTGAGAAGTCAGGCGTCACGCCCGCAAAATAGCTGTATTGGTCAGCATTGGCGGTGAAGTAGCGCAAATCTTGCGTGTAAGCGGCAAACAATACCAGAGCACCCAAACCAGCAGAACCGATAGCGTAACCTTTGGTGACCGCTTTCGTGGTGTTACCGACAGCGTCCAGCGCATCGGTTGTCTCGCGCACGCTCTCAGGCAATTCAGCCATTTCAGCAATCCCACCGGCATTGTCCGTCACCGGGCCGAAAGCGTCGAGCGCGACAACCATACCGGCCAAAGCCAACATGGTGGTCACCGCAATGGCGATGCCAAACAGACCGGCAAGGCTGTAAGTTGCGATAATGCCGACAACAATAACGATAGCGGGCATCGCTGTGGCTTCCATAGAAACGGCAAGGCCCTGAATAACGTTCGTACCGTGACCGGTTTCAGAAGCAGCAGCCACTGATTTAACCGGACGGAAGTTCACGCCAGTATAATACTCGGTAATCCAAATAATCAGTCCGGTAATGGCCAGACCCAGCACACCGCAGAGATAGAGGCTCATGCCGTTAAACACTTGGCCTTCAATCACGCGCTGCGTATCGAGGCCGATAATCGCGTCAGTGACGAAGTAAAGCGCAATCAAGCTGAGCACGGCGGAGGCGATAAAGCCTTTATAAAGCGCACCCATGATTGAGTTGCTGGCACCGAGGCGAACAAAAAATGTGCCCGCGATTGAGGTAATGATGCAAGTCGCGCCAATGGCCAGCGGATACATCATCATGGTCAGCGCATCAGCGGTAAAGAAGATGGAGCTCAAGACCATTGTGGCAACAATCGTCACCGCATAGGTTTCAAACAAGTCAGCTGCCATACCGGCGCAGTCACCGACATTATCACCGACATTATCAGCAATGGTGGCTGGGTTGCGCGGGTCGTCCTCAGGAATGCCCGCTTCAACTTTACCGACCAGGTCTCCGCCCACGTCAGCACCTTTGGTGAAGATGCCGCCGCCAAGACGCGCAAAGATTGAAATCAAAGAAGCGCCGAAGCCGAGAGCAACAAGCGCGTCAACAACTTCGCGGCTATCGGGCGACAGGCCGAAGAAATCGACCAGAACGGCGAAATAAACAGCGACTGAAAGCAATGCCAGACCGGCAACCAGCATGCCGGTGACAGCGCCCGAACGGAAGGCCATAGATAGACCGCCGGCAAGACTTTCGCTGGCCGCCTGCGTGGTGCGCACATTGGCACGCACAGAAACCAGCATGCCAACATAACCGGCAGCGCCAGAAAGGGCTGCGCCGACCACAAAACCGGCCGACACTTTTGCGCCGAGGAGGAAAGTAACCAAAATGGCAATCGCCAAGCCGACAAAGCCAATTGTTCGATATTGGCGGTTCAGATAGGCGCCAGCGCCTTCTTGAATGGCCGATGCAATTTCCTGCATCCGCTCATTACCGGCTTCAGCCGCCATAATGCTACGGGCCGCCCAAACGCCATAAACAATGGCGAGCAGACCTGACCCGATGATAAGCCACATCAAAGTGCTCATAAGTAAATCCTCTTTTGTTGTGGGGATGACCTAAAAACGGCCACATTCCCTCCCCTGTAAGTGAGGGAGGTATGCCAAAAAACGCCCGTAAAAGCAAGAAGAAGCCAAGAACAAAGCGTATAAATCGGCAAATAGTGCAAAAAATACCTAAAAGTGCCGAAAACCGCGCTTTTCGAGAGTGATTTCTGCGCCATCTTCAGCCAGCAATGTTACGCGCCGCTGCTCTGATTTCAAAAACTTGCCGATGCCGTTCAGTTTAATGTTATGTCGCACCGCCAATGCTCGCAGCGCTTCAGCTTTATCGGGCGATGCCGTAAAGGCAATTTGCAAATCATCGCCGCCGCTGACCAATGCTTGCAGGTCACCATACGCGCGGCCCGCTTCTGAAAGCGGGANCAGCGCCGCNGCAATANCCATGCCGCCTTCGCTGGCTGCGCATAAATGGTCAAGGTCGGCAATTAAGCCGTCCGATACGTCAATTGCNGCATGGGCAAGGCCGCGCAAGTCTTGCCCGAATGCCAATGGCGGCTGCGGCGCGGCATAAGCGTCGCNGCCAGCTGATAAATCAAGAAATGCATCGCCGATAGTGCCGGTGACATATACATCNTCACCATTTTGCGCGCCGCTACGCTTCAGCATTTGGCCCTGCGGCACCAATCCGTGCACCGTCAATCCGGCGAAACCTTGTTCGACACGCACCGTATCGCCGCCCCAAAGCTGCAAGTCATAGGCTTTCAGACCCTCACCCAGGGTGGTAACAAAAGTCTCAAGCCAGCCTCTGTCCCAATGCGGCGCAATGCCGAGCGTCAGCACACAGCCAAACGGGTTTGCCCCTTTCGCTGCGAGGTCGGAAATATTGCAGGCCAGCATGCGCCGCGCGACCAGCGCGCCCTCTGCATTTTCAGGAAAATGCACACCGGCGACCAGCATATCAGTGCTGATAACCAAATCATTGCCATCTGGCACGGCGACCCGCGCCGCATCATCGCTGAGCTTTGCCGCCGCTTCATTGTCAGCCAAAGGCGCGAGCAGTTCGGCGATTAGGCCAAACTCATCAAGCTGCTGGTTATCGGACATTTTAGATTGCCGCCGGATCTTTATCGGTTGCCAAGCTTTTGGCCACATTATCGAGCAGGGCGTTGGCCATGCCCCCCTCTTTTTCTTCAAAAAAGGCATGGGCAATATCGGCATATTGCGACACCACAACCTTTGGCGGAATGTGCGGCGCGTTCAGCAGTTCCTGCACACCGCAACGTAAAATGGCACGCAGCGTGCTGTCGAGGCGCGCCAACCGCCAATTCTCAGCCAGCTTGCCATCTATCAAAAGGTCAATATCGGTTTGGTTTTCCACGACACCGCGTAGCAGCATTTCAAAATGCGCGCTATCAGCAGGCGGCAACTCAATATCGTCCAGCTTCGCTTCCATGCGATGCTCGCTGAATTCGCGAATAATCACTTCCAGCGGGGTGCGCGCAATATCCATCTGATAAAGCGCCTGCACGGAAAGCAGGCGCGCAGAAGAACGGGCATCATGTGTATCAGCACTCATAGAGGCGGTTTACCCCTAAGACCAGCTACCGCGCAAGTCCATCAATGCGATGGCCGCTTTTGCCGCACCGCCGCCCTTGTCTTTTTCCGACATT
Source organism: Rhodobiaceae bacterium (assembly GCA_002721725.1). GTDB lineage: Bacteria > Pseudomonadota > Alphaproteobacteria > RS24 > RS24 > UBA8337. Next base: position 14,357 of record PBLK01000004.1, read on the forward strand.
TTGCAGCGCGCCCATGCCTGATCGCTATTCTCCACTGTCTGAATACCATTGCCGATGGCCAACTTGTCTTTAATGCCGAGTTCCATTAAACCGCGCGCGCTTTCATTGCAGACAATTTCGTAATGCGTTGTCTCACCGCGAATGACAACACCAAGCGCAACATAGCCGTCATAATTATTTGTCTCGGCGGCATATTTAATCGCCACCGGCACTTCCAACACGCCGGGCACGGCAACACGCTCATGACTGATACCGGCCGCGTCGAGAACGGCAATCGCGCCTTCGGCCAATGCGTCGGCCATATCTTCGTAAAATCGCGCTTCAACAATCAGAACTTTTTTTGACATTTTATGCCTCATCCGTAATCGGTCGCTGACCGACAATTTCTAAATCATAACCTTCCAGCGCCACCACAGTGCGCGGCGTGTCGGACAAGAGTTCGATTTGATGTAAGCCCAAATCAGCAACAATTTGCGCCCCCAAACCATAATCCAATAAACGCGTCGGCATCGGGTCGCCGCTCGATTGCGGGTTCATGCTATCGGTAAACGGCGTCGGCGAAGTATTGCGAATAATCACGACAACGCCGCGCCCCTCCGCGTCTATTTTCTCCAGCGCTTTTTGAAACACACCGGCGCGTGGCATACCGCTACCGGCAATATCGGCCACCAGATTTTCCGCATGAAAGCGCGTCAGCACCGGCTCGTCGCCGGAAATATCGCCCTTCACCAGCGCAATATGCTCCTCATTGGTTACCGTATTCATATAAATATGCGCTTTCATCTCACCGCCATTGGCCAGCTTGAACGTGTCTTCATGAATGCGTTGAATGAGCGTGTCATTGCGGCGGCGATAGGCAATCAAATCGGCAATGGTGCCGAGTTTCAGCCCATGTATTTGCGCGAATTGCACAAGGTCAGGCAAGCGCGCCATTGTGCCGTCATCATTCATAATCTCGCAAATCACCCCCGCCGGATAAAGACCGGCAAGGCGCGCAATATCCACCGAGGCTTCAGTATGACCGGCACGTATCAACACGCCGCCATCGCGTGCCACCAAAGGGAAAATATGGCCGGGCGAGACAATGTCTTGCATGGCTTTGGTCGGGTCGATGGCAACCGATACGGTCTTAGAGCGGTCATGCGCCGAAATGCCGGTCGAAATACCCTCGCGCGCTTCAATCGATACGGTGAAGGCGGTTTGATGACGCGAGCGATTGTTTTGCGACATCAGTTCAAGTCCAAGCTGGTCGGCGCGCTCCTGCATCAGCGTCAGGCAAATCAGGCCGCGTCCGAATTTGGCCATAAAATTGATTGCATCGGGCGTTGCCATTTGCGCGGGGATAATCAAATCACCCTCATTTTCTCGGTCTTCGGCATCGACCAACACAATCATCTTGCCGTTGCGGGTGTCTTCAATAATTTCTTCCGGCGGGGAAATATAATGGCTGAACTCGCTCATAATGTGCCTCCAAGTTCTTCTTCTGCTTGTTTGAGACGCGCGACATAGCGCGCCAAAACGTCAATTTCCAAATTGACGATATCGCCCAGTTTCGAAAGCCCCCATGTGGTCACCTCCTGCGTGTGCGGAATAAGATTGATGCCAAAGGTCAAGCCTTCGACCTCGTTCACGGTCAGCGATGTGCCATCCAGCGTCACCGAACCTTTCGGCGCAATAAACGGCATCAGCGCCGAGGTGGTTTTGAATGTATAACGTTGGCTATCGCCTTCGGGCGTGATGGCGGTGATTTCGGCCAGCCCATCAACATGGCCCGACACAATATGCCCGCCCAATTCGTCACCCATTTTCAGCGCGCGCTCCAAATTGAGCTTTGCGCCTTCTTTCCATTTACCGGCAGAAGTAACATCCAGCGTTTCTTTCGAGGCCTCAACCGCAAACCAATCGCCGTCAGCGCCCTTGCCTTTTTCAATCACCGTCAGGCAGACACCCGAATGGGAAATCGATGCGCCCAGGTCAATCGTGTCCGTGTCATAGGCGGTCAGCACATCAAAGCGCGTGTCGCCGCGTTGTGTGACTTTGGCAATGGTGCCGATATCGGTGACAATTCCGGTAAACATCAATTTTTCCTTTCACGGCAAAAATGCTGATAACTGTCTGCGCCAAGCTTTGCTCCAATGACTTGACGGAAGCGCGTCAAATCAAGTTGCATGAGGGATATATCACTTTCCCCAGTCATGGCCACGTCATGCGGTGCTGTGAACAGCGCCAATTCATCGACCAAATCATCTTTCAAAAATGCAGCCGCCAATGTCGGGCCGCATTCCAGCATGGCGCGGGTCATGCCGCGCGCCGCCAAATCCTGCAAAGCCGCACGCGGCGTTTCATTTTTATAGTGCACAAGCGTCTGCTTTTTTGCTCGTTGCGCCAGCTTGCTGTCGGCAGGAATGTCGTTTTTGCCCATCACCACGGGCGTTGGCGACGCGTTGTCCAAGCCGGGCAAGCGACAATCAAGAGACGGGTTATCTTCGCGCAATGTGCCGCTGCCGGTGATAATCGCATCATGCTCCGCGCGCAGTTTATGCCCCATGTGCCGCGATAGCGCGCCGGTAATCCATTTATCTTCATTAGGCGACGTGCGCATAAAGCCATTGGCACTGATGGCCAATTTCAGCGTCACCATTGGTCGCTTGTCAGTTTCGCGCAGCAAAAAGCCGATTTGGTCTTGCCGCGCTTCCTCGGCCAAAACACCGCTCTCAACTTCAATGCCCGCCAAGCGCAGCAGTTCCGCGCCACGCCCGTCAACGCGCTTGTCAGGGTCATCAATCGCATAAACAACACGCGCCACGCGCGCATCAATCAAAGCTTGGGCGCAAGGCAGGGTTTTGCCTTCATGCGCGCACGGCTCCAGTGTCACATAAGCGGTTGCGCCTCTGGCCGCGTCTCCCGCCTCTGCCAGTGCCATTGCTTCGGCATGAGGGCGACCGCCGCGTTGCGTCAAACCCGTTGCGATGACCTGCCCGTTTTTAACTAGCACGCACCCGACTGCCGGATTGGGCGCGGTATTGCCCAAGCCGAAGCGACCAAGCAGCAAGGCTTGCCGCATAAATTGTTCGTCAGATTTTTGTGCCTGTTGCGTCACCGCATCTCCCCTTTCGGGGCTGGCGGCTATGGGTCGGGTTGACCGCTCATTTCCCCGAGGAATTCTTCAAAATCTTTGGCTTCGCGAAAGTTCCGATACACGGAAGCGAACCGCACATAAGCCACTTGATCGAGCGCATAAAGCCCTTCCATCACCAATTCACCGACCATTTTGGCCTGAATTTCGGACTCGCCCAGATTCTCCAGACGACGCACAATCCCTGATACCATACGTTCAATTCGTTCCGGCTCAACGGGGCGTTTTCGCAGAGCGACTTGCACAGAACGCATGAGCTTATCGCGGTCAAACGGCACTTTTCTGCCGGTATTTTTGATGATGGTCAGCTCGCGCAGCTGAATACGCTCAAATGTCGTAAACCGACCGCCGCAATCAGCGCAGACGCGACGACGACGAATAACCGTGTTTTCTTCGGTGGGACGGCTGTCCTTAACCTGCGTATCAGCATTCATGCAGTAGGGGCAGCGCACAAAAGACCTCTAATAAATCGGGAAACGCGCGCACAGCGCTTCAACTTCAGCACGCACCGCCGCTTCTTCTTCCGGCACGGCTTCGCCATTATTGGCAGCAACCGCATCCAGCACACGGGCGATAAAGTCACCGACTTTTTGGAACTCGGCAACCCCGAAGCCACGCGTTGTGCCTGCCGGTGTGCCGAGGCGCACGCCTGATGTGACCATTGGCGGGGCCGGGTCAAACGGCACGCCGTTTTTGTTGCAAGTGATGAAAGCACGCTCCATCGCCGCTTCGGCGACATCACCGGTCAAGCCTTTCGGGCGCAAATCAACCAATACGAGGTGATTATCCGTACCGCCAGAGACAATATCAAAGCCATGACCGAGCAGCGTGTCGGCCAAAGCTTTGGCGTTTTGCACGACTTGCTGAATATAGACTTTGTAATCGGGCTGCAGCGCTTCTCCAAAAGCCACGGCTTTGGCGGCAATCACATGCATGAGCGGGCCGCCCTGAATACCCGGGAAGATGGCTGAATTAAACTTTTTACCCAAATCCTCATTATTGGTGAGGATAAGACCGCCGCGGGGGCCGCGCAGGGTTTTGTGGGTTGTCGTCGTCACCGAATCGGCAAAAGGCAACGGGCTGGGATGCGCGCCACCGGCAACGAGGCCTGAAATATGCGCCATATCGACCAGCAAATAAGCGCCGACCGCATCGGCAATTTCGCGGAAGCGTTTGAAATCAATAATGCGCGGATAGGCAGAGCCACCGGCGATAATCAGTTGCGGCTTGTGCTCTTTGGCGAGACTCTCGACTTCATCATAATCAATCAGATGATTGTCTTCGCGCACGCCATATTGCACCGCATTAAACCATTTGCCCGATTGGTTGGGCTTGGCACCATGCGTCAAGTGTCCACCTGCGGCCAAGCTCATGCCTAAAATCGTATCGCCGGGCTTAATCAGCGCTTGCATGACAGCCTGATTGGCTTGCGAGCCGGAATTGGGCTGCACATTGGCATAGGCGCAATCATAAAGTTTTTTGACGCGCTCAATCGCAAGGCTCTCGGCAATATCAACATGCTCGCAACCGCCATAATAGCGACGCCCCGGATAGCCTTCGGCATATTTATTGGTCAGCACCGAGCCCTGCACTTCCAACACCGCACGCGACGCGATATTTTCAGAAGCAATCAGTTCAATCTGGTTCCGTTGGCGACCCGTTTCTAGGCCGATAACATCAGCAATCTCAGGATCGCGCGTGGCGACATCCTGTGTGAAAAATTCGTTTTCCAATTCATCAAACTTGCTGGATTCCGACATTGAGTTCCCTTTCCAAGCGACTCGTCAATTGACCCTCCATGTAGCACAAAGCGCAGGGGCAAAAAAGCACCTCAAAAGGCCAAAGCGCCGCAGCCTCAACTCATACACAGAAAACGGTTTTTTATGAGGGCGTTACCAGAGATTGCGCGCCTGCAGCACTTTTTTCAGCAGCGCACAATCATCGGTCATCAGCCCATCAACGCCCAAATCAAGCAATCCATGCATGGTCGATTCGTCATTAATCGTCCAAACATGCACTTGCAAGCCGCGCTCATGGGCATAGGCCACTGATGCTCTGGTGACCATTGAAATGCCATATTCACTGACCGGAAATTGCAACGCCCCCGCCGCGTAAGAAAGCGGCAACCGCCCCCAAGCGGCAAAGCGAAAGCGCGCCGCGCCAAGCGGGCCGACGCTGTGGCATATATCACCGACATTGCGCACCACTTGCTTGATGCGCGCATCAGAAAAAGAGCCGATGCATATGCGCTCTTGCGTCTGCGTTTGGTTAATCAGCGCAATCAGCGGTTCGACAACCGGCCAAGCCTTCGCATCAATATTGAAGCGCGCCTCAGGGAAAGTTTCAAAGAGCTCCAACATGGTCGGAATATGATGCTCGCCAGGCATTTTCAAATTATTGATTTCGGCCGCCGTTAAAGTCGAAATGGCAACATCTTCGCCGACCATGCGGGCCAGATTATCATCATGAAACGCATAGACCACACCATCTTTCGAGGCATGAACATCGGTTTCGAGATAGCGATAGCCCTGCCCGACCGCATCGTGAAAAGCCGCCATTGTGTTTTCCGGCGCCACGCGGTCACCACCGCGATGAGCAAAGGCCAGTACGCCATCATGCGCGAGATAGGGGTGTCGGGGCGGTGGACGCATAAAAACTCCAATAAATTTGCTGACAGGGCAAATAATCCTAGTTAGCTTCCTACCATGATTATTGAGACAATTACTGCAAGCCCTTATCTGACCGGCGCCGCGACTGCCGCCGTTCTGCTCACCTCGGTTTGGATTACCAGCCTGATACTTTCTGATGCCAGCATTATTGACATGTTTTGGGGCGGCGGCTTTGCGTTGATTGCGCTCACCACGCTTTTGACATCAGAGAATATCAGCCTTATCGGCACGCTGACAGGGCTCGCCGTCATCGCGTGGGGCTTTCGTTTGTGGCTGCATCTGTTCACGCGCTGGCGACGCGAGGGCGAAGAAGATTATCGCTATCAGAAAATGCGCGCCTATCACGGCAAGCATTTTTGGTGGCGCAGCGTATTCACCGTCTTCAGTTTTCAAGGGCTGTTAATGTGGCTGGTCTCCATGCCCTTTATGGCGGCCTTTTATTTTGGTGGCGATGCCGCCCTGCCCGGCCTCAGCTTGGTGTTTTTGCTGGCCGCTTTGGGCGCGCTTTACATGGAAGCGAGCGCCGATATTCAGCTGACCAAATATCGCGCCGACCCGAACAAAGCGCCGGTGTTGACCGAAGGCTGGTGGAAATATACCCGTCACCCGAATTATTTTGCCGATGCCGCCTTTTGGTGGTGCATTTACGGTGCTGTCGTCGCCGCCACACCTGAAGCGATTTGGACGATTTTCGGCCCGATTATCATGAACTATCTGCTGGTTAACGTGTCGGGCGCTGAAATGCTCGAACGCAGCCTGAAGAAAAAACCGGGCTATGACGACTATATGGCGCGCACCAACCGCTTCATTCCCAAAGTTTGGGGTTAACCCTTACCTTTGAGCATTTTCATAATGCCCGAAAAGTCGAGGCCGTCATGGCCCGCTTCGGCCATTTGTGTGTATAGCTCAGCCGCGCGCTGGCCCATAGGCGTGGACGCCTCGGCACTGCTTGAGGCTTCTTGCGCCAGCATCAAATCCTTCAACATCATGGCGGCGGTGAAACCGGCTTGATAGTCATTATTGGCCGGACTGCTCGGCACCGGGCCGGGCGCAGGGCAATAGCTGGTCATGCTCCAGCATTGGCCGGAAGCGGTTGATGAAATATCGAAAAATGTTTGCGCATCAAGGCCGAGCTTTTCACCCAACATAAAGGCCTCCGCCGTGCCAATCATCGAAATGCCGAGCAGCATATTATTGCAAATCTTGGCGACCTGCCCATTGCCGCTGCCACCGGCATGGAAAATATTTTGTCCCATAACGTCCAAGACGGGTTTGGCAGCTTGATAAGCCTCATCCGTGCCACCGACCATAAAGGTCAGCGTGCCCGCCGCCGCGCCGCCGACACCGCCGGAGACCGGCGCATCGACCATCGCCAATCCGGCCGCTTCGGCTTTGGCAGAAACCGCACGCGCCGTATCCACGTCAATGGTCGAACTGTCTATCAGCAAAGCCCCTGCTGTCGCATTGGCAATCACGCCATCGCTTTCAGTGTAAACGGCGGTGACGTGTTTTCCTGCAGGCAGCATGGAAACAATAATTTCAGCATCGGCAGCCGCAGCTGCGATTGTGTCCGCTGCTTTGCCGCCGCTTTCTTGCAAGCCAGCTTTTGCCGCATCGGATAAATCATAACCGGTGACATCATGACCGGCGGCGACCAGATTTTTAGCCATTGGCAGTCCCATATTGCCGAGCCCGATAAATGCTATTTTGCTCATTATGCTTCCCCCTCAAAACGCAGCTCATCATCGCCCAATGGCGCGAAAATGGCATTAATATCTTGCTGCGGCGTCCAATTAGGCGCGCCGTCTTTTTCAATAATCGTGGCACGCACGCCTTCGTAAAAATCTGCCTGCGCCATGATGCGGGTGACAGCTCGCATTTCAATGCGCATACATTCGTCAAAATCGGCATTAATGCCGTCACGCATTTGCCGCAAGGCCACCGCCGCGCTGGTCGGTGACTTACTTTTTAAGGCTTCGGCCTGCTGCTTGGCCCAGTCACCGCCATCAGCCAGCAGCGCGGCATGAATATCGCCAACACTGTCACCGGCAAATAGGCGGTCAATATCGGCTTGTTGCTGCGGCAGGCTCGCGCCCTCAGCTTGTTGATGATGCGCCGCCAAAATGGCATCGACATCGCCACCTTTGGCCAGCGCCGCCTTCAACGTGCTGATATTGTCAGACGGGGTATAATGCGTTGCCACTTGCGCCGCCAGCGCATCAGCACCGCGCAAGCGCGCGCCGGTCAAAACCAGCCATGCGCCGATCTCACCCGGCAAGCGCGGCAGAAAATACGTGCCACCGACATCGGGCAAGAGGCCAATACCCGTTTCCGGCATGGCAAACATGGTGCGCTCGGTCGCTACGCGATTCGACCCATGCACCGACACGCCAACACCGCCGCCCATTGTGATGCCGTCAATCAGCGCAATATAAGGTTTCGGATAGGTTTTTATGGTGCGGTTGAGCTGATACTCCTCCCGGTAAAAGCCAATCGCCTCGGGCGCGCCGGACTTGCCCCAATCATGCAAAGCGCGAATATCGCCACCAGCGCAAAACCCCTTTTCGCCAGCCCCTTCAATAATCACATGTTCAATTGCATCATTGATTGCCCACTCAGCCAACACGGGCTTCATCAGGCGTACCATATTCAGCGTCAACGCATTCAACGCCTCGGGGCGATTAAGCGTGATGACACCGCTTTTGCCGACAATTTCGAACAGCACTTCTTGGGTCATTACTTCAGCAAATCCCGCGCAATAATCATCCGCATGATTTCACTCGTGCCTTCGAGAATTTGATGCACCCGCAAATCGCGCACCATGCGCTCGACTTCATAATCTTGCAGATAACCATAGCCGCCGTGGATTTGCAGCGCCTCATTGGCAACATTAAAGCATGTATCGGTGACATAGCGTTTCGCCATTGCTGATTTGCGTGTCTTTTCGGGCTTGCCTTCATCCAGCGTTTTGGCCGCTTCATAAAGCATCAGCCGTGCCGCTTCCAAATCAGTCGCCATATCGGCCAGTTTAAACTGGATGGCCTGAAATTCGGCGATGGGTTGCCCGAACTGTTCGCGTTGTTTGGCATATTCCAACGCTTTTTCAAAAGCCCGTTGCGCCGTGCCCAGCGAACAAGCAGCAATATTCAGGCGGCCACCATCCAACCCCATCATGGCAAATTTGAAACCTTCGCCCTCCTCGCCGACACGGTTTTCAACCGGAACGCGGCAATCTTCAAAAATCACCTGTGCGGTCGGCTGATTGTTCCAACCCATTTTCTTTTCATTGGCTCCAAAAGAAAGACCCGGCGTTCCTTTTTCAATAATGAAACAGCTGACGCCCTTTGCCCCTTCATCACCGGTGCGCACCATAGCGACATAAATATCGGAGACGCCGCTGCCGGAAATAAAGGCCTTTGAGCCATTCAACACATAATGGTCGCCATCGCGCACGGCACGGCTGCGCATGGCTCCGGCATCAGAGCCAGAGCCCGGTTCGGTGAGACAATAGCTAGCAATCCATTCCATTGACGTGAGGCGTGGCAAATATTTGGCTCGCTGTTCGGCATTGCCGAAACTGTCAATCATCCAGCTTGCCATATTGTGAATGGTCATATAGGCGGCGGTCGATGTGCAGCCGCCCGACAAGGCTTCAAATATCAGCGCCGCATCAAAGCGCGACAGGCCTGAGCCACCATGTTCTTCCTGCAAATAAATGCCTGCGAAACCGAGACCGGCCATTTCTCTGAGCGTATCGACCGGAAAATGCTTGTCCTCATCCCATTGCTTGGCATGCGGTGCCAGTTTCTCGGTGGCAAAATTACGAGCCATATCCTGAATGGCCGATTGCTCTTCACTAAGCATGAAACTCTCCCAATGGCTCAACGCCGCGCTTCGTCATTTTGGCAAGATAATGGAAAGATTGCCCATATGCCACTCTCGGGCTATGTAAAAGACAGATTTTTAAGGGACATCGGAACGATGGTGAAAAGAGCATTTCCTGCAACGCGTATGCGCCGTTTGCGTCAAGCCGACTGGTCGCGCCGCTTGGTTGCCGAAAACATGCTGTCGGTCAATGATTTGATTTGGCCGATATTCATTATTGAAAGCGAGAACAATAAAGAGCCTGTGACCAGCATGCCGGGGGTTGAGCGCTTGAGCATTGACCTTGCCGTAAAAGCCGCCAAAGAGGCTGCGGCGCTTGGTATTCCGGTGATTGCCCTATTCCCCAACACGCCCGATGCAGCGCGCTCTGATGACGGGCAAGAAGCATTAAATCCCGACAATCTGGTGTGCCGCGCCACCCGCGCCATTAAAGAAGCGGTGCCGGATATCGGCATTCTATGCGATGTCGCGCTCGACCCTTATACCGCGCACGGACATGACGGCCTGTTGGACGGCGACACGATTTTAAACGATGAGACAGTTGAAGTTCTGGTTGGTCAGTCGCTCAATCAAGTCAGTGCCGGTTGCGATATTATCGCCCCCTCAGACATGATGGACGGGCGCATTGGTGCCATTCGCAATGAGTTGGAAAGCACCGGCCATCAAGACACGTTGATTATGGCCTATAGCGCCAAATATGCGTCGGCCTTTTATGGCCCGTTCCGCGATGCGGTCGGCTCGGGCGACCGGCTGAGGGGCGATAAGAAAACCTATCAAATGGATCCGGCCAATGGTGATGAAGCCTTGCAGGAAATCGCCCTCGATATTGAAGAAGGCGCGGATATGGTGATGGTCAAACCTGGCATGCCCTATATTGATGTTGTAACGCGCTGCAAACAGCACTTTGGCGTGCCGACTTTCGCCTATCAAGTGTCAGGTGAATACGCCATGCTGGCTGGAGCCATTGAACGCGATTGGTTGGAACGTGACCGCGTGATATTGGAAAGCCTAATGTCTTTCAAACGCGCCGGTGCCGATGGCATTTTGACTTATTTCGCTTTGGATGCCGCCAAGCTTCTCAACGATTAGAATTTCATTCGGCAGCGCTGGTTAAGAATGCGCATATTCTTTTAGATTTGTCTCGATTTAAAATATTTACTCTGATTGAAGTTTTTTACTTCAGCGCGCGCAGGCGGCGAATGAGGCTGGACGTGTCCCAGCGCCCGCCACCCATGCCTTGAATCTCTTCATAATAGGTTTTTACAATTTCAGTCACGGGCAAAGAAATTCTGTTCTGTGTTGCTTCGTCTAGACATATTTTAAGGTCTTTAATCATCCAATCAACGGCAAACCCGAAATCAAACTCATCATCAATCATGGTTTCATAGCGGTTTTCCATCTGCCAACTTTGCGCCGCCCCTTTGGAAATCACATCAATCACGGCGCGCCCGTCGAGGCCGGCCTTATCGGCAAAATGCAGCGCTTCTGAAAGGCTCTGCACCAGGCCACCAATGCAAATTTGATTGACCATTTTGGTCAATTGACCGGCACCCGAAGGCCCCATAAGCCGATGCGCGCGGGCAAAACAATCAATGAGTGGCGCAGCTTTGTCATAATCCGCCTGTTCGCCGCCAATCATCACCGTCAAAACGCCATTTACGGCACCGGCCTCGCCGCCCGAAACCGGCGCGTCAAGCATGGCACAAGCCTGGGCAGCACAGGCTTGCGCCACTTCGCGAGCCACTTCTGCAGAGGTCGTCGTATGGTCAATCAGCACAGTGCCATCACCCATGGCTGTTAGCACGCCTTCATCGCCCAAGATGACGGCGCGCAAATCGTCATCATTGCCAACACAGCTGAATATAAATTCCGCGCCGGTCGCCGCTTCATGACCGTTTTTGGCCAGCTTGCCGCCATGCTCCCCGACCCATTTTTCAGCCTTTTCGGTGGTTCGATTATACACGGTAACGCGGTGACCCGCTGCCGCGAGATGACCGGCCATCGGATAGCCCATTACGCCCAAGCCGATAAAGGCGACATCAGCCATTACATGCCCCGACCTCGATACCGACGTAATTGCCGCGGAAATACATGAGTGGCGCGCGTCCTTGCGAACAATGGCGCGCCGTATCAATGCCGCCGACCAACATAATATGGTCGCCAAGTTCGACACGCTCGTGAATATGGCAGTCAAACTGCGCCAATGCACCCCGCAAAAGCGGCGTGCCATGCGCGCTTTCGTCAAATTCATCATGTTGCAAAACATGGCTGCCCGCACCCGCCATGCGGTTCGAAAGGGCAAGCTGGTCTGCTGCCAAAACATTAACGCTGAAGCGGTTGGCCAGCGCCACATCATCAAAAAGCTGCGCGTCATTGTCCAAGCACCAAGACAAAAGCGGTGGCTTTAAAGAGACAGAGGCGAGACTGTTGACCGTCAATCCGACAGGCTGATTGTCGCTGTTTTGCAAAGCAATAATCGCAACGCCCGTGCCGAATTGGCCGAATGCCTGACGCAAATCTGTAGAACTGGCCATAAATATCTCCAAAAGCGGAATAGTGATGGCTGTTTATGCCCCATGCTGCGCAGTAAATCTAGGGAATAGGCGAAATTGGCTGTATAACCGCATTATGGAATTTGACATGCATATGTGGGTTGGCTTTGCGGTTATCAGCTTGGCCATGCTGGCCTATGGCAGCGAGCGCTTGTCCATGGAGCTGACCTCTTTGTTGGTGATTCTCAGCTTCATGCTGCTTTTCACTTTCGCGCCATTGACCGATGCTGACGGCGTATTGCTTATCAGCAGCAGCGATATGCTGGCCGGTTTCGCCAATCCGGCGCTGATTACCATTATGGCGCTCTTGGTCATGGCACAGGGCCTGTTTCAATCGGGCGCGCTTGAAAAACTTATCGATCAAGCTTCGCGCCGCGCCGCGCGCAGCCCCGAATTGGCAATTTTAGCGGTTCTTTTTGCAGCCATGATTGCCTCAGCCTTTCTCAACAACACGCCGGTTGTGCTGATGGTCATTCCGGTCCTGGCTGCTATGGCCGGCCGCGCCGCGTCCAAAGCCTCGCCCTATATGATGGCGCTGAGCTTTATCACTATTCTGGGCGGTATGCTAACGCTTATCGGATCTTCAACCAATTTGCTGGTCGCCGATACGGCTGAGCGGCTTGGCATGCATAAAATCGGCTTTTTTGAGCAAACCATTCCGGGCCTTGTGCTGATGGCGGTAGGTAGCGTTTACGTGCTTTTTGTCATGCCGCGCATTATGAAAAGCCGCGAGGCGGAAGCCGATGACAGCGATACCGATAGCGGTCGCCAATTCATTATCGAATTGCGCCTGCGTTATGGCGACAGTCTTATCGGCGCTGAAACCGCTGCCGGTTTTCTGCCTGCCTTATCAGGCATGACCCTGCAAATGATTGAGAGCGGTGGACAGACCCTGCTACCGCCATTTGACGACCATCGGCTGCGCGCCGGCGACAAACTGTATATCGCTGCCACGCGCCGCGAGATTGCCGATGCGCTGGCACAAAAAGTGCACCCCTTGCGCGACCACTTGATGCAGCTTGTGCCCAATGAAGGCGATAGCGGCGAAGATTTGATGCTAGCGGAGTTGGTCGTCGCCCCCGGCTCACGCATGGCGCAGCGTGCCATTGGCCAAACCGGTTTCACCCACACCACGGATTGCCTGATTATCGGCTTGCAAAGGCGCAGCCGTATGTTGCGTCATGAAATGAGCGATATTCGCCTGAAAGCCGGCGATGTGTTGCTGGTTATCGGCCAGCAAAGCGCTATTGAGGGGCTGCGACACAATCGCGACACGCTGCTTATGGAATGGTCGGCACGCGAATTGCCGCGCTTTGAAAAAGCCGGTCGCGCAAGGCTGATTTTTGCCCTCACCGTTTTGGCCGCTGCCAGCGGTTTTGTACCGATTGTGCTGGCCGCTTTGGCCGGTGCGGTCGGCATGGTGACCAGCGGCGTGTTGAATGTGCGGCAAGCCAGCCGTGGCTTTGATTTACGCATTTTCCTTGTTGTCGCCGCCGCATTGGCAATGGCGCAGTCAATGGAAGTCACCGGCGGCGCGGCGTTGGTCAGCAGCAATTTCCTAGGCCTTTTTGATACAGACAATCCGGCGCTGGTGCTATCGGCTTTCTTCTTGCTTTGCGCTGTTGTGACCAATCTATTGTCCAACAATGCCACCGCCGTTTTGTTTACGCCACTAGCGGTCAATCTCGCTGCAGCCCTTAATGTTGACCCGATGGCCTTTGTGCTGGCGGTGATTTTCGCGGCCAGCTGCAGCTTTGCCACACCGATTGCCTATCAGACCAATTTGCTGGTCATGACACCTGGAAATTTCCGCTTCATCGATTTCATACGTGCAGGCATCCCGCTGGTGGTTATTTTATGGTTAACTTATTCGCTTTTTGCACCATGGTACTTCGACCTGTAGGGTAGTGATCATGAATCAATCGAGCGGACATAAACTTCCTTCCTTCTTTATTACGGACCCGATGCCATGCCCGTATATTGAAGGCTTGATGGAGCGCAAGCTGTTCACTCATATTGCTGGTGAACGCGCCGATGAGATTAATAATAATCTGACCCATGCCGGCTTTCGTCGCAGTCAGACCATTGCCTATCGTCCGGCTTGTGACAAATGCTCGGCCTGCCGTTCGGTTCGGGTTTCTGTTGCGGACTTTGCACCGACGCGTAATTTGCGGAAAGTCATCAATCGCAATTGCGCCCTGACCTCAGAAATTTTGTTGCCCGACGCCAGCCGCGAACAATATGACTTGCTACGTAAATATCTCGACACGCGTCATGAAAATGGCGGCATGTCGCAAATGACGGTGCTTGATTACATTGCGATGGTGGAGGAGACCTCTGTCAAAACTAATCTGGTTGAATATCGCGATGCCGACGAGCGTTTGGTTGCCTGTTTGCTGGTTGATAGAATGCGCGATGGCCTGTCTCTGGTCTATTCATTTTTCGACCCTGACATGGAAGCCAATAGTCTAGGCACTTATATTATTCTCGACCAAATTGCGCGCGCGCAGGCGATGAAATTGCCGCATGTTTATCTCGGTTATCTCATCGAAGATTGCGGCAAAATGAGTTACAAAAAGCGCTTCAAACCGCTGCAAATCTTGGACGAGGAAGGCTGGCAGCTCTATATCGAAGAGAGATAGGCTGCTTAGGAGGGACTGATGAGTAAAAAAATCGACCGTCGCGCCGTGATTGGCGGACTGGCCACCGGCACTGCAGCCTCCGCCTTTTCCGCACCGGCCTATGCGCAAGGCAAACGACGACTCAAAATGGTCACCACATGGCCAAAAAACTTCCCCGGCCTCGGCACCGCACCTGAAAATATCGCCAAACGCGTCAGCGCCATGACAGATAGCCAGATTGAAATTAAAATTTATGCCGCCGGTGAATTGGTCGGCGCTTTTGAGAGCCTTGATGCCGTCTCAACCGGCACGGCAGATATGTATAATGGTGCCGAATATTATTGGCAGGGCAAATCCACCGCCTTTAATTTCTTCACCGCCGTTCCCTTTGGCATGACCGCGCAAGAATTGAACGCGTGGATTGATTTCGGTGGCGGACGCCAGCTTTGGGAAGAATTGTCAGCCAAGTTTAACATCATCGCTTTTCAATCGGCAAATACGGGAGTGCAAATGGGCGGCTGGTTCAATAAGGAAATCACGTCGCTTGATGATTTCAAAGGCTTAAAAATTCGCATGCCTGGGCTTGGCGGTGAAGTGATGCGCCGCCTCGGAGCCGCGGCTGTTGCACTGCCCGGGGGTGAAATTTTCCCGTCAATGAAGAGCGGCGCGATTGATGCCAGCGAATGGGTCGGCCCGTGGAATGACCTCGCCTTTGGCTTTCACCAAGTTGCAGATTATTATTATTGCCCGGGCTTTCACGAGCCCGGCGCAGGCCTGTCAACCGGCGTCAATCTTGATGTTTGGAACTCTCTGAGCAAAAGCCAACAAGAAATTATCCGCAATGCATGCGCGGCGGAAAACGCCTCCACCACCAGCGAATATAATTACAAAAATGCCACCGCGCTGGACACATTGGTGACAAAACACGATGTCAAAGTGCGCAGCTTTTCGCCCGACATCATGCAGGCGCTGAAACAAACATCTGACAAGGTGCTGGCTGAAGCGGCGGCGAAAGACCCGTTCACGGCAAAGGTTTTTGAGAGCTTCAAAGCCTCTTTGGCCAATTCAATGGCATGGGGTGCGCGCAGCGAAGAGCCTTACACGCTGGCGCGGCGGCAGGTATAGCCCATAAACGCGATGGATAAATTGCAATCACTGGCTGCGCAGATTGATAAGGTCAATCATGGCATCGGGCGTAGTGCCACTTGGCTGGCGCTGCTCATGGTGCTGGTGCAATTCAGCGTGGTCGTCATGCGTTATGTTTTCGGCATTGGCTCCATCATGATGCAAGAAGCGATTGTCTATATGCACGGCGTACTGTTCATGATGGCGGCGGCGGACACACTTTTGCAAGACGAGCATGTGCGCGTCGATATTTTCTATGCGCGCGCATCGGCGCATCGCAAAGCGCTTATCAACCTGCTTGGTTCGGTCTTTTTCATTCTGCCCTTCTGTATTCTCATTACTTATGTTTCCTATGATTATGTTTCCATATCTTGGTCAGTGCGCGAAGGCTCGCGCGAGACCAGCGGCATTCAAGGCATTTTCCTTTTGAAAACGGTGATTTTACTTTTCGCCGCGCAGCTTGCCATGCAAGCCATATCAAGCATTTTAAAAAACCTCGGCACATTGGCAGACGCCAAGAGAGAAACACGGGATGGCTGAAGCACTTGACCTCATCATGTTTGCCGTTGCCTGCCTGTTTTTGATGGCCGGTTTTCCCGTCGCTTTCACCCTTGCAGGTGTCGCCTTGATATTCGGCCTGCTCGGCCATTGGACAGATGTGTTCGACACCAGCTTCTTCTTTGCTTTGCCGCAACGCATTTTCGGCATCATGACCAATGAGGTCCTAATTGCCGTACCGCTTTTCGTCTTTATGGGCACCATGCTGGAGCGCGCGCGCATTGCTGAAGACTTGTTAGAGAATATGAGTTTGCTGTTCGGGCGGTTGCGTGGTGGCCTCGGCATTTCCGTGTCGATTGTCGGCGCGCTACTGGCCGCTTCGACCGGCATTGTCGGCGCGACTGTGGTCACGATGGGTCTGTTATCGCTGCCGACCATGCTGAAGCGCGGTTATGATCCGGCGCTTGCGTCAGGCTCGATTGCCGCCGCCGGCACCTTAGGGCAAATTATTCCACCAAGCATTGTGCTGGTTCTGCTCGGCGATGTGATTGCCAATGCCTATCAAAAGGCGCAGCTGGAGCAGGGCATTTTCTCGCCCGACACGGTGTCGGTCGGCGAATTGTTTGCCGGTTCGCTTTTGCCCGGTCTGGTTCTGGTCAGCCTCTATATCGCTTATCAGATATTTGTCGCCTATACGCAGCCCGAAAAATCACCGCGTGCCGATATTGGCGAAGGTGTTGCCTTGCCCGCTCTTCTGCGCGCCTTGCTGCCGCCCATTTTTCTGATTATCGCCGTGCTTGGCTCAATTTTGGGTGGCATTGCCACACCAACGGAGGCCGCTTCGGTCGGTGCGGTTGGCACGATATTATTGGCGGGTGAAAAACTGATACACGGCCATAAGTTGATACGGCTCGGCGCATTGGCCCTTATCGGCCTTGTTGCTATGACCGGCTTTACGGATTTGCGCCTCAGTCGCGATGAAATTGCAATGCCTGATTATCTCGGCATTGTGGTCGCGTTCTGCCTGTGCGCTATATTGGCGGCGGCGCTGATAAAAAGCCTAAATGCCGCGCGCGCCGATAATGTGCTGCGCAATGTGGTGCGCGCCACCACTCACACCACCTCAATGGTTTTTGTCATTCTTATCGGCGCGGCGCTGTTCTCACTGGTGTTTCGAGGGCTTGGCGGCGATGAGACCATTCAAGCCTTGCTGGAAGATTTACCCGGCGGCAAATGGGCCGCAGTCGCGCTGGTCATGGTGATTATGTTCGCGCTCGGCTTCTTTCTCGACTTTATTGAAATTATTTTCGTTGTCGTGCCGATTGTCGGGCCGATATTGCTGGCAATGGGGGTCGATCCGGTTTGGCTCGGCGTCATGATGGCGATTAACTTGCAAACCAGCTTTCTGACCCCGCCCTTTGGTTTCGCCTTGTTTTATCTGCGCGGCGTCGCGCCCGACAGCGTCAGCACGGGGCAGATTTATCGCGGCGCCATTCCGTTTGTTATCATTCAACTGTTTATGCTGGCTCTGCTAGCATACTTCCCCCAACTAGCGACATGGTTGCCTGAAGTCGTGTTTGGAGACTGAGCAATGAAAATGCCGAATATGATTGTCACCACATTAGCTGCCATTGCCATTATCACTGTGCTGGGGTTTCTGGCCCGCGATGATGGCCGTATTCGCAGTGGCGAGATTGGCCTCGAAGTTGGCGTGCCGATGGAGCATAGGCTGACAAATTTTGACACAACCCCACTGCCCGTGGTGCTGCGCTTGGTCAACAACACCAACGAAACCATGCCGCTCACCGCAGATGCACCGTGCAAAATATTTCGCTTTTTCGTAACCACAAAAAATGGCGGCTTTGTGCAAGCCATGCGCGCACCCGAAGTTTGCGATGAGACACAAACCCGCGCCGCCATCGCCGAGCAGGATGTGATTGAAGAAATCCGTCAAGTGCCGCTCGACAGCAAACGCTTTAGCGCCGGTGATTATGCTTTACGCGTAAAATTTTGGAATTATGAGGGCGAAGCGGCCTTCACCCTTATCGACTGATTACAAGCGATTGGGGAAAGCCGCCCCCATCAAGCCATCGGTCGGAAAACCTTTAGGCCGAATGCGTCCTGCTTGCGCGCGCAAGCCCTGCCAATCATCAAGCTCGGTGAAGACACGCTCACGCCCCGCCTTATCGGAAATCTTCAAGCCCTCTGCCGCGTTGTAGCAGCGCGCATCTGCCAAATGGCCGTCGCCGTGGCGTTGCAGGCGCACGCCTTTGCCACGCAGCATTTCCGGCACATCGGCCAGCGCGAAACACAGCAATTTGCGGTTCTCACCCAGCACGGCAATCCTATCACCCACAGCCGGCACACATATTGCCGCCTCATCAGGTGCTTTCACATTCAATATTTGCTTGCCCGCCTTGCGGTTGGCAATCATCTCGCTTTCAGCGACGATAAAACCATTGCCGATGCGCGAAGCAACCAGCAGCTTGCGCTCAGGGTCATGCACGAAGATTTCGAGAATTTCATCGCTCGGCTCAATATCCAGTATCATGCGTACCGGGTCACCATGGCCACGCCCGCCGGGCAGCTTGGCGACATCAAGCGTGTAAGCGCGCCCATTAGAAACATACAAAACCAGCTTATCCGTGGTCATGGCGTGCAACACGAAGCCGCCCTTATCGCCATCCTTATAGGTCAGCTTGCTGCCGTTTTCGGCGTGGCCCCGCATGGCACGAATCCAGCCTTTCTGCGAACACACAACAGTAACCGGCTCTTTTTCGACCAGTATTTCCAAAGATACCGCTTCGTCATCAGCCACTTCTTCAAAATTGGTGCGCCGTTTACCAAGTTCTGTTTTCGGGCCAAACTGCTTGCGCAAGGCTTTCAATTCGGCAGAAACAATCGCCTGCTGCTTGGCGTCCGATTTCAACACCGCCTTCAACTCTTTCATTTCGGCGCTCAGTTCCGCATGCTCGGCGCGAATGCCCTCTTCTTCAAGTTTGCGCAAAGCGCGCAAACGCATGTTCAAAATCGCATCGGCTTGCACTTGCGACAGGTCAAACGCTTTCATCAACTCATCGCGCGGCTCGTCTTCTTCGCGGATAATGCGAATAACCTCATCGAGATTGAGATAGGCAATCAGATAGCCGTCCAGCACTTCCAGTCGCGCGGTAATTTTATCGAGGCGATATTTCGATTTGCGCACCAGCACATCATTGCGGTGCTGCAACCATTGGCTCAGCACTTCGCGCAGCCCCATAACCCGCGGCACACCCTCATTGTCGAGCACGTTCATATTCAGCGAGAAGCGGCTTTCAAGGTCGGTTTGCTTGTAAAGCACCGCCATCACTTGCACCGGGTCAATGTTCTTGCTTTTCGGCTCAATGACAATGCGGATATCTTCCGCGCTTTCATCACGAATATCATCGAGCATCGGCAATTGGCGCGCATTCATCAGCTCGGCGATTTTCTCAATCAGGCGAGACTTCTGCACCTGATAAGGAATTTCGGTAATGACGATTTGCCATGTGCCGCGCCCCATTTGCTCGACTTCATAGCGGGCGCGCACCCGAATGGAACCGCGCCCTGTTGCATAGGCTTCGCGCAAGGCTTCAGGGCTTTCAACACAAATGCCGCCAGTCGGAAAATCCGGCCCTTTGACATTCTCCATCAACGTATCAATGCGCGCATTGGGCGCTTTCAGCAAATGCAATGCGGCGGCGCATAATTCATCGACATTATGCGATGGAATACTGGTCGCCATACCGACGGCAATGCCGGATGCCCCATTCGCCAGCAAATTGGGAAAAGCGGCGGGCAACACAATCGGCTCTTCATCTTCGCCGTCATAAGTGGCGCGAAAATCAACTGTATCGCTGTCAATATCCCGCAGCAGCAGACCGGCAATTTCGGTCATGCGCGCTTCCGTGTAACGCATGGCGGCGGCATTATCGCCATCGACATTGCCGAAATTGCCCTGCCCATCAACCAGTGGATAGCGCACCGCAAAATCTTGCGCCAAACGCACCAAAGCATCGTAAACCGCTTGGTCACCATGCGGATGATAACGACCGATAACATCGCCGACAACGCGCGCCGATTTTTTAAACCCTTGCTCTGGGTCAAGGCGCAATTGCCGCATGGCATAAAGCAAGCGACGGTGCACCGGCTTCAAACCGTCGCGCACATCGGGTAAAGCACGATTGGTAATGGTCGAGAGCGCATAGGCTAAATACCGGCTTTCTAATGCCGCTTTTAAGCTTACCGCTTCTTCTTGTGGCAGATCTTCCACGTCACTCATGGGTGATTTATCACCCGATTCGCCGGCTACCGCGTCAGTATATCTGCCAATCGCAGGCGCGCCGGCGGCATTTTCATACCATTGGGCAGATAAACGCGGCGCTCAAGAAAATGGCCAGTCAATTCCATCGCCTTTTGCACATCGTCATCGCTGGCCTCGGCTGACGGGTCGAGCAAAAACTTTGGAAGCACAAACATTTTATCGAGATATGGCAGCGCGGCAGCGCGGCTAACGGCACGACCCGAGCGCGGCGAGACATATTCCAATTCATCGACTACACCTGTCGCCGCACAACACGATAAATCCAGCCCGAAGCCGATTTCCTCCAGCAGCGCCATTTCATAACGCGCCAACAACACCGGCCACACGGCCTCGTCATCCATCGCGCCGAGCACCAAGATCAGCGTGTCATAAAGGCGCGGATAGGCTTGCCGCTCAGGCGTGATTTGCATGAGCGCGCACAAGGCGCTCAATCCGGCCAGCGCTTTGGCATCAGCCATTGCTTCGGCAGCATGGGCGCGACCGGCATCAACCGTCATTGTGCCCAAATGCTCCGAAAGCCGCGCGCGCCACGTCGCCACGACCATATTGCCAGGCTGCAAAATCGGCCGCAGGCGGCGGCTATTGCCCCCGCGCACAAGACCCGCAAAGCGCCCATGCTCGCGCGAAAACACATCGACAATGGCGCTGCTTTCGCCGTGGGGTCGCGCTGCCAGAACCAGAGCTTCGGCCTCCCACTGCATGGCTAAACCTTATAATCGAGACCGAGCATGCGATAGCGCTCCGGATCTTCCATCCAATTTTTCCGCACTTTCACAAAAGTGAATAAATGCACGCGCCGCTCGAACATCTCTTCCAGTTCGGCGCGCGCCTGAGCCCCGATTTCCTTCATCGTTTGGCCGCCCTTGCCCAACACAATGGCTTTTTGCCCGTCGCGCTGCACATAAATGATTTGCTCAATGCGCACTGAGCCGTCTTTTTTGTTTTCCCATTTTTCCGTTTCGACGGTCAGCGCATAGGGCAGCTCTTGATGCAGCCGCAAAAACAATTTCTCGCGCATCACCTCAGAGGCCAAAAGCAGTGAGGGAATATCCGCCGCTCGGTCTTCAGAGTAAAGCCAAGGCCCTTCCGGCATGCCATCGCCCAATGCATCTTTCAGGCGTTTCAGCCCGTCACCCGACAGTGCTGAGATAAGGAATGTATCCTTAAAGGTCACCCGCTCATTCAGTTTGGCGACGAGCGCGAGCAAGCTGTCATTGCGCACCGTGTCGATTTTATTGATGACCAGCGAGGCTTGTTTTTTGCTTGCTGCCAACCCTTCCAGCATCAGGTCAATTTCCAGCGTATCGGCGCGCGCCGCATCGAGCACCACCAGCACTTCATCTGCGTCTTCCACCCCCATCCAAGCCTCATTGACCATAGCGCGGTCAAACCGTTGCTTGGCGGCAAATATGCCGGGGGTATCGACCAAAATAATCTGCGCTTCTTGGTGCATGACGACAGCGCGCAAACGCATGCGCGTGGTCTGCGCTTTTTGCGTCACAATGGCGACTTTCTGTCCCACCAACGCATTTGATAAGGTTGATTTGCCAGCATTTGGTGGGCCGATAATGGCGACAAATCCGCATTTTTTGTTCATTTGGCCTGCCCATCTTGCAATTGTGTGAGCAATGTTTGGGCGGCGTCTTGTTCTGCCGCTTTGCGCGAATGGCCCTCGCCCTGCGCCTTGCCAAGCCCCGACTTCACCTCAACAGAGAAATGCGGCGCATGCGCCGCGCCGCTTTGTTCGATAATTTCATAGGTCGGGAAATCATGACCGTGTTTGGCGGTCAATTCCTGCAATGCTGTCTTGCTGTCTATCGGCACATCACCCTGTGCCCCCAATAAATCTGCCCAATGAGTGGCCACCAGTTTTTGCGCCACATCAAATCCCGCATCAAGAAACACAGCACCCAAAACTGCCTCGCAGCCATCGGCCAGCACCGCATTGGGTATTTTCCGGCGGTTTCGAATACCGCTATCGGTTTTCAAATGGGCACCCAAATCCCAAAGCTTGGCAATCTTGGCACAGCTTTTACCGCTGACCAATTGACTGAGGCGACGTGACAGCGCTCCTTCGGGCTCGGTCGCATAACGCGCCATCAGAATTTGTGAAATTGCCAGACCAAGCACGCGATCACCGATAAACTCCAACGCCTCATTATCATCGTCAACATTGAGGCTGGCATGGCGCAAAGCGCGCTGCAGCAAAGCTTCATCAGCGAACATATGGCCGAGGGTTTTTTGCAGCGCGTCCAGCGAAGCCATTAATGCACCAAATTGAAAAGACGTGACAGACGAATGGAAATTGGCCAGCGCCAAATTTCCCAAATCCGCGTGCGGTCATCAAATGAGAAAAACAATATTTGAGCGGGGCCGACCAAATTCTCATGCGGCACAAAGCCGACATAACGAACAAAGCGGCTATCAGTCGAATTATCGCGATTGTCGCCCATCATGAAATAATGCCCCTCCGGCACTTCATAAACGCCGGTATTGTCAGCCGGACTGCTATCGGCTTGGTCGAGCGTCACATAAGAGCGCCCATTGGGCAGGGTCTCGCGGAAACGTCGAATTTCGATAGGCGGCGCATTGCGGCGCAATTCTTCAAAATCGGAAAGCCGCTCGCGCTCAAGCGGCGCATCATTGAGCCAGACAACACCGTTTTTCATTTGAATTTTATCGCCCGGCAGGCCGATGACGCGTTTGATGAAATCCGTGCGCCCATCAGACGGTAATTTGAAGACCACCACATCACCCCGCTCGGGCCCGCGCTCAGAGGTGCGGCCACTGAACAATGGCGGGCTGAACGGGAAACTATGCTTGGAATAGCCATAGCTAAACTTGCTGACGAACAGAAAATCGCCAATCAGCAGGGTCGGCTTCATGGAGCTGGAAGGAATATTGAATGGCTGGAAGAAAAACGAGCGGATGACAATGGCGATAAGTGCCGCAATGATAAAAATGCGCAGATTATCCTGCCAAGTATCGCCCTGCTTTTCGGGCGCACTGCCGTGCTTCGCCGCTTCTTCCGACATTTAGCTATCGCCCCCTTGCGGCACAGCGGAAATAATCACAATCGCTTGGGCGGTTGGAAAATCATCAGTAATGGTCAAGTCGATTTGCGCGCTCATACCGTCCGGTGTGATTTTCTCCAATCGCGCTAGAGCACCATTAGTCAACTTCATAGTCGGCTTGCCTGAGGGTAGATTAGCAACCCCCATGTCACGCCAAAATACTCCTTGCCGCAAACCTGTGCCAAGCGCCTTCGAACAAGCTTCCTTAGCAGCGAACCGCTTGGCATAAGAAGCGGCACGCAGCTTGCGGCGTTCCGAACGCTTTTGCTCGGTTTCGGTAAACAGGCGTTGCACAAAGCGATCGCCAAACCGCTCGAGCGACTGCTCAATGCGGCGAATATCGATAATGTCATTGCCAATACCTAAAATCATAAATCCGCGCCGCCCCGGGCTTCATCCATCAAACGGCTCATCTTGGCAATCGCCGTGTCTAAGCCGACAAAAATCGCTTCGCCAATAAGAAAATGCCCGATATTCAATTCTGTCACTTGCGGAATGGCCGCTATCGGCTTGACCGTTTCAAAGCAAAGCCCGTGTCCGGCATGCACTTCCAACCCCAATTCATCGGCTAGTGCCGCACCTGTCGCCAATTTCTCTAACTCTGCGTCAAAAGCAACGCTATCGCCATCATGGTGCGCGTGACAATAAGTGCCGGTGTGCAATTCGACAATATCGGCTCCTAACTTGGACGAGGCTCGGATTTGCGCTGCATCGGCATCAATAAAAAGCGAGACCCGAATACCCGCTTTTTTCAGGGGGTCAATAATACTCGGCAATTTATTGTCATAGGCGACCACATCAAGCCCACCTTCTGTCGTCACTTCTTGGCGTTTTTCTGGCACGATGCAGCAGGCATTGGGCTTATGACGCAGCGCAATTTGCAGCATTTCTTCGGTTGTCGCCATTTCAAGATTGAGCGGCAGACCGATACCACCGGCCAGACGGGCAATGTCATCATCGCCAATATGGCGGCGATCTTCCCGCAAATGTGCGGTAATACCGTCGGCACCGGCGCGCGCCGCCAATTCTGCCGCGCGCACGGGGTCAGGCAAACCCCCGCCGCGAGCGTTCCGAATGGTCGCCACATGGTCAATATTGACGCCCAATCTCAATTTGTTACCCTCAGCCATCAGCCCTGTTTACCATCATTTTCTTCGGCCGCACTGCGTTTTCTCTCAATGCGTTCATGCCGCTGCTTTTGATAAGCTTCGATAGACCAAAGGCTCGGATAGTAGACAATCAACCCCATAAACAAACCAATTGGAAGCCAGCCGATCATCATCGGGCCGATAACCGGGAGCAGCACTCCAAGCGGCGCGTCAATCAAAAGTTCAACGGATAATTGTGGCAGCTCTCTGTTATCGGCCGCGCGCCCCAATAGAAAATTGCCGGTGTTGAAGGTTGCCAACCAAATAAACGGGAAACTGGCCGGATTGCCGACCCATGTGCCGAGCACGGCAGCGATAAAATTACCACCAACAAAATAGATGATGATGGCGCACCAGATGATATGCGTGCCCAAAATAGGATTGGCCGAGGCAAAAGCACCGATTGCCAAACCCAAAGCAATGGAATGCGGCGTGCCTGACAGACGCACCGTGCGCTGCCAAAGATATTTGGTCGCCCGCCCCCAACCTTCGCGCGGCCAGAGAAACTGGCGCAGACGCTCAAAAAACGTTTGTGGATTACGACGCTTGAACATAAGGCATGCCTATTTGAGGCCACGACTTCCCGGCTTTACAGCGGGAACGTCTGCCAGATCAGCAGGCGCATTGTCAGCCTCGAAGGTTTCGACGGTGATACTGGCGAGGCTAACCAGCGACACGCCGACATCTGCCATGCCGCCGGAGCGGTCAATAAGGCAGCCGGCACCGACTACACGGCCGCCGTGCGCGCCGATGGCGGCAATCGCTTCGCGCGATGACAGGCCAGTGGTGACGATGTCTTCAATTAACACCACATTGGCGTTTTCAGACAGATGAAAGCCGCGGCGCAGGGTGAACTCGCCATCGGTGCGCTCGAGAAACATGGAGTCAACATTGAGCGCGCGCGCCACCTCATGGCCGATAATCAACCCGCCCATTGCCGGTGCAACGACGCAATCAATATCTTCGTCAATATTGTCTTTGATTTTGGCTCCCAATGCTTCCGCCAATCGGGCGGCGCGGCGCGTATCCATCAACACGCGAGCGCACTGTAAATAAGTGCGACTATGCAAACCCGAAGATAAAATAAAATGCCCTTCAAGCAGGGCATCAGCATCACGGAATTCATCGAGCACTTGGTCTGGTGTCATATTAGTTCTCGATCGTCCCGCCAAAAATAATCCGTTTTGCTTTGCTGATAACGCGGCTGCCTTTCAGCGCATTTACCAGCTGTTCCATATGTTCTTTATTGCGTACTTGCAAATCCACTGTCAGGTCGCAGAAATCTTCATTGAGATGAATTAACGACAGATTCGTAATATTGGCATCAAAATCTGCAATGGTCTGTGTAATGACGCTGAGCGAGCCGGTGCGATTGACGGCTGTTAGGTCAACGCGGCTGGCGAATAAATGAGTGCTTTCTTCATCCCATTTCATGGGCACCCAGCGCTCGCGGCTGTCCTCAAAGGCTGCCAATTCGCGCGCTTTGGCCGGATAGACCACCACGCCCTGCCCTGGGGTCACAATGCCGACAATGTCATCACCAGGCAGGGGGAAGAAGTTTTCCGCCACATTGACCACAGTGCCGTAAAGCGCCCCATTGGCCGGCATAATTGGTGAGCCTTCCGCCTCAGACCTGTCGGGACGGCGAATAAGACTGCGCATGGCACCGGCAAAGCGGTCGCGCTTGCGCAGCGCTTTTTTGGGCATGGTAGCGAGCAGCACATCGGCGGCAGATATTGAGCCGCGCCCCACAGCCTCATAAAGCGCGTCCATATTGTTAAAGGACAAGACACCGAGCGCTCGGTCCAGCACGCCGGTCGAGCTGTCAACAGCCTCTGCGGCGAACAAGTTTTCAATCATTTGCGCACCCAGCTTGATGAAATCATCGGCTTCGCGCTCGCGCAAAGCATGGCGAATAGCGGCGCGCGCCTTACCGGTATGCACATGATTGAGCCAGTTCTCGCTTGGCAGTTGCTCATCACCCCGAATGATTTCAATCTCGTCGCCGTTTTTCAGCAAAGTGCGGAACGGCAGCTTGAGGCCGTTAATACGCACGCCGATACAGCTATTGCCAATCTCCGTATGCACGGCATAGGCGAAATCCAGCGCCGTTGCGCCGCGCGGCATGGCAATCAAACGCCCTTTCGGGGTGAAACAGAACACTTGGTCATTGAACAATTCGAGCTTGGTGTTTTCCAAAAACTCTTCCGCCGAGCCACCATTTTTCAACTGCCCGACCATATCTTGCAGCCAAGCAAACGGCTCGATTTTGGCCGTGTCGGGATAGTCTTCCGTGCTGTCCTTATAGGTCCAATGCGCGGCCACGCCGCGTTCGGCAATATCGTGCATATGCTCGGTGCGGATTTGCACCTCCACACGCTGCTGATTGGGGCCGATAACCGTGGTATGCAAAGATTGATAGCCGTTCAGCTTGGGCGTTGAGATGTAATCCTTATAGCGCCCTGGCACATAGCGGAAATTGCGATGCAGCACGCCGAGCGCCTGATAGCAGGCGGCCTCATCGGCCACGACAACGCGATAGCCGAACACGTCTGACAGCTGCTCCAGCGAAATCGACTTGTTTTGCATTTTGCGCCAAATCGAAAACGGCCGCTTTTGCCGCCCATGCACATGGGCTTTGATGCCGTTCTCGCCCAACAGCGCGGAAAACTCATAGGCGATGGCTTCCAGCATATCGCCGCTATCTTGCTTCAATTCGTTGAGCCGCTCGACAATCAGTTCGCGCCCCTCTTTATTGACTTCGGCAAAGGCGAGGTCTTCCAGTTCGTCGCGGAAGTTTTGCATGCCGACGCGACCGGCCAAAGGCGCATAAATATCCAGCGTTTCTTGCGCGATGCGTTTGCGCTTTTTGTCAGAAGAAATGAAATGCAGCGTCCGCATATTGTGCAGCCGGTCGGCTAGCTTGACCAAAAGAATGCGCACATCGCTGGCTGTGGCCAGCAGCAGCTTGCGGAAGTTTTCGGCCTGCGCCATATCGGCGGAAGACAATTCGAGCAAGGACATTTTCGTCACGCCATTGACCATATCGGCAATTTCGCGGCCAAAGATTTTCTCAATCTCGCCAAAGGTCGCGTCCGTATCTTCAATCGTGTCGTGCAAAAGCGCGGTGGCGATGCTGGCCGTGTCGAGGCGCAAATCGGTGAGAATGCCGGCCACTTCAACCGGATGCGAATAATACGGGTCGCCCGAGGCGCGCTTCTGGTCGCCATGCTTTTGCGTGGCATACACATAGGCGCGGTTCAACAAGTCCTCATTGGCCCGAGGCTCATAGGAGATGACGCGATCTACAAGTTCATATTGGCGCATCATGGCAAAAGCCCCCCTGCGCTTGGGGCGGACGGGATATGTGTCGGCCTAGTCGTCGCGACCATCACCCCGGTCTTTCGGTCCGGCGTTCTCCAGCGACTGCAGCGCGGCGAGAATATCGTCTTCGGTCATTTCCACCATTTCCGCATTTCCGGCGGCGGCTTCGACGCCTTCGCCTGCGCCATCGGCGGCAGGTGCGGCCAGCGGCATGGCGATAATGTCTTCTTCGGGCTCGTCCACATCAACCTGTTTTTGCAGCGAGCCGACCAAATCTTCGCGAATATCGGCAGGAACCAGCTTTTTATCGGCAATTTCGCGCAGCGCGACGACGGGGTTTTTATCATTGTCGCGCTCGACCAGCAATTCGGCACCGGCCGACATGCCGCGCGCGCGATGCGATGCCAAAAGCACCAGCTCAAAGCGATTTGTTACCTTGTCTACGCAGTCTTCTACGGTCACACGGGCCATGCGGCACTCCTAATGTCTGGTTATGCGACTGTATTTAGGCCGCATGAGTCATTATCGCAAGTAAATTGTTAAAGATTCAAGCGAATTAAGCATATCCCCGATAGCCTTGCTGGGCACTCAACGATTAGATTTTTGATAAACTTCTTCGTTCAGAAGCAGGAAGACCCTTAATAAGCCCGCTCACCCCTGCCCCGCTTATCGGGTGTCGCCAGCCGGGGGCGATATCGCGCAGCGGATATAAAACAAAGGCACGCGCCGCCAGCCTCGGATGCGGAATCTCCGCCAAGCCGCCCTGCACCTCGGCATGATAACTCAAAATATCAATATCCAGCGTGCGCGGCCCCCATTTGATGCGCCGCTCGCGCCCGAAAGCCGCCTCCAGCGCATGCAAGCGGCGCAACAGGCCAAGCGGCGGCAATACGCTGCGCACGGCCACCACTGTATTGATGTAATCGCCCTGCGCATGCCCCTCCTCCTTCGGCCCCACCGCCGCCGAGCGATAAAGCGGCGCGCGCGCCACCACATGCGCCCCGCATAGCGGCATATTATCAATCGCCGCGCCGATAAGCTGCGCCGAATTGGCAAAATCACCGGCCAAATTGCTGCCCAAAGCGAGATAAATCATGCGCCCTAACTACAAGAGTTTGTGAATGGGGGCAAACCGCCTATGATGCCCGCATGAGCGCTCTTCCTTCCCCCTTGCCTGAAGCTGACTGCCAAATCTGCCCGCGCCTCGCGGAATATCGCGCCGCCAATCGCGCCGCCGAGCCGGGCTGGTTTAACGGCCCCGTGCCGTGCTTTGGCGACCCGCAAGCCGAATTTCTTATTGTCGGCCTCGCCCCGGGCGTGACCGGCGCCAATCGCACCGGCCGCCCCTTCACCGGCGACTGGGCCGGCGATTTGCTGTATCAGACTTTGGCGAAATTCGGCTTTTCCGACGGGGTTTACGACAGAAATCATATGATTGGGCACATTGATGACGGCCTGCGGCTCAGAAACTGCATGATTACCAATGCGGTGCGCTGTGTGCCGCCGCAAAACAAGCCGGTCGGCGCGGAGATCAATAATTGCCGCCCGTTTTTGGCGGCGCGGCTGGCCGGTCTGCCGAAGCTGAAAATCGTGCTGTCGCTCGGCAAAATCTCGCATGACAGCGTGTTGCGCGCAGCGAGCGTAAAGCTGAAAGACGCGCCCTTCGGCCACGCCACCGCCTATCAACTGCCGGATTTCACTCTGGTCTCGAGCTATCATTGCTCGCGCTACAACACCAATACGGGCCGCCTTACCGAGGAGATGTTCGAAAATGTGTTTGCGGATATAAAGGCGCGGCTATCTGAGTAAGCGCGCTTTTTGCCGTTGCCAGTCGCGTTTTTTCTCGACGTCGCGCTTATCGCCTTTTTTGCGGCCGCGCGCCAGACCGAGCAGCAGCTTGGCCTTGCCGTGTTCATTGAAATAGATTTTTAACGGCACAATGGTCATGCCGTCGCGCTGCACCGCCGCCATCAGCTTGTTCAATTCGCGCCGGTGCAACAGTAGCTTGCGCGGCTGCGTCGCCTTATGATTATGACGATTACCGGCCACATATTCGGGAATATCGGCATTCATCAAAAAGCCCTCGCCATCGCGCACTGTGGCGAAGCTGTGCGCCAGATTGGCCCTGCCGAGGCGCAGGCTTTTCACTTCCGTGCCTTGCAGCACCAGACCGGCCTCAAATGTTTCGGTAACTTCAAAATCGCGGCGGGCGCGGCGGTTCTCGGAAATGGTTCCGTCACCCGCGCTGTTTTTTTTGCGGCCACCCGCTTTCGAAGACATGACTAAAGCCCCAAGCCATCCATTGCCGCATCGATTTGCGCGCGCGCATGGTCGGAGGCGGGCAAAAGCGGCAGACGAATTTCCTCTTGGCATTTGCCAAGCCGCGCCATCGCATATTTGGCCGGTGACGGACTGGTTTCGCAAAACAGCGCATCCATGAGCGGCAAAAGTTCGGCCAGCAGCGCCTCGGCTTTGTCAAAATCGCCGTCCAGCGTGGCTTTTTGCACGGCGGCGCATTTGGCCGGCGCAATATTGGCGCATACGGAAATCACGCCGACACCACCGGCGCGGTTGAAGTCCACCGCGCTGGCATCTTCGCCCGACAACTGAATGAAATCCGGCCCACAGGTTTCAGCCTGTTGGCCAACCCGTGCCATATCGGCAGTGGCGTCTTTCACCCCGACAATGTTTTCAATCTCGGCCAGCCGCCCCATTGTTTCGGGCGTCATATCAACAATCGAGCGCCCGGGGATATTGTAAAGAATAATCGGTAGCGCGGTGTTCTCAGCAATCGTTGCAAAATGCGCGAACAGCCCGTCTTGCGTTGGTTTATTGTAATAAGGCGTAACATGCAGCACCGCATCAGCACCGGTTTTTTCAGCATGTTGCGTAAAGGCAATCGCCTCGGCTGTTGAATTGGAACCGGCACCGGCAACAATCGGCACGCGTCTGGCTGCCGCCTCGACCACCACTTCGACAACGCGCTCGTGCTCGGTATGGCCCAGCGTCGGGCTTTCACCCGTCGTGCCGACCGGCACCAGACCGTCAATCCCCTCCGTGATTTGCCAATCCACCAGCGATTGCAGCGCCGCCTCATCCAACGCGCCGTTCTTGAAAGGTGTAATCAGTGCCGTTATCGCGCCCCGAAACATTTTTCGCTCCTATATGCACGGCAGGGCTTGTCTCCCTGCCGACTTGGCGGCAACATACCACATGATTTGGCGGCGACAAGCATCGCGCCGCATGAGGAGAGTTCCATGAGCAAAGCAGAAACCAGCGCAGTCATATTCGGGGTTGGCCCGCGTCAAGGGCTGGGCGCAGAACTGTGCCACCGCGCGGCGGCGCGCGGCTTGCATGTTTTCGTCAATGGCCGCACGGCTGAAAAGATTGACGCGGTTGTCGCTGATATTGAGACAGCCGGTGGCAGCGCCTCTGCCCTTCTGGCCGATGTAACGGACGAGAAAGCGGTCAATGCGGCGCTGGAGAAAATCGAAAAAGACGGTCGCCCACTGGAATTGGCGATTTACAATGCCGGAAACAATCGGCCGGAAAAATTCCTCGATGTTACCGCCGAGGTGTTTGAGGATATGTGGAAAGTCATCTGCTTTGGCGGGTTTTTGGCCGCGCAGGCCGTTCTGCCGCTCATGTTAAAACAATCGAGTAGTACTCCGCGGCAAAGCCTGTTGTTTACTGGAGCGAGCGGCTCCTTGCGCGGCAAGGCAGGGTTCTCCGCTTTTGCTGCCGGTAAGGGCGCACTGCGTATGATGGTTCAATCATTGGCACGAGAGTTCAATGCGCAAGGCATTCATGTCGGACATGTAATTATTGACGGAGCCATTAATGGCGACAAAGTGCGTTCCCGCTATGCAGAATATCTCGACAGCAAAGGCGAAGACGGCGCACTCGAGATTGACGCTATTGCTAGTGCTTTTTTCATGTTGCACGAGCAACACCGCTCGGCTTGGACGCAGGAACTCGACCTGCGTCCGTTTAAGGAAGAATTCTAGAATGAAAAGCATTTGGCTATGAGTGTAACAACACCAGCCAGCATCCGTCAGTGGTTGCCCTAGAAATCGTAAAGCCCTTGCAAAATGACTTGAAAACCCGTCGCCCCTTGTCTATCAACGGCGGTGGAGAGGTGGCCGAGTGGTCGAAGGCGCTCCCCTGCTAAGGGAGTATGCGGTAATCCCGCATCGAGGGTTCGAATCCCTTCCTCTCCGCCAGAGCATTCTTAAGAAATAGGTGATTGACGTGCCCTAAAAACTGACCCAAAATTCGTTGAATTTTGGGGGTCGCCAGAATGGCATCGTACACCACAATTATTCGCAACGGTCTAATTTTTGACGGCACGGGTTCGCCACCATATGAGGCCGACATTGCCATTGATGGCGATATCATAAGCGAAATCGGCCAGGTCGAAGGCAGCGGGCTTAATGAAATTGATGCCGAAGGGCAAATTGTTACGCCCGGCTTTGTTGATATTCATACTCATTATGACGGACAAGCGGCGTGGGGTGATAGGCTTGACCCATCTTCCCTGCACGGCGTCACCACGGCGGTGATGGGCAATTGTGGCGTCGGCTTTGCGCCGGTGCATGAAAGCGACCACGACCGCCTTATCCAATTGATGGAAGGTGTCGAGGACATCCCCTTCCCCGTTTTGGCCGAAGGCCTTCCTTGGCAATGGGAGAGCTTTGCCGATTATCTCGATTTTCTCACCCCGCGCCGTTTCGATATAGATTTGGCGGCGCAAGTGCCGCACGCCGCCTTGCGCGTTTATGTGATGGGGGATCGCGGCGTCAATCGCGAAGAAGCGACCGATGACGATATCTCCAAAATGGCCAAGCTAGCGCATGATGCAGTGATGGCGGGCGCCCTAGGCTTTTCAACATCGCGCACGCTCAATCACCGTTCAGCTGATGGCAATCCAACTCCTACGCTTACGGCTAGCGAGCGGGAGCTGCTCGGCATTGCAATGGGATTGAGAAAAGCGGGGCGCGGCACACTACAGTTCGTTTCCGACTTTGACGATATGCATGAAGAAATGGCCATGCTGCGGCGTTTGGTTGAAAAATCGGGCCGACCGCTTTCCGTTTCAATTGCGCAAGCCGACAGCAAGCCGACCCTATGGCGGCATCTGACCGATTGGCTGGAGCAAGGCGTGGCCGATGGTCTGCCCATGCGTGGGCAAGTTGGCTCGCGCCCTGTCGGTGTTTTGCTAGGGCTTGAATTGACCCTGAACCCCCTATCGGGCCACCCGAGTTTTGCAAAAATTGCCGATTTGCCGCTTAACAAAAAAGTCGACGCTTTGCGCGACCCTACCCTCCGCGCGCAATTACTAACAGAAGAAGCTGGTTCAAAAAATCCATTTGTTCGCGCTTTGCTAGCCAACTTCGGCAAAATTTTTGTGCTTGGTGACCCTCCGGATTATGAGCCTACTGAAGACAAAACCGTAGCGGCCATTGCCAAGAATCGTGGCGTTAGCGAGGTTGAGGTGGCGCTTGACCTGATGCTCGAAAATAACGGGCGCGGCGTTCTCTATTTCCCATTTCTAAATTTTGCCGATGGCAATCTCGACAGCACGCGAACTATGTTGGAAAGCAATGCCACTCTTCCCGGCCTATCTGATGGCGGCGCTCATGTAGGAATGATTTGCGACGGCTCATTTCCGACAACGCTGCTAACGCATTGGGGGCGAGACCGCACTCGCGGCGACAAACTTCCATTGGAATTGTTGATTAAAAAGCAGAGCTGCGACACCGCCCATTGGGTTGGCTTACACGATCGAGGCGTTCTTATGCCCGGCTATCGCGCTGACATTAACGTTATCGATTTTGACAAGCTTCGCTTGCACTTGCCGGAAATAAACTATGATTTACCCGCGGGTGGGCGCCGTTTGATGCAGCGCGCGACCGGTTACACGGCGACCTTGGTGGCCGGTGAGGTGACCTATCTTGACGGCACGCCGACCGACGCTAAGCCTGGCAAATTGGTACGCGGCGCGCAAACCAAACCGAAGCAAAAGCTGGCCGCCGAATAGCTTGCCGCAAGGCCTGTTAGACCTATCTCCTGTCGAAACTCGGGAGACATCATGAAAACACATTTACGCCGCTTTTGGATTGGCCTTCTAGCCCTTGCGCCCCTCTTAGTTTTGCTAAATCTCGGGCTCTTTGCGCTGCGCGCTGCCGCCTGGGACCCAAATGCCGCCATTGCAGAAGCGGCGCAATATGATGCCGAGATTATTCGCGATGCTTATGGCGCACCGCATATTTACGGCAAGCGCGATATCGATGTTGCCTTTGGCTTGTCATATGCCCATGCCGAAGACGACTTTAAAACCATGCAGCAAATGATACCTTTCTATCGCGGCGAACTGGCCCGCGAGATTGGCATAGACGGTGCACCGATTGACTTTCTGGTGCACTGGCTTGGCGTTCGCGATCATGTTCAGGAAAATTATGAAACAGCCCTAACACCGCAAATCCGCGCCCATCTGAAAGCCTATGCGGACGGTCTTAACTATTATGCCGCGATGCATCCGATGGAAGCCGACCCGCGCCTTTTCCCCATCACGCCGCAAGATTTGACAGTCGGTTTTTCGCTTCAGCATTTATTGTTTTACGGCTTTGAAAGCCACGTTACCAAACTGTTTGCCGACAGCCCGCAATATGAATTGGCAAGCGCACCGGACAGCGCGTCGCTGACACGCCACATTGGGGCAGCAGGCCTGCCCGTCGGTTCCAATGCTTTTGCCATAAACGGCGACAAGTCATCTGACGGCGCAACCCGCATCATAATTAACTCGCACCAGCCCTTAACCGGCCCTGTCGCTTGGTATGAGGCGCATGTAAAATCCGGCGAAGGCTGGGATATGCATGGCGGCGTTTTTCCCGGTATGCCCTTTATCGCCAAAGGCTTTAATCCGGATATTGGCTATGGCGTAACAGTCAATAAGCCCGACCTTGTCGATATTTATAAGCTGACCCTTAACCCGAAAAACGGTGATGAATATATGCTGGACGGCTCGCCGCACGCTTTTGAAAGCCGCCGCCATTGGCTGAAGATTAAGCTGCTCGGCAATTTCTACCTGCCCGTGCCGCGCACACTATTGAAAACGTTGCATGGCCCTGCCCTTGAAACAGCGCACGGCACATATGCGGTGCGTTTTGCCGGTATGGGTGAAATGCGTCAGCCGGCCCAATGGATGGCGATGAACAAAGCCCGCAATCTCGAACAGTTTAAAAAAGCCATGTCCATGCAAGCCATTGTCTCTTTCAACTTTATCTATGCCGACCGCGGCGGTGATATTTATTTCCTACATAATGGCCGCATACCCAAACGCGCCGCCGGTTGGGATTGGCAAAAATATCTGCCCGGCGACCGCAGCGATTTGATTTGGGATGAACAAATTTCATTTGGTGAAATGCCCCAATTAAGCAATCCATCGTCAGGCTATCTTTTATCAACCAATCAGGACCCGTTTCAGGTCACCGCCGCCAATGATAATCTGCCACGCGAAAACTACCCGCCCGAGCTGGGTCTACAGACACGCATGACCAATCGCGCCGATCGCGGCCTTACAATGTTTGCCGAAGCCGGACGCATGAGCGAGGACGACTTCATCGCCGTCAAATGGGATAAGTTCTACGACCCTGAAAGCCGCGCCATGAAATATGTGCGGCGCATTGCCGATATGGAATTTGAAGCAGGGTCATTGCATGCAAAAGGTCAAAGCCTATTGGCGGCCTGGAATGGCGAAACGGCGCGCGACAATCGCCAAGCCGCGCTGGGCGTGTGCTTGTTATCGGAAGAATGGAAGGCCGAACAGGCGGGTAAGCCTGCACCCGATATTGCGCCTGTTTACGACACCTGCCTCGCAGAACTTATGACCGCTTTCGGCCGCCTTGACCCCAAATGGCAAGAACGCAATCGGCTGCTGCGCGGCAAAACAGATTTGCCGCTCGGCGGTGGCCCTGATGTGCTGCGCGCCATTTACGGCCTGCCGGAAGAAGACGGTCGCCTGAAAGCCGTCGCCGGTGACGGGCTGGTCGTCTATACGGCTTGGGATAAAAACGGCAAGCAGAGCGCCGGCATGGTGCATAATTTCGGTGCCGCCAGCACGCGCCCTGCCTCACCGCATTATGATGACCAAGCGCCGCTTTACGCCGCCGAGCAGTTTCGCTCCGTGGCGTTGACGCGAGAAGATTTGCTGCAAACACCACACAGCATCACCCGCTTGCCGCTCGACTAGGCGCGTGCCGCCTCGAAGTTGAGAATGTCCTGCTTTTTCTCCAGCCCGTAATAATAGCC
>PBLK01000005.1 GCA_002721725.1 Rhodobiaceae bacterium
GCGGAGGTAGTGGATGGCACTACTGCATGTGTTGATCTCCTTGCTGGCAGCGAGGACGGCGATGTTCTTATCCGCGTAAGCGGAACTATTGCTCATATTGACGTGTTTTACTGCTCGAAGGTAGACGGTACTTCTGGTCGACTTACGAAAATGACCAATACTATTACCAACTTCTAAGTTGTGACTTATTAAAATGAAGAGCGCCGTGTCCGCACGGCGCTTTTTTTTTGAGAGACAGAAATATGGCTTTCGCTGATTTCGCCAAAACACCTCTGTTTTGGAGTATTTTATTGCTATTCGGCGGCGTTTTTAATTATCACGTTCCGGATTTAGGAGAAACCTATGTCAGCCGCAATCTCGGCGCTTGGGCAATCATTTCTCTGAGCCTTATTTTTCTCTGGTGGCGACCGTTTAAACAGGGTGAGCTGGTCTGGTCACCTTTATGGCTGGGCGGACTAATGGTACCGGTGATTGGCAGCGTCCTAGTGCTAGCTACCAATATTCTTGGTGGTTTTGATCACCTTCATGTCGGTCACTATTTCTTGCCGATGATGTTGCTGACGTTTGGACTGTTCGTGCTTGGCATGCTGCAGCACCAGTCTAATTCCATTAATCTAGATCTTATCACCATCACTGTCTTTTTGGCTTTTTTGCCGCAATATGGTGTTTACCTGGCCACTGAAAACCCACTAATCGCCAGTCTTCTGCCAACTTCCTCATTTTCCTTGCCGGTCGGGTTTACTAAAGCCTCTGCCGGTTTCGGACAGTATAATTTGCTCGGTTCATTCATTGCGACGCTTTTGATAATGACCGTGGCTGCCTTTGTTTTGCAACCGCTCAAGCCTTTAAGACGCTTGATGCTTGTTACAATAATTTTGGCGATAACTGTTGATTTGCCGTTTGTCAGAAGCAAAACCGCTCTTTTGGGTATTTTATTAGGCATGTTGTCCCTTGCCGCTCATGTGTTTTTTAGCCAGTTTGATCGGTCAATTCGTAGCCGGTTGACAGTGTCATCTGCGGTGATTATTGCGACTTACTTGTCGGTCATAGCTTTGGCTAATCTGTTGGGAATTGAAGGAGAATTGGCGTCTCGCTCTATTGAAGCCAATCAATCTTCTTTTGCTACTCGCACTACCATGTGGATTATCGGTTTTTGGGGATTTTGGGAAAAACCCCTGTTTGGCCATGGGTTAGGCTCCTTTCTTTCCATATATATGGACCATTTCGAGAGCTATGGCGCGGCCTCGGATTTTACCTACTTGGCCCTAGCAACCATTCCCCATAACTTAATAATCCATATTTTGAGCGAGGCCGGCCTGTTTGGTCTATTGCTTGTTATGGGGCCCTTTATATGGCTGGGAATGCGGCTTTTCATCCAAAACGACAATCGGTGGCTGCTGCTTGGGCTATTGCTTCCGATATTACTGCACAGCCAAGTCGAATATCCCTATATTGCATCGGGGGCTCATTACTGGCTGTTCGGTCTTTTGTTGGTTGTCAGCCAGTACGGGTCGCTCGAGAAGCCTTCGGTTACATCGCGTATTATTTTGACCAGTCGGCGGTTACTCCGCTCGGCCTATAGCAGCTTAGTCGCATTCGCGCTTGTCGGCATTTTTGTTACGGTCAGCCTAACCGTTGATGTCCGGCGCTCGACCCTGGCTTTTGTGCGTGGGGGTGCCTTGCCGCTCGAGCAATTCATTGAAAGCCGCGCAAATGCTCCAGATTTGTGGCACCCGATCCTGGGCAAGAGATTACGAGCCATCGTCAATTTGCAATTAATACGTAAAATTTTTGCCGAAAAGCGTCACGAACTCTTGCGCCCCGTTGCACTTCCTTATTTTGAATCTCATGTGCTGGAGGACTATCCGACACTGCCTGTATGGAAAACCGCCTTCGAAATCTATGCGGTGTTAGACGAAGATGAGAAAATGCTGGCAATCGTTAATAAAATTGCGCTCTATTTGCCGGATGAAGCAAAAAGATTTAGCGCACAATATGAAACTTATCAG
This sequence comes from Rhodobiaceae bacterium, assembly GCA_002721725.1. GTDB lineage: Bacteria > Pseudomonadota > Alphaproteobacteria > RS24 > RS24 > UBA8337. The sequence continues at coordinate 2,010 of PBLK01000005.1, forward strand.
CGTTTAAAGGCTAATCGTCTTCAAAGACAATAAGGCCCTGTTTTTCGAGTTCGTCGACATATTTTTCCATTGTAATCATGCCGAATTGTGCGCCAGTTTGCATAACGGTCGCAATTTGAGGAATCTTGTCCTCTCGAATGAGGTTTTTAATTGCGGGCACGCAAACCATTACCTCAAAAGCACCGATTCGACCGCCGCTTTTGCGTTTTAATAATTGCTGCGTCATTACCAATTGCAAAGAGGAGGCCACCATTGAGCGCGCCTGCGGCTGTTCTTCAGCCGGAAATGCGTCAATAATACGGTTAATCGTTTCAGCTGCACCCGATGTATGCAATGTGCCGAAGACGAGGTGGCCGGTTTCAGCAGCGGTCAGAGCTAACGAAATAGTCTCATAATCGCGCATTTCACCTAGCAATAAAATATCGGGGTCTTCACGCAGTGCCCCTTTCAAGGCGGAGGCAAAACTGATTGTATCGCGGCCGACTTCGCGCTGCGAAATAATTGATTTTATTTCCGAATGAACAAACTCGACCGGATCTTCAATGGTGATAATATGTTCGGCCCGCTCGCGGTTGATTTTATTAATCATTGAGGCAAGCGAGGTTGATTTACCTGAACCGGTCGGGCCAGTGACTAAGACCAAACCCTTTTTTTCTTTCAACACGGCATGAACGGCTGGTGGCAGGCCTAGCTGGTCAATATTGGGCACTTCGGTCACAATGGTTCGGCAAATAAGTCCCCACCCGTTTAGCGTGTGATAGCCATTAGCACGGAACCGTGCGCCGTTGACAGTAATGGCAAAGTCGATGTCTTTCTTCTCGACAAATATTTCATAGAGCTCATCACCCAGTTCATGACGAAACACGCTGTCTAGAATGTCATGGGTTATTGGACAATCCTGCATGACTTGAATCTCGCCATTGACGCGAATGGCCAATGGGCTTCCGGAGCGCATATGGAAGTCGGAAATACGATATTCTTTCGGTAATTCGTCAAGATAGCGATAAACCGGATTATCAATAGAGGTCGAATTTTCGGATTCGGACATAGTCAGCAAACACTCAAGGTTATGACGCTACACGCCAAGGTCTAATCTGTTTATACTGGGGCTTCCAAATTTTGGCCAGAGCCTAAGTGTCGAACGGCCATAACTGTTGCGGGTTTCCAATATGAGTAATGGCATTTCAGTTTTAATATTAATGGGCGTTATCGGAGCCTGCCTTGGTAGTTTTGCAAATGTTGCCGCCTTGCGCACCTTGTCAGGAGAAGATTGGATAAGCCAGCCCTCAGCCTGTTACCACTGCGGTCAAAAACTGAGGTTCTTTGACAATTTGCCGATTTTCGGCTTTTTGCGCTGTGGCGGCCGCAGCAGCTGTTGCGACCAGACTCTGCCGCGCCGCTATCTTTATGTAGAATTGACAATGGCAGGTTTGCTGATGCTGGCTTGGCATCAATTGGACCCGGCGGTTCTAGCCGCCTTTGTTCCTTTTTTAATATTGATGGTGGTGATTTTTTTGACCGATATGGAAGCCTTTATTATTCCCGACTGGGCTTCGCTAGGCGGCGCAGGTTTAGGGCTGGTTATGGCGCTGCTCGTTGCGCCCGGCGTGCCTTTATTTAGTGATGCAGTACTTGGTGGGTTGGCCGGTTTCNTGCTGATTTACCTCATCAATGCGACATATAAATTATGGCGNGGTCATGACGGAATGGGCTTTGGCGATGTCAAACTNATGGCNATGCTGGGTGTATGGCTCGGNCCCGCGAGCTTACTNCCGATTCTCCTGGGAGCTAGTTTAAGTGGAGCTACNNTCGGNATTATCGCCATTTTAACAGCACGNGGCAAAAATAANGACTCTGCGCCCGCGCAATTGCCTTTCGGCTGTTTTCTAGCTCCCATGGCGCTTTTATGGCTGTTTTTTGCGCCACAANTAATGTCGGCTGCGCATTAATCCACTGATTTTGCGTCACTAGTTACCGAAAGGGCTTTATACTTTTAGCCTGAAAGAGATTCGTTTTTAACGAGGGATAAGCATGAACAGCTTGCGGACAGAAGATGATTATAAGCGTGCCATTAAGGATTTGCTGAAACAGGCGGAAACTAGCTTGGAAGCCGATCTGCAGGCGCGTGATGGTGACCAGAAGGCGGCTATGACCGACCGAGACATCCAGCACTTTATGCGCGGCCTTGATTTGGCCATCACTGAAGAGGCCACCATTGCCCTTCGCGCCGAGTTTTTGCGCTATTCTAGCGTCTTTGACACAAAGCGTTCGCAAGACACGATCAAGCTGGCAGTGGCACGAGTTGTCCGGCCGCTAATTGAAGACTGGATCAATCGCTATATGGCGGATATCGCGCGCGAAGTGATTACCGAGGCGATCGGTAAGATTACTGAGGTACGCGCCACAGGTAATTTACGGCGACCGAAATAGGCTTGCCGACGGAGAACAAGGTTTGCGTAAGGTAACGGTTCCTGAGAAAATAGTACGCCTCGGCCTTGCTGGCGCGCTTTGCGCCAATCTATATGGCTGCGGGGTTAGCACTGGGCGCGATTTAACCATGGCTGGCGCGGTGCAGCGTTTCGACGACCGACGCGCCGCCGTTCGTGCCGAACAAGCTGTTTTGGAAGGTGTGGAAACATTGCGTGCGGCCAATCTCAAACCGCTACCACCCCGCCGTGAGCTTTTGCAGGTGCGCGTGCCAGCGTTGATCGAATTAGATGATATTGCCGATGATGTGGTCGCCAATTCATTAACCGATATGACAGGGTTGGGGATTGATTTGTCGTCTGGGTCGCGCGGAAATGGACAGCTAATATCGGGCAAGCGTTCGCTGGAAAGCCAGATTAAGGTGATAGACAAGCGCACCGAAACCATTCGCCGGCAGCGACGTTCGATTCTGTCGAGCTTTAATACGGAAAAATTGCTGCTTGATCAAATGGATATGCGTCACTCTAAGTCACGTGATTTGACCTTGCAGGGTTTCAAGATTGCCCATGAGAAAATGTTGCAAGGTTTTATTGCTGATTTGGAACAACAATATGCCGAGGCAGAGCCTACCACCATTATTGGCCTGACCGATAATAATGAATTAGGGGCTTTAGCCTTGTTTGGCCGCAATGAATTGGCCCGAAAAGACGAATATGTCTCTTTGGAGAAAAGTTTCCTGTTTGTCGGTAATGATGTGAATACCGGCGTCTCGCTCGGCCGCATGGATGATTTGTCCGATGAAGTCGGTTCACGAACTTTGAGTGTCAATCTGGCGGGATTGCGATTACCGACCGCGTTAAAATCACTGGCACGCTCCATTAACATGCAAGTTTATATGTCGCCAGCTGTCAATGCGGCACCGCAAAAAGTCAGCTTGGATATTTCGCGAGCCGATGCGCTCGATATTTTTGATATCCTGATCGATAATTACGGCCTCGCGATGGCCTACGACCGAAAAATGGGTGTGGCGAGGTTCTATACTCGCGCCGAATTTTCGGAGCGTGTTGATGACGCAGTTGCGGCTGCAGAATTGCATAATCGACGCGCACGTAATTTGCGTAAAATAAGCTCGTTGGAAAATGATACGGCTGCGCTCAGGCAGATTTATCAGAATTATTTCCAGCATCCTGACGATGCCGGCCGTGTGCGGTCTTTGACCAACGATGCAATAATCGAAGATGACCACTCGCCGGCCGTTGCTGCGGCCATTGTTGCCTTTAAGGAAGCCGCGTTGCAAAATGAGCGCGACCTCGATGAACTTGATCTTGAACATGCAACTGATCGTCAAGAACAGGCAGCCAAGACACAAACCGCGCAATTTGAGTTGGAAGATGTTGACCAGGCGCTCGCCTTATTGGCGTCTGAGCGCGCCGTTAAGCAGGAATTGTTAGCCGATGTAGTTGCGCGCCTGGCGGCTAACAATGCAGTTAAACCCAGCAAAGATTTGTCTGGCGATCCGGCTAATGCGGCGGTTGAGCAGTTGAGCGATGAAGCCCCACAGGTCGATTTGGCTGATGTGCCCAATGCCGAAGAGTTACGAGGCCGAGTGCTGCGCGATGCAAATCTGAAAACTACGGAACCGATTTTCACTGAGAAATTTACCATCTTTAATAGCGAGGGTGCGGCCAGTTGTGATGGCGGCAGCGGCGACCGCGTTACCGAGATCCAAACCGAATTGACCAGCTATTTTGAGCAGCTCTATCCCGAAGAAATGATTGCGGCCGAAAAGGCGGCGGAAGAGCGCACTGAAGCTGAGCGCGTTGCCCGCGAAAAAGCAGCGCGTGAGGCCGAAGAGCGCGCTCAAAAAGCAGCCGAAGAAGGCCTTCCGATGTTTGACCCGTTGCAAGAGGCATTGGTCAGTTCCAACGTGACCGATATTGCCACAGATCTGGTGCCGTCGGCCGAACCAACGGGAACGGGAGCAGGGCAAAACACGGCGTCGGCGACACTGGCGGAGAACAACGACCAAACAGCTGCTGCGCCAGCCGCTAATGGTGATACACCCAGTGAAGTTGAAGATCCGGTGACGCCGATATTCCTCACCGATTCCTCTTTTCGCCGACCGACCGTAACGGCTGTCGGTGACACGGTCATTATTACTGGTTTTCGCCACGATATTGAGCTGGTGTCTGAGTTGATGGAGAGCTTTGACAAGCCAGACAAGCAAGTTCTGGTCGAAGTATTTATGGTGAATGTGGCCAAGAACTGGCAGCGCCAATTGCAAAGCAAGCTTGAAAACGCAGTGCGGACAGCAGCCAAAACTGATCCCGATATCGCCGATTTGCCAGCTTCGGTCACAAGTCAATTGCCGGGCCTAATCGAGGTTCGTGATGACAGTCTAATCGGTGTTAGCGGGGCACTCGATTTTGCTAATCGTGCCGCCGCGGGCAATACATTCACCTTGAACAACTTTCGACTTGGATTGGCTTGGACCATCGACTTTATGGAAAGCAATAGTCTAGGTCGTAAGGTTTCTAGCCCGACTATTTTAGCTCTTAATGGTTGTGAAGCGCAGATTGAAAAATCGGAAACGCGTTATTTGCCAATTACCGCGACCTCGGCGCCGGTGGTGACGCCGGGCGGTCAAACTATTCCGGGCGAAGAGACTACTACATATGAGACAAGGGAGGCGACGTTGAGCCTTACCGTGACACCGACGATAAATCCCCTCAATGACCATGTGCGACTGAAGATCGCGTTCAATGATGATTTCTTCCTCACCGCGGACCCTAATTCTGACAAAATCCAGAGCAAAATAAATACGGAATTCATTGCCGCCCCCGGTGATGTGATTGTGCTCGCCGGTCTGTATACGGAAGATAATTCTAAAAGCCGCAACGGTTTGCCTGGTATGACCGGCATACCGATTTTCGGCTCATTCCTCGGCACCAGCTCGGATGCGAAAAATTCGCAAGAAATGGTGATATTCTTGGCGCCCGAAGTCATCACCCCGAAAGCTGGGGAAATGCCCGTCAATTCCGCACGCTACTATGACATCAATTAGCCTGCACCGCGAAGGCGGCTTTTCTTTGGTCGAAGTCATGGTCGCCTTAACGGTCATAACGGCAGGCATTATCGGCACGATTTCCATGGTCAGTGCCAATCGCGCGATTATGGAGACGAGCTGGACACAAGCGCGTTTGGGGCTTATTGCCGATGGAGTAATGAACGAACTGGCGGTGCAGTTTCAACGCAATGGCACCTTGCCAGTGACAGCAGATTATGATTTTGAGGCGGATCCTGATAATTTGGGCTTAGCGGTTTTGTTCACCGATAATGGCTATGTGCCGGCGTCCTCGACCTTAACCATCGAGGCTGGTGCTAGCCCTATCGCCTATGACGTCAGTTTGAGCCTGATAAGTCCGAGCGGGAGACGCTTGGTTCGGTCCCGAAATTTTTTCCAGAAGTTGAAGACGCCCTAGTGTGGGTCAATATCGGCGCAGCCGATTTAGGGTGAGGCCGTTTCCCGAAACATCGTAAAGGCCGAAGGCAATGCGTGTTCCTTTTTGATCAAACCCGCAGCCGTAAAGGCGATATGTATTGCCGTCGCGTTTGACAAAGAAACGGCGCGCGCGATCGCCATTNCTGGCTCTTTGTGAGGCGAAAAAACTGGTCAGTGCCGTCTCATGTGGCCCCAAGCATTTNCCGCGATCAGCAATNAGATCACTATCGCTGGCGGAACTGGCCGAAGCGGGCCAAGCTTCATCCAGCGCGAATTGCGTTGACAGAGTGACCCATGCCTCCCCGAGACTGGCTTCGGCATCGTCAAGCGCTCTGCGCTGATCGTTTTGACGCGCTTCGTCCAAAGCGGCGATATTGAGGCGCGTGCCAACTGAGCCGGCCAATAATGAAATGAGCACGATAAAGCCAATGGCCAAATAAAGGGCAAAACCTTGTTCGCTATGCTTATCTCGATGGTGTGCCATAAGTCTCAATAGATTGTCATGGCAAACAGATTGAAACGCCGCCGCATGATGCTGGTCGTCGTTTCACTTGTGCCGGGAACAATCTTCTCCAATTCCAAGCGCATATCTAGTGAATAATCACTTCCGTCACTATCGGAAAAAGTCAAAGAACGAATAATCGGTTCACTGACATCGACCCAACCATTTTCATTGGGCGTCACTGTGCAGCCGAAATTATCTTCGATACGCTCCTGTAATTTTCGGTTGTGCAGCCGAAACTCTCTTTGCTGGCGAGTTGTACCATCGAGATCATAACAAAACTTCACATGGCTGCTGCCAACGATTTCATAAGCCTTGTTTTGCGGTAAATTGGGATTGGCCTGTTTATGTCCGGCCAGCGCGGCCCAAGGCTCAACCAAAGCAAATAATTGCCGTCCGCCGACCAGCAATTCGGTTTGCGAATTCATCCGTTCGCTTTGCGTGTTAAGATTGTTCATTACGGCGATGAGGGCGGCTGAAATAACCCCGATAATCGCCAATGTCGTGGTCAGTTCAACAAGTGAAAATCCACTTTGTTTGGCCATCTTCAAAAGGCTCGGCTAGCCTGATTGGCCAGCAAATTCGCGCGCTTTCAGGACATAGACTTCAGGCGCAATCAAACCCGCCTCATAAAGTTCGCGCAGGGCCAACATATTGCGCTCAATTTCCGCAAGCCGCGAGCATTCGGCAGCGCTGTCTATTGTGCGTGCATCGGTTGTCGCCATATCAGGCGGTGCCGGAACGGTTTCTTCTTTCCTTTCGCGGCGCAGCCAAGAAGCACTAAAGAGACCTCCTTTGCGAGGCGGTGCAGCTTCCCCGACTTTTGGAATTGTCATGTCGTCGATATCTTCCATCGGCTTGTCATCAATATCGAATTGGTGCGCCACAGCTTCATTCAACTGATCAGGCGGCGCTTCATCAACTTCAAAAACCATTGTCTCGTCGGCCGAGCCAGGCACTGGGTCATCGACCATTGATAGTTCAATATCATCGTCAACCTCCGGCGCTTTAACAACATTTTCCAGAATCCCATGGTCTGGCGAATTATTGCGCATGCGGCGAGCGACAAGCACCAACACCACCAATACCGTAACGGCAATGGTGGCGCCGATGAAAAGCGTGCCGTTTTGCTCAAACATTCGAGCCAAGATGCGCATTGTGCGTTCCATGCTCTAAACGTTAATAGAAAAGTGCATGATTCTCACGTGAAAATTGAGGATGTTTCATATTTCCATGCGCATAAAATCGCGCGTCACGAAACTGTTGGCCAGCATATCTTTGGCACGTTTTTCTATTTCTAAAAGCATCTCATCCGAGCGTTCCGGATCGTGATGGAAAATGCCGAACTTCTTGACTTTGGCGGCATCAGCAAGGCGCAGTCCCTCTTGCCATGTCGAGTGCCCCCAACCGCGTCTCGTAGCAAATTCATCATCATCATAAGTGCAGTCATAAACGGCCAAGTCTGCGTCCCGCATGAAAGCAATAAGGTTTTGATTAGGATCTGAAGGCGAATGCTCGGTGTCCGTAGCATAGACGAAATTCTTAGGGCCATTGCTGGCTTTTAACGCATGGGCGCCGCCCGGATGTGGGATGGGCAAAGCAGTTACATTTAATTCGTTAAAACTTAGGGTTTCATTTGGGTCATGGTGCTTAAATTGCAAATCAGCTTCAAAATCGGCCAATCCCATCGGGAAAATAGGGTCTTGTAAATAAATGCCTAAGGCGTCGCGGAGGTTTGCCGCTTCGGGGCCAAAACTATGCAAGCGTACTGTCATTTCGGAATTGAAAAGCGGTTTGAAAAAGGGCAGACCACAAATATGGTCGGCATGAAAATGCGAAAAACAAATATCGATTTCGGTTCGCCCCGCAGCAAGTATTTCAGCCCCCAGATTGACGAGCCCCGAGCCGCCGTCAAAGGCAATCATAGTCTCACCAGCGCAAATACTGACGCATGGGGTGTTGCCGCCAAAAAGACGGTGATCCGGCGAGTTCATCGGCAGCGAACCGCGTGTTCCCCAAAAAACCAAGTTCATAAGCTGTCCAAAGCCTCCGAGATATCTAATTACTTTGCCAGGGCATTATAATGCCCGTCCCAATCTGGTGCGGGCGGATTATCCCGATAAGTCAGTATACGTTTTTGCAGTATTGCATAATAGTCTGCAAGTGCCGGATGTGCCTCGGCCATAGCACGGGCTGACTTTTGGGCAACATCCCATTCTTGTGCGCGGTAGCTGGTCAAAAGTGCCGTTTGGGCGTTTTTGAGTGCTTGAAAGGCATCACTTTGTGCGAATTCAGTGTCGCCCAAGATAGCAAAAATGCGTTCTGGCAAGGCTTTGCCTTTAAGCGCAATCAAATCCAACTCTAGAAACGCCAGTGGCGGGCGGCCATTGGCAATAGCCTCTTGAGCAGCTTTATGCGTCGCTTCGCCAATTAATATGGCCTGTGCATAATCTTTGGTCTGCCCCTCCAAACGCGCCGCTACATTCACTGTGTCGCCCATGACCGAGTAATTGAAGCGCTGATCAGACCCGATATTGCCGACCAGCGTCTGGCCTGAATTCAGGCCGATGCCAATGCGAATTTCTTGCTCAAAGCCGCCTATAAAGGGATCTTCTCTTAATTCGCGATTGACTTCACTTAGAGCGTTTAACATATCCAAACTCGCGCTACATGCTTCATATGCATGTTGAGCGACATCGGCCGGCGCATTCCAAAACGCCATAATATTATCGCCGATATATTTGTCGATGGTACCGCTGCGCTGTTGAATGACTTTGGAAAGGCCGGTTAGAAAGATATTTATAATATGCGTCAACTTTTCCGGTGCGCCAGCATAGGCTTCAGCGATGCTGGTAAAGCCGCGAATATCGCAAAATAAAATTGTCAAATCGCGGGTTTCGCCACCCAATTTCAACTTATCTGGATCGTTGGCCATTTGCTCGACCATGTCAGGAGCAAGGTAATATTGAAATGCATTACGCACCTCGCGTCTCTCGCGGGCGGTTTCCAAAAAATGCAAAAAGGCTGCGGTGAGAAAGGTTACAAACACCGACAGAGCGGGTGTCGCTGGATCAATCAGCAGCAGATTGGAGCTGAATTGCTGCCATGATAAAGCGGTCCCAGCGGCGAGTGAAAGACCGAAGAATAAGATGCTCGGGACCAATGAAAAGCGATAGACTAAAAACACCAAAGCAAGGCCAATACAAATGGTTGCCAGTCCTTCATATAGCTGAACCCATATCGGGCGTTTTAAATAAGTGCCGGCAATCATTTGTTGCACGGTTTGAATATGCACTTCGACGCCAGGTGTAACTGCATTAATCGGCGTGGCGCGAATATCTTTCAAACCTGCTGCGCTGGTGCCGATAAAGGCAATTTTTCCGGCCAGTCGGATCATATCGAAATCGGGCTCTAGAATTTCATAGGCAGAAACAGTCTCGATATTGGCACTGTCGGCAAAGTAAAGACGCATGCTGCCGTCGGGTTCAATCGGCGCGATAATTTGCCCGACTTTGAGACGTGACAGGCCATAGCCCGATGTGTAAGCGCCTTCGCCGCGCACATTCGAAGCGCGCAAAACAATTGACCCAGCATCCTGCGCCACCCGCAAGCTTTCCAATGCGAGGCTCGGGTAGATATTATCTCCAGCGCGGAACAAAAGCGAGGCGCGGCGGATAATCCCGTCATCATCGATGCGCGCATTAATCGACCCCAACCCAATGGCGCTGTTATTTAATACATCGCGGTTGGAAATGGCGAAATCGCTGCTCGGGAGGCTGTTCAAAGGGTCCAGCGTCCCATCATTGTTGCCGATCCCCTGCGCGCGCACAGCAATTCCAGCTTTCGGCATGGGCAGGCTGGTTACTTCATTGCTCATCATAGTTGCCATAATTACCGGCGCATTGGCCATAGCGCGGGCGAAAGCATCGTCGGGATTAGTAATTTGCGCCTGAATGGCGCTGCGCAGGCTTTGCCAGTCTCCTAACTGCTTATCCATGCGCAACCCTTCCCAAACGGGTAAAATTTCACTTGGAGCAGTGCGGTCGGCTTCGGTGAATAAAATATCAAAGGCGATGGCGGCGCTGCCATAGTTGGTCATTTTCTCAACCAAAGTGGCAAATACGCTGCGAGGCCACGGGAACTGCCCGACCCGTGACAGACTGGCTTCATCAATGTCGACAAAAACAACCGGGCTGTCACTTTCGGCGCGCGGCAGCCAGCGATTATATTGGTCAAACACCAAATTGCGAGTGAACTCGACCGGATAGGGTTGCCATAATTGTAGCGAAACGGCCGTCAGTAATACCGCCAACGGCAATAGGAATTTCTGTAATCGCAAAATAAGACGCTTCAAATCCGGCAAGACCACCCCCAATATCGCTAAATCATACCAAAGCGCGGTGCAAATTTCACGCCTCTCTATGCGCAATCTTGCGTGTTATTCCCTATTCCAAGGATTTTTGCCGTCATTCGGGTCAATGCGACGCGGCGGTGCCTTTCTGCGCCCGCCAATACTGGGCACATGCAAGGGACGGTCATCGCGGCTAAAGGCGCGGGTCAGCGGTTTTTGGAAAAATTTGACATGCGGGCGTTTGAAAAAAGGTATGAGTGCCATGCCCGCGGCCATTGAATAAAGATGCACATCATAAGCGACATTGCCTTGCGGGTTCAAAAAGCCGCTCACTTGCCCGAATAGCCAGAAAGCGAATATCAGCACGGCGGGAATATTGAATGCGCGAAAAAAAACGAAAAACCCGACCAGCGTTTTGATATTGGCGCGTGGCCATAGCAAAATATACGCACCAATCATCGCCGAGCAAACGCCGCTCAACCCGACCAGAGGGGTGGTGCTGCCGGGATTGGAAAGCCCATGTCCGAACGTACCAACGGCACCAGTAATCAGGGCAAAAACGATAAATCTGGGGCCGTGGCCAATCGCATCTTCAACATTATCGGCGAGCAAATACATGACATAAAGATTGCCGAAAATATGCATCAAACCGCCATGACTTATCATGGTGGTGACAAAGGTTACCAGCACGGGCAGGGGGCTGACGCCATATTCAAAGCTGGGATCATAATCGGCAAAAAGTCGCGCCGGAATAAAGCCATATTCCAAAATCGCTTCCGGTGGCCGGCTGATTTGATAGCCGAAATACCACAGCACACACAGCGCCATAATGGCATAGGTCAAAATTGGCTTCCGAAAGCTCGGATTTTCGTCATAAAGGGGTAAAAACCACATTTCGACACCCTAGCGCCGCGCGCGCTGGGAGGCAATCAATCAAGCGCAATGGCGGTACCGCCGACCGATACCACCAATAGCCGGTCAGGCGTTAAAAGTTGCGCTGCGCGTTGTACATCGTCGATCGTCACCGCATTTATATTGGCGTTGCGCGTGGTGAAATAATCAATCGGCCAGTCATTTAATTGCACACCCAAAAGCTGTTCGGCAATTTTCGCGCTGCTGTCAAACCGCAGTGCATAATTGCCGGTGAGATAGGTTTTGGCGGCTGCGAGCCTTGCATCACTGACTGGCTCGTTGGCGATACGACCCATTTCGACACGAATGACATCCATTGCCTGTTGCGCCGTTGCATTGTCGCTGGCAACAGATCCATTCCACATGGCGGCTTGTCCGAAATTTGAGGTGCCGCTGTAAACACTATAGGCGAGGCCGCGGGCTTCGCGCACTTGCTCGGTCAAGCGCGAAGAAAAGCCGCTGCCGCCCAAAATCGAGTTCATCACAAAATCGGCGAAGAAAAGCGGGTGCTTATGGCCGAGCCCTTTTTGCGCAAAAACAATACTGGTCTGCGGACCGGCGCGCTCAATATGGCGGCTTATCGGGCCGTTGCGCATGGTAGCTTGCTGCGCTTTCGGCAAACGGCTACTCGGCGGCAGTTGGGCGAATATATCGCGCATCAAGCGGCGCAAGGCAGCACGGTCAATATCGCCGACAACGGCCAGATGAAGATTGTTGCGCGCCATCATCGCTTGATAATGCGTGCGAATATCTGCGGCACTTATGGCAGCGAGGCTTTCCTCCGTGCCATTGCGCGCTTGCCCATAAGGATGGCCGTCAAAAGCCATCGCCATCAATGCCTCATTGGCAAGGCTGCGCGGCGATTGCTGGGCTTGCAATATGGCGGTCAATTGCTCCCGTTTCATGCGCGCCACCGCCTCATCGTCAAAGCGCGGCGCGGTCAGGGCCAGCCGCAACAATTTGAAACAGGCATGCTTATATTTGCTGAGACAGCGCAAAGTGCCGGTGACATCATCGCGCCCGGCGCTGAAAGACAGAGACATTGCATTATCGGCCATTGCTTGTTGAAAGCTTTGCGCGGGTAGCTCTCCGGCCCCCTCATTCATCAGCCGCGCCAGCATCATGCTCAGTCCGGCTTTGCCGTCAGGGTCGCTGGCCGTGCCGCCGCGCCATGCCATTTTAACGGTGACGAGCGGCAGGCTGTGGTCGGTGACCAGCCAGGCTTCCATATCGCGCAAGGGCACGGTTTGCACGAGTGGCGCGGCATGGGCGCTCAGGCTGCCAAGCAGCAGAAAACAAGCGAATATAAGCTTATGGCACATCATGACTCGTTCTCTCCCGCATTGACACGGCCGGTCAAATGGCCGGTGACGGAATGGCGGGCGACCAGCAGCTCTTGCGCCGCTTGGCGCACATCTTCAGCGCTGACATTTTCGATTTCATCGGCCCAGCCCAACACCTCATCAGGGCGCAGCCCCAACATGGCGGCGCGGCCGAAAATATTGGCCATGCTTTGCTGGCTGTCGCGGGCATAAACCAAATCTGAAACCAGCTGTCTTTTAGCGCGGCGCAATTCATCATCGTCCGCCATAAGGTTTTTCAGAGCGTCAATCTCGGCTTCAATGGCTTGCGCCAAATCGGCGAAGTCGGTTTGCGGTGCCGGGGTTGCGTAGACCACAAATTCGCCATTATCGAGGCGGCTGGAATCGCTATAGGCACCGGCGCTGACCGCCAGTTTTTTCTCGACCACCAATTTCTGATAAAGCCGTCCGGTGTGGCCGCCGCTGAGAATTTCTGCCAGCACATCGGCGGCGGCAAATTGCCGTTTGTTGGCGCGTTGATATTGCGGCAGGCGATAATAACGCCGCCAGCTATTTTGGCGCACGCGCGCATCGACCAGTATTTCGGGCTGCATATAATCGGCAACGCGCAAATCTTGCGCCACCACGCGTGGCGTGCGCGGCGTGCCGCTTGGCCTTAGCGGGCCATAATGGGTTTGTGCCAAAGCGCGAACTTCAGACAGGCTCACCGCACCGGCGACCACCAATACGGCATTATCAGGGGCGTAATAGCGGCGGTAAAACCGCTGCGCATCATCGGCATTGAGCCGTTCAATTTCCGTGCGCCAGCCTATCACCGGCACTTCATAGGCCGTGCCCTGATGCAGCCTTTTGCGCATTTGCTCGGCCAGCAGAGATGAGGGTCGGCCATCGACCCGCATGGAGTGCTCTTCCAAAATCACATCACGCTCAATCGCGACAATGTCGGGTTGAATGATGAGCTTTTGCATGCGCTCGGCTTCCATTTGCATCATTTGTCCCAGCTTATCTTTGGCGATGCGTTGGAAATAGGCCGTATAGTCGTAAGAGGTGAAGGCATTATCTTGCCCGCCGAGGCGGGCCACGGTTTTTGAAAACTCCCCTGAGGGAATGTTTTGCGTGCCGCGAAACATCAAATGTTCGAAAAAATGTGCAATGCCCGATTTGCCCTTTGGTTCATCGGCAGAGCCGACGCGATACCACAACATATGCGTCACCACATCGGCGCGATAGTCGGGAATGACGATAATCTCAAGACCATTATCAAGCGCCGCCGTTTCGATTTGCGGGCCATCAGGCGCACCCTCACAGGCGGCCAGCGCAAAAGCCAAAAACAAGGCGGCAATTTTTCGTTTTATCGGCATGGCGCGTTCCGTGCGCCCGATTTATTCGGCTGCGGCTTTGGATTGGTCGGCAACCAAGCTCTCAATCACTGCGGCATCTTCGCTGGCTTTGCCCGAGCGTTCACTTTCAATCGCATCGCGCACCCCATCGCCATAAATGCCGCCGCGCGTCGCTTTTTCAAGCAGGCGCTGCTCAACCTCATCGGGCTCGTTTTCACTTTGCGGCGCGCGCATGATAACCAAACGCGCCAGTTCAGCACCCTGTTTGACTGCTGGAGTGGCTTGTCCACCCGAAGGCGGTCGCAAGCTGAATTCCGGCGGCAAGATAAGCGGTGCGCGTCGCACGACATTAAACTCATCGGGCGGGTTCTTACCATAGCCCAAGCCGCATGCGGCCAAACTCGGCAACAGCAAGACAATCAGGCTCAGTCGAAGAAGATTTTTTCGAGTCATGGGCAATGGTATAACCGAAATCATCTGGCGCGGAAAGCATCATAAATGAGAATAATCACTGCGCCGGTAATCCATATATCGGCAAGATTGAAGACATACCAATAGTAGCCCGCCGCGTGCAGGGAAATGAAATCGACCACCGCGCCGTGCCACAGCCGGTCAATGAGATTGCCGAGCGCGCCGCCGCAAATCAGCGCATAGGCCAGCGACAGGCGAAAATGCTCGGCCGTGCGCATGAGATAGGTAAAAAAGCCTATAGCGGCCAGCGCAATGACGATCAGGAAAATACGTCCCGCCTCGCCGCCTTCGGCAAACAACCCATAGCTGATGCCGTAATTCCAAATCAGGGTGAAATTGAGAAACGGTAAAATATATCGCGTTTCGTTGATGGTAAAATCAGCGCCAAAAACAATGGCAATTTTGCTCAGCTGGTCGAGCGCGGCAAGGCCCAGCGTAAGCAGCAAGGCTTGCTTTAAGGGCAGTGCCTTAGCTCGCATCATATTCGGCCACCGCTGCGGCGTCGCGCGGTGTCAAATCGGGGTAGCCGTCAACCGAGCCGACATCGGGCAAAATTTTCCAAGAGCGTTGGCATTTCCTGCCTTGCGCCAATTTTGGCACAACAGCGACAGCGCCGACATCTTCAAGCGCAAAGGCATCAGATGGGGCGGCGGCATCGGTCAATTCGATTTGCGAGGTGATGCAAATATCGGCCATGTTTTGCCCGGCCAGAGCCGCCATCAAATCGGCATCGCCAATATGCACGACGGGCGCGGCCTCAAGGCTGGAGCCGATACGCTTTTCGCGCCGCTCGATTTCAAGCGCGCCGGTCACGACGCGGCGCACTTTACGGATATTGTCCCATTTGGCGGCCAGCGCATCATCTTGCCAAGCCGCTTCCATCGTCACGAATTGCTGCAAATGCACGCTGTCATCGGAAATGCCGAATCGCGATTGCCAGACTTCTTCCGTGGTGAAGCACAAAACCGGCGCGAACCAGCGGGTCAGGCAATGGAAAGCAATATCCATCACCGTGCGGCAGGCGCGTCGCTCAAGGCTCGACCGCGCATCGCAATAGAGCGTGTCTTTGCGAATGTCGAAATAAAATGCCGACAAATCGACGGTCATGAAATTGAACAGCGCCTGATAGATTTTGCGAAAATCAAAATGCGAGTAATTATTGCGCACCAGCGCGTCCAATTCTGCCAAGTGGTGCAGCATATAGCGTTCCAGCTCGGGCATATCGGCATAAGCGACTTTTTCGGCTTCGTCAAAATCGTCGAGATTGCCCAATAGGAAGCGGAAGCTGTTGCGGATTTTGCGATAGGCATCTGTATTGGCTTTGATGATTTCCGGCCCGATGCGCTGGTCTTCCGAATAATCGCACGACATAGTCCACAGGCGGATAATCTCAGCCCCCGATTGCTGGATGACTTTTAACGGATCGACCGCATTGCCGAGCGATTTTGACATTTTTTTGCCTTGCTCGGTCATGGTCATGCCATGAGTGATGACGTTTTTATAAGGCGCTGCACCCCGCGTCGCGCAGGCTTCCAAAAGTGATGAGTGAAACCAGCCGCGATGCTGGTCAGAGCCTTCCAAATACACATCGGCGGGCCATGCCAAATCATCGCGTGCTTCCATCACAAATGCATGGGTGACGCCGCTATCGAACCAAACATCGAGAATATCGCTGACTTGCTCGTAATCCTCGGCTTTATGGTCAGCACCGAGAAAATCTTGCGGGTCGGTATCAAACCACGCATCGGCGCCGTTTTGTTTCACCGCGTCAACAATCCGCGCATTAACTGCATCATCGCGCAGCGGTTCGCCGGTTTTCTTATCGACAAAAATCGTCAGCGGCACGCCCCATGCGCGCTGGCGTGAGACCACCCAATCGGGGCGATTTTCAATCATGGAGAAAATGCGATTGCGACCGCTTGGCGGATACCAATTGACCTTGTCGATTTCTTTCAGCGCCGTTTCGCGCAGGCCGTTTGTCTCCATAGAGATGAACCATTGCGGTGTGTTGCGGAATATGAGCGGCGCTTTGGAGCGCCAGCTATGGGGATATTGATGACGCAATTTGCCTTTGGCTAGCAGGCGGTCGGCCTCAACCAGCGCCTCGATAACTGCGCCATTGGCATCGCCGTCTTTGCCTTTTTCATCGAGGACGCGCTTGCCGGCAAATATCGGCACACTGTCGAGATATACCCCGCCCTCATTGACGGTGAACGGCACTTCAATATTGTGTCGCATGCCCAGTTCAAAGTCATCTTGACCGTGACCCGGCGCGATATGCACCAACCCTGTGCCGGTTTCATCCGTGACGAAGTCACCCGCCAGCACCGGCACATCAAAATCATAGCCTTGTCCGGCCAGCGGGTGATGGCAGTTCAAGCCGCCGGGGTCGATGTCGCTGACACGCTGATAGTCTTCAATTTGTGCGGCTTGCATGACCTGCGCCGCAAGATTGTCGCACAAAACAAGCTGCTCGCCATTGGCGGCGTACAGGCCATAGGTCAGATCGGTGGAATAGGCCATCGCGCGATTGCCGGGAATGGTCCACGGCGTCGTCGTCCAAATAACGGCGAAGGTATTGTCCATGCCTTGCACCGGAAATTTGACGAATATGGTCGGCGAGACATGCTCTTCATATTCCACTTCCGCTTCGGCAAGGGCGGTTTTTTCAACCACTGACCACATGACCGGCTTGGAGCCGCGATAGAGCGAGCCGTCCATGATGAATTTCTGACACTCGGCAACAATCACCGCTTCGGCTTCATAGGCCATAGTGGTGTAGGGGTTTTGCCAATCGCCGAGAACGCCGAGGCGCTGAAACTGCTCCGATTGCACACCGACCCATTGTTCGGCAAAAGCGCGGCATTGGGCGCGGAACTCATTGGCCGGCACCTCGTCTTTGTCTTGGCCCTTATTGCGATATTGTTCTTCAATCTTCCATTCAATCGGTAGGCCGTGGCAATCCCAGCCCGGCACATAAACCGCATCGCGCCCCATCATTTGATGGGCGCGCACAATCACGTCTTTCAAAATTTTATTGAGCGCATGGCCGATATGAATATCGCCATTGGCATAGGGTGGGCCGTCATGCAGCACGAATTTCTCGCGGCCTTTGGCATCGGCGCGCAGCTTGTCATACAGGCCAATATTCGCCCAATGGGCGAGCATATCGGGTTCACGCTTGGGCAGACCGGCTTTCATCGGAAATTCGGTTTGTGGCAAATTCAGCGTTTCGCGCCAATCGCGTTGATTTGTGTCTTCACTCATTGTCAATTCCTGTTTCAGGCCTTGTAGCAATAGAGGCTTTAGCTGCCAAGCATTTCGCGTGCTTTATCGCTGTCTTTCGCGATTTGCGCTTTCAGCGCGTCGAGGCCGTCAAATTTCTGTTCGGGACGAATGAAATGCAAAAGCGAGACCCGCAAATTGGCGCCGTATAAATCGCCGTCAAAATCGAAAAAATGGCTTTCAAGGCGCGGCTTATCCGTTCCGACGGTCGGGCGCAGGCCGAGATTGGCGACACCGCGCAGTGCCTGTCCGGCGAAATCACCGTCCAAAATGTCAGCGCGCACCGCATAAACGCCGAATTTCGGCAGCACATAATCATCAAGCGGCATATTGGCAGTGGCAAAACCGATAGTGTGGCCGCGCCGGTCGCCGGTTTGCACTTCCGCCTCAATGGCGAAAGCATGGCCCATTAAAGCGGTGGCTTTTTCCGGTTCGCCGTCGCGCAGAAAATTGCGAATGGCGGAAGATGAAAACGGATTGGTGCTGTCGGGTTGCAAAACCGCTTCTGTGGCAAATGTTTCAAACCCCATTTCGCCGCCGACATCACGCAGCATGGCAAAATTGCCTTTGCGGCCCTTGCCGAAACAAAAATCATAGCCGACGCAAACGGCAGCGACATTGAGCTTGCCGACCAGAATATCGGCAATGAAATCTTCTGCTTCGCATGCCGCCATCGCCGCATCAAACGGCAATGCCAAAGTGAAATCGACCCCCAAATCGGCCAGCAATGCGGCGCGCGTCACCAGCCGCGTCAGGCGAAAGGGCGGTGCGTCAGGGACGAAAAATTGCTGCGGATGCGGGTCGAACAACATCACCCCCAGAGGGGCGTTTTTGGCTTCAGCCAATGCGTACGCATCGCCGATCACTTGCTGGTGGCCGATATGCACACCGTCAAAATTACCGATTGCCAAAACCGCGCCTTGCGCCTCTGCAGGCAAGTCAGTGAGGCTGCGATAAAGGGTGGGGTTAGCGATATTCATGAGCGTAATTTACGGCGCGCCGCCTTACCAGACAAGATGGCGCATGGCATAGCGTGCTTGCGTGTTTTCTTCGGCCAAAATGGCGGCAATGACTTCAGGATTTTCAATATCGGAACCCGATGCGCTGGCCAAACCGCCGCCAATGAACAGCGCATCAATGCCCGCCGCTTCAGCCCCCGGCATATCGGTTTTCGGGCCGTCACCAATGGCCAAAAGGCGCGGGTCTTTAAGGCCCGTCATGTCGCGCAGCATGGCGAGGGCGCGGGCATAGACCATCGGATAGGGCTTGCCCACCCAGACCACTTCACCGCCAATATTTTCATACGCCTCGGCCACCGCGCCGGCGCAGAAGATCACGCGGCCGCCAAATGGCACGGTGCGGTCGGGGTTGGGGCACAAAAGCGGTAAATTGCGCGCCTTAAAGCGCGCCAGCATATCGGCATAATCATCAGGTGTTTCCGTCGTATCGTCATAAGGGCCGGAAAACAAGATCGCATCGGCCGCATCTTCATCGACAAATTCGACCTCCAAATCGGTGATTAAATCAGCATCTTTTTTCGGCCCGATATGGCAGATTTTTTTGCCCTCTCGGCCCATGTCGCTCATCAGCGCACGCACCGCATCTCCTGAAGTCAAAATATCATCAAATCCGTCGCGGCAATTGCCGATGGCTTCCAACGTCTTCACTGCAGACGTGCCGGGGCGCGGAGCATTGGACAAGAGCAGCACTTTGCCGCCTTGCTGACGATAATTCAGCAAGGCCGCGTCCACGCCCTCAAACGGCGCTTGGCCATTGTGCAAGACACCCCAAATATCAACAACTAGGGCATCGTAGTTGTCGGCTATCTCGGCAAGGCCGGTCAGCATTTGCGGCAGGTTCATCAAAGCTCCTGTATTGTGAGGCGAAGCTGCCTGTTTCGGACCGTTCCGTCAAGACTTGTTAGGCGGGGATTGTTTCTGCTAGCTTCTGGGCAGATTTTATGAGGGAGATTTCCATGCAATTATTCGACTTAACGGGAAAAACCGCCATCATTACCGGCGCCTCGCGCGGCATTGGCGAGGCGATAGCGCGCCAAATGGCCGATCATGGCGCCAATGTGGTGGTATCCAGCCGCAAAGCACCGGCCTGCGATGAGGTGACCAATTCCATCAATGAAAAGCACCCGGGCCAGGCCCTGACCGTGCAATGCAATATCGGCAGCAAGGAAGAATTGCAAAATCTCGTCGATGAAAGCAAAGCGCATTTCGGGCAAGTCGATATTTTGGTGTGCAATGCTGCGGTCAATCCGTATTTTGGTCCGGCGATGGACTGCCCCGATGATGCATTTGACAAAATCATGTCGTCAAACGTCAAATCCAATCACTGGCTGTGCAATATGGTTTTGCCCGACATGATTGAGCGCAAAGACGGCGCGATTGTCATTATTTCATCAATTGGCGGGCTCAAAGGCTCCGGTGTTTTGGGTACTTATGCCATTTCAAAAGCGGCTGACTTCCAGTTGGCGCGCAATATTGCGGTCGAGCATGGCCATCATAATATTCGTGCTAATGCCATTGCGCCGGGTCTCATCAAGACCTATTTCGCGCAAGCTTTGTGGGATAATCCCGATATTCTTAAGCAATCAACTGCGACAACCCCATTGAAACGCATCGGCATGCCCGATGAGATTGCCGGTGCGGCCGTGTTTTTGGCCAGCGAAGCGGGCAATTTCATGACCGGCCAACAAATGGTGATTGACGGAGGCCAGACTATTGCATAGAGCAATTGTAAGAGACAAGTCGCCCTCCAAGGCTCCAGCCTTTCGCCGATAGAGTGCTGGTGGGTTATTTATACTGAATATATTTAAGCCGCAGGAAGACCTGCACGTTGCCGTTGGCGACATTTGCATCATGAGAATATTTCACTGGTTTTCAACAATTTATCGGCATTTAGTTTTTTTCTTCGTGTCTCTTGACAGAGTGAAGCCTTCTTCCTATCTCACAATAGCAAAAAGGCACTTCACTAAAGCGAGTGCCAACATTCAATCAATGGGAGATTGACAAATGAAATTTCGTCCTTTGCATGACCGCGTATTGGTTCGTCGCGTTGATGAAGATACAAAAACTGCTGGTGGTATAATTATTCCCGACTCAGCGCAAGAAAAGCCCTCGCAAGGTGAGGTGGTCGCTGTCGGAAGCGGCACACGGTCCGATGATGGTAAGGTAACGCCGCTAGACTTAAAGCCCAAAGATAAAGTCTTGTTCGGCAAATGGTCCGGCAACGAGGTTACTATTGACGGCGAGGAGCTGTTGATTATGAAAGAAAGCGATATTTTGGGAATTATCGGTTAGTCCCGAACCCATATCCTACAGGAGATTGAGATGTCTAAAGAAGTAACTTTTGGCTCAGAAGCCCGAAATAAAATGCTGAAAGGTGTCGACATCCTTGCCGACGCCGTGAAAGTGACACTAGGTCCGAAAGGCCGCAATGTTGTGCTCGATAAATCCTTCGGAGCGCCGCGCACCACCAAAGATGGTGTTTCGGTTGCCAAAGAAATTGAGCTGGAAGATAAGTTTGAAAATATGGGCGCGCAAATGGTTCGAGAAGTTGCTTCTCGAACCAATGATGTCGCCGGTGACGGCACCACAACGGCCACAGTTTTGACGCAAGCAATTGTTCGTGAAGGTCACAAGGCGGTCGCCGCTGGCATGAACCCGATGGATTTAAAGCGTGGAATTGAGCAAGCTGCCGCTGCGGCATTGGCTGATATTGAAAAGCGCTCGAAAAAAGTGAAGTCCAATGAAGAGATTTCGCAAGTAGGAACAATCTCTGCCAATGGCGAAGCCGCGATTGGTGCAATGATAGCCGAAGCGATGGATAAGGTTGGCAATGAAGGCGTAATTACGGTGGAAGAAGCTAAAGGCCTTGATAGTGAGTTGGACGTGGTTGAAGGCATGCAGTTTGATCGCGGTTATCTATCGCCTTATTTCATCACCAACGCCGATAAAATGACGGCTGAATTGGAAGATCCACTGATTTTGCTTCACGAAGCAAAATTGTCAAACCTGCAAAGCATGGTGCCGATTTTGGAAGCGGTCGTGCAAGCGTCGCGACCGCTTTTGATTATCGCTGAAGACATTGAAGGCGAAGCTTTGGCCACTTTGGTGGTTAATAAGCTGCGTGGCGGTTTAAAAATTGCTGCCGTGAAAGCGCCGGGTTTTGGAGATCGTCGTAAAGCCATGTTGGAAGATATTGCCATTTTGACTGGCGGTCAGGTGGTGTCGGAAGACCTCGGTATCAAGTTGGAAAACGTGACCCTCGATATGCTAGGCACGGCCAAGCGCGTCAACATTACCAAAGATGATTCGGTGATTGTCGACGGGGCTGGCAACAAAAAAGACATTGAGGCACGAGTGGCGCAAATTCACACTCAAATCGAAAGCACCACATCCGATTATGATCGCGAAAAGTTGCAAGAGCGTGTCGCAAAGTTGGCCGGTGGTGTGGCCGTATTGAAAGTCGGCGGTGCCACAGAAGTGGAAGTGAAAGAGCGTAAAGACCGCGTCGATGATGCGTTGAACGCAACCCGCGCTGCTGTTGAAGCCGGAATCGTCCCGGGAGGTGGCACGGCTCTTTTACTAGCCACGCAAGCAATTGAAAAGTTAACGAACGAAAATGCCGATATTCAAGCGGGTATTAATATTATTCGCCGCGCCTTGGAATCACCGCTGCGTCAGATCGCAGAAAATGCTGGTGTTGAAGGCTCTATCGTTGTTGGCAAAGTGCTGGACGGTAAAGGAAAAATCGGTTTTGACGCTCAAAACGAGACATACTGCGATCTTATCGCTGCTGGTATTGTTGATCCTGCAAAAGTGGTGACCACCGCCTTGCGCGATGCCGCTTCGGTTGCGGGACTTCTGATCACCACAGAGGCCATGGTTGCTGAAAAGCCGGCTCCGGCCACTGCTGCTGCACCTGCCATGCCGGATATGGGTGGTATGGGCGGTATGGGCGGTATGATGTAAGCCGCTTTTCGCAACAAAAAATTCAAGAGCCGTCCCTCGGGGCGGCTCTTTTTATTTGCGCATTATGCCGACATCAGATAGAGGGCTCGGGCAACCAAAACTGCGCCGACGCTCAGCATAATGCGCTGCGTCCAGCTGAAAAAAGTCGTGTCTTTCATCTTATCCAAAACCCTTTTGCCGAGCGTCGTGCCCGTGATAGAGACGATAATGGCGGCGCAGAGCAACCAAAGCGTCGGCCAGTCTTGCTGACCGGCTGAGGCAGCAAGGCCGCCATAGAAAGTCACTTTCGAAATATGGCCCAATGCTTGGGCCACGGCCTTTGTGGCGACCACTTGATGGCGGGTCAATTGCGCCCGCTGGAAAAACACATCCAATATCGGCCCACCGACACCAGCCAGTAAATTGGTCGTCACCACCACCGCGCCCGCTAGCAGCCCGACCGGCTTTTTACCGACATCAAGCGCCAGCTTCTTTGGGAGCGCCCAGGCAATATAGGGCAACAGCCCCAAAGCCAGCAGCACGGTGATGCGGTCAGGCGAAAAAGAGACAAAGGCGAAACCCGTCATCGCCAAAACATTGCCGATAAACAATGTGGTCACAATGGCCCAGACAATATCCTTGCGGTTGAGCCAAGCGCGATAGCCATTGGAGGTCAATTGAATGATGCCATGCAGAACCATTGCCGAAGCAATTGGCAATATGCTGGCCAAAATGCCCATCAAAATTAGCCCGCCCAACATGCCGAAAATAGACGACAAAAATGCTGTCGCCAAAGTGGCGACGAGAATAATGGTTGCAATGAGAGCGCTCACGGCGCTAGGCGAGTGCGCCGGTCAAGCGCTCATAGGCGCGATTATTATCCGGCCCGAAAATGAATTTCGGCATATCGGCAATCACCGCAATACCGCGTTGGCCCAGCGCATCGCGCATATCAGGAAAGCGGTCGCGCGGCACAATCATGGTGCAGGCAAAAGCGCCATCACTGGCTACCGCATTGTGCATCAGCGCATCATCGATAGCGATAAATTGCTCGGGCGGGGCGGGGGCGATGAATTTCAATTCCATCATTTTCTCGCCCGCCTGCATGGCTGAAATTTGTGCCAATATGCGTTTGGCGGCAGCGCGTCCTTCGGGCGACCAATCGGCCTTTAGCGCAGCGGCGAGATTGGCTTGGCTTTTTAAAATCACCCCGTCTTCGGGAATGCGCAAATCGTTGGCTTTCAAAGTCGTACCGGTTGAGGTGATATCGACAATCGCTTCGGCCGCGCCGGAATTGGGGGCCGCTTCGGTTGCGCCGAAACTGGGCAGCCACTGAAACTCAACCCCGTGGCGTATAAAGAAATCATAGGTGAGATGCTCATATTTTGAAGCGACGCGCATGAGGCGTCCATGACGGGTGCGGAACTCTGCCGCCACATCTGCCAAATCAAACATGGTGGTGACATCGACCCAGCCATTGGGAATGGCAACCACGACATCGGCTTGACCGAAACCGAGCGGCAGACAGAGCTGCACCGCGCTCTCCATATCGGGGATTTCTTCGCGCAATAAATCTTCACCGGTTATTCCCATATGCACCGAGCCTTCGGCCAGGCGCGCGGCGATGTCACCGGCTGACACATATTCGACCAGCACATGGTCAAGCCCGGGCAAGTTGCCGCGATAGCCTCGCGACCCGTCGCGTTTCAGTTGCAGTCCGGCTTTGGCGAAAATCTCTGCCGAGGCTTCCTCCAAACGCCCTTTTGAGGGAATGGCGAGAATAAGCGCGCTCATGATTGCGCCTCCACGACCCGGTTCAATCGTTCCAATGTAATGGCACCGCCTACTGCACATAGGGGCTCAGTCGCGCCGAGACTGCGCAGTAAATCATCATAGCGCCCACCAGCGGCAATCGGGCGGTCAAGACCGCTTGCGTAAATTTCAAAGGACAGGCCTGTATAATAGGCCATACCGCGCGAAATGCGGGGGGCGAAGTGAATATTTGGCAATTCGGCTGCGCCCGTCGCATGGCTCAAAACGGCATCAGCCAATTGACTGACGCGCCTGTCGAACCAGACTTTCATATTTGGAAAGTCGGCGGTTATTTTTTCAATGCCATTGGGTGCCGCGAGGGTGGAAAGAAAATTGAAAACAACAGCAATATGTCCATCGTCAAGCATCTCGCTGTCTTTGCGCGCGATGCGCGCCAGAATTTCTGAGCCCGGCCGCCCGGCGATCAGCGCATCTGCATCAATTTGCTTCTCCGCATCTTTTCGCGAAATGGGGCGGGCATTTTTCAAATTGGCAAGACGCTTGAAATCTTCCGCATTATCGGCCAGACCGACCAGCCGCCAAACGGTCTCGCGTGCTGCCGCGCTCAAATCCAGCTCTTCTAAAAAATGCGCCAGCATGTCGAAATCGGCGAAATTGAAGCGCAGATTGTCTTTAAGACCGGCCTCACCCAATAAGGTGATGATGGTCGTCAACACGTCCAAATCATTGGCCAGCCCATCTTTGCCGGCAGATACACCGCCGATAATCTCAAGTCCAAGCTGGGTGAACTCTTCCGGCTGGCCGCTCCCGCGTGGCTGGTAGCGAAAGGCCGTGCCTTGATAGCAATAGCGCGCTTCCCCGCTTTTGCCGGAAGCAATATGTGCCAATGCGGTCGGAATCGTCAAATCAGGGCGCAAGCACAGCTGCTCGCCGCCAGGATCGGTGAAAGTAAAGAGCCGCCTCTGCATTTCCGGACCCATGCGGTCGATAAACGGCGCGGCAGGCTGCAAAATCGGCAAAGATACGGGCGTGAAACCTGCCTCTTTTAGCGATATCAGCGTATCTGCGCGTTGCGGCGGTGCTGCTTGATAGGGTGCTTTTTTGGTTTTTACCTGATAGCCGCCAAACACCGCATCGGCGACATCTAGACCGCGTTCCTTACAAATTTTGGCTAAAATGAAATGGCTGCGAGCGGGAAACCCTTGCTTGCGGTAATTGGAAACTGACGATGCACCGATATTCAGCAGTTCGGCAACCGCATTTGTGCCGCCCAGCGCATCAATGACGTCGCTGGCTGAGGACAGGCGGCTTGGCTTAATAACGGCTGTTGGGCGTTGTTCCATAAGCCTATTTAGGCAGAACGAAATTCAAAGTCAATGAAAATGAACTAGAAAGAAATATATTTTACTAAAATGAAATTAAAATAAAGTGTAAAAATATTATAAAGGATATAAATTCATAAATTATGAAATTATTTTCTGAATCTCAGCAACCAAATCGGCTTTTTTCACCTGTTTTTGCGCATGTTCAGAGGCGCGCCATTCTGCATTATCCTCAATTTCCGCTGACTTTTCCGCCCCCAGCTCCAAATCCTTCAGAGTCACCACACCGGCGGCGCGCTCATCTTCGCCCTCAATGACCACTAGCCTCGCACCGCGCGCATCGGCATAGCGCAATTGCGCCCTCATGGCGCTGTCGCCCATATAGATCTCGGCGCGCAGGCCTGCAGCGCGCAAATCGGCGACCAAAGCCATCAAATCGGGTCGGGTTTCTTTGTCCATGACCGTAACGACGACAAGTGGAGCCGGTTTGGCGGCATCGCCCTTGCCGAGCAAGGTCAGCGCTGCGGCCAGCCGCGACACGCCGATGGAAACGCCGGTGGCGGGAATTTCAACCCCCTTAAAGCGTTTGACCAAATCATTATAGCGACCGCCGCCGCCGACCGAGCCGAAACGCGCCAATTCGCCGTCTTCATCTTCGGCTTCAAAAGTCAGCTCAATTTCATAAACCGGGCCGGTATAATAGCCGAGGCCACGCACCACGCTGGGGTCAATGGCAAGGCGGTCGGCCTGATAGCCGAGCTTGGTGAACAGCGCCGCCATTTCGGCCAATTCATCGAGACCTTGTTTGCCGCTTTCAGTGTCTTTCACCAATGCGGCCATGCCTGCCAGCGCGCTTGTGCGATCATTGGCGCTGATGGAAACCATTTGCGCTACTTTGTCGATTTGTGCCGCATCGAGACCTGCGCCTTTGGTGAAATCGCCGCTCTCATCTTTGCGGCCTTCGCCCAATAGCGCTGTCACGCCGTCGAGCCCGAGCCGGTCATGTTTATCCATCGCGCGCAAAATCGTCAGGCGACGGCTATTAAAATCTTCCGCTTGCGGGTCAAGGCCGATGGTTTCCAAAAGCCCGTCCATGATTTTGCGATTATTGATGCGCACCAAATAATCGCCGCGTTCTATGCCCAAAGCCTCCATGCAATCGGCCGCCATCATGCATATTTCTGCGTCCGCCGCTTGATTGGTTGCGCCCACCGTATCGGCATCGATTTGCAAAAACTGGCGATAACGCCCAGGTCCCGGTTTTTCATTGCGCCATACCGGCCCGAATTGATAGCGCCGCAAGGGCTTGGGTAAGCTGTCATAATGTTCGGCGACATGGCGCGCCAAAGGGGCGGTCAAATCATAGCGCAAGCTCATCCACTGCCCGTCATCATCTTCGAGTGCAAACACGCCCTCATTGGGGCGGTCATCATCGGGTAAAAACTTGCCCAGCGCATCGGCATATTCAAAAGCCGATGTGTCCAGCGCGGCAAACCCATAAGCCTCATAGACCCGTGAAATGGTTTGAAGCATATGGTTTTGCAGTTGCAGCTCAGCCCCCGCCATATCGCGAAAGCCACGCGGGGTGCGCGCCTTCGGCTTGAACTTTTTCTGCTTCTTAGCTTTGCGCTTGGGCGGTTGCTCGCTGTTCTCAGTCATGGGGTTTTCCTATCGCATCTCGCCTAGAAATCAAAGGGGGAAAGGCCGCGCACATGTTCGTCAAGCCGTAGCGCGCGATTGACTGAAGGCGTGGCGCGTTGGTTGCAATCGCGGCGTTCGCATAAGCGGCAATTGACGCCAATCGGAGTGTCGCCTTGATCATTTTCGAGATTCATACCGCGTGCATAAACCAATTTCTCGGCATGCTTTATCTCGCAGCCCATCGCAATGGCGAATTGATTGTCAGGAACACCAAAGCCGGAATTGTCGCGGCTCACAGTGCGCGCAATGGAAAAATAGCGCGTGCCGTCTTCCATTTGTACGGTCTGGGTGGAAATTTTACCGGGAATGCGAAACGCATCATGCACATGCCATCGCGGGCAGGTGCCGCCGAAACGAGCAAAGTGGAAGCCGCCGGCCGAAAAGCGCTTGGAAATATTGCCGGCGTTATCGACGCGGATAAGGAAAAACGAAATGCCCCGCGCGCCCGGTCGTTGCAAAGTGGTGAGGCGATGGCACACTTGCTCAAAACTGGTGCCGAAGCGGCGGCCTAAAAGCGTGATGTCATATTGGTTGGCCTCAGCAGTTTTCAGAAACGCGCCATAGGGCATGAGCACGGCGGCGGCGAAATAATTGGCAAGAGAAATGCGCGCCACGGTGCGCGTCTCTTCGCTTTCCATGCCGGCCGCGACGATAATATCTTCAATCGCTGGCATTTGTTCAAAATAGGCGAGTTGATAGGCCAGTTGAAACGAACGCCCAGGTTGGTCGAGCAATTCGGATAGAAAAATTGTCTGGCGATGGCGGTCATAGCGGCGCAGTGTATTATCCATCACCTCAATCGGGGCGATTCGCGTTTTCACTTTATGGTGGTCTTCCAGCCGCGCCCGCAAAGCGAGATAAGGCTCGTCATGACCCGCGACGGCTTCCTCGTGCACCGCTTCGGCCGCCTCATCGAGGGCAGCGAAATAATTATTCTGGGCAGAAATGAAATCGCGCACTTCATCCAGTGCCATTGCGTTGCCGGAACTTTCCACCGCATCGCCTCCAGCTAATTGTTCTGCAAGGAGCGCATTGGAAGCGCGGCTTTGCAGCAGGGATTGGTAAAGCCTCGCCACAGCATCGGCCGCAGCAGGACTAGCGGCGGCTAAATCTTTCAATTCGGCACGCGAGAGCGGCGTGTCGCGAAACATCGGGTCAGAAAATACTTCGTGCAACTGGGTTTGCGCGCGCGCTTCTTCATCACCGGCCAGGCCGCGCGGATCAATATCGAACACCTCGACCAATTGTAGCAATATTTGCGCTGAAACCGGGCGTTGGTCGCGCTCGATTAGATTAAGATAGCTGGTCGAAATGCCTAACGACTCAGCCATCACAGCCTGCGTCATGCGCTGTTCGCGGCGCAAACGGCGCACCCGCGCACCGGCGAATAATTTGCGTTCTACCAATTTTCCCGTTTCTGCCAAATTCTGTCCTTGTCAAAACCTTCTATTGAATCAACCCTTTACGGCCATATCTACAATCATAAAGTTTACAACGTTTACATATATAACAAATATTTCGGTATTTTGTGTAAAATTTTTTACTTTAATATTTTCAATAGCTTAAGATTCACTCGACATCATGCTGTCATCTGTGTATGTCCTGCTAATCCATAACTCGTTTGGGGAATACTGAGATGACGAAATACACTGATCTCGTGGCTCAAAAAGCCGAGCAAATCAAAGCCGCGGGCTCTGCTTGGGCCGCCATTAACCCGGAATATGCCGCCCGCATGGAGCTGCAAAACCGCTTCAAAACCGGACTTGATATTGCCCGCTATACGGCCGGTATTATGCGCAAAGACATGGCCGATTATGACGCCGACAGCAGCAAATACACCCAGTCTTTGGGTTGCTGGCACGGTTTTACCGCGCAGCAGATGATGATGGCCGTGAAGCGTCACCGCAAAACCACGGATAAATCCTATGTTTATCTATCGGGCTGGATGGTGGCCGCGCTGCGTTCCGATTTCGGCCCGCTGCCTGACCAATCCATGCACGAAAAAACCGCCGTTAGCAGTTTGATTGAAGAAATTTACACCTTCCTGCGCCAAGCCGATGCGCGCGAAATGCGTCATTTGTTTGTTGACCTTGATGAAGCGCGCAAAAATGGCGGCGATGTTGATGCGGCGCTGGCCGCAATTGACAATTACGAAACCCATATCGTGCCAATTATCGCTGATATTGATGCCGGTTTCGGCAATGAGGAAGCCACTTACTTGCTGGCCAAACAAATGATTGAGGCCGGTGCGTGCTGCATTCAGATTGAAAACCAAGTATCCGACGCCAAGCAGTGCGGTCACCAAGACGGTAAAGTCACCGTGCCGCATGAAGACTTTTTGTCAAAAATCAATGCCGTGCGTTACGCCTTCCTCGAATTGGGTGTCGATGATGGTGTGATCGTGGCGCGCACGGACAGCCTCGGTGCCGGTCTGACGCAAAAAATTCCGGTGTCGCAAAAACCGGGTGACTTGGCCGACCAATATAATGCCTTCCTGCAATTGCAAGAAGTATCCGACCTGTCGGGCATTCAGCAAGGTGACCAAGTGGTCACGCAGGGCGGCAAAACCTATAAGCCGGTGCGTTTGCCCAATGGTCTTTATGCGTTTAAAGACGGCTCGGGCGAAGACCGCTGCGTGCTTGATTGCATTACGGCGCTGCAAAACGGCGCCGACCTGTTGTGGATTGAAACCGAGCGTCCGCATGTCGGGCAAATCGGCGGCATGGTCAGCCGCATTCGCGAAGTCATTCCGAATGCCAAGCTGGTCTATAACAATTCACCGAGCTTTAACTGGACACTGAACTTCCGCAACCAAGTGCATGGCGAATGGGTCGCAGCCGGTAAAGACGTGTCGGCCTATCCCGACCCCGCATCTGACCCGCAAGGTCTGATGGACCCGCAATTTGACGATAGCGAATTGGCGGCAGAAGCCGATAGGCTGGTGCAAAGCTTCCAAGCCGATGGCGCGCGCGAAGCTGGTATTTTCCACCACCTCATCACCCTGCCAACCTATCACGATACGGCATTGGGCACAGATGTGTTGTCGGAAGGTTATTTCGGTGACCTCGGCATGCTGGCCTATGTGCGTGATGTGCAGCGTCGTGAAATCCGTCGCGGCATGGCTTCGGTCAAGCACCAAGATTTGGCCGGTTCAAATATTGGTGATGACCATAAGGAATATTTCTCCGGCGATATGGCGCTTTTGGCCTCCGGTGAAGACAACACAATGAACCAATTCTAATCAGGTTCTCGACAAATTGAGGGCTTCGCGGGTGTTCTGCGAAGCCTTTTTCTTTGTAAGGGGTGCAAATGGCCGAACGGGAATTTATGACCACGGATTTATCCGATGCGCATGAAGATGTGCGCTATTTGGCACCGAATTACCGAGATTTCGGCGGCAAGCTGCGGTTTCACGGGCCTGCCAAAACATTGCTGACCTTCGAAGACAACACCAAGCTGCGCGCTGCCGTTGAACAAGCAGGAAACGGACAAGTGCTGGTGGTCGATGGCGGCGGCTCAATGAATTGCGCCTTATTTGGCGGCAATCTTGCTAAATTGGCGGCGGAAAATGGCTGGGCCGGTATCATTCTTCATGGCTGCGTGCGCGACCGCGCCGAATTGGCCGCCGAAGCGGTCGGCATTAAGGCGCTGGCCAGCCATCCAAAGAAAAGCGAAAAGCGCGACCTCGGCTCGTACGATGTCAGCCTTAATTTTTCGGGCGTGACCATTCACCCCGGCAACTGGATTTACGCCGATGAAGACGGTGTGATTGTGTCGGATAGGGAATTGGTCGATTAAAACCCTTTCGCCAGCCCACTCATATTTTCGGCAATGGTCTGAAATTCTTTGACCATATCGCTGATAATATCGGCCACCGGGCGCACTTGATCAATCAGCCCGACCGTTTGTCCGGCCAGCCCGACCGAGGCTTCCATATCGCCGCCGAAATAAAGGTCGAGAATATTGGCAAAAGTTTCGGGCGGCATCAGCCCTTCCTCATGGATTTTATGCGTCCGCTCGGTACGAAGCGCGCGAATGCAGGGCGAGGCTTTTTTATTGAGCACATAAGTGCCGGTGGTTGGGGCCTCGACAATGGCGTTTTTATAATTGTCATGCACCGGACTTTCGGCCGATGAAACAAAGCGCGTGCCCATTTGCACAGCTTCCGCGCCCAAGGCAAAAGCCGCCGCCATGCCACGCCCGTCGCATATGCCGCCTGCTGCCACCAAAGGCAAATCCACCGCCGCGCGCACCGCTTGCAGCAGCACCAAAGTCGATACTTCTTCGGGGTTTTTAAAGCCGCCGCCTTCAGCCCCCTCAACCACCAGACCGTCAACGCCTGCTTCGGCACACCGAATGGCCGCCTCGACCGTCGGCACGGCGTGGTAAACGATAATGCCAGCCTCCTGCAAAGGCCCGACAAATTTGGCCGGACTGCCGGCTGAGGTGGTGACGAATTTGACACCGCTGTCGCATATATAATTGAGCATGGCATCGTCTTTCAAAAACAATATGGGCAGATTGACGCCGAAGGGCGCGTCGGTCAGTTCGACCATTCTTTCAATCTCAGCCTTGCAGGCATCGGTTTCACCCGACGAGGTTTCGATAATGCCCAAGCCTCCGGCGCGGCAAACGGCAGAAGCCAATTGCGAGCGGGCAATCCAGCCCATAGGTGCTTGAATGATGGGATATTTAGCGCCCGAATGGGCGAGAAAGCGATTGCTCATAACAGTCTCCGTTAATTGCCGAAAAGGTTAGACAATTTCAAAACCGGCTCAAAGCAAAAAGGGTGGTAATTGGGCTAAATAAGGGCCCGCGAGACGAACAGAAAGACCCCGAAAACCGTCAAGATAAGGGCCGCAATATCGGCCCATTTAATCGGCGGGGTCGGCAATTCCTCGAGCAAATAAGGGCCCAATACGACCAGTGGCACAAACACCAGCAATTGCCCGATTTCGATGCCGATATTGAAGCCAATAAGGGCGTTTGCAACATTTTCGGGCGGCAGACCTATCTCGCTCAGTAATCCGGCAAAGCCGAAGCCGTGTATAAGGCCGAAAGCTAACGTCATCAACGGCGCCAATTTCAGCGCCTCTTTTTGTGAGCTGGCGCTTTGCCCATAGGCCAGACAGAACAGGGTCAATCCGGCCCAAACGCCTAATCCGAAGCCGCCGTCAATAATGGTGAAAACCAGCGACAGCACAAAAAAACAGCCCGCTGCCACCATGCCAGCTAGCGGCATTAAATGATTGCGTGCCAATATGCCCTCGGCCGCTACCACGGCAATGGAAAAGCCGATAAGTGCTTCCACCGCTTGGCTATTGGCGCTGACTATGCCGAGCACGGCGAGCGCCAAAGTGATGGAATGGCCCAGCGTGAAGCCGGTAATCAACAAAAGCGTCTGTTTGCGCGTGCCGCCGATAAGCAGGAGGCAAAAAACAAAGGCCAGATGGTCGTAACCGGTAACAATATGCTCAACTCCGAGCCAAAAATGACTCGAAAAACTTTCGCCAAATGTCATGCTGCTGGCAATCGCGCCATTGGCATCTGGCGCAATACGGTGCATGCGCTGGGTGGCGGTGAAAAGTATTTCCGTGCCTCTCAATTCAGGGTTTTCCTGCAAAGAGAGGCGCGCAAAATGCACATGGCTGCGCGCCAGATTGAAAAAAGCGTGATTGTGAATCTCGATTGGTGCGCTCTCGTCAAAACAGCCAAAGCGCGCCGTCACCCGCACATAATCCTTTTGCGCCGGAGCGCTTTCAAAACCGCGCGCCAGGCGGCAGGACGTATTGACCTGCTCAAGGCGTAAATGTTTTTCAACATGAAGCGACAAGGCTTGTGCCAGCCCCTGACTGGTCAAAACCTCGGGCAAGAGCGTGACGTCCCGGGCCGGTGCGGTAAAGCTGACATGCAAATCGCGGCCATCCCAAAACCAATCGGAAAAGCTCAGGCTTTTATTATGCGCTGCGCTTGGGGGGGCAAGACCGACCAGCAGCAAACAAAACGCAAGACATCGCACCAACATGATGCGGCCTATCGCGGTGCATCTGGCGCGAGCACAATATCGGCACGGCCACGCAGCCAGCCGAGATAGTCGCGCAAGGACTCGTCATCATTGTCGCGGCGTAGCGCATCGACAATTTGCCGACGAATATCCTCAAAAGCCGGAGCTGCGCCGGGCTGATTGCGAATGATTTTGAAAAAATGCCAGCCTGTGGGCCCGGCCAGAGCATCGGATATCGAGCCTTGCGGCAAGCGAGCGGCGGCGGCGGTCAAATCAGGCCCCAAATAATCGGTCATTTTGGCCGGTGTCAGCATCACGCGCGGCAAGGGCGGTAAAATCTCCGTGCCCAAAGCCTGCGCCGTGGCGGCGAAATCATCACCGCGCCGCAGCGCGGCGCGAACTTTATCCAATTGCGCAATCACGGCGGCATCGTCGGGGCTGTTGCCATAGGGAATGAAAATTTGCGCCACTTGCAGACGATTGGCCGGGGCGAAAAGATGTTTGTTTTCTTCATAATATGTGCGCAGACTCGTCTCACTCAGCGCATCCGAGCCGCCTTGTGCTAGCACAAATTCAATCACCGCCATCGCCACGGTCTTGCGCACGGTTGCATCGCCATCCAACAAGCCGATTTCAATGCCACGCTGCACCAGTAATTCTTCTTCAATCAGCCGGTCGAGCACCAGCCTTTTATCGCTGGCTGTCGGGGCTTTGCTTTTGTCCGAGAGGAGCGCCTGATAGGCCGAAGCATATTCGGTGCGGTCAATATGGCGTTCATTGACTTTGGCAATCGCCCCAGCCTCGGACAGGCGCGCCCGGTCGGTCGGTGTGGCGGCAATTAAGGCAATCAGCAGGCCAAGCACGGCGGCTCCGGCCAAACCGCGCCGCATCAGCTTTTCATATGCTTCATCTTGTTTCATCGCGCCTAATCTAGCGGCGAAAAATTATTGTGCAAGGTCTGCCCCAATGGCTTGGCTGCTGTGGTTTTCAGGGTATGGGCTGCTAAACTATGGGTGAGTCGTATCCAAAAAAGGAAACCGGTAAATGATGCAGCAGGATTTAACGCGCGCCCTTGATGCCGCCGCGCAACCCCATTTTGACGCGGCCTTCGCGGTTTTGAACGAGGCGCATCAACGCTATCAGACAGCGCCCCTGCCGCATATGCAATTAGCCACAAAAACCGATGATGTGGCGGCCATGCAAGAACTGGCCGCGCATTTGGGCGACGGCGCGGCGCGCATTCTCATTCTCGGCACGGGCGGCTCAAGCTTGGGCGCGCAAGTGCTGGCGCAAGTGCATGGCAGCCTGACACCGGCCGGACAAATCAGCGGCCCGCAATTGGTGTTTGTCGATAATCTTGACGGTGAGAGCTATGCGCGCTTGCTCGACACCGATTTAAAGGCCACGCGTTTTCTCGTCGTGTCGAAATCGGGCGGCACAGCGGAGACCATGATGCAGGCGGGCGGCGCCATATTGGCGCTTGAGGCGCAGGGGTTGGACATTGGAGCACATATGGGCGGCATTGCCGGTCGCGACGATAATGCGCTCAGACGCTTGGCAGCGCATTATGGCCTTATGCTGCTCGATCATGAAGATGAAATTGGCGGGCGCTTTTCCGTGTTTACCAATGTCGGCCTTTTGCCGGCCATTTGGGCCGGTGGCAAAGTTGAGCAAATTCGCGCCGGTGCGGCCTCGGTCATGGCCGGTCTTGCAGGCGCGGCAGAAGATTATGCGCCGCTTTTGGGGGCGGCCACGCAATTGGCGCATATGGCGGCGGGGCGCAATATTTCAGTGATGATGGCTTATGCCGACCGGCTGGAGAAGCTGGCTTTTTGGTATCGCCAGCTTTGGGCCGAAAGTCTCGGCAAAGAAGGCAAAGGCTCGGTGCCGGTCAATGCATTGGGGCCGGTCGACCAGCACAGCCAAATGCAGCTTTATATGGCCGGCCCTGATGATAAATTTTACACATTGCTGAGCCATCAAACGCACGGCATCGGCACCGGCGTGCCCGCCCATTTTGCCGATGATGAAGGCTTGGCGTCATTGGCCGGTCACACAATGGGCAATTTGGTCGATGCGGAAGCGCGCGGCACAATGGATACGTTGGCGGAAGCCGGGCGACCCCTGCGTCACATGGCGCTCAATGCCATTAATGATGAAACCGTTGGCGCTTTGCTGATGCATTTTCAGCTTGAGACGATTTATACCGCAGACGGCTTGGCGATTGACGCGTTTGACCAACCGGCGGTGGAAGCGGGAAAAATTCGCGCCAAACATTATCTGTCGGAAATGGCGGCAAAATAATGGCTGATATTCGCCGCCTGCCCGAAGCAACCATAAACCGCATTGCGGCGGGTGAGGTGGTGGAGCGTCCGGCCAGCGCGGTGAAAGAGCTTGTCGAAAACGCCATTGATGGGGGCGCTACACAAATAGATGTCAGCCTCGGCAGTGGCGGCAAAAGCCTTATTCTGGTCGAAGATAATGGCCACGGCATGAGCGCCGATGCGCTGGCGTTGGCGATTGAACGCCATGCCACCTCAAAACTGCCCGAAGGCGATAGAGGCAATCGGATGTTTCAAATCACCAGCCTCGGTTTTCGCGGCGAGGCTTTGCCCAGCATTGGCGCGGTCGCCCATCTTAAACTGACCAGCCGCATGGCGAGCGATGACAGCGCCCACTCCTTGTCGGTCAATGGCGGAAAAGTCTCTGCCGTTACACCGGCGGCAGGCCCGGTCGGCACACGGGTCGAGGTGCGCGATTTGTTTTTCGCGACACCGGCGCGGTTGAAATTTTTGAAGTCGGAGCGCGCCGAGACTTCCGCGGTCAGCGATATTTTGAAGCGTCTCGCTATCGCGCATCCGGCTATTGGCTTTTCCCTGACCAGCGACGGACGCAAAACTTTTGTCTATCCACCGGAAGGGGGCGAGGACGGCCAGCTGAAAAGGCTGGGTGCAATATTGGGGCGCGATTTTGCCGAAAATGCGGTGCCGGTTATGGCGGCGCGCGACGGGGTACGGCTTTTCGGTTTTGCCGGATTGCCGACTTTCAACCACGCCACGGCGCAAAAACAATATCTCGTGGTTAATGGCCGTCCGGTGCGAGACAAGCTGCTCAATGGTGCGGTGCGCGGTGCATACCAAGATTTCCTCGCCGGTAATCGCCACCCCGCATTGGCTTTGTTCATCGAGCTGCCATCGGAAGCATTGGACGTCAATGTGCATCCGGCCAAAACCGAGGTGCGCTTTAAAGATGCCGGTCTTATCCGCTCAATGATTGTCGGCGGCTTGCGCGCGGCTTTGGCCGAAGCCGGGCACCGCGCCTCGACCACGGTGGCGGGGCAAACTATGGCCGCGTTTCGTTCTGGACATATGGGGGGTCATATGGGCGATGCCGGGCGGCAGGGCGATTTTGCCGCGGCGCAAAACTTCCAAGCGCCGCAAGGCCCCTCAACTGAAAATATGGGGGAAGGCATGGCGGAAGCAGCGGCCTATTGGCTGTCGACCCCGCAAGCGGCTGGGGCGATGGCCGAACCGGCACCGGCCCATTTACCGCTCGGTCTGGCGCGCGCGCAATTGCACGAGACCTATGTTTTGGCGCAAACGCATGACGGCTTTGTGATTGTTGACCAGCACGCGGCGCATGAGCGTTTGGTCTATGAGCGCATGAAAGCACAAATTGCCGAGGCCGGTATCAAGCGGCAAATATTGCTGGTGCCGGAAGTGTCGGAATTGGAAGAAGAGGCGGCATTGTTATTATTGTCGCGTGCCGATGAGCTGGCCGAGCTTGGCTTTGTCATTGAAGATTTCGGCCCTGCGCAAGCGGGGCGCAAAGCGGTGATGCTGCGCGAAGTGCCGGCGATGCTCTATGGCGCAGATTTGAAACTCATGCTGGCCGATATGGCAGAAGAAATGCGCGAGCTGGGGGCCGGTTTGGCATTGAAAGAAAAGCTGGAAGACATTGCCGGTACTCTGGCCTGCCATACCTCCGTGCGCGCGGGCAGGCGTTTGAACACGGATGAAATGAACGCGCTATTGCGCGATATGGAGGCCACCCCAAATTCCGGCCAATGTAATCATGGCCGTCCGACCTATGT
Source organism: Rhodobiaceae bacterium (assembly GCA_002721725.1). Lineage (GTDB taxonomy): Bacteria > Pseudomonadota > Alphaproteobacteria > RS24 > RS24 > UBA8337. The sequence continues at coordinate 39,979 of PBLK01000005.1, forward strand.
GGAACTGAAACTGGCCGATATTGAACGGCTGTTCGGGCGGCGTTAGCGCGCAAGAAAAACCCCGCCCTGTTTCCGGAGCGGGGTTTCATGTTGGGTTTCAATGTCGCTTTTAGGAGCGCGGCACATCCAGTGTTTTCAAATCGGCATCGCCTGATTGGCTGAGGTCGGCATATTTTTTCAACTCCAGTCGGGCAATGGTGCGGTTGTGCACCTCATCGGGGCCGTCGGCAATGCGCAAGGTGCGAATACCTGAATACATGCGCGCCAGACCGAAATCGGTGGTGACGCCGCCGCCGCCATGTGCCTGAATCGCATCATCAATGATTTGCAGCGCAATGCGCGGACCGGCAACCTTGATTTGCGCAATCTCGCTTTTAGCCACCTTATTGCCGACCGTGTCCATCATATAGGCGGCCTTCATGGTTAGGAGGCGGGTCATCTCAATATTTGTGCGCGCTTCGGCAATGCGTTGTTCCCAAATGCTTTGGTCGGCAACGCGCTTGCCAAACGCCGTGCGGCTCATCAAACGCTCGCACATTTTTTCCAATGCGCGCTCTGCGACACCAATGGTGCGCATGCAGTGGTGAATGCGGCCCGGGCCGAGGCGGCCTTGTGCAATCTCAAAACCACGGCCTTCGCCGAGCAGCAGGTTTTCAGCCGGCACGCGGACATCTTTTAGCAGCACTTCGGCATGGCCATGCGGGGCATCGTCATAACCGAAGACCGGCAACATGCGGACAATTTCAACGCCCGGCGTATCAAGCGGCACGAGAATTTGGCTTTGTTGCTGGTGACGGGGTGCGTCAGGATTGGTTTTGCCCATGACAATGGCAATTTTGCAGCGCGGGTCGCCCACGCCGGATGACCACCATTTGCGACCGTTAATGACATATTCATCGCCATCGCGCTTAATCTCGGTTTCAATATTGGTCGCATCCGATGAGGCAACCAGCGGCTCGGTCATCAAAAAGGCCGAGCGAATGTCACCATTGAGCAGCGGCACCATATATTCTTCCTTATGGCGGTCATTACCATAGCGTTCCAGCACTTCCATATTGCCGGTATCGGGGGCCGAGCAGTTAAACACTTCAGAAGCAAAGCCGACACGGCCCATAACTTCGCACAAAGGCGCATATTCGACATTGGACAGACCGAAACCGCGCTCGCTTTCTGGCAGGAACAGGTTCCACAGGCCTTCGGCTTTGGCCTTTTCTTTCAATTCTTCCATGATGGGCGGTACTTGCCAGGGATTGCCCTCAGCGCGGAAAGCGTCCATCTGTTCTGCATAGGTCGCTTCATTGGGGTAGATATGCGCATCCATAAAGGCTTCAACGCGGGCAATCAGCTCCTTGGTGCGGTCATTATGTTCGAAAATCATGTTTCTCTCCCTTTCAATTGCAGAAATCCTATGAAATGGCACAGCCAGTGCCAAGCAAAAAAGCGCCTCAGCGCCTAACCATTTCGCCGCAGGGCGAAAAACTCGGTGAGCAGGGCGGCGCAATCGCTTTCGCGCAGGCCGCCGATGACCTCAGGGGCATGGTGACAGCATTTCTGGTCAAACAAGGCGACGCCATTATCGACCGCCCCGCCTTTTATGTCGGGGGCGCCGTAAAACAGTTTTGCAATCCGCGCCTCGGCAATCGCACCGGCGCACATCGGGCACGGTTCCAGCGTCACATAAAGGCTGCAGCCCATAAGCCGTTCATTGCCCAGTTTTTCGCATGCTTGGCGAATGGCAAGAATTTCCGCATGCGCAGTCGGGTCATTAAGGGCGCGCATTTGATTGCGCGTTTGCGCCAAAATATCGCCGTCCTGTCCGACCAGCACAGCCCCGACCGGCACTTCATTGGCTTGCGCGGCGATATGCGCTTCATCAAGTGCCATTTGCATAAAATCATCACTCATCAACGCGACACTAGCATGGCGGGCGCGGCGCGTGCTACAGCAGAGCACAGTTATGGAAAAGAAATCCCAATTTGAAGGCGACCGTATCGCCAAAGTGCTGGCCCGCGCCGGTGTGTGTTCGCGCCGCGATGCCGAGCGCTTGATTGCCGATGGGCGCGTGGCGGTGAACGGACGCAAATTGGCGACACCGGCATTGAATGTCACGCCAAGCGACCATATCACTGTTGACGGCAAGCCGGTCGGCGAGCCCGACCCGCCGCGGCTATGGCGTTATCATAAACCGGCCGGTCTGGTGACCACCAATCGCGACCCGCAAGGGCGCGACACGGTATTTCAAAAACTGCCGGCCAGCTTGCCGCGCGTCAATTCGGTGGGGCGGCTCGACATTAATACCGAAGGGCTTTTGCTGTTGACCAATGATGGCGGCATGAAGCGGTTTTTGGAATTGCCGAGCACCGGCTGGCTCAGGCGTTATCGCGTGCGCGCTTTCGGCAAGGCCGATGAGGCGCGTTTGAAAGCGCTGAAAAAAGGCATTGAAATTGACGAGGTGAATTATCGCTCGATTGATGCGTCGCTGGAACGGGTGCAGGGCGGTAATGTGTGGCTGACCATGTCCTTGCGCGAAGGCAAAAACCGCGAGATCAAAAAAGTGCTGGAAGCCTTGGATTTGCAGGTAAATCGATTGATACGCCTCAGCTTCGGGCCGTTCCAACTGGGCCAGTTGGAGGCGGGCAAGGTAGAAGAAGTGCCGCGCCGCGTGCTGCGCCAGCAGCTTGGCAAGAACTGGCAAGCCATTATCGACGGCACAATTCCGAAAGACGGTGAAGCGAAAGGCGCCAAGCCTAAAAGCGATAAGTCTAAAAGCGATAAGCCGAAACGTAAAAAAGACCATGCGCCTGATAAGCGGTAAATGGGGCCGTATAAAGCTTGGCGCACCGAAAGGGCGTGGCACACGTCCGACCAGTGACCGCAATCGCGAAGCCTTGTTTTCCATGCTGACAGCGCAGATCGATTTTGAAGGCTTACATGTGCTGGACGGTTTTGCCGGTTCCGGCGCTTTGGGTCTGGAGGCGTTGTCGCGCGGCGCGGCGCATTGTGTGTTTGTTGAAAATGACCAAGCCGCTTGCGCTGCCATTAAAGCCAATATCGCCGCTTGCGGCGCGCAAAATGATGCCGTTTTGATGCGCCATGATATGCGTACAGCGCGTTTCGACGATGCCCAATTCGATTTGATCTTCCTCGACCCGCCCTATGGCAAGGGGCTGGCCGAAGCCGTATTGCCCGCTTTGCGCGACCACCTCACCGATAATGCCATTGTGGTGATTGAAGAAGCCAAGCGCAGTGTGGTGACGGTGTCGGAAAATTATCGTGAAGCCGAGCGGCGCGCCAAAGGCGATACGCAATTGATATTTCTTACTCCCGCATGATAGCGTGACGCATAAGAGGCCGACTTCGTTCGTTGCGCTCGCAGAAGGCGGGCTAAGGCAGCAAAGCTGCCAAGCCCTTATACCGCTCCCGCCCTTAGCGCGTATTCCCAGCCCATATCGGAGAGAGGTTTCACGCGGTCTTCCATCGCGGCGGCGTGGGCATTTGATGCGGTGCCGTCGCGCACGCGCCCGACAATGCCCTGTAATATACCGGCCAGCCGGAACATATTATACGCAATATAGAAATCCATATTCTCAATGCTATCGCGCTGCGTTGCTTCACAATAAAGACGGGTATATTCTGCCGCATCGGGAATATTAAGCACGCCAAAATCACAATCTTTCAGCGTATTGGTGCTGCCCGCTTCGCTGGGCATATACCATTGCATCAAATGATAGGTGAAGTCGCCCAGCGGATGACCCAGCGTTGACAATTCCCAATCAAGCACGGCCGCCACTTCAGGCTTGTCTTGATGCAGCACCATATTGTCGAGGCGGTAATCGCCATGCACAATCGACACTTCATCATTGCTCGGAATATTTCCGGGAAGCCAGCCAATCAGCTTGTTCATGCTGGTAATTTCCTGCGTTTCGGAAAGCTGATATTGCTTGGTCCAGCGCGAGATTTGCCGTTCGAAATATTCGCCTTCCTTGCCGAAATCACCCAGCCCGATGGTTTTGTAATCTGCATTGTGCAAATAGGCCAGCGTCTGAATTTTCGCTTCAAAAATCGGGCGACGGCCCTCTTTGGGCAAATCGGGCAAAAGCGGATCCCATAAAATGCGGCCCTCAACCATATCCATAATATAAAACATGGTGCCGACGACGCTCTCATCTTCGCACAGGCAATAAGTGCGCGGCACCGGAAAATCAATCGAGCCGAGTGCCGTAATCACCTTATATTCGCGGTCCACCGCATGCGCTGATGGCAAGAGCTTGCCGGGCGGCTTTCTGCGCATGACATATTTTTTATTCGGCGTAACCAGCTGATAAGTTGGGTTGGATTGGCCGCCTTTAAATTGGCGCACTTCCAACGGCCCCTCAAAACCCTCAACATGGGCGGCCATATAATCTTCCAGATTTTGTTCGTTGAATTTATGCGAATCGGCAACATCTTTCGTGCCGCCAAACTTTTCGACCCCTTCGTCTTTCATAAATCTCTCCCTCAGCGCTGTTCGCGCGCAATCTCCCGATAACCGATATCGCGGCGGCAAAAGCCTTGCGGCCAGTCAATCGCATTGACGCCAGCATAAGCGCTCGCTTGCGCTTGCGCCACCGTTTTGCCGCGCGCCGTAACGTTCAATACGCGCCCACCGGAGGCGGTAATTGTGCCGTCTTCAGCGCGTGCGGTGCCGGCATGAAATACCGTTGTCGCATCGTCAACATTGTCGAGGCCGTTAATTACCGTGCCTTTGTCATAAGCCCCCGGATAGCCCTGAGCTGCCATCACTACGGTCATTGCCGCATCATCATGCCAGTCGAGCGTCATATTGGCGACCGAGCCGGTGGCGGCGGCTTCCAGCGCTGGCACAATATCGGATGCTAAGCGCAGCATCAGCACTTGGCATTCAGGGTCGCCAAAGCGCGCATTATATTCGACCAGCTTCGGGCCCTCCGGCGTCAGCATCAGACCGGCATATAAGACACCGCGATAGGGCGCGCCCCGCCGCGCCATCGCCGCCAATGTCGGTTCGATGATTGTTTCTATCGTTTGTTCAATCAGGGCCGGTGTCATGATGGAAGCCGGGGAATAAGCGCCCATGCCGCCCGTATTGGGGCCGGTATCGCCGTCACCGACACGCTTATGGTCTTGCGCCGTGGCCATAGGCAGGGCGTTTTCACCGTCGCATAAAACAAAGAAGCTGGCTTCCTCGCCGGTCATAAATTCTTCGATTACCAATTCGGCACCGGCCTCACCAAATGCACCGTCAAAAATATCTTCCACCGCATCGCGCGCGGTTTGCATATCCTCGGCAATAATCACGCCCTTACCGGCGGCCAGCCCGTCAGCCTTCACGACAATCGGGGCGCTTTGCGTGTCAAGATAGGCGAGCGCGTCGCAGGCAGTGTCGAAACGGCCATAGGCGGCGGTCGGAATATCGGCCTCGGCGCATAAATCTTTCGTGTAGCCTTTTGAGCCTTCCAATTGTGCGGCGATTTTGCCGGGCCCGAAAGCGGCGATATTGGCCCCGTTCAAATCATCAGCAAGACCGGCCACCAAAGGCGCTTCGGGGCCGATAACCACCAAATCAATCGCCTTTTCGCGGCAAAAGCTGATGACCGCCTCATGGTCGGCCATATCGAGCGCGATATTTTCGGCTAGCGCCGCCATGCCGCCATTGCCGGGCGCGCAATATAATGTGCCGAGCAGCGGGCTTTGTGCAATTTTCCAAGCCAGCGCATGTTCGCGCCCGCCCGACCCCAAAACCAAAATATTGCGTTTTTCACTCATATATTTGTCTCTTAAGCAAAGCGTGTCATGATGGTCAAAATACATAACACGAGAATGGGAAAAATCGGAAAAAGGGTGAGTGCGCGCGGCGATAATCTTGTGGAACTTACGGTTTCCGAATTGTCGGGGCAGGTCAAAAGGCTGGTCGAAGACAGTTTCGGGCGTGTGCGCGTGCGCGGCGAGCTGGGGCGCGTGTCGCGCCCCGCTTCAGGCCATGTTTATTTCGACGTGAAAGATGAAAGAGCCGTGCTGTCGGGCGTAATGTGGAAGGGCACGGCGCAAAAACTGACCATGCAGCCCGAACAGGGCTTGGAAGTCATCGTCACCGGCAAGCTGACGACCTTTGCCGGTCAGTCGCGCTATCAAATGATTGTCGAAGCGATNGAACCGGCCGGTGAAGGTGCGCTGATGGCGCTTCTCGAANCGCGCAAAAAACAACTTGCTGCCGAAGGCCTGTTCGATGACAGCCGAAAGCGCGCCTTGCCTTATTTGCCTGAAACNATTGGCGTGATTACCAGCCCGTCAGGGGCNGTCATNCGCGATATTTTGCACCGTCTGGCCGACCGCTTTCCGCGCCATGTCTTGGTGTGGCCAGTGCGCGTGCAGGGCGAAACATGCGCCGAAGAAGTGGCCAAAGCAATTGCCGGTTTTAATGCGCAGCCTGCTGACGGGCCGGTGGCGCGCCCTGATGTGCTGATTGTCGCGCGCGGCGGCGGCAGTTTAGAAGATTTATGGGGGTTTAATGAAGAGATTGTCGCGCGCACGGCGGCGCAATCTGACATTCCGCTTATTTCAGCCGTCGGTCATGAAACCGACACGACGCTTATTGATTATGCTGCTGACCGCCGCGCCCCGACCCCCACGGCAGCTGCAGAAATGGCGGTGCCGGTGCGCGCCGATTTGGTGGCGCAAATCAATGATATGGAGACGCGACTGTTGCGCGCGCAATCGCGGCGGCTGGAACAAACGCGCCAGCACCTTGACGGTTTGGTGCGCGGCCTGCCCAAGCTTGAAGACATGCTGGCCTTGCCGACGCAACGGGTTGATGCAGTGGCGCAAAGATTGGCCGGTGGCTTGCAAGCCAATATCACCAAGCAAGCGGCGCGATTGGGGCAAAGCGCGGCGCGGCTTACCCCCGCCGCTTTGCAGAGCCGCATGCGTTTTGTTGATGAGCGGGTGCGCGGCTTGATGGCGCGCGCGGCGCGGCATATGCAGACCATGATGCGCCAGCAGCGGGCGGGGCTCGAGGCCATGCGCCGCCAATTGCGCTTATTGAGCCACGAAAATGTGCTGGAGCGTGGTTTTGCACTGGTGATCGATGAAAACGGCAAAGCGGTGCGCCAGGCTGCGCAAGCAAAGACGGGTAGTGTGTTGGATATTCGGTTGGCAAATGAAGAGCATATTGCGGCGCGGGTGGAAGACGCTGTGTCCGATAACGCCGCCAAAGCGAAGCGCGCTTCTAAACCTAAGACCAAAGCGAAACCCGAACCGTCTGGCGATGGCGGGCAAGGTCAGCTATTGTAACGCCAAGTAAAGGAGAGCTTATGGCCGGTGGCGAAGCACAATTGAAATATCTTGACGGCGATTTCGACGTCATCATGCCAGGTGCTTATGTGATCTGCGCCGTTACCGGCAAGCAGATTGCGCTTGAAGATTTGCGCTATTGGAGCGTGGCGCGGCAAGAAGCCTATGTCGATGCCGATGCGTCCATGCAAGCGGAACTCGATAATGCGGCGCGCAGCTAGTCTCTTTTTTGCCATTTTGATACTGCCTTTGGCCGCTGCCCCGGCCGATTTGCCGCGCGTTTTCGTCAAAGCGCAAAGCGGCCAGTTCACGCAAGGCGGCATGGTGGTGTTGCATTTGCACGAGGCGGTGAGCGTAACCTTAAACGGCGAAACCCTGCCACAAATTGACGGGCGCACGGTTTTGGGGTTTGGCCGCGATGCCGATTTGCGCCAGCAATTAGCGTTTACCCGCATGGGCAAAAGCCAAAGCGTATCCGTCGCGCTCAAGCCGCGGCAATATAATATTCAGCGCATTGACGGTCTACCGCCGGCCATGGTGACCCCGCCCGATGAGGCCTGGCCGCGCATTATTGCGCAAGCTAAGCTGAAGAAAAAAGCCCGCGCCATTGCCAGCAAGCAAAACGGTTTCGCGGAAGGTTTTGTCTGGCCGATCCGTGGCCGTATTACCGGCGTTTATGGCAGTCAGCGTTTTTATAATGGCGAGGCGCGCCGCCCCCATTTCGGTATTGATATTGCCGCCCCCCGCGGCACTGAGGTTGTCGCACCGGCCTCGGGAACGGTGACACTGGCTGAGCCAGATATGTATTTTGAAGGCGGTTTGGTGTTTATCGACCACGGTCTCTCGGTTACTTCTGCCTATATGCATCTCGACAGTTTGAAAGTGAAGGTCGGCGATAAGGTGAAGAGCGGCGATGTCATCGCCACGGTCGGTTCAACTGGTCGCTCGACCGGCCCGCATCTTGATTGGCGTATGTTTTGGCGCGGCGCGCGACTCGATCCGGCGCTATTGGCCGCGGGGAATCCCAATCAATAAGGTGTATGGAGCCGATTGGCTTGGCCATCGGCAATCGCCTCATTTATCAGCCTCAGCAATGCTGCCTCATGCTCAACATGGAGAGCAATCGGCAATATTTCGGCAGTGGCCGCCAAAGTGGCGCATGCGCTGTCCGCCGGAGCGCCCTTTAAGCGCGCCATGTCTTTTTCCGTCGTGATGAGCCGTTTTCCGAGCGCCAATAATTGGCGCGCCTCGGCTTCGCTGAAATTATGATGGTCGGCAAAATCGGTAAAGCCGTCAATGCGAAAGCCTTGCGCTTCAAGGCTGGCACGAAATTTTTCCGGCTTGGCAATGCCGCAAAAGCCGTGCACCGCCCCGTTGCTTTGTGTCGTTGCGCGCACATGGCCATAAAAAACCGGCTTGCCGAAGGCCTCTACTGCGTCCATTAAAAATGCCAGGCTGTCGTGTTGCGCTTCGCCCAGGACGAGCAGCGCATCAAGTTTTTNCAATGCCACCGATAAGGGTTGGCGTAAGGGCCCNCTNGGNAGAAGNCGCTCATTGCCGAGGCCGCTGNCCCCGTCAACTACAATCAAATTNAAATGATGCGCCAGTTTNGGGTTTTGAAAACCGTCATCTTTNATNAGCACATCCGCCCCGTCTTGNACGGCAAGGCGCAGGCTNCGCANACGGTCGGCGCCAATATAAACCGGCCAATCGGCGGCCAGCATGAGCGGTTCATCGCCNACTTGCGCGGCCCGATGATGGGTCGGGTCAANTTTCAGCGGGCCTTTTTCGCTGCCGCCATGGCCGCGCGATAAAATCGCNGGNGCGCTGCCNTGCNCGGCCAATCGCTNGGCCAGCCAGCGCACGGTCGGGGTTTTACCGGCCCCGCCGGCCGTCAAATTGCCGACACATACCACCGGNTTGCCNGGATGCTGCGCTTGCGNCAGCTTGCGGCGCGCCGCTTCCAANCCGCCATAAANCAGCGAGAGCGGCGAGAGCGCAAGGCTCAACGGATGAGTGCGCGATTGCCAAAAAANNGGTTCAGCCATGCNCCTTCTCCAAGACCGGNNCCAGCANATCAAACATGCGTTGGCGCGCCCCGCCCATNGTTGCNCTATATNGCTTGGCGTTGGNNCTCATTTGGTCGATGGTGGCNCGGTTATTGAAAAGCGCATTGACTTGAGTAGCCAAAGTCGCNGCATCGGTCACTTCAGCCGCCGCGCCTTTAGCGGCCAAATCNTNGAATAAGNTTTCAAAATTGACGATATGCGGCCCGTGCAAAATGGCNCAATCAAGTTGCGCCGCTTCAAACGGGTTCTGCCCGCCATGCGGCACCAAAGTGCCGCCGATAAAGGCAATTTCNGCNAGACGATATGCGAGCCCCATTTCGCCCAGCGTATCCATCAGNTAAATCTCATGATGCGCCTGCGGTGTGTCGCCCTTGGAGCGCTGTGCCNGTGATACGCCGCCGNGCCNNAGCATATCGGCAATGGCATCGCCNCGCTCTGGATGGCGCGGNACAATCACCGTCATNAGATTATCAACGGTTTCGGCAATCATATNATGGGCATCCAAAATCTGCTCCTCTTCGCCCNGATGCGTGCTGGCCGCNAGCCAGAGGGGGCGGNCTGTCANAGCCGTTTGCAATTCTGCCAAGNGNGCCGCGTCAACCGACAANGGCGGCGCGTCGAGCTTCAAATTGCCCGGCATCACNATATTTTCAAGGCCCAATTGNTGCAGTCGTGTNGCACTCATCTCGTCTTGCGCGGTCAGCAAGGCATATTTGCCGAGCAAGTGTNTTGCNGNNGCANCAAAACGCCGCCACCGTTTGAATGAGCNTGGCGATANGCGGCCATTGACCATCACCGGCTGCACGTNGCGCGCGGCNCAGGCCAGAACCATGTTTGGCCAAATTTCGCTTTCAACCCATAGGGCNGCTTGCGGATTCCANTGAGCCAGAAAGCGATTGACCCAGGCGCTGCGGTCCAGCGGNGCAAATTGATGGATAAGGCGATGACGCANGTCGCTTTTNCGGTTTTGGTGCCTNGCGACAATTNTTGCAGAGGTGACGGTGCCGGTGGTCAGCAAAACAGNGCTGCTTTGGTAGCGCGCNAATAAATCATCAATNAGCGGCAAAATGGAATTGGTTTCACCAACCGANGCNGCATGCACCCAGATAAGATGACCTTGNGGNCGCTGCAGCGCGCTATTNCCAAANCGTTCTTCGATACGGCNCGCTTCCTCTTTGCCCATTGCGGCGCGCTGNCGCAGCCGAAAANGAAGNAGCGGCGCGGCCAGANAGGCGATNAGGCGATACAGCCGCAAAACGGCCATTAGCCGTCATCTCCGGCGAATTGTTTTTGATAGAGATCGGCGTAAACGCCNTCTTNTGTCAGCAATTCATNATGCGAGCCGCTTTCGACNACTTTGCCTTCTTGCATGACATGAATGCAATCAGCATGCATGACGGTGGACANGCGGTGGGCAATGACCAAAGAAGTNCGNCCTTTCATCAATTCATTGAGNGCNCTCTGCACTTTTTGTTCTGATGCGGTATCAAGCGCCGANGTCGCTTCGTCGAGCAACAATATGGGNGCGTTTTTCAACATNGCGCGGGCAANGGCGATGCGTTGTTTTTGNCCNCCCGANAGACGAAGCCCGCTTTCGCCGACCCGCGTATCNTANCCTTCNGGCAGTTCAGAAATAAATGCATGCGCNGCNGCTTGTTTGGCNGATTTTTCAATCGCCGCCTTATCGGCTGACGGGGTGCCATAAGCGATATTATTGGCAATCGTGTCGTCGAACAAAAACGGGTCTTGCGTTACCAAGGCGGTGGCGTGGCGTAAACTGTCGAGNGTCACATTGCGAATATCTTGCCCGTCAATGTNAATCTGCCCTTGGCTGACATCAAAAAACCGCAANACCAAATTNAGNAGGGTCGACTTGCCCGAGCCNGATGCGCCNACCAAAGCCACGGTTTNCCCGGGCTTNACTTTAANCGACACGCCATTAAGCGCCGGATGCTCGCGNCCCTCATATTGGAAAGACACATTNTCGAANCGCAAAGCGCCATTTGTGACGCTCAGGGNCTGNGCNTNATTATTGTNAANAATAAGGTCNNGCGCATCGAGAANAGCAAAAACGCGCTTNCCCGCAGCCACGCCNTCTTGCAAAANTGTCTGCATATTGGCAACCGANCGCAAGGGTTGATAGACCGCCAATAGCGCGGTGATAAAGCCCATAAATTCTCCNGCCGTCAGATTGCCCTGCATGGATTGNTAGCCGCCGATAAAAATAATTGCGCCNACGGCAATGCCNCCCAAAGCCTCAATGGCCGGGCTGGCGGCGGAACGGGCGCGNGCCGCGCGCATAGTAAATTCCAACACCCGGTCAATGGTTGTGCCGGCGCGGTCNATNTGGTCGTTTTCTTGCCCATAGGCTTTGACGATGCGCAAGCCGNTNANGGTNTCGGCAATCAAGGTGGAAAACTCTCCTGTTTCCNGCAGGCCTTGTTGTGAGGCCGAGCGGGTGACGCGCCCCAATCGGCGCATNGCGGAAATNCCCATCGGAATGACAATCACCGTATAAACCAGNGCCAAATGCCAGTTAATGGTGAACATGAANGCAATCAGCGCGACAACCGTCAACAAGTGACGGATAAGNGCGATAATGATTTTCGANACGGTGTCGCGCAGGCGCGTNGCATCATTCATGAAAATNGAAATATANGCGCCGCTATGGCGCTGCGCNACATAGGCCAAATCACCGCGCACCAAGCGNGCAAATAAATCGCGNTGCAGATTGGCCGTCGAGCGNTGCCCNACAAAATTCATAATGACNTTTGAGCCATAAGTGGCNAGTCCTTTGACTAGTGAAATGATAACCACGCCNATAGGCACCAGCAGCAACATATNGGGGTTTTTATTGTTNAANACCTCATCGACCGCTTGCTGGATAAACCATGGCAGNGCGCCNGTTGTGGCGGCAATAAGGACNTTNAATAATATCGANGCCCCGAGNAGCCAGAGATAGGGNCGCAAATAGCTNCGCAGCATGCGCCCGATTAGCGCAAGNGAGCCCGACCGCGCCGCATGATATTTGTCTTGAACAATTGCCAGTTTTTCCGCCGTCAGGCCGGCNGTCAATTGTTCGCTGGCAGGTGTTTCACTCACAANATNTCGGCGTTTTCACGCCCTCCGCANAGCCCCAATGATTCGAATTTATAGCACATTGTGGCNNGATGATGGCGCAGNTTACCNAAGCCCTAAAGCCCNGCCANCGCCATGCCTTCCACTANAATGGTCGGCGCATTAACGCCACGGCGAAAANNNAAATCATCAGCNGGTGTCATGTGCAAAAACATCTCTTTCAANTTNCCNGCAATNGTCATTTCGCTNACTGGATAGGCAATCTCACCATTTTCNATCCAAAAGCCNGANGCGCCGCGAGAATAATCGCCGGTCACNCCATTGACCCCCATGCCGATAAGTTCGGTCACGTAAAAGCCGGTGCCGATATTTTTCAACATGGTGGCGACNCTATCGTNACCNGCTTGCATATACAAATTNGTGGCTGACGGGCTTGGNGGGCCGCCAATGCTGCGCGCNGCGCGCCCATTGGTCTNGGNTTCAAGCTGACGCGCTGATGCGCTGTCGAGCCACCAACACTGCAGAACCCCATNTTCGATCGGTGTCAGCNTCCCGGTTTTTACNCCTTCGCCGTCAAAACNGGCTGAACGAAGCCCACGCGGGCGCAGCGGGTCATCAATAATGGTCACGNCATCATGCATGACTTGCTGGCCCATTTGGTCGCGNAAAAAAGANGTGCCGCGGGCAATGGCGCTGCCCGAAATGGCGGCTGATAAATGCCCCAAAAGCGAGACCGATACTCGCGGATGATAGACCACATTGGTTTTGGTGCTTTCCATTTTGCGCGGATTGAGGCGTGCGATGGCGCGTTGGCCGGCGCGTGCCCCAATATCTTCGGGCGTGTCCAAGTCTTCCAAATGGCGTGCCGCATGGCTGGCATAATCGCGCTCCATTGCTTCACCTTCGCCGCTAATAACGGCGCAAGAAGCGGAAAAACTGGTGCTGGTATAAGCGCCTTCAAACCCATGACTGGTCACCAATGCGGTGGTGGCGCGGCCCCAGCTCGCGCCGCCGCCTTCGGAATTGGTAATGCCGTCAACGGCGCGCGCCGCGCCTTCGCACTCCACCGCCATAGACAGTAATTTATCGGTATCTGGTTCATAGTCATCGGCAATATCAAGCGTTGGAATATTGGTGCTCAGCCTATCTTCAGGCGCAAAGCCGCAATAGCGATCTTCCGGTGTGGCTTGCGCCATATCAACGGCGCGTTGGGCAAGCTGCCTCACAGCTTCGGCATCAACCGCCGAACCGGAGACAAACGCTTGTTTTTGCCCGATCATGGCGCGAAGGCCTATATCACGGCTTTCGGCGCGCTCGGTATCTTCCAACGCGCCCATTCGACACGAAACAGATAGCGAGGCGCTGTCGGAAACCAACACATCGGCAGCGTCAGCGCCGGCGGCTTTTGTCAACTCGATCAGTTTGTGAGCCATAGCAATATTGGCGGCTTCATTGTCGGCAAGAGACATTTAACATCCTATGAGATTATGCGGTTTCGGAGAAACCTTCAGAAAAATTGCCTTTCAGGCGATTGCGACCATCATGAACAATCTTGCCCGGTCGGTCTTCATCATCCGGGCGCGATGTGGCGCGACGCAGCTCGTCGATATAACCGGGTGCCATTTCCATGCGGTTGCCATAGCCGTTGGCCAAAAGGGTTGTATGCATGAGCGGCAAATGCCAGCATGGCACATGCATGATGAGATGATGCTCGACATGGTAATTGACCCAATAGGGAGCAATCAGCAGGCGCGACAGAAAATTGGTTTTGGTGGTACGAGCATTGCGGAACGGGTCGTTATTATCAGGCACAATGGCGTGCTCTGCAATGTTTCTGAGCCGCGTGATTGCCATATGATAGGTGAGGAAGGGCAGAAGCCAGAACATCAAATAATAGCTCCAATGGAAAAGCGCGCTGCATGCGGCCAAAATCACAGTATGGGTAATGATTACGCCGCCCAGTTTCGACCAAAAATGTTGAAGCCGTCCCTTCAATCGCAATTCTTTAGGTCCGAGCGCATTGAGGAGTTGCGCCTTTCTTTGGTGATAGCCGGTCTGCCCGCTCAAATCGCGCCATAATTTGCGGCGCAGGCTTTTGCGGGTAATCGGAAACGGTTTTGACAAAATCAAATCCGGGTCGTCATCTTGCTGGGTGCGCGTATGGTGCTGCAAATGATAACGCCGATAGGCGTCGGTGCGCGCCATCATCGGATAGCCGCACAGCCAATCCGATAGCCAATTATTCCAATTTGTTGTGCGAAACAGCGCATTATGCGCCGCATCATGCATCAGCACGGCGAGACCCAATTGCCGCGCCCCGATAATCATTACGGCGAGGATAAAGGTCAGCGGATTGGGAAACACATAAAACAGCGCCATCGCCCCGAAAATCATGCCCCATGCATGGGCAATCAAGCCCAACCCGACCAGATTAGAACGGCTTTGAAGTTTTTTCAAAATCTCGGGCGCGACCAATTCGCTGGCCCGCAAGCGTAGTTGTTTTGTTTCGCTCATGCTCATGAGGGTAATATAGGATTAATTTCAGAAAATACCTAGAATGAAGGCAAGGCCGATAATCAGCCCGGTATTGCGGTTGGCGCGGAAGATTTGTAGGCAGGTTTCGCCATTATCAATATCAAGGCGCGAGACCTGCATCAGCAAGTGCCAAGCGATAATCGGCAGCGCCGTCCAAAACAAAATACCGATTTGGCCGACAATCGCCGCGCCCGCCAGACAGGCCAGTGCCAGCGCATAAAACACGGCCAGCATCGGCTTGGTGCGCGCGCCGAAGAGAAGCGCCGTGCTTTTAATGCCGATAAGCGCGTCATCTTCTTTATCTTGATGCGCATAAACCGTGTCATAGCCGAGTGTCCAAAAGAAACCGGCTGCATAAAGCAGCATGGCTTGCGGCGGCACATTATCGCTGATGACGGCATAGCCCATCAGCGCGCCCCAATTAAAAGTCAAACCAAGCCAAGCTTGCGGCCAATAGGTGAAGCGCTTCATAAACGGATAGGCCGCGACCAAGCCGAGAGCGGCGAGGCCGAGCGCAAACATGAATAGCGATTGAAAAGACAAGAGCACCAACAGGCCGATAAAAAGCTGGGCAATGAAAAAGCCCCATGCGCCGGAAAGGCTGACGCGCCCTGACGGCAAAGGCCGCAAAGCGGTGCGCGCGACCTGCGCGTCCAATTCGCGGTCAATAATGTCATTATAAGTGCAGCCGGCACCTCGCATGGCCAACGCGCCAATAGCAAAGGCGATGATATCGGTGAAGGGCGGCCAAACATTATTGACGGCACCGGCCAAAAACAGCCCCCAAAAACAGGGCCAAAACAAAAGCCATGCGCCAATCGGTCGATCATAACGTGCCAATTGTGCATAGGCTTGCGCACGCGGCGACAGGCGCGACAGTAGCCAACTTGTCTCGCTATCGGCAGGAATTGAGTGCGGGTCGCGTGTCTGGGTCATCAAGTTTTATTGGCCAATCCGTTCATTTGTGGCACAAGCAATTTAACCGGCAAATTACGGAGTTTTCATGCCACGCAGTGCGCCACCCGTCCAGAAGATAAGTCAGCGACTTCATGTCACGCAAGATTTGGCGGCGCGGCAACAGCTCATTTTGGCCGACAAACAAGCGCATTATCTGCGCAATGTATTGCGCCTCGAGGTGGGCGCGCAAATTTTGTTCTTCAATGGCCGCGATGGTGAATGGCTTGGCCGCATAAATGATATCGGCAAAAAACAGGTGAGCATTGAACTGATTGAGCAGACACGTACACAAGATGCAGGCAGCGATATTTGGCTGTTGGTTGCGCCGGTGAAAAAAGACCGGCTCGATTATCTGGCGCAAAAAGCCACTGAAATGGGGGTCGGCAGATTAATGCCGGTGATGACCGCGCGCGCGCAAGGCGGCAAAGCGGTCAAACACGAAAAGCTGGTCGCCAATGCGATTGAGGCGGCCGAGCAATGCGAAATCCTAACCGTGCCAGAAATATCCGAAGTGACAAATCTGGCAGATATTTTGGCCGATTGGCCGCAAGACCGAACCCTCATTTTTTGCGATGAAGAAGCACAAGCGGGGCAAGGTTTGGCCGCGCTGGACACGCTTAAGGGCAAGAAATTGGCCGTGCTCATCGGGCCGGAAGGCGGCTTTGACGAAGCCGAGCGCAGCATGCTTAATGCGCGCGCCGACTCCCATGCCCTTTCGCTAGGGCCGCGCATTTTGCGCACTGATACGGCGGTGGTGGCGGCGCTGGCTCTAATCCAAGCGCGGCTTGGCGATTGGTCGGAATGAAATTGGCAGAAATAATGGCCAAATTACACACCAACTTGTTCTTGGCCGCAAACGCCTCTAAATAATAGTTAACGCTATGCGGCCAATTCCATCATGCGATTGCGCGCGCAGGAGAACATCGATGTCCGACGCGGCCCAACCCGTGCTTGAAAATATGTCTCAATTAATTGACTGGATGGTCGCCGGTTGCAAGCCTCGCGAAGATTGGCGTATCGGCACGGAGCACGAAAAATTCGGTTATCGCAAATCAGATTTTTCACCGTTGCCTTATGACGGGCCGGACGGCATTAAAGCCATGCTAGAAGGGCTGATGGCATATGGCTGGGATGGTAAATACGAGGGCGACATTCTGGTCGGGCTTTCGCGCCCGGAAGAAGCGGGCGGCGGCTCGGTGACATTGGAACCAGCAGGCCAATTGGAATTATCGGGCGCACCATTGGAAAATATTCACCAAACCTGCACCGAAATTTCGGCCCATATGAAACAAGTGCATGAAGTGGCCGCGCGGTTGGGGCAAGGCTATTTGGGCGTCGGCTATACGCCATTTTGGAATTTTGACACCGCGCCGCGCATGCCGAAAGGGCGCTATCGCCTGATGACTGATTATATGCCCAAACAGGGCGGGCGCGGCACGGAGATGATGTATTTGACCGCCACCGTGCAAGTCAATCTCGATTTTGCCTCGGAAGCCGACATGGTCGAAAAGCTGCGCATTGGCCTGGCCTTGCAACCTTTGGCGACGGCGCTGTTTGCCAATTCGCCCTTCATTGACGGCAAGCCGTCCGGCAATATGTCCGAGCGCTCCCTCGTGTGGACCGATACCGACCCGAAACGCACCGGCATGCTGCCTTTTGCTTTTGAAGAGGGTTTCGGCTTTGAGCAATATGTCGATTATGCGCTCGATGTGCCGATGTATTTTGTCGTGCGCGATGGCGCATTCATCAATACGCTGGGCATGAATTTCCGCGATTTCCTTAACGGTGAATTGCCGGCTTTACCGGGTGAAAAGCCGACGGCTAAGGATTGGGAAAACCATCTGACCGTGTTGTTTCCCGAAGCGCGGGTTAAACGCTTTATCGAGATGCGCGGCGCCGATAGTGGGCCCTGGCCGTCATTATGTGCGCTTCCGGCCTTTTGGGTCGGGCTGCTTTATGATGGCGAAACGCAAAGCAAGCTGGTCGATTATATCGCCGATTGGACGCAAGAAGAGCGCGATGCGCTGCGCCTCGGTGCGCCGCAAACCGGTCTTGCCACCGTGTTCCGCGGCGGCACTTTATTGGATATGGCCCGCGAAATCGTGCCGATGGCGGCGCAAGGTTTGAAAAATCGCGCGCGCAGCGATGGGGCAGGGGCCGATGAAAGTCTGTTTCTGGCCTATTTGGAAGAGATTACGGCCAGCGGTAAATCCTCGGCTGAAAAGCTGCTCGATAAATATCACGGAGAATGGGGCGGCGACCTTAAAAAAGCCTATCAAAAGCTGACCCTATAATCTCAAGTGAATATTTTAGAAAATATTCAATTTTGCCGGAGAAACTTATAAAGCTCTCGCTTCACGCCGTACCGCCTACGGTCAGCCCTTCCAACCGCAAAGTCGGTTGTCCGACCCCGACAGGCACGCCTTGTCCCGCCTTGCCGCAGGTGCCGATACCTTCATCAAGCTGCATATCATTGCCAATCATGGAAATACGCTGCATGGATTCAGGCCCCGTGCCGATCAGAGTCGCGCCTTTCAAAGGAGCGCCCAGCTTTCCGTTTTTCACTTCATAAGCCTCAGTGCATGAAAACACGAATTTGCCTGAGGTAATATCGACTTGACCGCCGCCGAAAGAAACCGCGTAAATGCCGTCTTTGACGCTGGCCAGTATTTCTTCCGGTTCGTGATTGCCGCCCAACATATAAGTATTGGTCATGCGAGGCATGGGTTGGCAGTTATAGCTTTCGCGCCGCCCATTGCCGGTCGGGTCCATGCCCATTAGGCGGGCATTTTGCCGGTCTTGCATGTAGCCTTTCAAAATACCGTCTTCGATAAGCACGGTTTTGGTGGTCGGCGTTCCTTCATCATCAATGGTCAGGGAGCCGCGCCGGTCGGGTATCGTGCCGTCATCAATCACTGTCACGCCGGGCGAAGCAACGCGCTCGCCAATACGGTCAGAAAAGGCTGAGGTTTTTTTGCGGTTGAAATCGCCTTCCAAGCCGTGGCCGACCGCTTCATGCAGCAAAATGCCGGGCCAGCCCGGCCCCAACACCACATCCATTTCACCGGCCGGTGCGGGAATGCTGTCAAGATTGGTGACCGCTTGTTTGAGCGCATTATTGACTTGCTCCTGCCAATTTTCAGGGGCTAGCCATTGGGCATAATTGGCCCGTCCGCCGCGCCCTGAATGGCCGGTCTCTTGTCGCTCACCTTCACCGACCACCACGGACACATCAAGCCGCACCAGCGGACGCACATCAAAAAGCGGTGCGCTATCGGGGCGGATAATGCTGACCGCTTGCCATTCACCGGCCAACGATACTGAAACTTGCCGCACGCGATTGTCTTTGGCGCGCGCATAGGCATTAATCTCTTCCAGCAATTTCACCTTATCGGTAAATTCTGCGCCATCGAGCGGATTGGCATCCATATAAAGCGCTGAGCTGGCGGCCATCGGGCCTGAAGCCCAGGTGCCGGAATGACCCGACAGAACCGGCGACAGGCTGGCCGCGGCACGTTTCAAAGCATCCATTGATAAATCCGTGGCATGGGCAAAGCCGACCGCTTCGCCATTAACGGCGCGCAGGCCAAAGCCGTGCGTCGTGTCAAAACTGGCTGCTTTCAGGCGATTATCGTCAAATGAAAACGCCTCTGACAATGTATATTCCAAAAACAATTCACCATCATCGGCACCATGCAGCGCGGTTTCGGTGAATTTATGGGTCTGGTCCAAATCAAGACCGGCCTGACTGAAAAATAATTCTTGTGGATTGCGGCTCACTGCAAACTCCTTTTTTACCCGCCCTAATATGTAGTCTGACAGGGGTAGAGGCAAGCCCAGAGAAGGCGCTTTATCGCCAATGGTCATAAAGTCGCATAGACGAACCAGGCTGTGTTCAATGCCGCGATAATTTTGTATACGAAGTCTTGTGATAAAGCAGGGTGAGTCTTTGCTTCAACCAAATGGGAACAGTACATGGGTCTTTTCAAAAAAATCAGCAAATGGGGCGCTGGTCTCGCAGCTTTTTCGGCTGCCGGTTTGGCGTCTGCCGCGGCATCGCAACCGAAAGATTGGCAGATAACCTTTCAAGAAGCGGCGTCGGAAAACATGACCATGATTACCGACTTCAATAATTTCCTATTGATTTTGATGACCGCCATAAGCGTTTTTGTTCTTGGCCTGATGCTTTATGTTATGGTGCGCTTTAATGCTCGTGCCAATCCGGAGCCAAGCAAAACCACCCATAACACGCTGGTTGAAGTAATTTGGACAGTGGTGCCAATCGTTATTTTAGTGGTCATTGCCATCCCGTCATTCCGTTTGCTTTATTTTCAGCGCGATATTCCCGAAGCCGACATGACTGTCAAAGCGACCGGTTATCAATGGTATTGGGGTTATGAATATCCCGACCACGGCGATTTCGCTTTTGACTCGCTTATGTTGTCCGACGAAGAGCGCGGCGACCAACCTCGCCTCTTAGCCACTGACACCGCCATGGTGGTGCCGGTTGATACGACCGTGCGCGTTATCGTTACCGCTGCCGATGTGCTGCATGCTTTTGCCATGCCGGCCTTTGGGTTGAAAATGGATGCGGTGCCGGGCCGTTTGAACGAGACCTGGTTCAAGGCTGAGAAAACCGGCACTTATTATGGGCAATGCTCAGAACTTTGCGGCATTCGCCATGCCTTTATGCCAATACGCATTGAAGTCGTATCGAAAGCCGATTTCGCCCTGTGGGTGGAAGAAGCGCAAAGTGAATATGCAGAAATTGACAATGCTGACGCCATGGTGGCTTCGGCTGAATTTCAAGACGCGCAGCGTCATTAAGAGGGAGACTGTCTGATGGCAACCGAACAAGCAGCCGCTCACGAGCATGAAGACCATCCGACCGGATGGCGTCGCTACCTCTATTCGACCAATCACAAAGATATTGGCACCATGTATCTGATTTTCGCGATTTTCGCGGGCGTCATTGGTGGCCTGATGTCAGTGGTCATGCGAATGGAATTGCAAGCGCCCGGTGACGGCATTTTGGACGGCAATTACCATCTTTATAATGTGCTGGTGACCGGCCACGGGCTTATCATGATTTTCTTCATGGTCATGCCTGCAATGATTGGCGGCTTCGGCAATTGGTTCGTTCCGCTGATGATTGGTGCGCCCGACATGGCGTTTCCGCGTATGAATAATATTTCTTTCTGGCTTTTACCGGCCTCTTTCATTTTGTTGGTCATGTCCATTTTTGCAGAAGGCCCCCCGGGCAATGATGGCGTTGGCGGCGGCTGGACGATTTATCCGCCGCTTTCAACCAGCGGCCAACCCGGCCCGGCTATGGATTACGCGATTTTGTCACTGCATGTGGCCGGTATTTCGTCGATTTTGGGTTCGATTAACTTCATCACGACGATTTTCAATATGCGCGCACCGGGCATGACCCTTCATAAAATGCCGCTTTTCGTCTGGTCGATTTTGGTCACTGTCTTTTTGCTGCTGCTGTCGCTGCCGGTCTTTGCCGGTGCCATCACCATGCTGCTTACCGACCGTAATTTCGGCACCACTTTCTTCGATCCTGCCGGCGGCGGCGATCCGATAATGTATCAGCATTTGTTCTGGTTCTTCGCCCATCCGGAAGTTTACATTCTTATCCTGCCGGGCTTTGGCATGGTCAGCCAAATCGTTTCAACCTTCTCAAAAAAGCCGGTCTTCGGCTATCTCGGCATGGCTTATGCGATGGTCGCGATTGGCGGCGTCGGTTTCGTTGTCTGGGCCCATCATATGTATACGGCGGGACTGAGCGTTGACACGCAAGCCTATTTCGTGGCCGCAACCATGGTGATCGCGGTGCCGACCGGGGTTAAGATTTTTTCATGGATTGCCACCATGTGGGGCGGTTCGATTGAGTTTAAAACCCCGATGTTGTGGGCGCTTGGTTTTATCTTCCTGTTTACGCTGGGTGGTGTGACGGGCGTGATGCTGGCCAATGCCGGTGTTGATCGCGCTTATCACGATACATATTTTGTGGTCGCGCACTTCCACTATGTGCTGTCGCTGGGTGCGGTATTTGCCATTTTCGCTGGTTGGTATTACTGGTTCGGCAAAATGTTCGGATACACTTATTCCGAATTTATCGGCAAACTGCATTTCTGGGTCACTTTTATCGGTGTAAACCTGATTTTCTTCCCGCAGCATTTCCTCGGCATGGCCGGTATGCCGCGCCGTTACGTTGACTATCCCGATGCTTATGCGGGTTGGAATTACTGGTCTTCCATCGGCTCCTATATTGCCGCGTTTGGTGTGCTTATTTTCTTGTTCGGCGTAATCCATGCGCTGGCACGCAAGCAGCCGGCGGGTGCCAATCAATGGGGCGAAGGCGCCACCACTTTGGAATGGACCTTGTCTTCCCCTCCGCCTTTCCACCAGTTCTCTGAACTGCCGAAAGTGAAATAGGCTGAAAGAATGTCTCAAAACCACAAAGAGACATTGCTGAAATTGCAGGAGCCGGCATCTGTCGATGTCGGCTCCACTGCCGATTATATTGCTCTTATGAAACCGCGCGTCATGTCGCTGGTTGTCTTCACCGCCCTTGTGGGCTTGGTGATGGCACCGGGTGCTATGCATCCGGTGATGGCGGTCGCTGCGATTGCGCTGATTGCTGTGGGGGCCGGTGCTTCGGCCGCTCTAAATATGTGGTATGACGCCGATATTGACGCGTTGATGAGCCGAACCCAAGACCGGCCCGTGCCGTCGGGACGTGTTACACCCGATGCCGCTTTGACCTTCGGCCTATGGGTGTCGGGTCTTTCCGTGCTTTCCATGGCGGTGATGATTAATTATCTGAGCGCTGCTTTGTTGGCTTTCACGATTTTCTTTTACGCCGTGATTTACACCATGTTTTTGAAACGCCGTACGGCTCAAAACATCGTTATTGGCGGCGCAGCTGGGGCTTTGCCGCCGGTTATTGGTTGGACCGCCGCGGCCAATTCGGTTTCCATTGAGCCGCTGATTTATTTCGCGATTATTTTCTTTTGGACACCACCGCATTTCTGGGCTTTGGCGCTGATTAAAAATGATGATTATCAAGCCGCTAATGTGCCCATGTTGCCGGTCACTTCAGGGGTTAAATCGACCCTGACGCAAATCGTGCTTTATGCTTTCTTGTTGTTTGGTGTTTCTATTTTGCCCTACGCGCTGGGTTTTAGTGGTCCGTTTTATGCCAGCGGTGCGGCCTTATTGGGTGGCCTGTTTATTGCCCTTTGCGTCGGCTTGGCGCTGGCATCGGACAAAAACCGCAACCGCTTGGCCGGTATGACGTTTGCCTATTCGATTTTCTATTTGTTTTTGCTGTTCGTGCTATTGCCGACAGATAAGGTGATGGGACTGTGAGCGACGAAACCAAACAAGAAGAAACCGTGTGGACGGAAGAATTGCTGCGCGAGCGGCGCAAGCGTGCCACCATTATGGCGATTGCACTTCTCGCCTTTATCGCCCTGTTTTTCTGGGTCACACTGATTAAGCTGGGGGCCAATGTCGCCAATCGGCCGCTATAGGAAATTCATGCAAGAAAAACCGACCATCACAACCGCCCCTGCCAATGCCAGCGCCAATAAGCGCGTGGCTGCGGGCGCGGCGCTTATGGCGGTGACGATGATTGGCGCGGCCTATGCAGCCGTGCCGCTTTATGATTTATTTTGCCGCGTCACCGGCTATGGCGGCACCACGCAAGTGGCCGAAGCCGCACCCGGCGCAGTGGCCGAGCGCATGATTACCGTGCGCTTTGATGCCAGTTTGAACCGCAAATTGCCATGGGCTTTTGAAGCGCCGGAAAATGCCGTCAAACTGCCGATTGGCGAATCAGGTCTGGCTTTTTATTCGGCCAAAAACCTGACCGACCGGCGCATTACCGGCACCGCGACCTATAATGTGTCGCCCGATAAGGCCGGTTATTATTTCTCAAAAATCGATTGTTTCTGCTTTACCGAGCAGGTTTTGGAACCGGGACAAAGCGTCGATATGCCGGTCAGCTTTTTTGTTGATCCGGAAATTTTGACCGATCCTGAAATGGATGATGTCAAAACCATTACTTTGTCTTATACATTCTTTGAAACGCCGGAAACGGCACAAAATACCAAGCAGCAAGAAACTGCTAGTCCGAGGGGATAGAATATTATGGCTGAAAGTCACGCAAAACATCACGACTATCATCTGGTTGACCCGAGTCCGTGGCCGGTCGTTGGTTCTATAAGTGTGCTGATTTTGGCGATTGGCGCGGTTCAAATGCTGCATGACAACACGCCCTGGGTCATGCTTATCGGTTTTGCCGGCGTGCTTTACACCATGCTGGCGTGGTGGCGCGATGTGGTGAAGGAAGCGAGTACGGGCGACCATACGCCGGTTGTGCAACTGCATCACCGCTATGGCATGATTTTGTTCATCGCCTCAGAGGTTATGTTCTTTGTTGCCTGGTTCTGGGCTTATTTTGATGCCAGCCTTTATCCGGGTGAGGCCATTCAAGCCTCGCGCACAGAATTAACCGGCGGCGTTTGGCCGCCGCAAGGCATTGAGACTTTTGACCCGTGGCATTTGCCACTTATAAATACGCTGATTTTGCTGACTTCGGGCACAACCGTCACATGGGCACACCATGCGCTGCAGCATGATGACCGTGAGGGCCTGAAATGGGGCCTTATCCTCACCGTTGCGCTCGGTGCTTTGTTCACCGTGTTTCAGGTTTATGAATATCAGCACGCCGCCTTTGGTTTTTCAGGCCATATTTATGGTGCGACGTTCTTCATGGCGACCGGCTTTCACGGCTTCCATGTTATTGTCGGCACAATTTTCTTAGCCGTTTGCTTGCTGCGCGCGCTGAAGGGGCATTTTTCATCTCAACAGCATTTCGGTTTCGAGGCGGCTGCATGGTATTGGCATTTTGTCGATGTCGTCTGGCTGTTCCTGTTTGTCGTGATTTACATTCTGGGTGCCGGCACGCCGGGCGCTCACTAACCCTTTCGGGTCTGATTATCGGGAGCGCAGGGAATGGCTTTCGGACATTCCCTGCGTTCTTTTTTTCCCAGCCTTCTGACATTGGCCATGCTGACCGTGCTTTTAGGGCTTGGCGCTTGGCAAGTTGAACGCCTCGTTTGGAAAGAAGATTTATTGGCGCGCATGGCCGAGCGGCGCACAGCGTCGCCGTTAACCCTCGCCTCTGCTGCCGATATCGCTGCCTTACAGCAAGCGGCCCATGATTTTCATCCGGCCGTTCTGAAAGGCCGCTTCGGCGATAAGGCGGTGTTCTGGTTTACCCAAATTGAAAACAAACCGAGCGGTCTCGATCGTTGGGACAGGGCCGGTTACCATATGCTGGTACCGTTTTTTCTGCCTGATGGCAGCGCGATTTTGCTCGATCGCGGTTTTATTCCAGCGCGACTGATTGATATTCCCGCTCCGCCGCCACCGCAGGGCGATGTGTCGTTGGCTGTCATTCTGCGCTGGCCCGATGGTCGCGGCGCGTTTGACAATGATGATGATCCGACGCGCAATTTGTTTTATGTGCGCGACCCACAAGCCATTGGCGCGCATTGGCAGATTTATTTGCCGCCGCTTCTGGGCGAGGCGGCTTTCGCCAATGATAACTGGCCGCGCGGCGGGCAAACGCGTTTTTCCATGCCCAATAATCATTTGCAATATGCGGTGACGTGGTTCGGCTTGGCCATTGTGCTTGTGATTGTTTCGGGCTTGTGGCACATCCGTCACTGGAAATCGCGAGCGAAAGGGTAGGCTCAGTGAAATATATCTCGACCAGAGGTGAGGCGCCGATTTTGGGTTTTGAAGATGCTTTGCTGGCCGGATTGGCCGGCGATGGCGGTCTTTATGTGCCCGAAAGCTGGCCGCGTCTGTCGGAAGCGATGATTGCCGGTTTTGCCGATAAAAGTTTTCAAGAGACTACGGTTGATGTGCTGCACCCGTTTATGAGCGATGATGTGCCGCGTGATCGACTGGCTGAAATGGTCAATGAGGCGTATGCCTGTTTTGAGCGTGAAGCGGTAACGCCTCTGACCGATTTGGGCGATGGACATTATTTTCTTGAGCTTTACCACGGGCCGACTCTAGCCTTTAAAGATGTTGCCATGCAATTATTGGCACGTTTGATGGATGATGCGTTGGTGCGGCGCGGCGAACGCGCTACCATCATCGGCGCGACTTCGGGCGATACGGGCGGGGCGGCCATTGAAGCGTTTCGCAGTCGTGAAGCGGTTGACGTGTTTATTCTATTTCCCGATGGCCGCGTGTCGGATGTGCAAAGAAAGCAAATGACTACGCCGCGCGATGCAAATGTGCATACGCTGTCTGTCGATGGTACTTTTGATGATTGTCAGGCGCTGGTAAAAGGAATGTTCAATGATGCGCCGTTCCGAGCGGAAATGTCGCTGGCCGGGGTCAATTCGATTAATTGGGCGCGGGTGATGGCGCAAATCACCTATTATTTTGTCGCTGCCGCTAAATTGGGGGCACCCCGCCAAGCTGTAGCCTTTTCGGTGCCAACCGGCAATTTCGGCGATATTTTCGCCGGTTATGTTGCCGCGCAAATGGGCTTGCCGGTAGTACAATTGATGATTGCCACAAATGTGAATGATATTTTGGCGCGCACGTTAGCTAGCGGCGTTTACGAGACCGATAAGGTTATCCCCACGCAAAGCCCAAGCATGGATATTCAAGTATCGAGCAATTTTGAGCGACTGTTGTTCGAAGTGACAGGGCGAGATGCGGCGCGGGTACGCGCCTTAATGGGTGCTTTGACGCAAGCGGGGCGCTTTGAGATGAATGATAAGGAAATGCAGCTAATGCGCGCACTGTTTGGTGCCGAGCGCGTTGATGAGGCCGCAACGCTGGACATTATGCGCCGCTTTCGCGAGGCGCATGGTTTTCAGATTGACCCGCATAGCGCGGTCGGCATGGGCGCGGCGGAAAAAGCTATGCTGCCCGATGGCGTGCCGATAGTAACTTTGGCGACGGCCCATCCGGCGAAATTCCCTAAGGCGGTCGCAGCTGCTTATGATGCCGAACCCGACACGCCCCGGCGTGTGCTGGATATGTTGGAAAAAGAAGAGCGTCTGACGCCGGTGGCGAATGATTTGGTGGCGGTTGAGAACACCATTCGTGAAAAGGCCCGCCGTGTTTAGGCGCTTTGCGGCATATTGCGCCATCATGATGGCCTTGTCTTTTCCTGAGCCGACCTTTGCCTCCGACCCATTGCGTCTGAATGAAAGTTTCCGCCTGCTTGAGCTTACTTCCTATATGCGCGACATCGAGGGCGGCGGTCATGTCTTCGCCGTGCAAAATGGTGGCACGGAGGAACTTTCGCTGATTTTGCACCACTTGCCGCAAAATGATTTGGCGATTGCATTGAACCTGCGACCGACAGCACCGCCGCTTTTGCGCTTGTTCTCATCTGATGACCGCGAATTTTCCGGTCAAGCTGGGGCTAGTGAGAGATTGCAATTCACGGTTCCAGCAGGGCAGGTGCAAAGTTTTTTCCTGGCGCCTTTAGACGCGGCCGATAGTACGCCACAATTATATTTATGGACCCCCGACGCGCTATTTGCCTATGAGAGCAGCCGTCAGACATTCCACAGTACACTCTTGTTGCTTCTGGCATTATTGTTTTTGTTGGCTATTGGCGTGGCGGTGATGCGTCGCTCGCGTCGCGCCGCTTATGCTCTGGTCATGGCAGGCGGGCTTATGGTTTTACTTAGTAGCTTGTGGATGCGAGACGTCTTGCCAGGTGGCGAAAGTTTTGAATTTCTGCTGGTCAACCGCCTTGACACTATTCGCATTGCGTTGGCCGTAGGCGCGCTTATGAGCGTATTTGCGCATCTCAATCTGGCGGTCAAACAAATCATCAACCGCAATTATTGGACGCGGGTGATCATCTTCAGCGATGCCGCCTTGATGGCCTTTGCCATATTTTGGATTTGGCAGATTTATGTGCCAGATTTCTTCGGCTTGCTGTCGGTTGAGTTGAGCCATATTGCCCTTGCTATGACTTGCACGACAGCACTGTTGGGTGCAGTTTTTGTTCCCGACCGGAGGCGGTGATTAAGCCTCGCCCCCGCTATTGGAAAGCATGGCAAAATCAATACCCAGTTTGCCAATAAGCCTTTTATAAAGCGCTTTACTATCGATCGCGAAAACGTCAGCAATATTGGCTTCGGCAATCAGCCACACATTGTCTTGAATTTCGTTTTCAAGCTGCCCCGGCCCCCATCCCGCATAACCCAGCACAAGTCGCATACGTTTAGGTCCTTTGGCCTCAGCGGCCTGTATCAGAATGTCTAGGCTTTGGGTTACGCTGACGGCTCCGCCACGTGTCTCTTCGTCATCATTTGCATAGAGCACAAAACCGCTTTCTGGTTGCACAGGCCCGCCGACGAAAACTGGTAAGTTTCTAAGCCCCGTATTGGCGACGCTGTCCGGTAAATTGCTCGCCGCTTCGCCCAGCGTCAGCCCGTCGGTTGGGTGATTTACGACAAAACCCGTCGCCCCTTCATGGTCATGCGCCAGCATATAAATCACGCTGCGCTCAAAGCGGGGGTCGCCCATGCCGGGCATGGCAATCAAAAATTGACCGGCCAAATCAATCTTTTTGTCGCGCGTGCTCATAAGAAGAGTTTAGGCATCACCGCACGGCGAGACAATTACCTTTAGCACGAATGAAACTCGTCTTGTTTGGGCGAAGCGGTTATAAAGAGGCATGTTGGTTTTTGGGCATATTGCATTTTTGGCTGTTTTGGCGCTGGCCACGCCGTTGGTCATCCCGCCTGCTCATGCGCTGGTTGACGGGCCGTGGATTGAGAAAGAACCAGCGCGCTATCGTATGGTGGCCGCTGAGGTGGACGGAACACCTTATGCTGCCTTGCAAATTGAGCTGAAGCCCGGCTGGCATACTTATTGGCGCTATCCAGGGGCCAGCGGCTTGGTGCCTGAATTTGATTTTGAAGGCAGCCGCAATATTGTTGTCGCAGAGCCGCTTTTCCCGGCACCTTATTTTTTCGACGATGGCGTCGGCGGCTTTAACGGCTATAAGGACGCGGCCGGTTTTGTTTTCCCATTGGGTATGCAACTAAGCGGCGAATTACATATGCGCGGCACGATTGGCGTGTGCCGCGAGGTTTGCGTGCCATTGAATGTAGGGCAAAATTTGGTTTTCAATCGCGACGGGCTAAAATCATCACCACATAAAGAGGCGATTGCCGCTTTATTGAAGGCGCAGCCGCAAGAGCCATCCAAAGATTTGGTTATTCGCTCGGCCAGTTTTGATGGCGTGTCGCTGCAATTGGTAGTCTCAGGCGTGGCGTTGGAAAAAGTATCTGTCATCACTATTCCCGGTCCGCATGATGTAATCGGGTTGCCACGCACTGTCGGGCGCGATGAAGACGCGTTTTTATTTGAAATTCCCGCATGGTCCAAGCTTGACCATCCACTCATAGGACGTAAATTGACATTCATCGTAAGAGCGGGCGCTCGGGCAATCGAACAACAAATCCAAGTGCGTGACCACCGCCTGCTGCCACAGTAATCGCGCGAACGAACTAAAGGGGATTAACCATGACCATCAAACCCGGCGACAAGCTTCCCGACGCAACCTTAATGCATTTGACCGATGCCGGACCGGCGCCAATCAGCACGGAAGAATTATTTGGCGGCAAAACAGTCGCCCTTTTTGCCGTGCCGGGCGCATTCACACCAACCTGCTCAAACCAACATTTGCCGGGTTTTATCGAGAAATCAGAAGAGCTGCGTGCCGCTGGTGTCGATACGATTGTTTGCATGTCTGTTAATGATGCTTTCGTCATGGGCGCCTGGGGTAAGCAGCAAGGGGCGGCCGGCAAGGTAATGATGGTCGGTGACGGCAACGCCGAACTGACGCAAAAAATGGGTCTGTCGGTTGATAGTTCTGGGTTCGGCATGGGCATACGCTCGGTGCGCTTTTCCATGATTGTGCGCAACGTTGTTCTCGAAACATTGAATATTGAAAAAAATCCAGGCCAGGCGGTCGATAGCGGCGCTGAAAACCTGCTTAGCCAACTCGGCTGATTTATTTGTAAGGGGCCATGCCTTGTCGCGCCAGTTCATCGGCGCGTTCATTTCCGGCATGGTTGGCATGTCCCTTGACCCACCGCCATTCAATTTGGTGGCGCTGTGCTTGGCTGTCCAATGCTTGCCATAAATCGACATTCTTCACTGGCTTTTTGCCCGCGGTTTTCCAGCCGCGAGCTTTCCAGTTTTTTATCCAACTGGTGATCCCGTCTTTAACATAGACACTATCAGTAGTCAGGCAGATTGTGCTGCCATCGGGCAGGCTTTTCAGCGCCTCAATGGCGGCTTGCAACTCCATGCGATTATTTGTGGTCTCGGCTGCGCCGCCAGTCAATTCATTGTCGCCTTCGGGGCCGCATATCAACGCTCCCCATCCACCTGGTCCAGGATTCCCCGAACACGCGCCATCGGTAAAAATTTTATACATGGCCTAGCTCTCCAATCCATAATCAGCGGCGCTGGTTACATGACGGTGAAACCGCAAACGGCGCAAATAATCGACTGGATTTTTTGGCATGACCAACGCCTTTTCTGGGCGGTTGAGCCAGTCATAGAGGCGGGTCGTCAAAAACCGCATGGCTGCACCGGCGGCCAATATGGGCAAAGCCTCAATCTCAGCTGCCGACATCGGGCGCACTGATTGATAACCGGCCAAAAGCGCGCGAGCTTTGGTAATATTGAAATTTACATCGGCCTCAAAACACCAGGCATTGAGCATAATGGCGAGGTCATAAGCCAACATATCGTGACAGGCGAAATAAAAATCAATAAGCCCGCTCACATGACCTCTTTCAAAAAACACATTATCGGGGAACAAGTCGGCGTGAATGACCCCTTCGGGCAGGCCCTGCGGCCATGTTGCTTCCAGACGCGCCAATTCTTGGCTCATAAAATCAGCCAAGCCTGGGCTGGCCTCATCGGCGCGCGCTTGGCTTGCTTCAAACAAACTGCGCCAGTTTTTAGGCCCTTGCCGATTGGCGCGTTGCATGTTGAAACCGGCACCCGCTAGATGCAATTCAGCTAATGCCGCCCCGATAGCGCTGCATTGCCGCGGTTTCGGGGTTATCGTACCACGGCCGGGCAGAAAGCTAACAAGAGCTGCCGGTCGCTCAACCAATTTCCCCAAAACTGTACCGTTTTTCCGAGCAATTGGGGTCGGGCACTTAATTCCTTGAGCCGCTAAATGCTGCATCAATCCCAAAAAATAAGGTAAGTCATCGGGGTTAACGCCGGTCTCCGTATCTTCATAAATAGTCAGGATATATTTTTCATTACTCGTCTCGACGATGAAATTGCTGTTTTGCACTCCCGCTGCAATGCCTTTAAATCCGGTTACTTCGGGCAAGACATAATGAGCCATGAATTCGGCTAATTGTGCCTTATTGATTTGCGTGAAAACGGCCATTTACGCGCTCCGTAATTGGTGCGGCAATTTAAAGCTGACCAGCTCGTCGCGCCCCGCCATTTCGTTTACAGATAGGGTATAGCGGGCGGCGAAAGCGTCAATCACTTCTTGGGTAATCTCTTCCGGTGCCGACGCACCGGCAGTCAGGCCGACATGTTCGGCTCGGTCAATTTGCGCCCAGTCAATATCATCTGCGCTGCCAATCAGCATGGCGTGCGGACATCCCGATTGACGTGCCACTTCAACCAGACGTTGCGAGTTTGAACTATTGTCCGCGCCAATCACCAAAACGCAATCGGTTTCACCGGCCAAAGCCTGCACAGCTTCTTGTCGATTGGTGGTGGCATAGCAAATATCGTCCTTATGCGGCTCGGCAATGTCGGGAAAGCGCGCTTTTAGTGTCGCGACAATTTCGGCAGTATCGCTGACCGATAGCGTGGTTTGCGTGGCATAGGCCAGCGCGCCTTTGGGTGGCGATACGGTTTCGGCATCATGGCGGGTCTCAATCACGGTTATTGCGCCGTTAGGCACTTGCCCCATTGTGCCAACCAGTTCGGGATGACCGGCATGGCCGATGAGCAATATATGGCGGTTATTTTCAAAATGTCGCTCGGTTTCGATATGCACTTTTGAGACCAGCGGGCAGGTCGCATCGAGCCAATTCAGGCCGCGCATATCTGCCGCTTGTGGCACGGCTTTTGGTACACCATGGGCTGAAAAAATCACTGGCCGGTCATTGGGCACCGCGTCCAGCTCATCGACAAATACCGCGCCCTTGTCGCGCAAGCCGTCAACCACGCGCTTATTGTGGACGATTTCGTGGCGCACATAGACCGGCGCACCGAATTTTGCCAGTGCCTCTTCGACAATCAGCACGGCACGATCCACACCGGCGCAAAAACCACGCGGTTTTGCAAGGGTCAGTTTAAGAGCCTTTTTTTCGGTCAAGCTCAGGCTTCCTTTACAGTAACAAGTGAATGTTTTATTGAATGAGCCGCGCGCTGCGTCAAGCTGTTTGGCGAATTTGGCGCAAACCAAAAGGTCACTTCATGGCAAAGTCTATGCTAATAATCATGAAAACGACGCGCCTGATTGCGGTTGCGGGCTTTGGCCTGATTTTGTCCGGCTGCTTGGGGCTGGGCAATAATATTGATGAAGTGGTGCAACGCCAATGTCCAACCGTTGCTGTTCTGACAACGGCTGATGTGCTTTTGGTGGACGGGCTGACGGTCGAGATTTCGAAGGCCGAGCTCAAATGTTTCATCAATCGAAATGAAGAAGACGAATTGCTGGCTTCAGTAACGCTGAGCGGGCGCGCCGATGGGAAACGGCAAGTGCCGCTGTTTTTGGCTGCACTTGACGATAACGACGTGGTGACAGGGCGCACGCAATATAGGGTGACATTCCCGACAGGCCCTTTTTCCATAAAACTGCCCAATATGGCTTATGGCAAAAAGGGTGACGGGCAAAAGCCACGTCTGGTCGCCGGATTTGTGTTGACGCAGGCGCAATTGGAGGCAAATCGCGCCGCTTATCGCAAAAAATTGGGTCTCAGTGACTGACTCACAACAGATTTGCCCTGCGACTCGATGAGCGTTTGACTCGCATCGACTCTCAGCCTAATTTTTTAGATATCAAATGACCTTCACGGGAGACATCGTCGCAAGGCGAGGCCGAAGGAGCAACCGCCCTCGGAAACTCTCAGGCAAAAGGACCGTGAAGTGATGACACTCTGGAAAGCAGTCGGCATGATGCGCGGCTCACCGAAGGGGTAAATCTCTCAGGTTCACGCGACAGAGGAGGGTGAAATCGGAATGGTTCCGATTGCACTTTTGGAGTCGTGACAGGGTGAACGCACCACTGACATTGAAAAAAACGCCGTTTCATACGCTACATGCCGAATTGGGCGCGAAAATGGTGCCCTTTGCCGGCTATGATATGCCGGTGCAATATCCGCTCGGCGTGATGAAAGAACATGTTCACACGCGCGAAAAGGCCGGTCTGTTCGATGTCTCGCATATGGGTCAGGCTAAACTGACGGCGCATCAGGGCGATGCGGCGGTCTTATTCGAAGAGCTTGTGCCCGGCGGCATTACCTCGTTGAAAGACGGGTTTATGCGTTATACGCAATTGACCGAAGATAAGGGCGGCATTCTCGACGATTTAATGGCGACGCGCTTTGGTGAGACGCTGTGGCTGGTCGTCAATGCGGCTTGCAAAGACACTGATTTTGCCCATATTGCCGAAAAACTGGACGGGCGCGCCGATCTACATATTGAACAGCGGGCTTTGCTGGCTCTGCAAGGGCCGAAAGCTGAAGCGGTGCTGGCAGACTTCATTCCTGCGGCGCAGGAGCTTGTTTTCATGCAAGCCGCATGGAGCGATTGGCAGGGCGCAGAAGTGCTGATTTCGCGTTGCGGCTATACCGGTGAAGACGGCTATGAAATTTCAATCGCCGAGAGTAAAGCGGAAGCGCTGGCCAGAACCTTATTGGCGTATGATGATGTCGAAGCCATTGGCTTGGGCGCGCGCGACAGCCTGCGCTTAGAAGCGGGGCTTTGCCTTTACGGCCATGATATTGATAGGAACACGACCTCGGCCGAGGCTGATCTCATGTGGTCCGTTCCCAAACGCCGCCGCGATAATGGCGATTTTCCCGGTGCTGCCATTATTAATGAGCAAATGGCCAATGGCCTGGCCAAGCAACGTGTCGGCATTTTACCGCAAGGGCGCGCACCGGCGCGCGAAGGTACGGAAATTCAAAACGCCGCAGGCGAAACCATCGGCACCGTGANCAGTGGCGGCTTCGGCCCNACTTTGGGCGGGCCNTTGGCGATGGGCTACGTGCNGCCNATTTATGCCGAGGCAGGCACNGAAATTCAATTGATTGTCAGGGGCAAAGCCATGCCGGCGNGCATCGCCACTATGCCGTTTGTGCCGCAGAANTATAAAAAGGGGTAAGACNATGNGTAAAAAATTCACCAAAGACCATGANTGGATCNGNCTAGAAGGCGAGGTTGCAANCGTCGGCATTACCGATTACGCGCAATCGCAATTGGGCGATGTGGTTTTCGTGGAAGTGCCGGAGGCNGGNANACAGGTCGCCAAAGGCGATGATGCNGCAGTGGTCGAAAGCGTNAAAGCGGCCTCTGAGGTTTACGCGCCGGTCTCNGGCGAAGTGGTGGAAGGCAATGGCGAACTGGANGGNAANCCGGCTTTGGTCAATGAAGACGCCGATAATGCCGGTTGGTTTTTCAAAATGAAATTGGCCGATGCCGGAGAGCTTGACGAACTGATGGATGAAGCNGCTTATNCCGATTATGTGAAGGAACTGGACTGATGCGTTACCTCCCCCTTACCGATACCGACCGCCAGGCNATGCTGGNGACAATCGGGGCCGGTCAAATAGATGANTTATTTGNNGATGTGCCGCAAGCGGCGCGCCGCNAAGGCNCGGTNGANTTNCCGCGCCATCAGGGCGAAATGCAGGTTGAGCGGCAGCTTTCGNCAATGGCGGCGAAAAACATGACGGCTTCCGCCGTGCCNTTTTTCTGCGGTGCCGGCGCNTATAAGCATCATGTGCCAGCNACGGTTGANCATATTATCCAGCGCTCGGAATTTCTCACCAGTTATACGCCTTATCAGCCNGAAATNACGCAAGGCACGCTGCAATATCTNTTTGAGTTTCAAACGCAAGTNAGCGAATTGACCGGCATGCCGGTGGCCAATGCCTCCATGTANGACGGCTCAACNGCAACCGCCGANGCAGTGCTGATGGCGCATCGCNTGAAACGCAAAAGCCGNGCCGTTTTGTCGGGGCGGTTGCATCCGCATTACACGGCGGTGATTGAAAACCTGTCTGAAATGGGCGGCTTNGCCCTGGCACAAGCCGATATNGNNCCGCAGGGTANNGAAGANTTAATCNCCCTNATTGACGATGACACCAGCTGTGTCGTGGTNCAAAACCCNGATTTCTTNGGNAATGTTGNCGACTTTACCAAGCTNGCNGCCGACGTGCAGGCCAAAGATTGCTTGCTGATTGTCGCTGTGCCNGAAGTCGTCTCGCTNGGTCTNTTNAAACGCCCGGGCGATATGGGNGCCGATATTGTCACCGGCGAAGGCCAGTCNATCGGCGGNGGGCTNAACTTTGGCGGGCCTTATGTCGGNCTGTTTGCCGCGCATGATAAATATATTCGGCAAATGCCGGGTCGGCTGTGCGGTGANACGGTTGATGCCGATGGCCAGCGCGGTTTCGTGCTGACGCTGTCGACCCGAGAGCAGCATATTCGCCGCGATAAGGCGACCTCAAATATTTGCACNAATTCGGGGCTGTGCTCTTTGGCTTTCACCGCGCATATGACGCTGTTGGGNGGTAAGGGNTTNCGTCAGCTGGCGCAGCTTAATCACGCCCGCGCCGTGCAATTGGCCGATGCGCTTGGTGCGATTGANGGTGTTGAGATTTTGACCGATGCATTTTTCAACGANTTCAGCCTGCGGGTAANCGGCGATGCCGCAAGCATTGTCGATGCGCTGGCCGAAAAGAATGTGCTTGGCGGCGTGCCGGTATCNCGGCTTGCCCCCAATGCCGGTCTTGATGATNTNTTGCTNGTCGCGGCCACNGAANCCAATNGNGANGACGATATTGCNGCCTTTCAAACGGCATTGCAGGAGGTGTTGTCATGAGTGANAAGCAAACCTTTACCGGCAATCGCGGNTTGCAATTGGAAGAGCCGTTGATTTTCGAGATNGGCTCTTATGAAAATTGCGGTGTCGATTTGGAAGANGTGCCGCACGCCGAAACGCGTCTNGGCGATTGCGCAGCGCTGGGCGATATNGATTTGCCGGGTCTTTCAGAGCCCGAAGCGATGCGCCATTTCGTGCGCCTNAGTCAGAAAAACCACGCCATTGATGCCGGGCTTTACCCGCTTGGCTCGTGCACCATGAAGCACAATCCGCGNCTTAATGAAAAAATGGCGCGGCTGCCNGGCTTTAGCGATATTCACCCGCTGCAACCGCAGGCGACCGTGCAGGGNGCATTGGAGTTGATGGATGAGNTGGCGCATTGGTTNAAAACATTGACCGGCATGCCGGAAGTGGCTNTATCGCCNAAAGCCGGTGCGCATGGNGAGCTGTGCGGCATGATGGCCATTCGTGCCGCCATTGAGGCGAAAGGCGAACTNGCCACGCGCACGCGCGTGCTGGTGCCGGAATCGGCNCATGGNACAAACCCCGCCACCGCCGCTTTGCTGGGCTTTAAAGTCGANGGCATTCCGGCCGATNCGTCGGGNCGNGTCGATTTGGNAGCTTTNAANGAAAAGCTGGGCGATGATGTGGCTGCCATTATGCTGACCAATCCGAATACATGCGGGCTTTTCGAGCGCGACATTATTGAGATTGCCGATGCGCTNCATGAGGCGGGTGGCTATTTTTATTGCGATGGTGCCAATTTTAACGCCATTGTCGGGNGCGTGCGGCCNGGCGATTTGGGCGTTGATGCCATGCATATCAATCTGCACAAAACTTTNTCCACTCCGCATGGCGGCGGTGGNCCGGGCTCAGGNCCGACGGTTTTGTCNGAACGCCTCGCACCTTTCGCGCCGCTNCCCTATGTGGAAGTCGAGNGATGATGGCNTGNGTTTGGTTGAAAATAATGANGATGCCNCCNACCGNCCTTTCGGGCGCATGGTCGCCTTTCATGGTCAAATGGGCATGTANGTGCGCGCNCTGTCTTACATGATGAGCCATGGTGCGGACGGGTTGCGGCAAGTTGCTGAAGATGCNGTGCTGAANGCCAATTATGTNCTNGCATCNCTCAAAGATGTGATGAGCGCGCCGTTTGACGGGCCGTGNATGCATGAAGCNTTGTTTGATGACAGCTTTTTGAAAGACACGGAAATTGANACNCTCGATTTCGCCAAAGCGATGATTGATGAGGGNTATCANCCGATGACCATGTATTTCCCGCTGGTTGTGCATGGCGCCATGTTGATTGANCCNACCGAGACCGAAAGCAAGGCTTCTNTGGATTTGTTNATTGCNACCATGCGCGATTTGGTGCGCGGNGCGAAAGAGNGCGACACGGCNCGCTTTAAAAATGCGCCTGAACTNGCCCCGCGTCGCCGTTTGGACGAAACTTTGGCGGCACGCAANCCGGTTTTGCGCTGGCAATCGCCNGAAGCCAAGCAAGCNGCCGAATAGGCGCAGGTGTGGATTTCACGCTTGAAAAAGCGCAGGGCTGGCCATCAGCCCGNATTTTCGGAGTTGATGAAGCNGGNCGGGGNCCGTGGGCCGGNCCGGTGNCGGCNGCGGTNNTATGCNTGCCNNCCGATTTTGNTCTTANTGTCNATGACAGTAAAAAGCTGAGTNAAAAAANACGTNATGCGCTGTTTGAAGACCTTGCTCTTCTGCCGCANGGCATTGGCATGGCCAGCGTTGAAGAAATNGANGCGNTGAATATTNTGCAAGCGACATTTTTGGCCATGCGCCGNGCTGTTGATGGGNTGGCGGCGCAGATTGGCNCACCGGCGCATGTGCTGGTTGACGGCAATCGNCTNCCCGACTGGCCTTATNCGGGCCANGCGGTGATNGGCGGCGATGGNCTATCACCCAGCATTGCCGCNGCNTCCATATTGGCGAAAGTCACGCGCGACCGCNACATGGCNNCTTTNGANGCCGCNTTNCCNGGCTATGGNTGGGCCTCGAATAANGGNTATGGGGCAAAAGNGCATAANGAGGGNCTGGAAAGGCTGGGNGTTACNCCGCATCACCGCAAATCTTATNCGCCGATTGCCAAGATGTTGCGAGCNGAAANCGCNTAGGCCCCCNATATATAGTGGCTGTGGGGCATNTTGTGGATAANTANCCTCNCCGNNGAATCNCNGCAAACTATTGGAATCATTTANNTATTGACGANANACTCGCGATGACTCANGGTGCANTCATGGTTGAGAANCTGCCTTTGGACATGATTTTGCANGGNGATTGCCTCGCACANTTGCACACGCTGCCCGANAACAGCGTCGATTTGGTNTTTGCCGACCCACCCTATAATTTGCAGTTAAAGGGTGATTTGCACCGCCCTGATGCGTCGAAAGTCGATGCGGTCAATGATGAGTGGGACAAATTCGACAATTTCGCCGCTTATGATGCTTTNACNCGCGCTTGGTTGGGTGANGCGCAGCGNGTTTTGAAGCCNAGCGGCACGCTTTGGGTCATCGGCTCATATCATAATATTTTCCGTGTTGGCNCGGCNNTGCAAGATCTCGGNTNTTGGATTTTGAACGATATTATNTGGCGCAAAACNAATCCNATGCCGAATTTTCGTGGCACGCGCTTCACCAATGCGCATGAAACGTTGATTTGGGCTGCGCCGNACGAAAACGCCNCCGGCTATACGTTCAATTATCAGGCCATGAAAACGCTGAATGATGATGTGCAAATGCGTTCAGATTGGAGCCTGCCGATTTGTACCGGTGGCGAGCGTTTGAAAGACGAAGGCGGCAGCAAGCTGCACCCGACGCAAAAGCCCGAAAGCCTGTTGCACCGCGTTTTGCTAGCCAGCACTGAGGCTGGTGATGTGGTGCTCGACCCGTTTTTTGGCACCGGCACTACCGGCGCGGTGGCAAAGAAGCTGGGGCGGTATTTTATCGGCATTGAGGCTGAGGCCGAGTATGCTGAAGCCGCCATGCAACGCATTGGCCGTGTCGAAAAACTGTCGGATGAAGAACTGGAACTGACGCAAGGCCCGAAAGCGCAGCCTCGTGTTGCCTTTGGCACGCTGGTCGAGCGCGGGCTTGTGAAACCGGGCATGCAGCTTTTTGGTCCGGCGCGCAAAGTCAGTGCTAAAGTGCGCGCCGACGGCTCGGTGAAATTGGGGGCTGAGAAAAACGCGCCTTCAGGCAGCATTCATAAAATGGGCGCGGCTGCGCAAGGCGCGCCAAGCTGCAATGGCTGGACCTTCTGGCATTATAAAGACGGCGAAAAACTCGTGCCGATTGACAATTTGCGGCAGAAAATACGCGACGAATTATAGATTTCGCAAGCCGCGCGCTGTGCCAGCCTTCCTGCCGCGCGCGTCAATTATTCTTTTTCATGTTTTGTTTTATGGCAAAAGCACTGCTTTCCACACCTTTTGCATCAGGCTGGGCAAAGCCGCCTCTGCAAAATCGCGCGGGTGCAGCCAAATATGGTCGCGCGGCTTAAGAAACCCTTTAGGGGCGTTTTGCGCTTGCATTTTAAGGGTTAGACGGAAATGGGTGAACACATGCACCACTTTGCGGTCCAATGCTGTCCATTGGTTGGGCAGAGTTACTGGCAGCGCGCTGTCATTGGCAGCATCCCAGCCGCTTGACGGAAAGCACAACATGCCACCCAGCAAGCCTCTATCAGGGCGGCGATGCAGCAGCACTTCGCCTTTGGCATTTTCGAGCCAATAAACCGTGCCGCTGCGCTCGGGCTTCTGTTTTTTCGGGGCTTTTTGGGGCAGGCTTTCCGCTATGCCGCTGCGCCGCGCTTGGCATGATTTGTGCCACGGGCAAGCCAAACAATTGGGCCGCTTCGGGGTGCACAAGGTTGCGCCCAAATCCATCATGGCTTGTGCGAAATCACCAGGTCGGTCGGTCGGCACAAGACTTTGGTTTTTCTGCTTGATCAGTGGCTTTAGGGCAGGAAGCGGCGTCTCAAGTCCATAAAGTCGCGCCAAAACGCGCTCAATATTGCCATCGACCGGCGCGGCGCGGCGGTTAAAGGCAATGGCGGCAATGGCCGCTGCCGTATAGGGCCCAATGCCGGGCAGGCTCAGCAAAATTTCTTCTTCATCGGGAAATGCGCAATTATATTCGGCGACAATTAGGCGCGCGCATTTCAATAAATTGCGGGCGCGGCTGTAATAGCCGAGCCCGGCCCAGGCTGCCATCACCGCCTCGTCTTCGGCGGCGGCCAGCGCATCGATGGTGGGGAATAAGCGCAGAAATTTCTCGAAATAGGGTTTTACCGTTGTGACGGTGGTTTGTTGCAACATGATTTCCGACAGCCAGACATGATAGGGGTCAGGCTTTAGGCCACGTCGCGCGCGCCAGGGCAAGCTGCGGGCATTTTTGTCATACCAATTAAGCAGCGCGGAAACGGGGTCAACTGTGGCAGGCATGTGTGCTATGCTAACCCAATTACAGGAAGGAGCAAGCATGAAGCCGCCCCTGCAGAACTGGCGCGATGTGCCGCAGACAAAACCGGCGCGCGGCTTTCAGGGTCGTTCGGTCGGTGCCGTATTGGGACGGATTATTGCACCGACTTTGAAAAAGCGCGGCTTTCGGCAGATTGATATTCTTGCCCATTGGCCGATGATTGTCGGTCCGCAATTGGCGGCTTTGTCTTGTCCCGAGCGAATATCGCGCAGTGGCCGTTTGTCCCCCGATGGCGGGGCCGCGCTGACCGTAAAGGTTGAAGGCGCGATGGCGCTGGAAGTGCAGCATATGGCGCCGCTTATTTTGGAGCGCATCAACCAGCATTACGGACAAGGCGCAATTACCCGTCTTAATATTGTGCAAGGGCCTTTGCCCCTGGATTATTTGCAAGCGCAAAAAAAGCGCCAAACGCCGCTATCGGAGGACGAATTGGCCGCCGCCGAGGCGACACTTGAAGGCTTTGAAAGCAGCCACTTGAGGCAGGCTTTGGCGCGTTTAGGTGCGCGGGTGCGGCGAAAACAGGAATAACGCCGCGGTAAGTTGTCCACAGGCGGCGAAAATGCCGAAATGCGAATAAAACCGCTTTTCGGGTGTGGTGCGATATAATCGGAAAAGCCAGTCGATTCGGGAGTCCTTTTAGTGTCCAAGCAAAATCAAATAATTGTCGCTATTGTGGCTGTCGTGCTTGTCGGGCTTGTTGCTATTTTTGGCGTCGGCCAAAATACCGACCAAGCCGAAGGCAATACAGATAGCGCGGTTGAAAACGAAATCGCTCAAGCGCCTGACCCCGCCGGCCCGGCTGGCACTGCTGCTGGGCAAGATGATGATTTAGGCGCTTTGGAATCGCCGAATCCGCTGGGTGAAATTGTGCTCGGCCAAGCCGACGCGCCGGTGACTATCGTCGAATATTCATCGCTCACTTGCCCGCATTGCGGTGCCTTTCACCGAGAAACTTTGCCCGAATTGACCAAGAAATATATAGACCCGGGTTTGGTCAAAGTCTATTTCCGGCCCTTCCCGTTCGACCCTTATGCCACCGCAGGCGCTATGTTGGTGCATTGTGTCAGCCCCGCTGCGCGGGGTTCTTTTCTCGATATTCTCTTCAAGCGCCAGCAGCAATGGATACAGGCCGAGCAGCCGATGTTAGCTCTGCAGGGTATTGCC
Organism: Rhodobiaceae bacterium; assembly: GCA_002721725.1. GTDB lineage: Bacteria > Pseudomonadota > Alphaproteobacteria > RS24 > RS24 > UBA8337. Next base: position 81,771 of record PBLK01000005.1, read on the forward strand.
CAACAGGCTGGACTGTCTGAAAGCGATTTTGTGGTATGCTTGAAAGATCAAAAGAGGCTGGATGGCATTCGTAATATTCAGTCGCGCGCTGCTGATGAATTGGGTGTGCGATCAACGCCGACCTTTTTCATTAATGGAGACAAGCTGGAGGGCAATCAACCACTGGCCGCTTTCGAGAAAGTGCTGAAGCCGCTTCTGGCCAATGCGCGGGGAGCGCAGTAGATGAAATTTGACCGTCTTCGCCTGACCGGATTCAAATCCTTTGTCGACCCCGTCGATCTCGATATCTTGCCCGGGATGACCGGCGTTGTCGGACCCAATGGCTGCGGTAAATCCAATCTCTTGGAGGCCTTGCGCTGGGTCATGGGCGAGACCTCTTATAAGTCCATGCGCGGCTCGGGCATGGAAGACGTGATTTTCTCTGGCACCAATGCGCGACCGGCGCGCAATCATGCCGAAGTGGTGCTGATGCTCGACAATGCGGCACGCCAAGCTACCGCCGAATTCAACGATAGCGACAATATTGAAGTGGTGCGGCGCATTGAGCGCGATGCCGGTTCGGCCTATCGCATTAATGGCCGTGATGTGAGGGCCCGCGATGTGCAATTAATGTTTGCCGATGCCTCAACAGGCTCGCGTTCCAATTCATTGGTCAAGCAGGGGCAAATCGGCGAGATTATCAATGCCAAGCCGGAAGCGCGGCGACGTATTTTGGAAGAAGCGGCGGGCATAACGGGACTGCATTCGCGTCGCCATGAAGCCGAATTGCGCCTCAATAGCGCCGAGCGCAATTTGGAAAAATTGGAAGAAACCATAACCAATTTGGAAACCCAATTGCGCCAGCTGAAACGCCAAGCGCGCCAAGCGAGCCGTTATAAAAACATTTCCGGTCAAATTCGCGAAGTGGAAGCTCTGTCTTTGCATTTGCGCTGGCAGCAAGCCGTCAATGCGGTGGCGGCCTGCGAAAGCGAGCTGGTCGATGCGCGCAAAGCGGTTTCTGAAGCCGGTTTGGCTTCAGCGCAAGCCAGTACGGCGCAATCAGAGGCGCAAGCCAGCCTGCCCGAATTGCGCGACAGCGAAGCGGCAGCTGCAGCGGCATTGCGACGTTTGACATTGGAACAAGAAAGCCTTGATGGTGAAGCCAAGCGCGCCGAAGAGATGATTGCGCGCCTGAAATCGCAAATTGAAACCGTCTTGCAAGACGTCAAACGCGAAACGCAAACCCTGGCCGATGCCGAAGCGCAACTGACGCGGTTGGCCGAGGAAGAAGCGGAAATTCGCGCCTCGATTTCTGACGATGAACAAGCGGCGGAAGCCGAAGCGGCGGCCGAATTGGAATCCGCGATGGCGGCTTTAAGCGCAAGCGAAGCCGCTTATGATGCGGCCAATCGCGCAGCAGCAGAATATCAGGCGCGCAAACAAGCGCTCGACAATACATTGGCGCAAAATGCCCAACGTCGCGAAAAATTATTGGCCGAACAAAAGCAAGCGGAAAATAGCCGCAGCGATGTTGAACACGCCATTTCGGCTGATTTTGACGTGGCGGCGCGGCGCAGCGAATTGCAGGAATTGGAAAGCCAAAACAATGCGGCAGCGCAGGCTTTGAGCGCTGCCGAGAAAGCCTATCGGGAAGCGCGAGAAGCGCAAAGCGCGGCGGCCGAACCGGCGCGCGAAGCTCGCGCCGCATTGGAGCGACTGGTCGGCGAGCGCGAAGCTTTGGCGCGCCTGTTTGCGCAGCATGATGAAACCGACTATGCCGCTTTGGTCGATGATGTGACGGTGACACATGGCTATGAAACGGCGCTTGGCGCAGCATTGGGCGATGATTTGGAAGCCTCATCCGATATGGATGCGCCGGCCGCTTGGGCCAAGCTCGGGGCCGAAGCCCTGGCGCAAAATCTGCCCAATGGGGTGGAGAACCTTGCCGCTTATGTTGCCGGTTCGCCGCTTTTGACCCGCGCTTTGTCGCAGGTCGGTTTGGTGGCGCGCCATGAAGGTGCAAAATTGCAAAGCGCGCTTTTGCCGGGCCAGAAATTGGTCTCGCCGGAAGGTGATCTATGGCGATGGGACGGTTATAGCCACAAGGCGGAAGCGCCGACCGGTGCTGCCAAACGCTTGGCGCAACGGGCGCGTTTGGAAGATTTGCAAGATGAGATTTCCGCCGCCGAAACCGCTTTAACCGCCGCTTTGCAGGCGCAAGAAGATGCGCGCAGTGCGGTTGAAACAGCCAGCGCCGCGCAAGACAATGCGCGTGAGGAAGCCCGTCACGCCCAAAGCGCTGTGGCCGAGGCGCAAAAATCAATGGCTGAGGCGGAATCCGCAATGGCCGCGCAAAATGAAAAACTGAAAGCGCTGGACGGAAGCCTGAAGCGCATTGCTGCCGATTTGGATGAGCTGAGCGATAGCGACAAAACCGCCAATGGCGATTTGCAACATCTCGGCGGGCAAGAAGAACTCGTGCAAGCGGTCGAAGCGACGCGGGGCACGATGGAAAGCGCGCGCCTGACGCATGGTGAAAAACGTGGTGCGCTGGATGGCTTGAAATCGCGCCGCGAAGCGCGCGATGCGCGTATTCAGAGATTGGCCGATGACGGCCAGCAATGGTCGGAGCGCAAGCAAGCGGCGGGCAATCACATTGAGGCATTGGCCGAGCGTCAGGCCGCCAGCGAGGAAGAATTGAGCGGCTATCAACATGTGCCGGACAATCTTGCCGAACGACGCGCCAAGCTCGCCGATTTACTGGTCGAAGCCGAAGCGACACGGCAAAAAGCCGCCGATGCACTGGCGCAGGCGGAAACCAAATTGGGCGATGCCGATGTGCGGGTGCGGGAAACACAAGCCGCCACTGCCGAGGCGCGGGAAACGCAAGTGCGCTTGGAAGCGACGCTGGAGGCCAATCAGCAGCGTTTGCAGGAAAATGCCCAGCGGGTGCGCGAGGCGTTGCAAATCGAGCCGGAACAGGCTTTGGCAGTATCGGGTCATGACCCTGAAAAGCCGTTTCCTGAAGCCGAAGCGATGGAAAGCAAGCTGGAGAAATTGCGCCGCGAGCGGGAAAATCTTGGCGGGGTCAATTTGCGCGCCGGTGATGAAGCCGATGAGTTGCAAGAGCAAATTGACACGATGACGGCGGAGCATGAAGAATTGTCCGCCGCCATCAATAAATTGCGCCACGGTATTGGCCAGCTTAATCGCGAGGGGCGGCAGCGTTTGCTGGCTGCTTTTGAGACGGTGAACGGCCATTTCAAGCGTCTGTTTACGCAATTATTCGGTGGCGGATCGGCCGAGCTGACCTTGACCGAAAGTGATGACCCGCTACAAGCAGGGCTGGAAATTCTCGCCCATCCACCGGGTAAAAAACCGCAAGTCATGTCGCTCTTATCGGGCGGCGAACAGGCTTTGACGGCTACGGCACTTATTTTCGCTGTCTTCCTCACCAACCCGTCGCCGATTTGTGTGCTCGATGAGGTCGATGCGCCGCTCGATGACGCCAATGTGGAGCGTTTTTGCAATCTTGTTAAAGAGATTGCCGATGAGACGGGCACACGCTTTTTGGTCATCACCCATCACGCGCTGACGATGGCGCGAATGGACCGTTTATTTGGTGTGACCATGCAAGAGCGCGGCGTCAGCCAATTGCTGTCGGTTGATTTGACGACGGCTGAACAATTTGCCGAAAGCGGCCACGACAAAAACGCGGATAAAGATAATTTAGAAATAAAATCAATAGGTTAGGTAATGGCGGGCGGCTTGACAATCGGGCCGCTTAAAAGTAGTGTGCGCCTCATCCGGCTGGTAGAAACGCTGGGTTTTTGGCGGTTCGACGTGCAGTTTCAAATGTTCGGCAACACCGTTTGAAGGAGACAAATCGATGGCGTCACCGAAACATGAGCGTGATCGATTGGAGGCTCTGGAAAAGAAGCTCTCTGCCTCCCGGCAGCGGCATCAGCCTGATGAACAGGGCCGCGCTAATGCCAGCATGTTGGGTCTTGCCTGGCGCTTGACCATTGAAATGTTGGCCGGCGTCGGTGTTGGTGGTTTTATCGGCTGGTGGATGGACAAAGTGCTTGGCACGGCGCCCATTTTCGTGTTGCTGATGTTGGTGCTCGGCATGGGCGCCGGATTAATGAATTCAGTCCGCACGGTTGCTGAAATGCGCCGTAAGCAGGACGCACTGGACGCGGCGCGGCATTCTGCCCAAACCGCACAAGATGAGGAGTAACGGGTGGCTGGCAATTCCGAAGGTGGCGTAGGTATGGATCCGATGCACCAATTTGAGGTGCATCCGATTATTGAACTTCCTGCTCTGGCCGGTATTGATACTTCTTTCACCAATTCATCGTTGTGGATGGTGCTGGCGGTCGGTCTGTCCGGCCTGTTCATGCTCATGGCGTCGAGCCGCACCGCATTGGTGCCCGGGCGTTTGCAGCTCATGGGCGAAATGGCTTACGGCTTTGTCGCCAATATGATTAAGGAAAATGTCGGCACGGAAGGCATGCGCTTCTTCCCCTTCATCTTCTCGCTCTTCATGTTCATTTTGTTTTGCAACATGCTCGGCATGCTGCCCTACAGCTTCACCGTGACCAGCCATCTTATCGTGACCTTTGCATTGGCAGCTGTTGTCTTTTCCATGGTAACGGCAGTCGGCTTTATCCGTCACGGTATCGGCTTTTTGAAATTATTCGTGCCGTCAGGCATTCCGGCGGTCATGGTGCCGCTTTTGGTGCTGATTGAGGTGATTTCTTATCTCACCCGCCCGGTCAGCCTGTCGGTGCGTTTGTTCGGCAATATGATGGCCGGACACACAATGTTGAAAATTTTCGGTGGTTTCGTGGTCGGGCTGAGCTCGGCCGGTCTGGTGCCGCTGGCCATTGCGCCTTTCGCGCTCATGGTTGCGCTCACCGGTCTGGAATTGCTGATTGCGGGCTTGCAGGCCTATGTGTTCACCATATTGACCTGCATTTACCTGAACGAAGCCATCCATATGGATCATTAGATTAACCCTATTTTATAACTAACCGCCCACGGGCATTTTGGAGGTTGAAACCATGGAAGCAGAAGTAGGCAAATATATTGGTGCCGGTATTGCGTGTATCGCTTTGGCCGGAGCCGGTATCGGCATTGGAACAATTTTCGGTAATTTCTTGTCAGGCGCATTGCGCAATCCGAGCGCGGCACAAAGCCAGTTCCCGAACTTGCTGTTGGGCTTTGCATTGGCCGAAGCGACCGGTCTGTTCGGCCTGATTATCGCGCTTATCCTGTTGTTTGTTGTCTAATTCCATTAGATGCAAAATTTAGGCACGTTTTCGGCTGTTGAAGGAGACCGCTCATGCCACAGCTAGACCCCAGCACATTCGGCTCGCAGCTTTTTTGGCTGCTGGTGTGTTTCGGTGCGCTTTATCTGGTCATGAGTTTCATCGTCATTCCGCGCATTTCCAATACATTGGCGGCGCGTGCGGAGACGGTGGAAGGCGATTTGGCAGAAGCTGAAAAACTGCGTGGGCAGGCGGAAACGGCTTTGAAAGCCTATGAAGATGCTCTGGCCGAGGCGCGCTCGCGCGCTTTGAATCTGGCGCAAGAAATGCGTGCCGAAGTGCAGGCCGAAACCGATCGCCAAAAAGCCGAGCTTGATTCCAAGTTGGCCGAACAAGCGGCTGCGGCGGATGCTGCCTTGATGAAATCGCGCGATGCGGCAATGGCCGGTTTGAAAGATGCCGCCGCCGCATTGGTCGGCGATGTTATCGAGGCCATCGGATCGGATAAGGCCTCAGACGGCGATATCAAAAAGGCGCTCGATAGCGTGGCTGCGGAGTAAGCATAATGTTTGATGAAAGCTTTTTTGTTGCCGTCTCTTTCTTCACTGTCATCGGTGCCTTTATTTATTTAAAGCTGCCGAGCAAGCTGATGGAGGCTTTGGACGAGAAATCAGCTGAAATTGCTAAAGAGCTTGACGATGCCAAAGCGCTGCGCGCTGAGGCCAAAAAAGTGCTGGCCGATTATGAAGAGCAACGCAAACAGGCCGAAGCGCAGGCTGAAAAAATAATCGCCGAAGCCAAAAATATGGCTGAAAAAACCGCTGCCGAATCGCGCATTGCCATGCAAGCGGCTATGGAGCGGCGCAGCAAACAGGCGGAAGAAAAAATCGCCCGTGCGCAGGAAAGTCTTGAAAAAGAAGTACGCGCCGCCATTTCCGCATTGGCGGTTGATGCGGCCGCGCATTTGGCGGCGACGGGCATGAGCGATGACATGGCGCAAAAGCTGGTCGATGACAATATTGCCGAACTGGCCGACCGCCTAAATTAGATTTTTCTAAAATTCACCGCGCGCTGATCGGCAGCAATTCGATTTGCAAATCTTGCGCGCGATAAAGAGGCCAACTTTCAGCTGCCAAAATGCGATGGCTGTCGGGGCTTTGGAACAGACGGTCACGGTAAATCCATAAATTGGTCATGACTTTTTGCACATAGTTGCGGGTCTCGGGGGCGGGCAGGCTTTCAATGAACAGAAGTGGGTCTTTGACCTCGGTCAACTCGCGCCGCCAGCGCCGCACATTGCCCGGTCCGCCATTATAAGCGGCCAGCATATGCACCAGTGAGCCGTTGAAATAATCTTCGCCCATCAACATGGTCAGATATTTTTGGCCGATTTCCAAATTTAGCTCGGCATCGAGCAACTGGTCACGTCCGCGGCGGCGGTAAAGCGACCAATCGCCGGTCACGAAAGCGGCTGTGCCGGGCATAATTTGCATCAATCCGCGCGCGCCGACATGCGATTTGGCGCGCGCCTTGAAGCGGCTTTCTTGTCGGATAAGAGCCAGCAATAGGGCGCGGTCAATGCCGCGTGTTGCAATATCGACAATCGGATAGCTGCTTTCAAATAGCGGCAAGGGCAGGCCATTGGCGATGTTGCCGCCCAAGCGCGCCGCCAAAGCTAATTGCACGGCGGGATATTGCTTGTCGCGGGCAAAGGCCAATAGCGCGCGCGCTTCCATATCGCTCAGCCGTTCTTGCAAATAAAGCAATTCAAGCTCCGCCAATTCTTCTTGCGCAGCGGCGCGTAAGGCGGTGGCACGGCGAATGGCTGGATGGGCGGCGAATAAATTATCGCTGCTATCATCGGCCCGCCGCCATTCAATGGCGACACCTCCACGAACATGCTGCATGGCCAGGAGTGCATAGAAGTTAGCGCCGCTTTGTGCGGCGGCACGGAAGTGTTCCTCGGCTTTTTGCACTTCGCCAGTCTGCCGCAAACTGCGTGCCGCCCAGAAAGAGGCTTTGGCGCGCAAAGCACTACTGGCTGTGCGATTGCGCGCAAGTTTTTCGAAATGGTTGATAGCCAAATCAATTTGACCGAGGCGATAAGCGGCCAATGCCGCATGCCAATCGGCCATTTGCACAAAATTTCGTGACGCGGTGGCTTCGCGCGCCAGCATCAAAGCTTCCGGAACTTTGCCCTCGATATAATATGAGCGCGCAATCAATGATTTCAGGAAATGCGTTTCAGCCCGCTTCAAGCGGCGGTCTTGCGCGCGCTCGGAGATATATTTCAGCGCTTGCGTCGGGCGCTCGCGGCGCACCAAATATTCGACGCGATTTTTGATACGGCGCGCATTGCGAGTGCGGAAGAGAGGCTGACCGGCACTTGCGCGCTCATTGAAATAAACCCGTGAGGGTGGACGCTTGGGCATGGAAACGCCGCGCGGCTTGCGTTTTTGCGCCAGCTTATAAACGCGCCATGCGCCAGGTTGATCGGCAAAATTTTTCAGCCAATCGCGCAATTCGGTCCAGCGCGCGCGATAGGCGGTCGGGTGCATATAGCGCTGGAACAGCACATGTCCCATCAGCGTCGTGTCTTCCAATTTATTGATGAGGCGATCGGCCCTGCCCCATTTGCCAGTTTCTTGCAGGCTAAAGATATTCTTATACAAAATTGTATCGGGCAATTTGGTCGGACGATATTCGGGGCGCGGCTCTGGCGGGGCCAGCTCACCATTGGCCGATGCGCTTCCGACGAGGCCATAAGCGGCTAGACATGCCGCGAGCAAGAATGATTGCAAGCGCATCAGCTGGCTAGTCTTTTTTGTAGCTGGCACAAATCGGTCCACATATCGGCTTTGGTTTCGGGTCGCCGCAACACATAGGCCGGATGCAAAAGCGGCAGGGCAGGAATTTTCAACCCGTCCGCCTCGTAGCTTTGCCATTGGCCTCGCAATTTGGTGATACCGGTTTGTGTATCAAGAAGCGTCTTGTTGGAAATATTGCCGACCAGCAGCAAAATATCTGGCTTAGCGAGCGCGATATGGCGCGCAATAAACGGCTTGCATGTGACGATTTCCTCGATTGACGGGGAGCGATTGCCCGGTGGTCGCCACGGCACGATATTGGAAATATAGAGATTTTCCTCACGCGTGATACCAATGGCCGCGAGCATAGTATCGAGTAATTGGCCCGAGCGCCCGACAAAGGGCTTGCCCTGGCGGTCTTCATCTTGCCCGGGAGCCTCGCCAATAAGCATAATTTTCGCGCCGGCCACGCCGTCACAGAAAACCGTGTTTTTGGCGGTTTTTTTTAGAGCGCAGCCGTCAAAATGATCCATTGTCGCACGCAAATCATCGAGACTGTCAGCGCTTGCCGCCAAATTATGCGTATCAATGCGGGTCTCGGGCGGCACTTGCGGGATCGCCAGGGGCGTTGTTGCCGGCCCGGTGGGTTGGGCCTGGCTGTTGTCGCGCGGTGGAGCGCTGTCGGATTTAAGGCCGAGCCTGATTTCGGATGCAGCAAATTGGTTGACCGGCGCTTCAGTCAGCATGTCGGTGCAGCCCGCTTCCACGTGCTGGCGTAACATGTCGATAATTTCGGCGCGCGACGGCGAATCGGCCATAAATCCCTCCGCAATGGCCGTTATAAAAGCACACTCTTCGGCGTAATCAAACGACATTGGGTCGCATGGTCGATTATTTGCACCCTGACACAGAAAGCGCTAAATTGAGACAGTTTTCAAGACTGTGGTGGAGAAGCTGCTGCGAGATAGGGAGCACCTTATGAGTGATTTACCGGTAAATCAGGTCAATGCACGTCAAGGTTGGGCGCTGGCGCCGGAAGAGCGTGAAGGGATGGAATATGATGTGGTGATTGTCGGCGGTGGCCCTGCCGGTCTGTCGGCCGCCATACGCCTGAAGCAATTGGCCGCCGAAAAAGGTGAAGAGGTCTCGGTCTGTGTGCTGGAAAAAGGCTCAGAAATCGGCGCGCATATTTTGTCCGGTGCGGTGATTGATCCGGTTGGCATTTCGCGTTTATTCCCTGACTGGAAAGATATGGGCGCACCGCTTGAAACCGAAGTGACGGACGATAAGTTTTTGGTGCTGGGCCCTGCTGGTGCTTTCCCGCTGCCCAATTTCATGCTGCCGCCCTTGATGAAAAATCATGGCAATTACATCGCCAGTCTCGGCAATGTAGCGCGTTGGCTGGCTGAACAGGCCGAAGCCATGGGCGTTGAGATTTATCCGGGCTTTGCTGCCGCTGAATTGCTATTCGATGAAAACGGCGCGGTACGTGGTGTCGCCACCGGCGATATGGGCGTTTCCAAGGAAGGCGCCAAAAAAGATGGTTGGATGCCGGGCATGGAATTGCTCGCCAAATATACCTTGCTTGGTGAAGGCGTGCGCGGCTCTTTGTCAAAGGCAGCAATTACCAATTATAAGTTGGATAAGGATAGCGATTTCCAAAAATTCGGGCTTGGCATTAAAGAGCTATGGCAAGTTGACCCCGACAAACACAAGCCCGGCTATGTGCAGCATACGCTGGGCTGGCCGCTCGACAATAAAACCGGCGGCGGGTCTTGGCTTTACCATTTCGGCGATAATTTCGTCTCTATCGGATTTGTCACCCATTTGAATTATCAAAACCCGCATCTCTCGCCTTATGACGAGTTTCAGCGTTTCAAAATGCATCCGGCTATTAAGCCGCTGCTCGAAGGCGGTAAGCGTGTCTCTTATGGCGCGCGTGCTATTACCGAGGGTGGCTACCAATCTGTGCCGAAGCTGGCCTTCCCCGGCGGCGCGCTTATCGGCTGTTCGGCCGGTTTCGTCAATGTGCCGCGCATTAAAGGCAGTCACAATGCCATGGAAACCGGCATTATGGCGGCAGAAGCGGCCTTTGAAGCAGTCTCAAGCGGGCGTAGCCATGATGAGCTGAGCACATATCAAGAGGCTTATAACAATTCACGCGTCGCCAAAGAATTGAAAATGGTTCGCAATGTGAAGCCGCTTTTGTCAAAATTCGGCAATTTTATCGGCACGATTTTGGGTGGTGCAGAAATGTGGATGCGCACTTTGGGCATTGGCCTGCCGTTTACGCTGAGCCATGGCAAGCCTGACCATGCGGCTTTGAAAAAGGCGTCGGACTGCAAGCCCATCGATTACCCCAAACCCGATGGCGAAGTGGCTTTCGATAAATTGTCTTCCGTGTTTTTGTCCGCGACCAACCATGAAGAAGACCAACCCGCGCATTTGACATTGAAAGACCCTTCCGTGCCAGTTGAGGTTAATTTGCCCGATTATGATGAACCGGCGCAACGCTATTGCCCGGCCGGTGTTTATGAGATTGTCGCTGAAGAAAATGGCAGCAATCCGCGTTTGCAAATCAATGCGCAAAACTGTGTGCATTGTAAAACCTGCGACATTAAATGTCCGAGCCAAAACATAAATTGGGTGGTGCCGGAAGGGGCAGGCGGCCCGAATTATCCGAATATGTAAGCGCCTCAGGTAAGAAAAAGGCAAGGAATTGGCGATGACAAAGCGACAATATCTGCTTATCGGCCTAGCAGCCGTTTTTCTTATCGTCGCTATTGGCGTGTTGCAAATCTCGCAAAAAGTAGACGAGTTCATTGTTGAGCAAGGGGCAGCAGGCGCCTATTTGGCTGCGCGCCAGGCGACCCGGCTCAATGATGCGCAAGCGGCCGGGGATTATTGGGCGCGCGCTTTGACCGCGCGTCCCGGCGATAGAGAATTATTGCAAGCGGCCTTGCAGGCCAAAATCATGGCCGGCTCATTTGATGAAGGGCTGGAATTTGCCCGTCGCCTGATTGCCGTTTCGCCGCAAAACCAGCAAGCCCATATTTTGTTGGCGGTCGATGCTTTCAAACAAAAGCAATTTGATGTCGCGCTCGAGCATGCTGACGAGATGGGCGCGGGTCCGCTGAGCTCGGTGCTGGCGCCGAATCTGAAAATTTGGATTGCGCTGGCGCAAAATGATGAAAATATGGGTGCGCGCGCGGTCAAAAAATTGACCCGTGCCAGCTTGTTTGCCGGCGTGCCTTTGGTGCAAGCGGCGCGGGTTTTGGAAGTTAAGGGAAATCATGAGGCGGCTGCCGCCCATTATAGTGAGGCCGTGCGTGCCGGCGCCGCGCGTTATCTCTATTTCGTCTTGTCCTATGGGGCATTTTTGGAACGCCAAGACGAGCCTGACAAAGCCGCCAAACTCTATGCGTTTTATCACAGCACTCATCTTCATCACGCCCATGTTTTGGCCGCGCAAAAGCGCCTGAAAAACGGTATTAAGCCGCCCTTGCAAAAAGATCCTGCAGCGGCCATGGCAGAAGCGTTTGCAGCCATAGGCGAGGCCATGCGGGGTGAAGAACGGATTGATCTGGCGCTCGGGTATTTGCGCATGGCGCAGCATTTGGATAGAGATAATGAGCTTATCGCTTTTTCATTGGCCCAGCTTTTGGGCCAACGCGAACGTCTCGTCGCCGCCGCTGAACAATTTGCCGAAATTGACAGTGGCGCGTTGCTTTATCGTGATGCGCAAATTCAACGCGCGCAAATGTTGTTTGAAGCGGGTGCTGCCGAAGCGGCGATAGCGGTTTTGAACAAACAATTAAAGCAGCAGCCGCAAGACCGCGAGTTGCTGATTTCTTTGGGCGATTTATATCGCGCTGAAACGCGATTTGCAGAGGCTGAAAAATCTTATGATGAAGCCATTGCCTTGATCGATGAAATCTCGGCGCGCGATTGGCACCTTTATTTCGTGCGCGGCATGATGCGCGAGCGGCTCGGCAATTGGGATATGGCTGAAATTGATTTGCAACGTGCCCGCAAGCTGTCCAATGATGAACCGCATGTACTCAATTATCTGGGCTATAGCTGGATCGATAAGGGCATGTATCTCGATGAAGGGCTGAAAATCATCAAGCAGGCTGTTAAGGAACAGCCCAAAAACGGTGCTTTTGTTGACAGTCTCGGCTGGGCGCATTTTCGCCTCGGTAATTATGCTACGGCCTTGAAAGTTCTGGAACGCGCCTCGCAATTGGAGCCGACCGACCCGGTCATCACGGATCATTTGGGCGATGCGCTATGGCGTATGCAACGCGAAGTGGAAGCACGCTATCAATGGCGCAAAGCACTGGCCTTTGACCCGACGGAAGAAGATCGCGCGAAAATTGAGCGAAAATTGCTGACCGGTTTGGGCGCACCGGAAAAGAAAAAACCGGAAGCCCATATGCCGCGCGGCGGTACGGCCATTTAATTAATGTTGCACCTTTCTGCTCCGGCGAAAATAAATCTCAGTCTGAAGGTCTTGGGGCAGTGCGATGACGGCTATCACATTTTGGAAAGCCTTGTTGCTTTTGCCGATATTGGCGACAAACTGTTTTTACAAAAATCTGACAGGAGCGCTTTTCAGGTAAGCGGCCCTTTTGCCGTTTCGGCAGACGACGATAATATGGTCAGACGTGCTCATGCGGCGCTGGAAACGCACCTCGGTGAGGTTTTGCTATGCCGCATAGTATTACAGAAAAACCTGCCCGTTGCCGCCGGTCTGGGCGGCGGTTCGGCTGATGCGGCGGCGGCACTGCGCGGCTTGTCGGATTTATTTGACTTTGATGAAAAGGCACTGTTGCCGCTGGCCGAAAATTTGGGCGCCGATGTGCCGGTTTGTCTTGAGACTGCGCCGGCAATGATGCGCGGTATCGGTCATGATGTTGAGCGTTTGGCCGATTTGCCGCCTATGGATATTGTGCTGGTCAATCCGCGGCAGGCATTGGCCACGGCAGAGGTGTTTGCCGAATTGTCTTTGGAGACTAAGAGTGAGGCAAGCGCTCCGCCGCGCCTTGACAATACGGCTGCGGTTTTGGACTTTGTCAAACAGCAGGGCAATGATTTGCAAGCTATAGCCTGTCAGCTTGTGCCCGATATTGCCGCTTGCTTGGCGGCACTCCAAGAAAGCGGTTTTGCCTATAGCGCGATGAGCGGCTCGGGCGCTTCTTGCTTCGGCCTGTGCGCGCCGGGCAGNGGCCGTGCCATGGCAGCGCGTTATCGTANATTGCGGGAAAAAGATTGGGTGGTTGCCGGTCGTCTAATAGGCTCGGGCGATGCAAAAATCGACNAGGCGAATTAGCGTTTTTTGCACTTCACCGGCCGGAAATAGACCCAGCGCATCTTTGGCTTTGTCGCCATAATGGCGCGCCCGCTCANCCGTATCGGCCAGTGCTGCAGTTTCATTCATCAGGCTCAGCGCATGCTCCAACCGCGCGCTGTCTCCGCTGGGCTTTGTTACCGCTTCTTCCCAAAATTCCCGGGCTTCTGCATCACCGCGATGATAGGCCAAAATGACCGGCAAAGTGACTTTGCCTTCGGCAAAATCTTCGCCGGTATTTTTCCCGAGCACGCAATTGATACTGCCATAATCGAGCGCGTCATCGACCAGTTGAAAAGCGATGCCGAGATTACGGCCATAGGCGGTCAGCGCTTTTTGCTCAGCGTCTTGCGAATCGGCAATAACCCCGCCGACTTCGGCGGCAGCGGCGAATAGAGCCGCTGTTTTGGCGTCGATGATGTCGAGATAGCTATCTTCGCTGATTTGGGCATTATTCATCGCCACCAATTGCATCACCTCGCCTTCGGCAATCACTGCGGCGGCAGAAGACAAAATATCCAAAGCGGGCAGCGAGCCGGCAGCGACCATCATGCGGAAGGCTTGTCCGAGCAGAAAATCACCGACCAAGACGCTGGCTGAATTGCCCCAAAGATTGCGCGCCGTCGGTCGGCCTCGCCGCATATCGCTGTCATCGACAACATCATCGTGCAGCAAAGTGGCGGTGTGCATATATTCCACCGCCGCCGCCATAGTGATGTGGTCGTGGCCCTGATAATTGGCCAAGCGTGCGGCTGACAGGGTTAAAAGCGGACGCAATCTTTTGCCACCGGCACCGATTAAATGGTCACCGATCTCGGGTATCAGCGCCGTCGCCGACTTCATATGCTCACTAATAGCCAATTCGACTTGTTGCAAGTCCTCGTCAAACAGGGCGTGCAAATCGCTAAGCGCATCATCCGTGCTGCGGCGGCTCTCGCTAAAGTTAATGATTTTTGTCATATTGTCGGTGATTATCTTCTTTAAATGCGGATGGTCAAGGAAAACAGATGAGACACGACGATGCAGCCAATGCGGCCTATAGCCAAGACGGCTTTCTCGGCGAAAAACTGCGCTTGCGCCAGCCGACCGACGGCTTTCGCTCGGGCCATGATGCGGTTTTGCTGGCCGCCGCGGCCGACCCGCCTCAGGATAGCCATGTCGCTGAATTGGGCAGTGGTGCCGGGGTTGCCGCCTTGTGTTTTTTGGCCCGCCGCAGCGATGCGCATATTACCGGCATAGAATTTGACGGCGAAATGGTGGCGTTAGCGCAAGCCAATGCAGCAGCCAATAATCTCGGCGCGCGCGCGCAATTCCGTCAGGGTGATGTTGCCGGAGCTTTCGGCGATTTGCATATGGTTGCCAATAGTTTTGACGAGGTGATTGCCAATCCGCCTTTTCACGAGGCCGGCACAGTGTCGGAAATGGCGCATGACGGCAAAGCGCGCGCCCATATCGGAACCGAAGGAACGCTGGATAATTGGGTCAAATGCGCTTGCGCCTTAACCCGCGCCGGTGGCCATATCAGCTTCATTCACCGCGCCGATGCGCTCGACCGGCTATTGACCGTCATGCACAAGCGGCTCGGCGATCTGCATGTGCTGCCGATTATGCCAAAGCCGGAAAGCGCAGCGACGCGGGTTCTGGTGCGCGGCAAGCGCGATGCGCGCGCGCCGGTAACCCTCTTGCCGCCGCTTATTTTGCAAGATGAAAACGGCCAACCCAGCGCCGCGGCGGAAGCTGTTTTGCGGCATGGCGCGGCGCTTGCTTTTGACCGGAACGGCGGGTAGTTTCCGTCAGATGAGTAACCGCACGCCAGGCGATAATCCGCCCAGTTTTCAGGACTTAATTCTCAATCTGCAACGCTATTGGGCTGATCAAGGTTGCGTGATTTTACAACCCTATGACATGGAAATGGGGGCCGGTACGTTTCATCCGGCAACGGTTCTGCGCGCATTGGGGCCGGAGCCTTGGCATGCCGCTTATGTGCAGCCCTCGCGCCGACCGACCGATGGTCGCTATGGCGAGAACCCGAACCGCTTTCAGCATTATTATCAGTTCCAAGTAATTTTGAAGCCCTCGCCCGACAACATCCAACAGCTGTATCTCGACAGTCTGCAAGTGCTGGGCATTGACCCGATGGCGCATGATATTCGTTTTGTCGAAGATGATTGGGAAAGCCCGACTTTGGGCGCTTGGGGGCTTGGCTGGGAAGTGTGGTGCGACGGCATGGAAGTGTCGCAATTTACCTATTTCCAGCAAGTCGGCGGCATTGATTGTGAGCTTGTTGCAGGGGAATTGACCTATGGGCTGGAGCGCTTGGCCATGTATGTGCAGGGCACGGATAACGGCTTTGAGCTCGATTTTAACGGGCGCGGCGTCAGCTATGGCGATGTCTTTCATCGCAATGAGGTGGAGTTTTCGCATTATAATTTCGAGGCGGCCAATACCAATATTCTGCTTAAGCATTTTGAAGATGCCGAAGCTGAATGCATGCAGTTGGTTGATAAAGGCTTGGCGTTGCCCGCCTATGACCAGTGCATGAAGGCGAGCCATAATTTCAACCTGCTTGATGCGCGCGGGGTGATTTCCGTCACTGAGCGGCAAGCCTACATTGGTCGCGTGCGTGCGCTGGCCAAGGCTTGCGCCGAAACATGGCTGGCCCATGCCCCGAAAGGGGGCGGTCATGGCTGACCTCCTTATCGAGCTATATTCGGAAGAAATCCCCGCCGGCATGCAGGCCGGTGCGGCCGAGCAGCTAAAGCGCAAACTCGTTGAATTTTTGGACATTTTTGGCGTCAGCGCCGATACGCTGGACAGCCATGTCTCAGCGCAGCGTGTGGCGCTGATTGCCACCGGTTTGCCGCAAAATCTGCCCGACCGCCGGGAACAGAAAAAAGGCCCGCGCATCGATGCGCCGGAACAGGCCATTAACGGATTTTTGCGCGCCAATGGGTTGGACAGCACTGACGGGTTGAACGTTGAGGAAGATAAAAAAGGCGCGTTTTACGTGCTTGATACTGACGAAAAGGGCGGCGCGCTGGCTGATGCGCTGGCCGATTTTATGCCCGGCCTGATTGAGGGCTTTCAATGGCCGAAATCCATGCGCTGGGGCAGCGGCACATTGCGTTGGGTGCGCCCCTTGCGCGCTATCCTATGCTTGTTTGACGGCCAGCCCGTGCGTTTCGCTATTGGCGGGTTGGAAAGCGGCAACGTCACTTATGGCCATCGCTTTATGGCCCCTGACGCCATCACCATTTTCGACCCGCAAGACTATGTCGGCGCTTTGGACAAAGCCTATGTGTTGGTTGACGCTGCAGAGCGCGAAGCGATGATTGCCGAAAGCGCCACCGCATTAGCGGCCAGTGTCGATTGCGCTTTGGTCGAAGACGGGGGGCTTATCAGCGAGACGGCAGGACTTGTTGAATGGCCGGTGCCGCTATTGGGCACAATCGACGACGAATTTATGGACGTGCCGGAAGAAGTTTTGATTTCTGTCATGCGCACGCATCAAAAATATTTCGCCCTGCGCGATCAGAACGGCAAGCTGGCACCGTATTTCATCACTATTTCCAATATGGTGACCGATGATAAGGGCGCGGCGATTATCGCCGGTAATGAGCGCGTTTTGCGCGCACGGCTATCAGACGGGCGTTTCTTTTGGGAGCAGGACCGCAAAGAAACACTGCAAAGCCGTTTGCCAAGCCTTGAGAAAGTCACTTTCCAAGCCAAGCTTGGCACGGTTGGTGAAAAAGCTGCTCGCCTTGCCGCTTTGGCCGAACAATTGGCACCGGCTTTATCCGCCGATAAAAAAGCGACCAGGCAGGCAGCGCAGCTATGCAAAGCCGATTTGGTCTCGGGCATGGTGTATGAGTTTCCCGAATTGCAAGGCATTATGGGCGGCTATTACGCGCAAAATGATGGCATGGGCGACGCTGTCGCTGCCGCCATTCGCGACCATTACAAACCGCTGGGGCCGAGCGATGCGATTCCTGAAACGGGTGAAGCGCGCGCGGCGGCGCTGGCCGATAAAATCGACAGCCTGGCTGGGTTTTGGTCAATTGATGAAAAGCCGACCGGCTCGAAAGACCCGTTTGCGCTGCGCCGCGCCGCTCTGGGCATTATCCGTATTTTGCTAGAGACCGAAACGCGCCTCGCTTTGACGCCGATTTTTGCCGCCGCTTTTGATTTATATAAATGTAAAAAACCGCCGATCGATGATTTGCTCGGCTTTATCGCTGACCGCCTGAAAGTGCATTTGCGCGGGGCAGGCATCTCGCATGATGTGGTTAATGCGGTGTTCGCGCTGGGCAGCGATGATGTGGTCGAACTGGCGGCGCAATCGGCTCAGTTGACGGCGTTTCTCGACAGTGAAGACGGGGCCAATTTGAAAGCCGCCTTTATGCGCGCCAATGGCATTTGCGCACAGGCTAAGCATGATGACGACAAGGTGGATGCGGGATTGTTGAGCACGCCGGAAGAGCAGCAACTGCACCAAGCGATTGTCGCTATGGCCGATGACGCGGCCGCGGACTATCAAAGCCAGCTGGATATGCTGGCCAATTTGCGTGGCCCCGTTGATGCGTTTTTTGAAGCGGTCATGGTCAATGACGAAGTTAAGAAAATCAGGCATAATCGTTTATCTTTGCTGAAGGGGTTGGTGAATTCGATGCGCCGCTTGGCAGATTTTGATTTGGTTGAATAGGAACGCGGCATGACAGACAGCAAATTTGTCTATGCATTTGCAGACGGATTTGCCGAAGGCTCGGCAGAAATGATCGATTTGCTGGGCGGCAAAGGGGCCAATCTGGCTGAAATGTGTCGCATGGGTTTGCGTGTGCCTCCTGGCTTTACCCTGACCAGCAATGTCTGCACTTTCTATAATTCAAATGACGGCGCCTTTCCCAAAGGGCTGAAAGCTGAAGTCGATGCAGCCATGCGCCGGCTGTCCGAGGATATGGGGCTGGCGCTTGGGGATAAGGAAAACCCGTTGCTTGTCTCGGTGCGCTCGGGCGCGCGTGCCTCTATGCCGGGCATGATGGATACGGTGCTCAATCTTGGCCTCAATGATGTCACCGTGGTGGCGCTGGCTGAAAAAACCGGCGATGCGCGCTTTGCTTGGGACAGCTATCGCCGTTTTCAGCAAATGTATGGCGATGTGGTGATGGGCATTAGCCATGATTTGTTTGAAGACATTATTGACGATTATAAATTTGAAAATGCGCTGTCGCTGGATGCCGATTTGGAGGCTGATGATTGGCAAGATATTTCAGCCCGTTTTGCTGAGATGATTGAACACGAAGCCGGTGAGCCGTTTCCACAAGATCCGCAAGAACAGCTATGGGGAGCCATTGGCGCCGTGTGCAATAGCTGGAATAATCAGCGCGCCACCACTTATCGACGCTTGCACGATATCCCCGATGGCTGGGGCACGGCAGTGACCATTCAATCCATGGTGTTCGGCAATATCGGTGACAAAAGCGCCACAGGTGTGGCTTTCACGCGCAACCCTTCGACCGGTGAAGACGAGCTTTATGGCGAATATTTGATGAATGCACAAGGTGAAGATGTGGTGGCCGGCATTCGCACACCGCTTTACCTCACCAAAGCAGCGCGTGAAGCGGCACAAATGGAAGAATCATCGCTGGAAGAAGAATTGCCTGACGTGCATGCTGAATTGGTGGAAATTTTCAAACGCCTCGAAAGCCATTTTAAGGATATGCAGGATGTTGAATTCACCGTGCAAAATGGTCGCGTATTTATTTTACAAGCGCGACGCGGCAAGCGTACGGTAGAAGCGGCGATTAAAATCGCTGTCGATATGGTGGCTGAAGGCATGATTGATGAGACCGAGGCTTTGCTGCGTATCGAGCCGGCCTCGCTTGAACATTTGCTCCACCCGACGCTCGACCCGCGTGCACGCATGAATGTGCTGACAAAAGGTTTGCCCGCCTCACCTGGCGCCGCGAGCGGCGAGATTGTCTTTTCGGCTGACCGTGCTGAAACACTCGCAGCACAGGGAAAAGACGTGGTGTTGGTGCGCATGGAAACTAGTCCGGAAGACATTCACGGCATGTATGCGGCGCGCGCCATTTTGACATCGCGCGGCGGCATGACCAGCCATGCGGCTGTGGTGGCGCGTGGGCTGGGGCGGCCTTGTGTATCGGGCGCCGGTCAATTGCATATTGATTATGACCGCCAAACGGCGCAGGTCGAAGAGCATGAATTGAAAGAAGGCGATGTGATTACCGTCGACGGCACATCGGGGCGCATTATGTTGGGCGCCGTACCGACTTTGGAAGCCGAATTGACCGGCGATTTCGGCACGCTGATGGGCTGGGCCGATGCGCGGCGCAAATTGGGTGTGCGCACCAATGCCGAAACGGCGCGCGATGCCGCGCGTGCTTTACGCTTTGGCGCGGAGGGCATTGGCCTGTGTCGCACCGAACATATGTTTTTCGATCCTGAGCGCATTGCGCTGGTGCGGCAAATGATTTTAGCCGCTGATGCAACGGCGCGTGAAAATGCGCTCGACCAATTACTGCCCATGCAGCGCGATGATTTTGCCGCTTTGTTTAAGACCATGGAAGACCGACCGGTAACCATTCGTTTGCTTGACCCGCCATTGCATGAATTTTTGCCGCATCCCAATGATGATATTTCCGGCTTGGCGACGGCGCTTGAGCAAACGGAAGAGCAATTGCGTAGTCGCATCGGCGAATTGGTTGAAAGCAATCCCATGCTGGGTCATCGCGGCAGCCGTTTGGGCATAACGGCGCCGGAGATTTACACCATGCAATTGCGGGCCATTTTTGCGGCCATGAAAAAAAATAAGGGCAATACACCGGTTGAGATTATGTTTCCGCTCATTGTCGATGTCGCCGAATTGCGCCTGTTGAAAGCTATGGTGCCGCCGGCGGCGGAGGAATTTGGCATTGAGCCTGAAGCCTATGTGTTAGGCACAATGATTGAAGTGCCGCGCGCCGCCGTAGTGGCTGATCTCTTGGCCGAGGAAGCGGAGTTTTTCTCCTTTGGCACAAATGATTTGACGCAGACCGCGCTGGGTATCAGCCGCGATGATGCAACGCATTTTCTCCCCGCCTATGTCGAGCTGGGTTTAATGGAAAAAGACCCCTTTGCCAGTCTGGATAAAGCCGGTGTCGAGCCGATTATTGAGATGGCGATTGAAAAGGGGCGCGCCACGCGCAGCGATTTGAAACTTGGTATTTGTGGTGAACATGGCGGTGACTCGGCATCTGTCGAAGCATTTCATGCCATGGGTTTTGATTATGTTTCGTGCTCACCCTTTCGTGTGCCCATCGCCCGATTGGCTGCCGCGCAAGCGGCGATAAAGAGCGAAAAATAAAGGTTTTTTGCAGCAGTTTTTTGGGTCTTGATGGCTTGGTGAAAACGGCAAATCAGCTTACTAAAAATTAATTGTGTCAGCGTTAACTGAGGGGAAAAAGCGAGGAACCCGATGCTGCGCCTTATTGAATGGCTTGATTTACGCTATATTTTCGGCCCGAGCCGGCCATTTTTGCTGCGGCTTGGTGCTCTTTGTTTTATTATTATTATGAGTTCTGCAATCATTAGCGGCATGGTCAATCCCGAACGTGTGGCCAGTCGCGCTCCGGCTCCCTATTTACCGAAACTTGAGTATGTGCGTGGCGAAAGCTTGTTTCGCGGCACCAAGCCGGTCGACCAAACAGAAACATTGGCGGAAGCGCAAAGGTGTTTGGCGCAAGCCATTTATTTTGAGGCGCGCTCCGAGCCAGTGGCAGGGTGGGAGGCCGTTGCCGATGTGGTGATTAACCGCGCTTTATCGCCGACCTATCCCGGCTCAATTTGCGGGGTGGTGTTTCAAGGCCAATATCGTCGACATAAATGCCAGTTTTCATTTGCCTGTGACGGGCTGTCAGACCGCCCTAAGCACCGCGTTTTATGGCGCAAAGCTCTTCGTATGGCGGGTAACAAGCTTGTAAATGTGCGGGCCGGACCTGCGACAGCCCGAGCGACCCATTATCATGCCGATTATGTCGACCCTTATTGGAACCGCTCAATGGTCAAACTGGCCAAAATTGGGCGCCATATTTTCTATAATGACCGACAGGTTCGCGACTTTTAGTTGATATCAATATCCAGGCCGAGGTCGAGCGTCAGCGCCGAATGGGTCATGGCGCCTACGGAAATGTAATCGACTCCGCTTTCGGCAATCGCCAATACGGTATCTTCATTAACACGGCCCGAGGCCTCCAACACCGCACGGCCTTTATTTATCTCAACAGCCGCGCGCAACATTTCGGGTGTCATATTGTCGAGCAGCACAATTTGCGCGCCGCTGTCAAGCGCCTCGGCAAATTGCACCAGCGTATCAACCTCAATCTCAATTGGCACGCCGTCCGCCTTTTTTTGCGCCGCTTGAAGCGCTGCAGCAATGCTGCCGGCCACGGCAATATGATTGTCCTTGATTAAAATTGCGTCATATAAGCCGAACCGGTGATTGGCCGCGCCACCGGCGCGCACCGCATATTTTTCAAATACTCGCAGGCAGGGTGTGGTTTTGCGGGTATCGCAAATTTTCGCTTTGGTGTCGGCAATCGCATCGACCAAGCGCGCGGTCTTGCTGGCAATACCCGATAAATGACCGAGATAATTTAATGCCACACGCTCGGCGGCCAATAAAGCCTGCGCCGGACCAGAAATGGTTGCGACATCATCGCCTGCCGCAAGACGAGCCCCGTCTTCCAAATGGCGGTTGACTCTCAGGCCGCTATCATGGGCCAGAAAGGCCGCCTCGGCCAAATCAAGTCCGGCCAGCACGCCGATTTCGCGGGCGCGGATAATTGCATGGCCTTGGGCATTTGCTGGGATAACCGCTTGTGAGGTGATATCGCCATTTCCCTGCCAATCTTCAGCCAGCGCGGCATAGACCGCTTGGTGAACAATATCAGGCGGTAAAATCGGCAAAGCATCGGTGATAATATGCATAATCGCTCTGCTTATTTGGTCTGCAGCACATTGTGCATAGCAGTCTCCGCGAAATCGGCATCGACGGGCGGCAACACGTCATAAGCATCATTGAGCTTGCGCAAAGTTAGCACGCTATGGGCCGCATCACTTTTTTCCGGAAAATCAGAGCGCGCATGACCGCCGCGACTTTCTTCGCGCAGCAAGGCGCCAATAGTGACGAATTGTGCTGCCAAGACCATATTGGTGAACGGGGCCATACCGGCAGCGGCGCGTTGCAGGCGTTCCAATTCGTGCAGCGTATAAATCAGGCCTTCAGCTTCGCGTTGTACGCCGACATGACGGCTCATGAGTCGACGCAAAGTCTGAACCGCCGGAGCCAGCAAAGCCTTATCCGTGGCCGGGAGTGTTGCCGGTTGTGCCGGTTTGGCAGTCAAGGTTAAGGGCATGATATTGTTGACATCTTCAGCAATGCGCGCGCCGAAAACCAGTGCTTCCAGTAATGAATTACTGGCCAGGCGATTGCCGCCATGTAAGCCGGTTGAGGCGACTTCACCACAAGCCCAAAGCCCTTGTAGGCCGGTGCGACCATAATGGTCGGTTTTAATGCCGCCCATGTGAAAATGCGTCGCCGGCGCAATGGGCAAGGGTGTGACTGTCGGGTCAATATTATTTTTGCTGCATTGCTCGGCCAGCGTCGGAAACCGTGTCCCTAAATTTGCCGCAATGCCATTGGGGCGTAAATCCAGACCGACAGAGCCGGTGCGGTTTATTTCATCAAATACCGCGCGTGTCACCACATCGCGCGGTGCCAGTTCGGCGCGCGGGTCGATATCGGGCATAAAGCGATGCCCCTCCGCATTAACCAATTGCGCGCCTTCGCCTCGTAGTGCTTCGGTGGCGAGCGGGGCCGGGTCGTTGCCACGTGTAAACGGGCCGGTCAAGGCGGTGGGATGAAACTGTACAAATTCGGCATCGGCAATTTGCGCGCCGGCGCGTGCGGCCATCGCCAAAGCTTCGCCATTGGCCCCGCGTGGATTGGTGGTTACCGCATAAAGATGACCGATACCGCCCGTTGCGATAATCACGGCGCGGGCGCGAATGAGAAGTGGGCCGGTCAGCGCGCTGCCATCGGCGGGGCGGGCAAATACGCCGACAATACGGCCATCTTCAACCGCCAATTCATAGGCCGCATAGCCTTCCAAAAAGCTGAGTGACGGGGTCGCTTCAGCGCTCTTGATCAGTGCTTTCATAATGGCACGGCCTGAGCGGTCGCCGGTCACGCCGATAATTCGATTATGGCTGTGCGCTGCTTCGCGCCCCAGCTTCAATGCGCCATCGGCGTCGCGGTCAAAGCCGACGCCCAAATTCTCCAAATCGGCAATGCGGGCAACCGCTTCGGCGGCGACAAAATGGGCCACTGTTTCATCGACCAAACCGCTGCCCACATCAATCGTGTCTTGCGCGTGTTGGGCGGCGCTGTCTTCAGGGCCAAGCGCGGCGGCGATACCGCCTTGTGCCCATTTGCTGGCCGCCCCTTTGGTGCGTTTGCCCGCCGCCATAACAGTGACCGGACGTGCGCCTAGCTTTAGCGCGGTAAAAAGACCGGCCAGTCCGGCGCCGATGATGAGCACATCACCTGCATCAATAATATTGCCGTTTGTGGCGTGCATCATATGCCTATTTGCTTAGTTCAATCATGCGCTCGACAGCGGCGCGCGCCTTATCAGCAATCTCAGGATCAACGATAATTTCAGTTCGGTTGAGCACCATCGCTTCCAGCACTTTAGGCAGGGTAATCTGTTTCATATGCGGGCATAGATTGCACGGGCGGACAAAATTCACTTGCGGGTTTTCGACCGCAATATTGTCGCTCATCGAGCATTCCGTCACCATCATCACGCGCTCCGGCTGATTGTCAGTGACCCATTTTATCATGGCTGAGGTCGAGCCGGAAAAATCCGCTTCGTCCAGCACATCGGGTTTGCATTCAGGATGGGCAATGATTTTCAGGCCTGGATCATCTTCGCGATATTGCAGCAATTCTTCCGCCGTGAATAATTCATGCACTTCGCAGCGGCCCTTCCAGGCAATCACATCAACATCGGCTTCGCGGGCAACATTTTGCGCCAAATATTCATCCGGAATACACAAGACGCGGTCGCTACCCATGCCATTTACGATTTTCACCGCATTGGAAGAGGTGCAGCACACATCGCTTTCGGCTTTCACCGCAGCCGATGTGTTGACATAGGTAACAATAGGCACACCGGGGTAGGCTTCGCGCAAAGCGCGCACATCTTGCGCGGTAATCGATTCTGCCAGCGAACAACCGGCCCCCATATCGGGAATAAGCACGGTTTTTTGGGGATTAAGCAATTTCGAGGTTTCGGCCATGAAATGCACGCCGCATTGGACAATCATATCGCCCTCGGCTTTTGCCGCTTCAACCGCCAATTGCAAGCTGTCGCCAACGACATCTGCAATGCAGTGAAAAATTTCCGGTGTTTGATAGTTATGTGCCAAGATCGCTGCATTTTTCTGTCTTTTCAGCTCGTTAATGGCCTGGATATAAGGTGCAAAAAACGGCCATTCGACCGATGGAATAACGCTTTTGACGCGCTCATAAAGCGGTGCCATATCACGCGCCAAACCGTCGGAATAGGTGATATCCATTTCCTCCAAAATGCGTGCTCCGCTTTTTCCTGGCGGCGCGGTCATGGCGTGGTCAATTAAGCTTTCACTGGCAGTAAACATATTCTTCCCTTATTTATACTCAAAATGAGCATAATTGAGTGGTTATAATATGGGGGAGCGGCGGCGAAAAGCAAGCGCAAATGAATAAGTCGGATGCGTCTATGGGGCGCGACTGGTTTTTCGCCCGCCCGAGACACGTAATCCGGCCAGTGGCCGGTCTGCACGATTGCCATGCCGGAAGCGGAATAATTCAGCCGGGCGGCCTCGCGCACGATTGGTTTCACCGGTCGCTTCAACAAAGCCCGACTTTTCCACAAGGCGACGAAAATTTTGCTTATGCAGCGATGCGCCAATAACCAATTCGGTGGTTTCTTGTAGCGCCCGTAAAGTAAAGCGGTCAGGCACCAGATCAAACAGCACTGGGCGATATTTCAGTTTGCCCCGCAAACGCCCCAAAGCGGTGGCCAATATGCGTCGATGGTCAAGCTGCATCGGCGCACCCAATGCCATTTGCGGCGGTGGCGTGATGCGCCCGTCTCGGGCTGCTTCTTCAATAAGACCAGCCTGATAAAGCAACTCATAGCGCTCCAGCACAAATTCTTCATCCCATTGTGCTTCACTTCGGCCAAAGGCTAGCCGCACGCGTTCAGCGGCATGGTCATGCTGTCCCAGCCAATTATCAAGCGCTGGTAAAATTACGGCGTCGAGCACATCGGGCCGCCCGTTGCGCCAATCCTCCCAAGGAAAATGACGATAGAGATTGTCCCACGCGCCGCCACCCGCATCTTCGGCGCGCGCCAATGCCAAATAGCCGACCGACACGACATGACGCTCATCGCTTTCTCCGCTGCGATAACGCCCTTGATCGGCAAATGTGTAAAGCTGCTCGACATGGGCCAAATCAACCCCCACTTGTTCGCGCACCCACTGGCGCAGGCTGATTTCCATCGTTCGGTGGCGGTCGGGCATGAACGGGCCAAACGGTAAACGCTTAGCGCTTTTGCCGGCATCTTCCAGTGCGCGAAATTGCAGCTCGCCCTCATGTGCCCGCAAAATCGCGGTGCTGATGTCGATTAAAATATCCGTGTTGCCGCTGTCACTCATCGGCATAGGGTAGGCTTATCCGGCGCGGCGCACAATAACGCTGCCGGCTGAATAACCGGCACCAAAACTACAAATTACTCCCATTTCACCAGCTTTAAAATCATCCTTATGTTTATGAAAAGCGATGATTGAACCAGCTGAACTGGTATTTGCATACTCGTCCAATACCGTTGGCTGATCATCTTCGTTCGGGTCATAGCCCAGCACCTTTTTGGCGATGAAATCATTCATATTGCGATTGGCCTGGTGCAGCCACATGCGCCGCAAGCCTGATGCTTGCAGATTATTATCGGCCAAATGGTCGGTGATAAGCTGCGCCACCATAGGCGATACTTCGCGGAACACTTTGCGGCCTTCTTGAATGAAAAGCTTGTCATCATCATCGCGGTTTTCCGGCGCGGTGCGGTTGAGGAAGCCGAAATTATTACGAATATTGTTTGAGAATTTGGTCACCAAGCGTGTATCGACAATCTCAAAGCCCTGTTTGTTTTTGGCAACTTCGGCATCTTCCAAAATCACCGCTGTCGCGACATCGCCGAAAATAAAATGGCTGTCGCGGTCGCGGAAATTGAGATGGCCGGAACAGACTTCCGTATTCAGCATCATCACCCGCTTGGCGCTGCCCGAGCGGATCATGTCATAGCCGGTTTGAATGCCGAAAGTGGCTGATGAGCAAGCGACATTCATATCAAACGCGAACCCGTCAATGCTCAGCAAATCTTGTATCTCGATGGAAATGGCGGGATAGGCGCGCTGCAAATTGGCACAAGCGACCAGCACGGCATCAATATCATTGGCTTCCAATTGCGCTTCTTTCAACGCTTGCTTGGCGGCATTAACGCCCATTTCAGCCAAAAGCGAAGGCTCGTCATTGCCGCGTTCGGGAATGCGCGGGCACATAATATCGGTATCCAGCACGCCCGCTTTGTCCATCACATAGCGGCTTTTAATGCCTGAGGCTTTTTCGATAAAGGCAACGCTGGACGGGGCTAGCGCTTCTATCTCGCCGGCCTCAATGGCGGCGGCATTGTCATTGTTGAATTTCTCGACATAGCCATTAAAGCTCTCAACCAGTTCTTCATTACTGATTGACTCCGCCGGCGTAAACAGACCGGTACCGGTCAAAATAACTTGGTTCATCTGAAACCCTCCACAATCCGATAGTAAACTAGCATATTGCCGGCGCAAGGCGACAGTTAGGGCGTGGTTTTGACGTCACATTGAGTGACATTTTGTTACGAAACGGCGCTATAGGATGGCGATGTCGGCGTTATTCAGCGTCAGCTTTTCGGTTTTTGCATCTTTGCGGATAAGCGCGAGGCCGAGCATCTCACGGCGTGCCACCAATTCGCCGCCGACGCGTTGCGCGTCGCCATTGCCTGCCATCAGCTTGTCGCCGCTTGCCCCGACCGCTTGTGACAGAACAATCGGGTAAAGCTTTTTGCGCAAACTGCCTTTGCGATGGGTACGCGAGGTTACTTCTTGGCCGACAAAACACCCTTTTTGAAAGTCAATGGCCTGCATATCGGCAAACCCGTATTCGAGGGGGAAAACACCGCCCGGCGGCATTTCCATTGCCCCTTGCGGGACGCCGCATCGCATGCGATTGGCGTGCCAATCATCAGCGCTTTTTTCGGGCAGGACAATGT
Organism: Rhodobiaceae bacterium; assembly: GCA_002721725.1. Taxonomy (GTDB): domain Bacteria; phylum Pseudomonadota; class Alphaproteobacteria; order RS24; family RS24; genus UBA8337. The sequence goes on from PBLK01000005.1 coordinate 109,594, forward strand.
CGGGCGATGCGCTGAAAAACCCGCGCAATCCCAAGCCGTCATTGCGCGGGTCTTCGTAAAATTCGCTCATTGGTGGGCAGGGTAGGCCGTCTTCCTGCCACAGTGCATGGATATGCAAATCGGTCGCCTCAATCGTCACATCGGCGCGCAATTTATACAGCGATAATTTTTTCGCCAGCGCTTCGGCCTCAGCCGCTTCGCAATCAATCAGCAGCGCGTCTTCCTCAACATAAACCAGAAAATCATAGAGCAGCTTGCCTTGCGGGGTCAGTAAAGCGGCCATCACGCATGCGCCGTTTTGTGGTCGCGCAACATCTTGCGTCACCAGATTTTGCATAAAATCAATGCGGTCATTGCCACCGATGCGCAGCACGGCACGGTCGGTGAGCAGCGCGTGGAAAATGCTCATGTGCAAGATGTGCGCCCGAAAAGAAAAAATTTCAACCCCAAAGCGTGACTGGCTTATCGGCGATGCGGGGCGTATAGTCAGATGGATGGCACCGCGCAGCAATCTTATCATTCTGCCTTCCGACCGGCTTGATGCATTTACCGCCACCGGCGTGTTGGCTGAATTATTGGCTTTTGAAGCAGCGCGCCCCGTCCATATTGTTACCCATGAAGATTTCGTGCCTTTTTTTGCCGATGCGCCGGCGCAATTACGCTTCATCACCCACCGGCGGGAAAACGGCAAAATGTCGACCATGCGATTGCTTGGTGAAGCGATGGGGCATAATTGGAACCGCGTCATTTCATTGACCGCAACGCGCCTGCCGTTTCTCCTATGGGCGCGTCATCGCCATCTTTATCGGTTTGCCGCTGGCGGCTATGCGCTGCCTGCCTTATTTGCAAATGACAAATTGCGTCCGCCACATATTTGGACACCTGACAAGCTGCATTTGGCCTTGCCGGAAACATTGGCACCCGACACGCCGTTGGTTGTACTGGCCTTATCCGAGAATAGCCGCACCGTTTGGGATTGGCGGCATTATGCCGAGTTGATCTGGCGTTTGTCCGACAGTATCGATGCCTTGCAGCAAGCCCATATTGTCGTTTTAGCCCATCGCGATTGTGCGCTGGCTGACAGTTTGATGGAAAAAATACCGCCCGGGCAAATAAGCCGCTTTGATGATTTACCATTTGCCAAACAAGGCGGTTTGATGCGCCGCGCGCGGCTGGTTATCGGCACGGACAGGCTGGCCATGCGCATGGCGGCCAGTCTCGGCACGGCGCTTGTGCTGCGCCTCGACCGCGACGAGACAGCTGATGAAGGCCGACCCTATGGTCTTTATATCGGGCAAGATGCAGCGGAAGTGGCGCGTTATGTCGGGCGGCATTTGCCGCCTGTCGAAAGCACCGCGCTAGCGCTTGCAAAACAAAAGACAGAGGCTGACGGTTCTGCTATGAGTTGAAAAAAGCGAGTAAGTGATGACGACAGAAAAATATGATCTGATTATTTCCGGCGGCACCATTGCCGGCCCGGAAGGCACGCAAGAAGGCGATATCGCCATCAAGGACGAGCGCTTCGCGGCCATTGGTGATTTGGCCGATGCCGAGGCCGATGAGCGCCTTGATGTGTCGGGCCTGACCGTGCTGCCTGGCGTTATCGATACGCAAGTGCATTTTCGCGAACCCGGCCTCGAGCACAAGGAAGATTTGCAATCGGGCTCACTGGCCGCCGTTATGGGCGGGGTCACGGCCGTGTTTGAAATGCCCAATACCAAACCGCCAACCACCAATAAGGAAGCGATTGAAGATAAAGTAGCGCGCGGGCGCGACCGCATGCATTGCGATTTTGCATTTTATGTCGGTGGTACGCATGAAAATGCCGCCCAATTGCCTGAACTTGAGCGCATGGAGGGCATTTGCGGGGTCAAAGTCTTTATGGGCTCATCGACCGGCAATTTGCTGGTGCCCGATGATGATGGTGTCGGCGATATTTTGAAACATATTAACCGCCGCGCCGCGTTTCACAGCGAAGATGAATATCGCCTGCGCGAGCGCCGTCCGCTGGCCGAGACCGGCAATGTGCTGACGCATCCGGTTTGGCGCGATGAAGAGGCGGCGATTTCCTCAACCCGCCGTTTGATTAAGCTGGCGCGCGAAGCCAATCAACATATCCATGTGCTGCATGTGACGACGGAAGAAGAAATGCAAATGCTGGCCGCCAATCGGGATATTGTATCAGTGGAAGTAACGCCGCAGCATTTAACTTTGGCTGCGCCCGAGGCTTATGAAGAGATTGGCACATTTGCGCAAATGAACCCGCCTATTCGCGAGGTGCGTCACCGCGCCGCGCTTTGGAAGGCGTTGGAGCAGGGCATCGTCGATGTTATCGGCTCCGACCATGCGCCGCATACGCGCGAAGAGAAAGCCGAAGCCTATCCGCATTCACCGGCCGGCATGCCGGGTGTGCAAACCTTGCTGCCGCTCATGTTGGACCATATGGCGGAAGGTAAGTTATCGCTTGAGAAATTGGTAACGCTGACCAGCCTCAATGCGCAAAAACTTTTCGGCTTAAAAGAGAAGGGCGCGATTAAAATCGGTAATCATGCCGATTTGACCTTTATCGATTTAAAGCGCAGCGAGACCATTACTGAAGACTGGATTGCGGCGCGCTGCGGCTGGTCACCCTTTACCGGCCGCACCATTCGCGGCTGGCCGGTCGGCACAATGGTGCGCGGCACGCGCGTCATGTGGCAGGGCGAATTGACCGCGCCTGCCACCGGCCAACCTTGCCTTTTTGATATTTGAAGATTTAACGGGAGACGATGATGTCTGATAGCTTTCGCGCCTTGCGGCTGAATAAAAATGATGACGGCCAGAGCCATGAATTTGTGGAGCTGTCGGAAGATGATTTGATGAAGGGCGATGTCACCATCGCCGTGTCGCACTCAACCTTAAATTATAAGGATGGGCTGGCCTTGACCGGTTCGTCACCTGTGGTGCGCGTCTGGCCGATGATACCGGGCATTGATTTTGCCGGCACGGTTGAAAAATCCGAGCACCCCGACTTTAAAGAAGGCGATGATGTGATTTTGAACGGCTGGGGGGTCGGAGAAACGCATTTTGGCGGCTATGCCGGAAAAGCGCGCGTTAAAGGCGATTGGCTGGTCAAGCGACCGGCTGCCATTTCAGCCGCGCAAAGCATGGCCATCGGTACGGCGGGATATACCGCCATGCTGTGCGTCATGGCTTTGGCCGATACGCCGACAGATGCCGGTGAAATTCTGGTCACCGGCGCGGCCGGGGGTGTTGGCTCGGTCGCTTTGGCGCTGCTGTCAAAACTCGGGTATCAGGCCGTCGCCTCTACCGGACGTATGGAAGAAGAAGCCTATTTGACCGGACTGGGCGCATCGCGGGTGATTGAACGTAACACATTGTCCGAAAAGGGCCGTCCGTTGGATAAAGAGCATTGGGCCGGTGTCGTCGATGCGGTCGGCAGCTACACTTTGGCCAATGCCATTGCGCAAACCAAATATGCCGGCACGGTTGCCGCTTGCGGTTTGGCACAAGGGCCGGACCTGCCCGCCACGGTGATGCCGTTTATTCTGCGTGGCGTGACTTTGGCCGGTATTGATAGCGTTATGGCGCCGCGCGAAAAACGTGAAGCGGCATGGGCGCAATTGGCCGAGCATCTTGATTTAGCCAAGCTTGATGCCATGTCGAGCTTGGCGACATTGGATGATTTGCCCGATTTGGGTACCAAAATTCTTGCCGGTCAGACGCGCGGTCGTTTGATTGTGACGCTTTAGAAAATCGAATAAGCGCCATCAATGACAAATAAATCGCCGGAATGATAGGCCGAGGCATTGGAGGTTAAATAGACCGCAATGCCGCCGAAATCTTCCGGCTCGCCCCAACGCCGTGCCGGTACACGCGAGATGACTTTGGTTTCAAAAACATCGCTGCCTTGCGCGCCTGCCGTCATATCGGTGGCAATCCAGCCGGGCAAAATCGCATTGGCACGCACGCCATAACGCGCATGTTCAACGGCGATGGATTTCATCATTGAGATGACCGCACCTTTCGTGGCGGCATAGTGCTGGTTGCGCGCCGCGCCCTCAATGGCGGCAAGGCTGGCAATACCAACCAATGAACCGCCCGGGTCGCCATTTTCGGCGCGCGTGACCATATGTTTGGCGGCAGCACGCAAGGTGAAAAACACGCCGTCAAGATTGACCGCCAAAACGTCGCGATAGGCATTTGTGTCCATATCGGCAAATGTGCCGGCTAGCTTGCCGATACCGGCATTGGCAAAGACGCTGTCAACGCGGCCCATTTCTTTCACCGTATCTTCGAAGGCCGCATTGACGGCGGCTTCATCGGCAACATTGACATTCCACGCATGCGTTTTCACGCCGAACCCGGATAATTCGGCAACCGCTTTTTCATTATTCGCTTCATTGGTGCCCCAAACCGCAATATCGGCACCCGATTGCGCCATAGCCGATGCCATACCCAGCCCGATGCCGCGATTGCCGCCGGTTACCAGTGCCACTTTCCCGGTTAAATCAAACGGTTGATAACTCATGAAAATCTCCCTGTTTCCGCCCTATTTGCATGTCACTATATCGGCTCTGCCGCATAAGAAAAGGCCTGAAATCGACCGCCGCAGCTTTTGACCTGAACGAGTTGGAGTGGCACTGTGCTGTCATGCTAAAGCGATTCCTATTGTTGTTTTTTCTGGCGCTGCCCGCCGCCGCCGCGCCCTTAAGTGTGGCGACGCTGGACGGGCGCGAATTGGTGTTTGATGTGGCGGTGGCCGATACGTCCGAAGAGCAAAAGCGCGGCTTGATGTTTGTCAAAGAAATGAAGCCCCAACATGGCATGGTGTTTCCCCTGCAGCCGCCGCGCATTGCGCGATTTTGGATGCGCAATACGCTTTTGCCGCTTGATATAATTTTCATTTTACCGGGTGGCATGATCGGCCAAATTGTGACGCGCACGGATACGCAATCGGACAAGCCGACGCGCTCGCATCAAAAAGTCAGTGCCGTATTGGAAATAAATGCCGGTGAGGCGCAAAGGCTGAAAATCGGGGTTGGCGATTTGGTGCGCATGGAAGGGGTTAATTTCTGATGTGCGGTCGTTTCGCCCTTGCCACGCCGCCGGAGGATTTGCGCCAATTGGTCGATTTCTCAAACCGCATTAATTTTCCGCCGCGCTATAATATTGCGCCGACGCAGCCGGTCAGCATTATTCGCGCCATGCCCGGGCGCGAAATGGCGCTTGTGCAATGGGGGTTGATTGTGCCCTGGTTGAAGCCCGAACAGCTCGGCGATAAATCGGCGCGCCCACAAATCAATGCGCGGGCCGAGACCATCACTGAAAAGCCCAGTTTCAAAAACGCTTTTCGCCGCCGCCGCTGCCTTATTCCGTCGGACGGGTTTTATGAATGGGATCGCAGTGTCGGCCAGCCCTATCGTATTTATCGCGCCGATGAGCAGCCGTTTTTTATGGCGGCGATTTGGGAAATTTGGAAAGGTGTCGATGGCAGCGAGATTGAGAGCTGCGCCATTATCACCACTGCTGCCAATGACCGTTTGAGCCCGATACATCACCGCATGCCGGTGATGATTACACCGGCGCAGGCAGAAGATTGGTTGGATGCGCCTGAGAACGAAGTGGATAAACTGCTTCCGTTTTTGGGGTCGGCACCGGAAGATGATTTTACCGCCACGCCTATATCCAAACGGGTCAATAAGGTGGCGGAAGATGATGCCGATTTATGGGTCGCGCATATTGAAAAAGCGCCGCCCAAACAAATGGATTTATTTTAGGAGCCCGTCATGAGTGTAGTTGACCATATTATCATCGCCGTTGAACACCTCGAAAAAGCGTCGCAAGATTATGCGCTTATGCTGGGGCGCGCGCCGAGCTGGCGTGGCAAACACCCTGATTATGGCAGCGCCAATACGCTGTTTCGCCTCGATAATTGCTATTTGGAATTGCTCGCCGCCAATGGCCAAGGCTGGGCTGGTGATATGGTGCGTGGGGTTTTGGAAGCGCGAGGTCAGTCTTTATGTGCGCTCATCTTTGCTACCGATGATTGCGAAGCTTTTTTAGAAAATGCACGCGCCCAAGGCTTGAAAGCCGCCGACCCGGTGCCCGGTCACGGCATTGACGACAATACCGGCGTTACCCGCACATGGCAGACCATGCATTGGGATATGGCAGCGTCGCGCGGTATTTTTTCTTTCTGTATCCGGCATGATGATTTGTCAGCCCTGCCCATGGCTGAGATTGAAGGAAAGGGCGCAGTGACGGCGGTTGACCATGTGGTGGTACAAACCAAAAGCGCCGAAGCGGCAAAAAAGTTTTACGGTGACCAGCTGGGCATCCGTTTGGCGCTGGAACAGCATGTGCCCGATTGGGGTGGCACCCAGCTTTTCTTCCGCACAAATTCCATGAGCGTGGAAGTGCTGGCCACGGAAAAAGCCGATGATGATGACCGCTTATGGGGGCTGGCGCTAAAGACCGAAGATATTGTGGCGACGCAAAAACGCTTGAACGATGCCGGTATTGCCGTGTCAGAAGTGCGCGACGGGCGCAAGCCCGGAACTAAAGTCTGTACTGCCAAAAGCCATGTTCTGGATGTGCCGACCTTGCTGATTGAGCATCCCAAAAATTAAGCGGCAGCGCGTGCAAGGCGGTCATTTATCGCTTCGCCCAAACCTTCCATTGGTATTGCCATGACGGCCAAGCTTTGGCCGCTTTGCTGGGCCGCCTTATCAGCACTGTGCAAGACGAAAAACAAATTGGCCGCGGCTTCCGCCAAATCACCCATGGCGCTTAAATTGGCAAAGCACGGCTCGGTAGTTGTGCCAAAGCCGATGAGCAATTCATTTTCTAGCGCTGCCTCGGCATTTAGACGCAAGCCGCTTTGCGGCGCATAATGGCGTGCCAATCGACCCGGCGCGAGGCGCGCCTGGGTGGCTTTTTCCTCGGGCGGCTCTGCAAGCTTTGTCTCCAGACAGGCTTCTATATCGGCCCGCGCCAAACCACCGGCGCGCAGCCAAAGCGGCGTATCATCAAGACAGCCGATAATGCTCGATTCCAGACCAATGGCGCACGCGCCGCCATCAAGCACGTCAATATCGGGCAGCATGGCGGCAACATGGGCGGCGTTGCTGGGGCTCAAGCGACTCGACGGATTGGCGCTCGGGGCAACCAGTGGCCGCGCCACTGCGCGCAATAATTTCTGCGCCGTTTCATGCGCTGGCACGCGCAGGGCAATCGTGTCGAGACCGGCTGAGGCGAGTGGGTGAATCGCGCAATCGGCTTGGCGCGGCACCACTAAAGTCAGCGGGCCGGGCCAAAAAGCGGCGGCCAATTTTTCGGCAGTGTCATTAAACCGCCCAATGGCGCGCGCCGCGGCTATATCAGCGACATGGCAAATCAGAGGATTGAATTGTGGCCGGGCTTTGGTCGCATAAATCGCGGCAATAGCCTCTCCATTGGTGGCATCACCGGCGAGGCCATACACCGTCTCGGTCGGCAGGGCGACCAAGTCACCCTGTTTCAGCTTGTCGGCGCAAGCGGCAATGGCCTGCTTATTGGCGGGATATAAAGCCACACCAAACTCCCTCTTTGAACTCAGCGGCAGATGCCATATGTTGTTACCAAGTGATGAGATTCATGCCAAGCCTTGTAAAGGCATTGAGGATATTGTGACAGAACAAGCAAAAGCGAGCTCGCAGGCGCACGGCCTGCGCTATCCGTTTGACGATAAGCCGCAAGTCGGTGCGCCGATTGAGGTGGCTGACGGGGTGTTTTGGGCGCGCATGGACCTGCCCTATACGCTGGATCATATAAATGTTTGGTTACTGCGCGATGGCAATGGCTGGGTGATTGTCGACACATGTGTCGATATGGAAAGCTCGCGGGCCCATTGGGAAGACCTGTTTGACGGCTTCATGGGTGGCAAGCCGGTCAATAAGGTGATTGTCACCCATATGCATCCCGACCATGTCGGGCTGGCCGGTTGGCTGGTCAAGCGCTTTGATGCCGATTTTCATATGTCGCGCGCCGATTATCTGATGTGCCGTGCCATGGCGGCTGATACCGGCAAAGACGTGCCCGATGAGGGCATTCGCTTTTACCGTGCCGCCGGTTTTGACGAGCACGCTTTGGAGCGTTACCGCGCGCGCTTTGGCGGGTTCGGGCAACATATTCATTCACTGCCGCAAGCCTATAAGCGCGTGAAGCAAGATGATGAGATTGAAATTGATGGGTTTGTTTGGCGTATCGAAATTGGCTCGGGCCACGCGCCGGAACATGCATGCCTCTATTGCGAAGAAAAAGGCGTGCTGATTTCCGGTGACCAAGTCATTCCGCGCATCTCGTCAAATGTCTCGTTGTTTCCAACCGAACCGATGGGCAATCCGCTACAAGATTGGATTGATAGCTGTCATCGCATCCGCGAGGCGATACCTGATAATGTGTTGGTCTGTCCGGCGCATAATGAGCCGTTTTTCGGCCTGCATGCGCGTTTAAACGCCTTGATTGATGGCCATGAAAACTCTTTGGCACGCTTGCACGATGTGTGTGAAGAGCCGCGTCGCGCCATTGATGGTAAGGTTTTCTCGGTTTTGTTCAAACGCCGTGTCGGGCGCGAAGTGTTCTTCATGGCAGCCGGTGAAAGTCTGGCCCATCTCATGTGCTTGGTGCATCGCGGTGATTTGTCGATGAATTATGACGCAGATGGCGTATGCTATTATCAGAAAGTGGCTAAAGCCTAACGTAAGGCGAGGAGACCGGCATGGCCGATAAAGTTGAAATTGCCGAAGATATTTTAAAGCTCAGCTTTGAAGAAGCATTGGGCGAGTTGGAAAGCATTGTCGACCGTTTGGAGACAGGCGATGTCGCCTTGGAAGAATCGATTGAGATTTACCGCCGCGGCAGTCAATTGCGCGCCTATTGCAATGAAAAGCTGAAATCGGCGCAAGCTAAAATCGAAAAAATTACCGGTGATGGCGGCACCGCGCCGTTGGATACTGACTAGCGCTTATGGCCGATTTTCAAACAGACCGCCGCCACGCGCTTGCTCAAGTGGCGGCGTTTTTCGATACGCTATTGCAATTGCCCGACGGGCCGGAAAGCCGCCTGATTGAAGCCATGCGCTACACCATGTTGTCTGACGGCAAGGCCTTTCGTCCCTATCTTTCTTATGCGGCCGCGCAATTATTCAATGTCGATGAAGTGTCGGCCATTCGCGTCGCGGCGGCGGTTGAGGCGGTGCATTGTTATTCGCTGATTCATGATGATTTACCGGCTATGGATGATGATGATATGCGACGGGGCAAAGCGAGCCTGCATGTCGCATTTGATGAAGCGACCGCGATATTGGCCGGCGACGCGCTGCTGACTTTGGCCTTTGAAATTTTGGCCGATGAGGCGACACATCAGGAGATGAGCAAAAGGCTGGAATTGGTGACCGCGTTGGCCCGCGCCGCCGGCATGCAAGGCATGGTTGGCGGACAGATGATTGATTTGCAATCGCCGCAGCTTGATTTGGACGCCGGTGGTCTAACCCGTTTACAAAAAATGAAAACCGGCGCGCTTATCGGTTTTGCTCTCGAGGCGGGGGCTATTTTGGGCGGTGCTGACGAGGCGCAACGCCATGCTCTGACGGGCTATGCGCATGATGTCGGGCTGGCTTTTCAAATTGCCGATGATGTGCTCGACGTCGATGCCAAGAGCGTCAATTTGGGCAAAACGGCAGGCAAAGATGCGGCCGACGGCAAAGTGACTTTTGCTTCGCTTTTGGGCACAGAGCGCGCGCGCGACCAGGCCGGATTGCTGGTCGAACAAGCGATTAACCATTTGGCGCTTTTCGGTGATGATGCCAATGGGCTGCGACAAGCTGCCGAGTTTGTGATTAAGCGCCATAGCTGATAATAAAGCGGCAGCAAAGGAGCCTTTATGGCTGAGAAAGAAACATGGCTTTTGGATCGCGTTAAGCGCCCGGCTGATTTGCGTCAGCTCGATAAGGGTAATTTGCCTCAACTGGCAGCAGAATTGCGCGCCGAAATGATTGACGCCGTATCGGTAACGGGCGGCCATTTGGGCGCTGGCCTTGGTGTGGTCGAACTAACCGTAGCGCTGCATTATGTCTTCGATACGCCGGATGACCGGCTGATTTGGGATGTCGGCCATCAGGCCTATCCGCATAAAATTCTCACTGAACGTCGCGACCGTATCCGCACATTGCGCCAAGGGGGTGGCCTGTCCGGCTTCACCAAACGGGCCGAAAGCATTTATGACCCATTTGGCGCAGGCCATAGCTCAACCTCGATTTCGGCTGGGCTGGGCATGGCGGCAGCGCGCGATTTGGCAGGCAAAGACAATAATGTCGTCGCGGTCATCGGCGATGGCGCGATGAGTGCCGGCATGGCCTTTGAGGCGATGAATAATGCCGGTGCCATGGATAGCCGCATGGTGGTTATCTTGAATGATAATGATATGTCGATTGCGCCGCCTGTCGGTGCCATGAGTGCTTATTTGGCGCGGATTTTGTCAGGCAAGACCTATCGCTCTTTCCGCCGCTTGCTGAAAGATCTGAGCCGCCATTTGCCCGAGAGCTTGCAAGAAAAAGCCCGGCAAATGGAAGAATATACGCGCGGTTTCATGACCGGCGGCACGCTGTTTGAAGAAATGGGCTTTTATTATGTCGGGCCGATTGACGGCCATAATCTCGATCATTTATTGCCGGTTTTGGAAAACGTCAAGAAAATGCAAAATGGCCCGGTTCTGGTGCATGTGGTGACCAAAAAAGGCCATGGTTATGGTCCGGCAGAAGCCTCGGATGATAAATATCACGGCGTTTCGAAATTTAATGTTGTCACTGGTGAGCAGGTGAAAGCGACGCCTTCCGCGCCGAGTTATACCGGTGTGTTTGCCGAGACGCTGATGGATGAGGCGGCGCGCGACGATAAGATTGTCGCCATTACCGCTGCCATGCCATCCGGCACGGGGCTGGATAAATTTGCGCAAAAATATCCGGAGCGTTGCTATGATGTCGGCATTGCCGAACAGCATGCGGTAACATTTGCCGCCGGTTTGGCCATCGAAGGCTTCAAACCTTTTGCCGCTATTTACTCAACCTTTTTGCAGCGCGCCTATGACCAAGTTGTGCATGATGTTGCAGTGCAAAACCTGCCGGTGCGCTTTGCCATTGACCGCGCCGGTCTGGTCGGGGCTGATGGGTCAACTCATGCCGGTTCATTCGACAATGCCTATCTCGGCACATTGCCCAATATGGTGATGATGGCGGCAGCTGATGAAGCCGAGTTGAAACATATGGTGGCGACGCAAGTGGCGTTCAGCGAGCATCCAAGCGCTTTACGCTATCCGCGCGGCGAAGGTGTCGGTGTTGAATTGCCGGCGCATGGCGAGGTGCTGAAAATCGGCAAAGGCCGCATTATTCGCGAAGGTGGGCGTATTTGCCTGCTCAGCTATGGCACGCGGCTTGAACAAGCGCGATTGGCGGCCGATCAATTGGACGCACAGGGTTTTCGCACCAGCGTTGTTGATGCGCGCTTTATGAAGCCGCTTGATGAAGAACTGATTTTGCGGCTGGCGTGCGAGCATGAGATTTTGCTGACTTTGGAAGAGGGCGCGATTGGCGGCTTTGGCAGTCATGTCATGCATATGCTAGCCGAAAACGGGCAATTGGAAGGCGGTTTGAAATGCCGTTCTTTGGTGTTGCCCGATAGCTTTATTGACCAAGACAAGCCCGATGCCATGTATGATGCAGCGGGGCTTAATGCCGCGCAAATTATCGAAACCGTGCGCGCTTTGCTGGGCACGGATGGTGCACAGATTGAAAACATCACGCCAAAGGCCGGTGCCTAAGCGTGGGCAAAACCCGCCTCGACCAAAGCCTTGTCAGCCTTTCTTTATTCGAAAGCCGCGCCCGTGCCGCTGCCGCCATTAAAGCGGGGCAGGTGACGGTCAATGGCATCACTGCCGAAAAAGCCTCCATGTCCGTATCATCCGACGATAATATCGAAGCGCAGGCGGCGCATGATTTTGTCTCGCGCGGCGCATTGAAATTGCAAAAAGGCTTGGCGCATTTTGACTATGATGTGCGCGACGGCGTATTTGTCGATATTGGTGCCTCGACCGGCGGTTTTACCGATGTGTTGTTGCGCCATGGCTCGGCGCGTGTTTATGCAGTCGATGTCGGGCAAAACCAATTGCATGACAGCTTGCTGCGCGATAGGCGGGTGGAAAACATGGCCGGGGTTAATGCGCGCCATTTGGCGGCCACGGATTTTGAACGAAAACTTGACGGTTTGGTTTGCGATGTCAGCTTTATCAGCCAGTCAAAAGCACTGGCCGGACTCGCGCCGTCCTTACCTGCACATGCATGGGTCATTGCACTCATCAAACCGCAATTTGAATTGGATAAAGCGGCGCTCGGCAAAAACGGCGTGGTGACCGATGCCGATTTGCGCCTTGTCGCTTGCGATGATGTAAGCCGCTGGTGGCAGAGGCAGGGCTGGCAAGTTGACGATATTATTGAAAGCCCGATTACCGGCCCGCAAGGCAATGTCGAATATCTTATCGGCGCGCGCAAAAGCGCATGAAAAAGCCCGCTGCATCGAAAGATGAGACGGGCTCCTCCAAAAGCTTTTAGGCCTCAGCCTTCCATAGCGGCATCCCAAGCGCCTTGTGCGGCAAGGCTGTTCATTCTGGCGCGATGGGCAAAAGCGGCTTGCGCGTCAGCCACATTATCGGCATCACCGAGCCAGGTTTTGAGCGGCGCGGCTTGCAAAGCGCGGCCGTAAGAAAAGCTCAGCTTCCAAGGCAGAGCGCCGATTTTATTCATCGCATCGAGATGCGCCGTAGCATCTTCATCGGACTGACCGCCCGATAAAAATACAATGCCCGGTACCGCTTCGGGAACGCATTTTTTGAAGCAATCAAGGGTCATTTCGGCCACTTGCTGCACCCCGGCCTGTTCGGCATGGTCAGTGCCTGACACCACCATATTGGGTTTCAAAATCGTCCCTTCCAAATAGACGTTTTGCTCGGCCAATTGTGCGAAAAGCTGGGTCAAGGCGGCACTGGTCACTTCGTAGCAACGTTCTACCGAATGGCTGCCATCCATAATCACTTCCGGCTCGACAATCGGCACAATCTCGGCTTCTTGGCACAAAGCGGCATAGCGCGCCAAAGCATGGGTGTTGGCCGTCAGGCAAGCAGCCGATGGTAGGCCATCGGCAATATTGATGACGGCACGCCATTTGGCGAATTTCGCGCCCAGCCCGTGATATTCGCTCAAGCGCTCACGCAAACCGTCCAGCCCTTCAGTGACCATTTCACCCGCATGACCGGCCAAATCTTTCGCGCCGCCATCGACCTTAATGCCGGGCAGTGAACCTGCATCGGCAATCAATTGGGTCAAAGGGGTGCCGTCAGCGGCCTTCTGACGAATGGTTTCATCAAATAAAATCACGCCAGATATATGGGCGCGCATTGCTTCTTCGGTACGAAACAGCATTTCGCGATAATCCCGACGGCTTTCCTCGGTAGATTCCACATTAATGCTGTCAAAGCGTTTTTTGATCGTGCCTGTGCTTTCATCGGCCGCCAAAATGCCTTTGCCGTCGGCTACCATCGCCTCGGCAATGGTCTCAAGAGTTTTCTTGCTCATCACTTTCTCTCCCGTTCAGTGATGCGAGAGGGCGGAAACGCCCGGTAGTTTCTTACCTTCCAGCCATTCCAAAAATGCCCCACCGGCGGTGGAGACATAAGAAAAATCTTTTCCCGCCCCCGCATGGTTCAAAGCCGCTACCGTATCCCCACCTCCGGCAATGGAGGTTAGCTGTCCCTCTCGGGTCAGGGTTGCGGCATGTTGCGCAGCGGAATTGGTCGCTACGTCAAAAGGTTCAACCTCAAACGCCCCCAATGGGCCGTTCCAAATCAGTGTAGCCGCCTTGTCAAAGGCAGCGCAAATATCCCGGACCGCTTCCGGACCAGCATCGAGTATCATTTTGTCCTCGGGCACGGCCTGCGCGGCGCAAATTTCCCGGCTTTGTCCGGCGGCAAATTCTGCAGCGATAACCGCATCGCGTGGCAACAAAATCGTGCAGCCTTTATTTTCCGCTTCGGCCATAATGGTGCGCGCTATCTCCAGCATGGTGTCTTCACATAAGGAAGTACCGACTTTATGACCCTGCGCTGCCAAAAACGTATTTGCCATGCCACCGCCGATTACCAGAATATCGGTTTTGGTTGATAAATTCCCAAGCAAATCAAGCTTGGTTGAAATTTTCGCACCGCCGACCACGGCAACAAGTGGCCGTTTCGGGTTGCCCAAAGCGGCGTTGAGTGCGCTCAATTCGGCCTGCATGGCGTGCCCACAATAGGTCGGCAAATATTTGGTAATACCATGCGTTGACGCATGCGCCCGATGGGCTGCAGAAAACGCGTCATTGACATAAGCGTCTGCCGGTGCCGCCAGCTCCGCCGCGAAATCGGCATCATCGGCTTCTTCACCGCCGTGAAAGCGGGTATTTTCAAGCACACAAATGCCGCCCTTCGGCAAAGATGTCAAAGCCTCTTGCGCCGCATCGCCAATGCAGTCTCCGGCGAAAGTCACTTTTTGGCCAAGCAAACCACTAAGCGCTGCAGCAATTGGAGCGAGGCTCATTTCGGCCATGCGCCGGCCTTTCGGGCGTCCGAAATGCGACAACACGCCAATTCGAAAACCGTTTTGCGACAGTTTTTTGAGGCTCGGCAAAAGCCTTTCCAGTCGAGTTGCGTCGCGCACCGCACCGCTATCATCAAGCGGCACATTCAAATCGGCACGAATAAGCACAATGCCGCCGGCGGCCATGTCATCGGCCAGTGTATCAAGTGTTTTGAAACTGCTCATTTGCCGAGCGGTTTATAGCTTGCCCATTGCGACAGCCGTGTCGCTCATGCGATTGGCAAAGCCCCATTCATTGTCATACCAGCTCAAAACGCGCACCAGCTTGCCGTCGACAATCTGCGTCTGCGTCAAGTCAAAGGTCGAGCTGTTCGGATTGTGATTGAAATCGATCGACACAAGCGGCTCGTCGCTTACTCCCAGCACACCTTTCAGCGGCCCATTGGCGGCTTTTACAATGGCATTGTTAATCTGCTCGACCGTGGTTTTCTTCTTAGCTTCAAACACCAAATCAATCATTGAGACATTGGGGGTCGGCACACGCACTGCCGTGCCGTCGAGCTTGCCCGCCAATTCCGGCAGCACCAAGCCGACCGCTTTGGCCGCGCCGGTTGACGTCGGAATCATCGACAAGGAAGCGGCGCGGGCGCGGCGCAGGTCAGAATGCAGCGTATCGACCGTGCGTTGGTCGCCGGTAAAAGCGTGCACCGTGGTCATATAACCGCGTGCAATGCCGCAGGTTTTGTTCAGCACTTGCGCCACCGGGGCAAGACAGTTTGTCGTGCAAGAAGCGTTGGAAACGATTTTATGGCTTTTGCGCAATTTCTTGTGATTGACGCCATAGACCACGGTCAAATCAGCCCCTGATGCGGGTGCTGAAACCAAAACGCGCTTGGCACCGGCGGTCAAATGCTTGCCCGCATCTTCTTGGCTGGTGAACAGGCCGGTGCATTCCAGCGCAATATCAACGCCCATTTTTTCCCACGGCAAATTGGCCGGATCGCGCTCGGCAATTACTTTTATCGACTTGCCGCCGACATTAATGCCGGTTTTGGTGGCGCGCACTTTGGCCGGTAATTGGCCGTGCACGCTGTCATATTGCAGCATATGTGCATTGGCATCGACGCTGCCCAAATCGTTAATCGCGACAACGTTCACGTCTTTACGACCGCTCTCGATGATGCCTCTGAGCACCAGACGACCAATACGCCCGAAACCGTTAATTGCTACATTTACTGCCATTTTTTTCTCCTGTAAGAAATTCACAGCCCGTTGCGCGCGGCATCTATAATCGCCTCTGCCGTGATGCCAAAATGCTGGAACAATTGGTCTGCCGGTGCGCTGGCACCGAAACCGTCCATGCCGATGAAAACGTCTTGTGGGCGCAAGAAACGATCCCAGCTTTGACGCACTGCCGCTTCAACCGCAATGCGAAGCGGCGTGTTGCCCAAAATATCTGCCTGCGTGGCCGGGTTTTGCTGTTCAAACAATTCCATGCACGGCACGGAAACCACCCGGGCACTAATTCCGTCCTCTTTCAATGCGGACCGTGCTTGCATTGCGATGGAAACTTCTGAGCCCGAGGCAAATATGGTAACTTGCGGGTCGCTGCCGCCGGCTGCCAATTCATAGGCGCCATACGCGCAGCTATTGCGTTCTTCATAGTTGCGCACAGTCGGCAAGCCCTGCCGTGTCAGCGCTAAAATGCTTGGCGCATTGTCCTGTTTCAAAGCCAATTGCCAGCATTCCAACGTTTCAATCGCATCGGCGGGGCGGAAGACAAAAGTATTTGGCATGACACGCAAAGCAGCTAAATGTTCAACCGGCTGATGCGTCGGACCGTCCTCACCTAAGCCAATGGAATCATGCGTCAGCACGTGAATGGTGCGTTGCTTCATTAGCGCCGAGAGGCGAATGGCTGGTCGCGAATAATCGGAAAAGACGAGGAATGTGCCGGAATAGGGAATAAAGCCGCCATGCAAAGCCATGCCGTTCATAGCCGCAGCCATGCCGTGCTCGCGAATACCCCAATGGATAAATTGTCCGGCCATACTATCGGCAGAGACGGGTGTTTGCTCCGGCGTTTTGGTGTTGTTGGAGCCGGTCAAATCAGCTGAGCCGCCGATCATTTCAGGCACATGTGGAACAATGGCCTTTAAGGCTTCCTCCGATGCTTTACGCGTTGCCCAAACCGGCCTTTCTTCGGCCAATTGTTTTTTGAAGTCATCAATGGCGCTGTCCAAGCCCTGCGGCAGGTCGCCGGCAATGGTGCGTTCAAACCGGTTTTTGGTTTCCGCCGATTGCCCTGCCAAACGCTCCTCCCAGGCCTTGCGGGTCGAGGCATGCGTGCGTCCGGCCATGCGCCAGACATCTAGTAAATCGTTGGGAATTTCGTAGGGCTCTGACGACCAGCCCAAGCTTTCACGGGTCAGGGCAATCTCTTCATCTCCCAACGGCGCACCATGCACGCCGCTTGTACCTTGCTTATTGGGACTGCCATAGCCAATTGTGGTTTTACAAGCGATCAGGCTCGGCTTATCGCTCTGGCGTGCCGCTTCAATAGCTGCTTCAATTGCCGCATGGTCGTGGCCGTCAATGCGCACTGCGTCCCAGCCTGCTGCTTCAAAACGGCCCAGAGCGTCGCCCGACTCGGTCAAGTTGAGTGGTCCGTCAATGGAAATATCGTTATCGTCATAAAGCACAATCAGCCGCGATAATTTGAGATGACCAGCAATGGAAATCGCTTCATGGCTAATGCCTTCCATGAGATCGCCATCGGAGGCTAACACATAAGTGAAATGGTCTACCAGCTCGTCGCCAAAACGCGCATTCAGCATGCGTTCGGCCAAAGCCATGCCGACCGAAGTCGAAATGCCTTGTCCAAGAGGGCCGGTGGTGGTCTCAATGCCTGCTGCATGGCCATACTCAGGATGTCCCGCAGTGCGTGCGCCCAGCTGGCGGAAATTCTTTAATTCTTCAAGCGTCATATCTGCAAAGCCGACCAGATAATGCAGCGCATACTGTAGCATGGAACCGTGACCGGCTGACAGAACAAAGCGGTCGCGGTCAGGCCATTCCGGTGCTAGCGGGTCAATTTTCAAAAATTTGGTATAGAGAACAGTGGCAATATCAGCTGCGCCCATCGGCAGCCCAGGATGGCCTGAATTAGCCGCTTGCACGGCGTCCATAGACAGGGCGCGTATGGCATTGGCCATTTGTTGAAGTGGCATAGAGCTGGTTCCTGAAATAGCTTTTGCTTCGGCGTCAGACATTAAAATATCCCTCTTACTTGTCGGTCGGTTATAATTCGACAAGGACGTCTCAATTTCGGCGCACAATGCCCCTGAGACCTGCTAGAGTCAATGCCAGATTCGCACTGTTGAGTCCCGCAATTAACAGATTTTGTTGACGGGAAAACGACGGCAATTTTATGCTGTGCTGAGAGGTGTCTTATGGAGAAAATACAAGCCGGTCTGGAACGGTTGCTAAACGCGGTCGATAAGTTGTCTGCCGAACATGCGCGAGTGAGTTCTCCGGGCGAAAACATGTTTAGCAAATTGGCGGCGCTTGACGCCTTAGAGGTCGAAGCTGCTCATTTGCGCACGGAGGTCTCGAATTTGAAAAAACAAAGTCAAAATTTGGAAAGCGCCCAAAAACGTGCCGCAACGCAGGTAGAAAAAGCGATGCGGCAAATTGATGATGTGCTGGGGGAGGCTTAAATGGCCGAGATAACTGTATCAGTCAATTCAAGACCGTTTCAGGTTGTTTGCCGCGATGGCGAGGAAGCGCAAGTCTCGCAGCTGGCTGAAGACTTGGCGGCGCGCGTGGCTGCCATTAAAAAAGGCAATGAAAAAGCGGGTGACAGCCATTTGCTGGTGCTTGCCGGCTTAGTGCTCAGCAATGATGTGCGCGATTTGAAGCGCGAGTTGGAAGCGGTACGCCAAGAAATGGGCGAGGCCGGTCGCTCCCGCGAGGCTCTGTCTGAGCGTGTCAATGAAATTGAAGAGGTTTTGTCGGACGCGCTCAATGCGGCGGCAGAAAAAATTGAAGCGATTTTGCCGCCCGCGCCCGGCCCGACACACGAAGCCAATGCGTGAGTGGGGTGACATTATTCACCTTTGACCGCTATAAGGCGTTCAGGAACTGCCCGATGCGAAGACTGCTTTAAACGCTCGGGGCCTTACGGTCCTTAAGGGAACTGTCACTGAGGCGGGTTGCGGCCTGCTCCACACGGTGCCCACCTACATTTGTAGGTCTCCGAGGATCCGGCAGAAAACGGTTGTGGCGGTTCCGCCTTTTTAAGGGTGATGAATGGACGCAAAAGACACCATGCGGCAATCCATGCTCGCGGCGCGGCGTGCCCATGCCGATGCGCAGGGCCATGAGGCCGCAGCGTTGACCGTGCATGCGGAAAAATTGCGCGGCCAAAATATTGCCGCCTACTTGCCGATGGGCGGTGAAATTGACCCGCGCCCGCTCATGCAGGCCTTGCGCCGACAGGGCAGCGCCATTTGCTTGCCGGTTTGCGCCGATGAAGAGGCAGCGATGATGTTTCGCCGCTATCGCGATGGCGATGCGCTTATACCCGATGAAATGGGCATTGCCGCACCGCCCACTACGGCGCAGCTAGTCAGGCCCGACATTGTTTTGCTGCCACTTTTGGCGTTTGACGGTACGGGCAATCGGCTCGGTCGCGGGGGCGGCTTTTATGACCGCACATTGGCCAAATTGCGCCGTGGCAGCGCGTGTCGCTTTATTGGCTTGGCTTTTGATATGCAAATGGTTGACAAATGTGCTGTCGCGCCGCATGACGAAGCCTTGCACGGCGTTGCAACGCCAACGCAATGGCATGATTTTGATGGGAAATAGCTGATGCGCTTGTTGTTTTTGGGAGATGTCGTCGGTCGAGCCGCACGGGAAGCCATTCTGCGGCAGGTGCCGATGATGCGCACTCAATATGAACTCGATTTCGTCGTGGTGAATGGCGAGAATGCGGCCGGTGGCTTTGGCATCACCCCTGATATTGCAAAAAGCTTTCTTGAAGCCGGTGTCGATGTCGTCTCGACCGGCAATCATGTCTGGGACCAGCAAGATATTCGCGGCTTCATTGCCGATGAGCCAAGGCTCTTGCGTCCAGCGAATTTTCCGCCCGAGACACCAGGCAAGGGGGTGGGCCTGTATGAGGTCGGCGATAAGCGGGTTTTGGTGATTAATGTCATGGGCCAGCTTTTCATGGAATCACTTGATGACCCGTTTGCCGCCGTCGAGCGCGAATTGACCGCCTGTCCTTTAGGCGAAGCCGCCGATGCAATCATTGTCGATATGCATTGCGAGGCGACCTCGGAAAAAATGGCGATGGGGCATTTTTGCGATGGTCGCGCCAGCCTGGTGGTCGGCACGCACACCCATGTGCCGACAGCAGATGCGCAAATTCTCCCCAATGGCACCGCCTATCAAACCGATGCCGGTATGTGCGGCGATTATGACAGCGTCATCGGCATGGAAAAAGAAGAGCCGATCAATCGCTTTGTCACCAAATTGCGCGGTGGCCGTTTCGGCGCGGCGCAAGGCACACCGACCGTTTGCGGGGTGATGGTAGAAACCGATGATATAAGCGGCAAGGCCATTGCCATTCACCCTATACGCGCCGGCGGCAGGCTTTCCTCCGCTGCGCCAAACCTGTAATCTAAAAAAACCGCAAGCGACGGAGGGCGATATGGCAGGCCATTCCAAATTCAAAAACATTCAGCACCGCAAGGGCGCGCAGGATAAAAAGCGTGCCAAGATTTTTGCCCGCTTGACCAAAGAAATTATGGTGGCGGCGAAAATGGGATTGCCCGACCCTGATGCCAATCCGCGTTTGCGCACGGCGATTTTGGCGGCGCGCGCGCAAAATATGCCGAAAGACAATATTGAGCGCGCCATTAAGAAAAGCTCTGATGATGGCGATACGGTTTATGAAGAAGTGCGCTATGAGGGTTTTGGCCCTGCCGGCATCGGCATTATTGTCGAGACATTGACCGATAATCGCAATCGCACGGCCGCGGAAGTGCGCTCTACTTTTGCCAAAAATGGCGGCAATTTGGGTGAGACCGGTTCCGTGTCTTTCATGTTTGACCGCGTCGGGGCGATTGAGTTCGACGCTGAGCGCACTGATGCGGAAACCGTGTTTGAAGCGGCCATTGAGGCCGGTGCGGAAGATGTGGACAGTTCTGATTCCGGCCATGAAATTATCTGCGCTGTAGAGGAATTGCATAATCTTGTTAATGCTTTGCAAGATAGTCTGGGTGAGCCGCGCGCAGCCGATATTGTCTGGCGGGCGCAAAATGATATTGCCGTAGACGGCGAAGCAGCCGAAAAAGTAGTAAAGCTGGTCGAAGCACTGGACGATGTAGATGATGTCCAGAATGTCTATGCCAATTTCGACATTTCGGAAGAGGTGCTGCAACAACTTTCGGCCTGAGGCAGAAAGGAAAGCATGTGAGCGCTGCAAAAAGACGCCTTATCGGATTGGACCCGGGTCTTCGGTTCACCGGTTGGGGTATTGTCGATATGCAGGGCAGCAAGCTGACCCATATCGGCAATGGCGCCGTGCGCTCCGATGCAGCGCTACCATTGGCTGAACGGCTTTTGCAACTTGATGACGGTTTGGATGCGGTGGTGCAGGAGTTTGTGCCTGACCATGCTGCGGTTGAGCAAACATTCGTCAATCGCGACGGCGCTGCAACTCTGAAGCTGGGGCAGGCGCGCGCCGTTTGTCTGTTGGTGCCGGCGCGACGGCACATTAGCGTCAGCGAATATGCGCCCAATTTCATCAAGCGCAGCGTTACCGGTTCGGGTCATGCCGATAAACATCAGATAAAGACAATGGTGCAAATGCTGCTGCCGCAAGCGGAAATTGCCAATGAGCACGCCGCCGATGCGCTGGCGGTCGCCATTACATTGGCGCATGCCGGTGACTTTAGCGGCAAAATGCAAGCGGCGATTGAGCGCGCCGAAACAAAAGGCGCGGTCATATGATTGGCCGTTTGCGTGGGCGTGTTGACGGGCGCGGCGATGGCTGGGCGCTGATTGATGTTGGGGGCGTAGGTTATATGGTCGAAGGCTCGGCACGCATGATGGATAATTTGCCCGGCGATGGCGAAGCGGTTTCGCTGGCCATTGAAACCTATGTGCGCGAAGACCAATTGCGGTTATTCGGGTTTGCCAGCGAAGAAGAAAGAAGCTGGTTTCGCCTGCTGATGGGCGTGCAAGGGGTCGGGGCAAAAGTCGCTTTGGCCATTCAAGGCGTGTTGTCAGCGCAAGATTTGACACAAGCCGTCGCGGCTGAAGACAAGGCGACGGTGGCCCGCGCGCCCGGCGTCGGGCCGAAAGTGGCGCAACGCATTGTGCAAGAATTGAAAGATAAAATCCCCGAAGCGCAATTCATTGGTGCCGCCGGTCATAAGGTTGATGGCGAAGGCGGCAAGGTTTTGGAAGAGGCTCTGTCGGCGCTGACCAATCTAGGCTACCAGCGCACGCAGGCCAATCAGGCGCTAATGGCGGCGCGCGGCAAGCTGGGCGATGAAGCAGATTCGATCGAAGCGCTAATCAAGCAAGCTTTGAAAGAGATGGCGTGATGAGTGAGCGTTTGGTCGATCAAAATCAGCAATCGGAAGATGCCGATGCCGCCATGCGCCCGAAGACGCTGCAAGACTTTGTCGGCCAGCAAAAAGGGAGAGAAAATCTTGCCATATTTATTGAAGCGGCGAAAAAGCGCGGTGATGCGCTCGACCATGTTTTGCTGGCCGGCCCGCCAGGGCTGGGCAAAACCACTTTGGCGCAAATTGTGTCGCGCGAATTGGGCACTGGATTTCGTTCCACTTCGGGGCCGGTCATTACTAAAGCCGGTGATTTAGCCGCACTTTTGACCAATCTTGAACCGCATGATGTGTTGTTTATCGACGAGATTCACCGCCTTAGCCCAGCGGTTGAAGAAGTGCTTTATCCGGCGATGGAGGATTATGAGTTGGATTTGATTATCGGCGACGGCCCGGCAGCGCGTTCGGTGAAAATCGACCTGCCGCCTTTTACGCTGGTCGGTGCGACCACTCGGTCAGGTCTGTTGACCACGCCTTTGCGCGACCGTTTCGGCATTCCGATTTATCTCGGTTTTTACGCCCATGAGGAATTGGAATTCATTATTCGCCGAAATGCCGCTTTGATGGGGTTAGAAATGAGC
This sequence comes from Rhodobiaceae bacterium, assembly GCA_002721725.1. GTDB lineage: Bacteria > Pseudomonadota > Alphaproteobacteria > RS24 > RS24 > UBA8337. The sequence goes on from PBLK01000005.1 coordinate 132,477, forward strand.
GATGATGGGGCGCAGGAAATTGCCTCGCGCGCGCGCGGCACGCCGCGCGTTGCAGGCCGCTTGCTGCGTCGCGTGCGAGATTTTGCCAATGTTGATGGTGCCGATCGCATTACCGCCAAGCTGGCCGATGCGGCATTGCAGCGCCTGGAAGTCGACAAGCGCGGGCTTGACGGGCTTGACCGCCGCTATTTGACGGTGGTGGCCGAAAAATTCATTGGCGGGCCGGTCGGTATTGAAACATTGGCCGCCGCTTTGGGCGAGCCGCGCGATGCGTTGGAAGATATTGTTGAGCCGTTCCTGATTCAATTGGGCTTCGTCAATCGCACCCCACGAGGGCGCCTTCTAATGCCTGCAGCCTTTGAGCATTTGGGCATAGAGGTTCCGGAAATGGCGCGGCAAGCAGAAGCCGATTTATTTCAGAGTTGAGCTGACGGTGCTTATTTTTTGGCGCAAAGGGCTGAATAAATATTGGACCAATCTTCCATATTGCCACGATTGAACTCTACCTGCTTGGCGGCATATTCCATGCGGTCTTCAGGCAGATTTGGCAGAGGTAGCGGCAATGCATTGTCAACCGTTTTATATAGGTTTGAGGTAAACGCTTTAAACAACTTCACCCCAGTATTGTTGAAGCGGTTTTTACGAATAAAACGCTTGTTGGCCTTAAACAGCTCCCAACTTTGTGAGATTTCCTGCGTCGCTTGCCAGCAAATTTGTGCCTCAGGAATTTCCTTAAACCGTCGGCGCGCTTTGCCTACCGCCTTTTCATACTCGTCTTCACCGATAAGCCCGCCACTGGCAATGCCCGCTGTCTTGCTGACTTTCTGTCCTGTTTTATTAGCTGAGGCAACAACCTTGTCTTTGGTATCTGAAAAACGGTCCGAAAAAGATGAACACCCAGCCAACCCAGTCATCGCAAAGGCGACAAAGACCAATTGAATTTTATTCATGATGCAACTTCCAAAAAAAACTTTCGTAAAGCTAACATAAAGCCAACAAAAGAAAACAGACGAATCGCGATTGGGAACATTTATAATCGCGTGAGAGGTTTTCAGGTCGCAACCAAATGCGGGGGTAAAAGAAAGGCGCATGGACAAAAAGCAAATGTTCGGTAGTTTTGAAAAAGACGCGCATGGCACGCGGCATGTTTTGCATGCGCCGGTTCACTATGAAGACACGGATTTCTCGGGCTTTGTCTATCACGCCAATTATTTGAAATTTGCCGAACGCGGGCGCTCAAATTTTCTCAATCTGGCCGGCGTTACACACCAGCAGCTCCTTAAATATGAGCCCCAATTAGCCTTTGTCATTGCTCATATGGAGATGGATTTCATGGCCCCAGGCCGGGTCGAAGACTTGCTATTGGTGGAAACCGTATTTACCGGATTGCGCGGCGCGCGATTGGAAGCCGAGCAACGCATTTCGCGAAGCGATGCAACATTGTGGGAATCGCAGATGGTGGTCGCGATGGTTGATCTCGATGGCCGCCCGCGCCGCATGCCGAAAGATATTGCGGCACAAATAACCCCGCATCTCGGCGCGTCTTTTCTGAACCGAAAGGCCGAAAAGTGACAAAGTTTGGTCACATTTGCGCCATAGAAGAACACAAATAGTGAGAGCATTTCATGGATACTGTAAACATTGACCAAGCAGCACAGCTTGCTGCCACCGATTTTTCGCTTTGGGCCTTGTTTATTCGCGCCGATATTGTCGTCAAGCTGGTGATGATTGGTCTGATTGTTGCTTCGGTGATGAGTTGGTCGATTATAATTGAAAAAATCATGACCTATCGCCGCGTGCGCCTGCAAGCCGAAGAGTTTGAGGCGCTGTTTTGGTCGGGCGAAACCTTGCAAAATATTTACCGTCAATTAGCCTCGGGCGAGGCCAGCCCGTCCGTGCGCGTGTTTAATGCGGCGATGCGCGAATGGCTGCGCCATGACGGCAACCGCCGGAAAACCGAGGCCGGTGCCATTATTCCGTCGATTGAACGCGCGCTGACCAATGCGGTGGCGCGCGAAATGGAAGCGTTAGAAAGCCGCCTTTTGTTTTTGGCAACAGTCGGCGCGGTCGCACCCTTTGTTGGCCTTTTCGGCACGGTTTGGGGCATTATGAACAGTTTTCAGGCGATTGCGATGAGCCGCGATACTAATCTTGCCGTGGTTGCGCCGGGCATTGCTGAGGCCTTGTTTGCTACCGGCCTCGGATTGCTGGCCGCTATTCCTGCTGTTGTCGCCTATAATGCTTGCGCTGCCTCGGTGCAGCGTTTTGCTTCACGGCTTGACCATTTCGCCGATGATTTAATCAATCTGATGGCGCGGCAAAATAATGCGCAGGGCAGAGGTTAAGCATTTTGTCCATATCATCACCCTCGCCAGCTGCTTCGCGCCGCCGCCGACATTATCAGCCCATGTCGGAAATCAACGTCACGCCAATGGTCGATGTGATGTTGGTGTTGCTGATTGTGTTCATGGTCGCCGCGCCGCTACTGACGGTCGGTGTGCCGGTCAATTTGCCGAAAACGGGAGCACAGGCCTTGCGCGGCGATGATGAGCCGCTAGCCATTTCAATCAATGCGCAGGGACAGATTTTTCTGCAAGACACGCAAATTCAAAAAACCATGCTGGTGCCGCGTCTGAAGGCGATTGCCGGTGAAGGCTATAACCAGCGTATTTATGTGCGCGGCGACAAAACCGTCAATTACGGGCTGGTCGCCAATGTGGTGTCGGAAATCAGCGCGGCCGGATTTGCCCGCGTCGCTCTAGTGACGGAAAAAGCAGGGCAGGGGAAATAATGCCGTTATCTAACAATTTTCTTGTCTCGCTGGCGCTGCATGCCGGACTGATTTTCCTTATCGGTTTTTGGACACCCATGCTCAATGAGGCGCGCATGAGCGACCAAAGTCTGCCGATTGAAATCATCACCATTGACCGTTTCACCCGTCTGGTTGAAGAGACCACCATGCCGGATAAGGCCGATACACGCCAAGAACCGACCGCGCATGAGCAAAACACTACGGCCCCCAATGTGCGCGCCGATGCCACGCCAATGCCTGATGCTGTGCAAAAATCCGATGCGACAGTTCAAACTACGCGAGAAGCTGTGCCGGACGCGCCGAGCTTTCGCGTCGATACGCCGGCGCCTTTGGCGCGCCCCATTCGACCGCCCAAGCCGCTTTTGGATATTGGACGCGTGCAAGCTCTGCTCAATAAAACCCCCGATAAGAAAACCGCCGACAGCGGGGTGACGCAAAATGAGAGCGCCCTCAGTGCATCTGACCGCTTGACCTTAAATGAGGTCGATGCCTTTCGCGTACAAATGCGACGTTGCTGGTCCCCGCCCGCCGGCGCCAAACAGGCTGAAAATCTTGTAGTGCGGGTTCGTCTTTCCTTAACGCCTGCCGGTGCATTATCGGCCGGGCCGGTGGTGGTAAATCGCAGCTTGCTGGGCGACCCGTTTTTCCGCGCCGCTGCCGAAAGTGTGCTGCGCGCGATAAGACGTTGCCAACCGTTTTCCATGCCGGCGGAAAAATATGCCAGCTGGCGCAACATTGAGCTAACATTTGACCCCCGTCGTATGCTGGGCGGATAAACAGAGCACAGGCCTCTAGGAGAAAGTCATGAATGCAGAATTTTCCGTATCGCTCTCACGCCGATTGCAGGTGATGGTGCTGGTTTTATTGCTGATGCCTAGCGTGGCTTTGGCGGCATTGAAGATTGATATTACGCAAGGCAATGTCGAGCCTTTGCCGATTGCGGTATTGGATTTTGCTGGTGATGGCACGGTCGGACAGGACTTGGCGGGGGTTATTGTGGCCGATCTTGAGCGCTCCGGTTTGTTTCGCCCGGTTGACCGTGAGGCATTTATCGAGCGCAATATTGGCGTGAATGTGCGCCCGCGTTTTGGCGATTGGCGCGTGATCAATGCACTAGCTTTGGTGACCGGCCGCGCCGTGCAACATAGCGATGGCCGCTTGCTGGTTGAATTTCGCCTTTGGGATGTAGTGGCCGAGGAACAAATGGCCGGTTTACAATTTTTCACCACGCCCAAAAATTGGCGGCGTATCGGTCATTTGGTGGCTGATGCAATTTACGAGCGTTTGACTGGTGAAACCGGTTATTTCGACACGCGCATTGTTTATGTGTCGGAATCAGGTGCGAAAAACAATCGCATCAAAAGACTGGCCATTATGGACCACGACGGTTTCGCGCAAAGTGAGCTGACGCGCGGCAATGCGCTGGCTTTGACCCCGCGTTTCAGCCCAACCGCGCAGGAAATCACCTATCTTTCCTATTATCGCAATAAACCTCGCGTTTATTTGCTTAATATTGAAACCGGCCAACAAGAAGTGGTCGGCGATTTCCCGGGCATGACTTTCGCGCCGCGTTTTTCGCCCGATGGACAAAAAATCATTATGAGCCTTGAGCGCAATGGCAATTCCAATATTTACACAATGGATTTGCGGACCCGCGAAACGCGCCGCCTGACCTCTTCGTTGGCCATTGATACCGCACCTTGTTACGCCCCCGATGGCAGCCAAGTGGTTTTTGAAAGCGACCGTATGGGCTCGCAGCAGCTTTATGTGATGGAAGCGGATGGCTCAAATGTGCAGCGTATTTCATATGGCGAAGGGCGCTACGCAACGCCGGTTTGGTCGCCGCGCGGTGATTTGATTGCCTTTACCAAGACATTGAACGGGCGGTTTCTTATCGGCGTTATGAAAACCGATGGCAGCGGCGAGCGTATTTTGACCGAGGGCTATCATAATGAGGGGCCGGCATGGTCGCCAAATGGGCGTGTTATTGCCTTTTTTAGAGAAGGGCGCGGAGCCGATCAAGGTCCGACCTTGTGGACAGTCGATGTTACGGGTTATAATGAACGCCCGATTTCAACCCCCGGTTGGGCATCCGACCCGGCGTGGTCACCGTTAATTCGCTGAGTCATATTTTTGTAATCAATACCGTTTAAGCCGAGCTTTAATTTGCATTTGTGCATATTTTGGCTAAATTACAACCGAGGGACAGGTATTATGTCTGCGCAGACTTAGGAGCATTCGATGGGACAGTCGACAAAATCAAAAATTCTAATTTCCGTGGCCGTGGCCGGACTGACTTTAGCGGGTTGTGCATCAACAACTCAACCTGCTTCGACGTCAACATCGACGGGTAGTGCTTCAACGGTTACCCCATCATCATCTGCACAATATTTGGTGCAAAATGTGGGTGACCGCGTTTTCTTCCAGACCGACCAGTCAAATCTTGACGGTTCTGCCCGCGCTACATTGCGCAATCAAGCGCAATGGCTGTCGCAAAATAGCAGCGTCAATCTGATTATTGAAGGCCACGCGGACGAGCGCGGCACACGCGAATATAACCTCGCATTGGGTGCACGCCGCGCCAATGCCGTGCGCGACTTCTTGATTAGCGAGGGCGTGAATGGCAGCCGGTTGCAGACCATTTCTTATGGCAAAGAGCGTCCGGTTTCATTGTGCTCGGAAGAGGCTTGCTGGTCGAAAAACCGCCGTTCAGTAGCAACCATTCGCTAGCTGAGCGAAAATAGATTTAAGGGCACCTCCGGGTGCCCTTTTTTCTGCCTTTTTTTTGCCGATTTTGGCGCGCATAGAGGTAAATGATGAGATTATTTGCTGTTCTTTTGACCGCTTGTCTGTTGATTGCGCCGGTTTCGGCGCAAAACGGACCGCGCGTGCCGTCCGATTTTGCGCCCCGCGGTTCGGGCGATTATGGGGTCGCCGGTGAGCGTGTTGAGGCGCTTGAATTGCGTATTGCCCAGCTTGAACAATTATTGGAAGCGCAGCGCACATTGCAAAACCGCAATCGACTGTCGGAAACGCGCGACTTGCAGCAGCGCTTGGAATTACTCGAAACGCGGCTTTTATCGGCGCAAGACGCGTTTGCCGCGCCGGTATCGGCTGCCGCTTCTAAAGCGGCTGGCACGGCGGCGGCGGCGGACCGCGTACAGTTCAATCAATTAGTCGAAATGTTGCGGCTTTTGCAAGCGCAGACTGACCGCATGATGATTGATGTGCAAAAACTGACGCAGCGCGTTGACAAAGCCTCATCTGACAATGAGTTTCGCTTCCAATCACTTGAAGGCGGTATTATTCGCGCCAATCAGGGCATTTCGTCCTCCTCGGCCGAGCCTGAAGTTATCGGTGTTGTGCGAAGTGCCGCGCCGGTCGCCAGCCTGGCTGATGCGTCAGCTGTGATTGACGTGACAACGCCACTGGTCGGCGAGGGCAATATTGACAATTTGGCGGATTTCGATGCGCCGGTGCGCGTGCCGCTAGATGACCCTCAAGCGCTTTACGAGCGCGCTTTGGGTGATTTGCAAAATGGCGATTATGCCGGCGCACGGGTTGATTTTGCCGCGCTGGTTGAACGTTTTCCGTCGCATAAAATGGCTGGTCACTCGCAATATTGGCTCGGCGAGACCTTTTATGTGCAGCGCCAATATAAACAGGCGGCGCAAGCCTTTTTGGCCGGTTACACAACCTATGCGGGCAGCAAAAAAGCCCCTGACAGCCTTTTGAAATTGGGCATGACGTTGACCGCTTTGGGCGAAAAGAAAACCGGTTGCGATGCCTTTGCCGAATTGAATGCCAAATTTCCTGATGCTCCCGCCGCCATTGCCAAGCGCGCGGTGATCGAGAAAAAGCGGGCCGGTTGTGCCTCATAAACCCACAGCTTCGGCGCTTCTGAAAAATCTGCAACCGTTTGATGTAGACAGCCATTTTGCTTTGGCTGTTTCAGGCGGCGGGGACTCAATGGGTTTGCTGGCTCTGGCGGCACAGGCAAGAAGCATAAAGGGTGCACCGAATTTTACTGTTTTGACCGTCAATCACGGTTTGCGCAAAGCCGCCAAGGCGGAAGCCGAACAAGTAGCGGCGCAATGTGAAAAACTTAACCTGTCGCATGTCACGCTAACGGCTGATGCCAAATTGGGTAAGAGTGATGTTCAACAGCAGGCGCGCAACATGCGCTATCGGCTGATGGCGGCTTGGTGTGCCGAATACGGTTCGCAGGGCTTGGTGGTGGCACATCATCGCGATGACCAAGCGGAAACGGTTTTGATGCGAATGGCGCGCGGCAGCCGCATGAGCGGCCTGACCGGCATGGCACCGCGCCAACTTCTGTACACCGAGACGGCACCGCTTTTGCTTCTGCGCCCCTTATTGAATTATGGCGGCGCCGAAGTGAAGGCGCTGGCGCATGAAGCGGGATTGCCGGTGATTGACGACCCGAGCAATGACGACTTGCAATTTGAGCGCGTGCGCTGGCGGCGTCTGCTGCCGCTCTTACAGGCGGAAGGATTGGGCGCGGCGCGGCTCGCTGAGATGGCCGCCGAAATGCGCCTTTTGCAGTCGGCGTTGGATGAAAATCTGGCAGCTTGGCTCGACGATTATGCTTCATGGCATGATTATGGCGTGCTGAGCCTGCCGCGTGCCGATTTCGACGCTTTGCCTCTGGCACATAAGCAACGCTTTATCGGCCGCTTTGTGCAGTATTTTGGTCAGCATGCGCATCCGGTCAAACAGCGGAAAGCAGACCGCCTTTTGCGCCAGATTGAAGAAACGCCGCATGGCGGCGCTTCTGCGGGTGGTTTGCATCTGCGCTGGCGCAAAAGCCAGGTTTTTCTCGGGCGCGAAGCGGCGGCTTGTCCCGAGCCTTTACCGATAAGCGACATGAGCTCAAACCTTGATAGTCGATTTGACAGTCATTTTGATCGGCGCTTTGCCCTTTCGGGCACAAACAGGGCAAAACACTTGCAATTGGGTGCGCTAGGGCCCCACGGCGTGGCAGAAATGCGTTCGCGCGGCCTTTCTTTCGACAAAGCCGTTCCGGCCGCCTATTATGCCGCTCTGCCTGGTGTTTTTGACGGTAACAAGCTTCTACACTGTCCGCTTTTGTCTTCGTCTTTCGAAAGCACGGCGGATTTTAAATTGCACAGCATTTATTATCGCGGCTTATACCGCGACATTATTGCTGGCGGTCAGGGCTAGAAAACAGGCGCAGGCGCGCTTATATTCTGGAAGTGGGACGAAAAAACGTCTGTTACAAAGGTGAAACGGTGAATAGTATGAGAAATATTGCTGTCTGGTTGGTTGTCGGCCTGATGTTGTTTACCCTGTTTAACGTATTTCAGGGCCCTTCGGCGCAGACCTCAAGCCGCAACATTAACTTTTCGCAATTTGTTGCCGAAGTTGATGCAGGAACGATTGCGTCGGTCACTATTGAGGGTGACGCGATTAGCGGCCAGTATTCTGACGGTTCGTCTTTCTCAACCCATGCGCCGCCCAATGACCCCACATTGGTGCAACGCCTGCAAGAGCGCGGCGTATCCATCACGGCTAAGCCTGACAGTTCAGGTTCACCGACCCTGCTCGGCGTGCTGATTTCATGGTTCCCTATGCTGCTGCTGATCGGCGTTTGGGTGTTTTTCATGCGTCAGATGCAAGGTGGCGGTCGCGGCGCAATGGGCTTTGGCAAGTCAAAAGCCAAACTGCTCAATGAGGCGCAAGGCCGCGTCACTTTCGACGATGTCGCAGGTATCGATGAAGCTAAGGACGATTTGCAAGAAATCGTCGAGTTTTTGAAAGATCCGACTAAATTTCAGCGCCTGGGCGGTCGTATTCCAAAAGGAGCGCTGCTGGTCGGCCCTCCGGGCACCGGAAAAACCTTGCTGGCCAAAGCTATTGCTGGCGAAGCCAATGTGCCATTTTTCTCAATTTCAGGCTCTGACTTTGTTGAGATGTTTGTAGGTGTCGGCGCGAGCCGTGTCCGCGACATGTTCGAGCAAGCTAAAGCTAATGCGCCGTGCATTATTTTCATTGATGAGATTGATGCGGTCGGTCGCCATCGTGGTGCCGGTCTTGGCGGTGGCAATGATGAGCGCGAGCAGACGTTGAACCAATTACTAGTTGAAATGGACGGTTTTGAGGCCAATGAAAGCATTATCCTGATTGCTGCGACCAACCGTCCCGACGTATTGGATCCAGCGCTGTTGCGCCCGGGCCGTTTTGACCGTCAGGTGGTTGTGCCGAACCCCGATATTATCGGCCGCGAGAAAATCCTCAAAGTACATATGAAGAAAACGCCTTTGGCAACCGATGTGGATGCGCGCACCATTGCGCGAGGCACACCGGGTTTTTCTGGCGCTGATTTGGCCAATCTGGTCAATGAGGCAGCTTTGTTGGCGGCGCGCCGTGCCAAGCGTCTGGTTTCCATGCAGGAATTTGAGGATGCCAAAGATAAGGTGATGATGGGCGCGGAACGCCGGTCTATGGTCATGACCGATGATGAAAAACGTTTAACTGCTTATCACGAAGGCGGCCATGCGCTGGTGGCGCTCAATATGGATGCCTCTGATCCGGTGCACAAAGCGACCATTATCCCGCGCGGGCGTGCGCTGGGCATGGTGATGCGCCTGCCTGAGCGTGATCAAGTATCTGTAACGCGCGGCAAAATGAAAGCCGATTTGGCCGTCGCGATGGGCGGTCGTATTGCTGAAGAGCTTATTTTCGGCCATGAAAAAGTGACCTCGGGTGCGTCATCTGACATTCAAATGGCGACCAATATGGCGAAAGCAATGGTTACCCAATATGGCATGAGCGATGAAATGGGGCCTTTGGCTTATGGGGAGAACGAGCAGGAAGTCTTCCTCGGTCATTCAGTGGCGCAAAAGCAAAACATGTCTGAAGAAACGCAGCGCAAAATCGATTTGGAAGTGCGCAAGCTGGTTGAAGAAGGCTATGAAATGGCGCGTAAAATCTGCAGCGAAAAAATGGAAGATTTGCACACCATTGCGAAAGGCTTGCTAGAATATGAAACGTTAAGCGGTGACGAAATTATTGGCCTGCTGAAGGGCGAGATGCCACATCGGCCTGAAGATGATAATTCTCCACAAAGCGGTGGTCCGTCATCGCCATTCCCGACCACAGGCTCGGCCGGTGTCGGTGGGGCCGAGCCGCAAGGCACGTAAAAGTCTTAAAGCGCATTTGATGGCGCAAATATTTGGCATACTCAATATCACCGCCGACAGTTTTTCTGACGGCGGTGATTTTTTGTCGCCCGATGCGGCTTTGGCGCAGGCGCAAAAGCTCATTGCCGATGGTGCGCATGTGTTGGATGTCGGCCCCGCCTCTAGCCATCCCGATGCAGGTAATGTATCTCCTGACACTGAGATTGAGCGCTTGTCTGCCATTTGGCCCGAACTGCAAAAGCTTGGTGTGCCGCTTAGCGTTGATAGTTTTCAGCCGACCACCCAACGCTGGGCGATGGCGCAGGGCGCGGCTTGGCTGAACGACATAAACGGCTTTGCCGAGCCGGCGCTTTACGATGAGCTGGCCGATTATGAAGGGCAATTAGTGCTGATGCATGCCATTCAAGCGAAAGGCATCGCGACAAGCCAAGGTCCGCCTGAGGGCGACATTTGGACCCATATTTTACGGTTTTTCGAGGCGCGGCTTGGTGCTTTAGAGAAAGCGGGCGTGGCTCGTGAAAAAATCACTTTAGATCCGGGTATGGGCTTTTTTCTAGGTAATAAGCTAGAAACCTCACTAAATGTGTTGGGGGGATTACATCGCCTGAAGGCTGTATTTGGCTTGCCAGTGCTGGTTTGCGTGTCGCGCAAGAGCTTCTTGCGCGCTTTGGCTGATATTTCCATTGCCGAAAGCGGCCCCATAAGCCTTGCGGCGGAAATGCTAGCTGTGGCTCAAGGGATCGATTATATCCGCACCCATGATGCGCGCCAGCTTGCCCACGCACTGTTGCTGCGTGATCGTTTGGGCACAAATCTCTAAAAAGTAATAAACTGCAACAGCTTGTGATTTGCGCTTTCGCGGCGGTTTTTGCGACATAGAAGAATGAATAAGAAATATTTCGGCACCGATGGTATTCGCGGGCGCGTCAATGGCGAGAAGATGACTGCTGAGACCGCTTTGCGTTTGGGCATGGCGGCGGGGCAGCATTTCCGCCGTGGTGAGCATCGCCATCGCGTGGTGATTGGCAAAGATACGCGGCTTTCAGGCTATATGATTGAACCGGCTCTGGTCGCCGGTTTCACCTCAATGGGCATGGATGTGTTTCTATTTGGTCCGATCCCGACTCCCGCCGTGGCCTTTCTGACGCGCTCTTTGCGCGCCGATATTGGCGTGATGATTTCCGCCTCGCATAATGAATTTGAAGATAATGGCATAAAGCTATTTGGGCCGGATGGATTTAAGCTTTCCGATGAAATTGAATATGAAATTGAACAACTGATGGACGCGCCGGCCAGCGAATTGGTGCCGGCGGCTGAATTGGGGCGCGCCAAGCGGATTGATGACAGTCAGGCGCGCTATATTGAATTTGCCAAGCGCACTTTCCCGCGCGAGATGAGCCTTGAGGGTATTAAGCTGGTTATCGATTGCGCCAATGGCGCCGCCTATAAGGTGGCCCCGACCGCGCTTTGGGAATTGGGTGCGGAAGTTGTGTCTATTGGCGTGGGGCCGGACGGTTTCAATATTAACAAAGATTGCGGTTCGACCGATACTGGCGCATTGGCTGATAAGGTACGGGCCGAAAAAGCCGATATTGGCATTGCGCTGGATGGCGATGCCGACCGGCTGATTGTATGCGATGAAAACGGCAAAATGGTCGATGGCGACCAGCTGATGGGGCTGATTGCCGGTGATTGGCAGCGCCGTGAATTGCTAAGCGCGCCCGGCATTGTTGCCACGGTGATGTCGAATTTGGGGCTGGAGCGCCATTTGCAGGGCAGCGGGCTGAGCTTGGCGCGCACCCAAGTGGGCGACCGCTATGTGGTGGAGCATATGCGCCAGCATGGCTTTAATTTGGGCGGCGAGCAATCGGGCCATATGGTGATGAGCGATTTCGGCACCACGGGTGACGGGCTGGTTGCCGCGCTGCAAGTGCTGGCGGTGATGAAACAAACCGAGCGGCCGGTCTCTGATTTGTGCCGCGTTTTTGAACCGGTGCCGCAAATTCTTGAAAATGTGCGCTTCAATGTCGGTGTGCCACTGGAAAATGAAGATGTCATTGCCGCTATTCGTGATGGTGAGCAGAAGCTGGGCAATAGCGGCCGTCTGGTCATTCGTCCCTCGGGCACAGAACCCCTTATCCGCGTCATGGGCGAGGGCGATGATGCGGCGCTGGTGCAAAATGTGGTGGCTGAAATTGTCGGCCGCATTCAATTGGTCGCTGCGTGAGCGAAACCCCCTCGTTAGGAAAAGTGCTCGTTGTCGCCGGTTCTGACTCAGGCGGCGGTGCGGGCATTCAAGCGGATATTAAAGCCATTATGGCACAAGGCGCTTATGCCACCACCGCCATTTCGGCCCTGACCGCGCAAAACACGCTGGGCGTGCAAGATATTATGCCCGTGCCCCCTGCCTTTGTGGTCCGGCAAATGACCTCCATCCTCAGCGATATCGGTGCCGATATGATGAAAACCGGCATGTTGGCGACGCGCGAGGTGATTGAAGCGGTGGCCGAGGCGCGCGACCGGCTTGCCCCGAAACTGCCTATGCTGGTTGATCCAGTCATGGTCGCGACATCGGGTGACAGGCTGCTGCAAGATGAGGCGATGGACGCGCTACAATCGCTTTTGGTCAACCACGCCTTTCTGGTCACGCCGAACCTGCCCGAGGCCAGCCTGTTGACGAGGCGCGATGTTTACAGCATTGATGATATGAAACGCGCCTCCGACAGGCTTATGGAAGCGGGCGCGCACGCCGCACTGATTAAGGGCGGGCATGACAGCGATAAGGTGGTCACCGACTTGCTGGCGCTGCAATCGGGCATGCATATATTCGAGCATGAGCGCCTCGCCACCAGCAACACGCACGGCACGGGCTGTTCCCTGGCGAGTGCGCTNAGTGGNCAGATTGNTANAGCNATGGTTANTCNCACTNATGTAAAGTCAGCTGCATTCAACNCCGCCGGTCGTCCTGATGACGCAACACTGCGCCAAGCGACCGAAACCGCGCTCGACTACGTNCACCAAGCCATCAAANCCGCCCCTNATATTGGCGGCGGCAATGGGCCGTTGNNGCATTAGTTCCNNNATCAAAGCCTNGNATCAAGCGTCGANGTNAATTCCTAANNNAGCATNGCCNTTTATTTTNTTTATACTCAAGGTTNNACAAGGAAATATTNTAGGAACTGGNTAAANGCNNNCGCCAGNTNGCTGGCTNTGGTGCGCTTTCCCNNTTTGGAGGCGGCTGCCGATTCATTCCTTGCCCCGCCCNCAGATTCCNCCTATATCACCCGTGGGACACCTCTCCCCAACGAGAGGCAACGATCTGGAAGGGTTGATATGACAGATATAGCAAAGCCGGATTTNCGTCCGGCGCGACCTGATTTTTCNTCCGGNCCATGCGCCAAGCGCCCGGGNTATTCCTTACGAGNATTGGAACANGCGGTTTTGGGCCGCTCGCACCGCTCTAAGCCAGGNAANGCACGCCTCGCTGANGCGATTGANAAANCCCGCGCCNTTTTAGGCGTTCCGCAAGATTATCGCATCGGNATTGTGCCGGCCTCTGACACCGGCGCCTATGAAATGGCNATGTGGACCATGCTGGGCGCGCGNGGGCTTGATATTCTNGGCTGGGAAAGCTTCGGTNAGGGCTGGATTACCGATGCGGTGAAACAGCTGAAACTCGACGATATTCGNGTTATGGAAGCCGATTATGGCGCNCTGCCCGATTTGGNCGAGGTCGCCTTCACCCGCGATGTCGCCTTTACTTGGAACGGCACAACGTCGGGCGTGCGCGTGCCCAATGGAGATTGGATTGCCGATGANCGCGAAGGGCTGACCTTGTGCGACGCCACCTCTGCCGCTTTTGCGATGGAATTGCCNTGGGAAAAGCTCGATGTCACCACNTATAGCTGGCAAAAAGTGCTGGGNGGNGANGGCGGCCACGGCATGCTTATTCTCAGCCCGCGCGCCGTNGCGCGGCTGGANAGCTATACNCCNAGCTGGCCGNTNCCNAAAATCTTCCGNCTNACNAANGCNGGNGCGNTGATTGAGGGCATATTCAAAGGCGAGACCATCAACACACCGTCCATGCTGGCGCTGGAAGATTATATTGATGCGCTCGATTGGGCNGACGGTTTGGGNGGNATGAANGGCCTTTTGGGCCGCGTCGCCGACAACAACAAAGTGCTGAATGATTGGGTCGCGGCCNCGGATTGGGTCGCCAATTTGTGCGAAGAGGCGGCCATTCAATCTACCACNAGCGTGTGNCTAAAAATCGTCGATGAAGCNGTTTTGGCGATGNACGCCGANCAACAAGNGGCGCTGGCCAAGCGNATTGCNGNNCTGTTGGATNAAGAAGGCGTGGCCTATGATATTGGCGCTTATCGCGACGCGCCCGCGGGNTTNCGCATNTGGGCCGGGGCGACGGTAGATGCCGCNGANCTCGCCGCCNTGACCCCNTGGCTCGATTGGGCCTTTCAAACTGCCAAAATGGAGGGGCAAAATGCCTAAAGTATTGATTGCAGATAAAATGAGCCCTGCCGCCGAGCANATTTTCAAAGATCGCGGCGTTGANGTAGATGTGANTACCGGCCTCGACAAGGACGAGTTGATTAAAATCATNGGNGNGTATGACGGCATGGCNGTGCGCTCTTCNACCAAAGCGACNCCNCCGGTTTTGGAAGCNGCNAAAAATATGAANGTCATCGGTCGNGCCGGTATTGGCGTCGATAATATNGACCTNCCGACCGCCACNCAAAAAGGCATTGTGGTNATGAACACNCCNTTCGGNAATTCCATNACCACGGCAGAGCACGCCATTGCCATGATGTTTGCGCTNGCNCGGCAAATCCCCGAAGCCAATGCCTCNACCCATGANGGCAAATGGGAAAAATCNCGCTTTATGGGCGTNGAACTGACCGGCAAGACGNTGGGCGTTGTCGGCTGCGGCAATATCGGCTCCATNGCCGCNACCCGCGCTTTGGGCCTGAAAATGAAAGTCGTCGCNTTTGACCCGTTTCTNACGCCGGAGCGCGCANTAGAAATCGGCGTTGAAAAAGCCGAGCTCGATGNTNTGTTNGCGCGCGCCGATTTNATCTCCCTGCACACGCCGNTGACCGATAANACGCGNAATATNATCAATGCCGAGGCTTTGGCCANNTGCAAACAAGGCGTGCGCATCATCAACTGCGCGCGCGGTGGTTTGATTGANGAAAAAGCNTTGAAAGAAGCGCTGGAAAGNGGCCATGTCGCCGGTGCCGCGCTCGATGTGTTTGAAGAAGANCCNGCCAAAGANAATTCGCTGTTCAATATGGAAAACGTTGTTTGCACGCCGCATTTGGGCGCCTCGACNTCTGAGGCGCAAGAAAATGTCGCCCTGCAAGTGGCNGAGCAAATGGCNGATTATCTGANGACCGGCGCNGTGACNAATGCNATCAATATGCCGTCNATCTCGGCTGAAGACGCGCCNCGTTTGCGCCCCTATGTGGCACTGGCNGAGCAGCTNGGTCTNTTTGCCGGTCAATTGACCGAAAGNGGCATTGAAGGTGCTGAGATTGAATATGTNGGTGATGTCAGCGAATTGANTGTGGCGCCGCTCACCTCGGCCATTATGGCGGGTCTTTTGCGCCCGCTNTTGGCCGACGTCAATATGGTGTCGGCTCCGGCCATCGCCAAAGAGCGNGGCATCACCGTGTCNGAGGTGAAGCGCGACTCNACCGGTGCGTTTGACAGCTATATTCGCCTGACGNTGAAAACCGAACGCCAGCAGCGNTCNGTNGCCGGNACGGTGTTTTCTGANGGCAAGCCGCGCATCATTCAGGTTAAGGGNATTAATATTCACGCCGAGCTTGCGCCGCGNGTACTNTATGTCACCAATACCGATGCGCCTGGNTTTATCGGCGCGCTGGGCAGTGCGCTGGGCCAGCACGGCATTAATATTGCCAGCTTCCAACTNGGCCGTGAAAAGCCNGGNGGCGACGCCATTTCANTGGTCAATATTGATAACGAAGCGAGCGCCGATGTGCTGAAAGAATTGGAAGCCCTGCCGCAAGTGGTGCATATTNAGCANCTGAGTTTTTAGCAAAGAGGGGANAGGCATATGGCCAATGTTGTAGTCATCGGCTCGCAATGGGGCGATGAGGGCAAAGGCAAAATTGTGGATTGGNTGAGCCTGCGCGCCGATGTGGTGGCGCGTTTTCAGGGCGGNCATAATGCTGGTCATACGNTGGTNATTAATGGCGAGGTNTATAAGCTNTCGCTTTTGCCGTCGGGCATTGTGCGCGAGGGCAAGCTGTCGGTCATCGGCAATGGTGTGGTGGTCGACCCGTGGGCGCTNTTGTCTGAGATTGANACTTTGCGCGGGCANGGCGTTGCCGTNTCACCNGANAANTTGAAGNTTGCCGAAAATGCGACGCTGATTTTNCCGNTGCACCAAGAGCTNGATGCTGCGCGCGAAAGCGCCAATTCGGGCGTTAAAATCGGCACNACCAAGCGNGGNATCGGNCCGGCCTATGAAGACAAGGTNGGCCGCCGCGCNNTGCGCCTNNCCGATTTGGCCGACCCGGCCTCGCTGGANGCAAAAATCGAAAACCTGNTGGTGCATCACAATACNCTGCGCCGNGGGCTGGCCTTGCCNGAATTTGACGGGGCCGAGNTGAAAGCCAAGCTTATGGAGNTTGCGCCGCAACTGACACCCTATATGGCGCCNGTGTGGAAGCTGTTGGANGAGGCGCGCCGCNCCGGCCAGCGNATTTTGTTTGAGGGNGCNCAAGGCGTACTCCTNGATNTNGACCANGGCACCTATCCGTTTGTCACCTCTTCNAACACGATTGCCGGACAGGCGGCGACCGGCAGCGGGCTGGGACCGGCCGCGGTCAACCATGTGCTGGGCATCACCAAAGCCTATACCACTCGGGTGGGCGAAGGGCCGTTCCCGACCGAGCAAGATAATGAAGTCGGGCAAAAGCTGGGCGAACGCGGGCACGAGTTCGGCACGGTGACGGGGCGTAAGCGGCGCTGTGGTTGGTTTGATGCGGTGCTGGTGCGCCAAATGGTCAAGACGGCGGGCATCGACGGTATAGCGCTGACCAAGCTCGATGTGCTGGACGGCTTTGATGAGATTAAGATTTGTACCGGCTATATGTTGGACGGCGAGGCTATTGATTATCTGCCCGCTAATGGGGCCGAACAAGCCCGCATTGAGGCAGTCTATGAAACGCTGGAAGGCTGGAGCGGCGAAAGCAGTTTCGGCGCACGCTCTTGGGCCGATTTGCCGGCACAAGCCGTGCGCTATGTGCGCTATATCGAAGAGCTTATCGCCGCCCCCGTAACTCTCTTGTCTACCAGCCCCGAGCGCGATGACACTATACTTGTTAAAGACCCCTTTGAGGACTGAGAAAAAGGCACATTTTGGTCAAAAACTGGACTTGTGCTTACTCTGCCTCAATAACCAACCCATCATGGGCCGCGTTTTTAACCATAGCCTTTTTCAACTTCTCAAAAGCGCGCGTTTCAATTTGGCGGATACGCTCACGGCTGACATCATGTTCTTGCGCCAGCTCTTCCAGCGTTTGCGGCGGGTCGGCAAGGCGACGGGCCATAAGAATAGCGCGCTCGCGTTCATTCAGCCCGGCCATGGCGGCGATTAGCACTTTGCGGCGGGCGAAGCGCTCGCTGTCTTCGGCGACTACCATTTCCGGCGTGGCGGCCTCATCTTCTAGCCAGTCCTGCCATTCGCCATCGCCGTCTTCACCGACTTTCATCGGCGCATTGAGCGAGGCATCGCCGCCGCTCATGCGACCTTCCATCATCGTCACTTCACTATTTTCAACGCCCAGTCGCTCGGCAATTTCGTTTACCTGCTCGGGCTTAAGCGCGCCGCCATCAATGGCGTTAATCTCGCCTTTCAAACGGCGCAAATTGAAAAATAGCTTTTTCTGGGCCGCCGTGGTGCCGATTTTGACCAGCGACCAAGAGCGCAAAATATATTCCTGTATTTGCGCGCGAATCCACCACATGGCATAAGTGGCGAGCCGAAAGCCCCGATCGGGATCAAATTTTTGCACGGCGCGCATCAGCCCGACATTGCCCTCAGAAATCACCTCGCCAATCGGCAGTCCATAGCCCCGATAACCCATAGCGATTTTTGCCACCAAACGCAGATGGCTGGTCACCAGTTTATGCGCCGCGCCCTTATCGCCGCTATCGGCATAATCTTTCGCCAGAGTGAATTCCTCATCGGCTTCCAGCATTGGAAATTTTTTGATGTCGTTGAGATAGCGCGACAGACTGCCTTCCGGATTGGGGGCCGGAGCCAGCGCAGTGGATTTCTTATCCGACTTTTCTGTCTCATTCATGCTCATGAATTTCATATAGGTAGTTTTGCCATCGCTTCCAAGAGGTTAAACAAATCTTGCGGCAGCGGGGCTTCGTAAAAATGCGTTTCGCCGGTGCGCGGATGTTGAAAGCCAAGCGCGGCGGCGTGCAGTGCTTGGCGGTCGAGCGCATCAAGCGCTGCTTTTTGTGCTTCGGTGAGATGCACGGTGCGGCTTTTCATGCCGGTGCCATAAAGCTTGTCTCCCAATACCGGATGGCCGATATGCGCCATATGCACGCGAATTTGATGCGTTCGTCCGGTCTCAAGCCGACACTCAATCATGCTCACTTGGTTTGCAACAAAGCTTGCCAGCCGCCGATAATGCGTCACTGCATGGCGCGCTTCATTGGATTTTGAGACGGCGACTTTCTTGCGATTATTGGCACTTCGCGCCAGCGCCGCATCTACCGTGCCTGCGGCCGGCACTGGTTCGCCCCATACCAAAGCCTGATAGAGCCTTTGCATGCGCCCGTCGCGGCCATGCGCAGCAAATTGTTCCGACAAGCCTTGATGCGCCGCATCGTTTTTTGCCACCACCATAATACCACTCGTATCCTTATCGAGGCGATGGACAATGCCCGGGCGTTTTTCGCCGCCAATGCCCGACAGGCTGTCTCCGCAATGCGCCAGAAGCGCATTAACAAGCGTGCCGTCGGGGCTGCCCGGCGCGGGATGCACCACCATATTTGACGGTTTATTGATGACCAGCAAATCAGCGTCCTCATACAGCACATTAAGCGCAATGTTTTGCGCTTTCACGCTGGTGTCGGTGGGGGGCGGCAAGGTGAGGGCGACAATATCATCTTGTTTGACCCGCCATGACGGGTCTTTTATGGTCGTGTCAGCCTGTCGCCGTGTGACAACGCAATGACCGGCTTTCACAAGCTCTTGAAGTCGCGCGCGCGATAAATCATCAGACGCTGCGGCAAGGGTTCTGTCCAATCGGTCGCCTTCTTGCGCATAGGTGACGGCGAAGGCAAGCATATTATTTGGAGTATCGACCATGTCTCAAGATACAGGAAATCCGGGCGTCACGGAAACTTCTTCTGAAGATATTGCCGCCCCCAATCCGCGCTATGTTCGGATATTGCTAATTACGGTTATTTTATTGGGATTTTTGCTGGTTGGCGGCGCGGCGGTGGTTATCAGCACGGTGATTGCCCGCCTGTCGGCGCCGGAAGGGCCAATGGCGCGTGATTTCGAACTGTCGGAAATAGTCATACCGGCAGGGGCACGGTTGGTCGAGGTTGAAAACGGCGCAACCCGCATTGTGCTGCATTTGGAAGATAAAGGCGGCCCGATTTTGGTGCTGCTTGATCCGCGAAAAGGTAAAGAAACCGGGCGTGTGCGCTTGATTGAAGAAAAATAAATGATGTTTTTACAAATCATCGGCGCGCTTATCGCCTTTTTACCATTGGTGCTTGCCCTGATTTATTGGCGCGCCGACCGCGAGACATTGAGCGCCGCCGAATTTCGTGCCGATAGCGGCTATCAGACGGCGCTGTTGAGCCACGGCGTTACCGCCTATCAAAGTTTTGGCCCGTCCGACGGCAAAGCGGTGGTGATTGTGCATGGCGGCACGCTGGGGTCGATGGCATATCAGGGCTATGTGCCGCCTTTGGTTAAAGATGGCTGGCGCGTAATTGTTTATGACCAATATGGGCGCGGCTTTTCCGACCGCCCGAGCAATAAGCTGACCATTGACCTCATGCGGCTGCAATTGCGCGATCTATTGGAGTATTTGCAAATTGATAAAGTGCATTTATTCGGCGTTAGTCTGGGTGGAGCGATTATTGCCCGTTTTGCTGCCGAGCATGGTGACCGCGTGCACTCGCTTGCCTATCAAGTGCCAGCCATTAAAGGTGTTGAGCCGACAATGGCTTTGACCCTGACACGGCTACCCGTGCTCGGCACGTTTTTGTCCCGTCTGGTCGGAATTCCAGCGATTATTGCGCGCGGCGAAAGCTTCGGCACAGAGAACGAAGAAGCGCGCCGCGTGGTGGTGCATTTCACCAGCCAGTTCAAAGTAAAAGGCACGGAGCGTATGATGCGCGACATGATTATCGGCGATGCTTTGTCCGACCGTATGGCCGATCATGAGAAAATCGCGTCAGGGGGTATGCGGGCGCAATTTGTTTACGCGCTTGATGATCCGGAAATCATGCGCGCCGATGTTGAAGCGGCGTTGGCGTTGTATGACGCACCCGATGTGCATCAATATACGGGCGGCCATTTTTTCTCGACCGGCCGGACAGAAGAATTGTCTAAAAAATTGACGGCGTTTTTTCGCCAGCCTCAAAAAGGCATCCAGCCGGGCGCATCGGCGAATTTCAAATAACCAAGACTGATCCCGATTTGATAGCCGACCCCCACACGCATAGGAGCAAGAATGGTATCGCCGCGCTGCAAATAATTGAACCCGACGCCGCCTAAAGCGACCAGCGAGCCGTCAACACCAGCGAAGCGACGATATAAGTCTTCTGGCTCGCCAACATTGTAAACCAAAGTGAAGCTTTTATTACCTGTCGCACCCATATCGACACCAGCTGAGGGGCCGCGCCAAAATATTGGGAATTCACGGCCATCTGGAAATATCAGCGTGCCGCGGCCATAGCGTGCGCCAAACATCACCGACACCGAAATTTCTTCACCGCGAATAATGGCCCCGGGCGTGCCATAGCGGCTGAAAATCCGGTCAATGATTTCGGCCATACTCTCGGCTGTAGCGCCCAGATATTTGGCTGAGGCTATAATCAGATTGTTTTCGGAAAATTCTTCGATAGTGCGCGGGCGTTCTTGTTGCGCGGCAGCCGAAGAGAGCATGAGCACTGCCAATAAACAGACATATAAAATTGCCACGCGGTGACCGGCCATTGCTGTGCCCCCCAAGACCTTACTTCAGTGCATCGTGCCAGTTATAGGCAGCTGCTGCAATAAAAGATGGGTTGTCGAGGCCGCGCGCCAGTTTGCCGTAAGAAAAACGTGCGCCATCTTCGGTGGTGACTATGCCGCCTGCTGCTTCCAAAATAGCTTGCCCTGCGGCTGTGTCCCATTCCATGGTGCGGCCATAGCGCGGATAAAAATCGGCCGTGCCTTCGGCCAAAAGGCAGAATTTATAAGAGGAGGCGGCGGCAATGGTGCTTTTGACATTTAGTCTGGCAATCATCTGATCTGTCTGTTCGCCGCGATGCGAGTGGCTGGCAATAATATGCAAGCCTTTCGGGTCAATCTTTTTTGTCTTCAGTTTTTCCGCTACCTCGGTATCTAGCGCTCCGTCAGGGGGCACGAGCAAGCGATAGGCGCAATCGGTGCCGCTGAAATAGAGTTTTTCATGCACCGGCGCATAAATCACCCCGGCAATCGGATAGTGGTTATGTACCAGCCCGATATTGACGGTGAAATTATCGCGTTTGGCGATAAAATCGCGGGTGCCGTCCAGGGGGTCGAGCAGGAAGAACATATCGTCCAAATGCTGCGGCATAGCATCCGCGCAGGCTTCCTCACCAATCACTTGAATATGCGGGGCCAGCTTAGCCAGTGCCTTTTCTAGCAAGATTTCTGCATCTAGGTCAGCCTGCGTCACCGGCGATTTGTCCGCTTTTTTTTCTTCCGCCACGCCATCGCGATAGTGCTGCATAATTAGCGCACCGGCATCTAGCGCCATTTGGCATAGGGCATGAATAAATTGAGGGGCATGAGGGTCAAATTCGTTATCGATCATGGCTTTGTTGATTATCACATGCCCCGAATTTGTCCAATATCTGCGCATAATTTATGTGTCATAGGGACCATGAAACGATACTCACAAACAGATCACCTTCTCCGAATAGGTACGAGTGCTAACGAGGCGATATAAGACTGGGTGAAGGGGTTGCGAGCGCGCCTTTGATGTTATAGTCATCGCGCAATGAGTAATGTGTTGAAACCCTCTGTGATGGCCAAAATGCCGATTATCGACCTCGGTGTTGGTACCTCTGAATCGGGCGACGAAAACCGTGCGGCGCAACGCGTGGTGATTGCAATGTCGGGAGGGGTCGACAGTTCGGTCGCTGCTGCATTGGTCAAACGCGCCGGATATGATGCGGTCGGCATCACTTTGCAGCTTTACGACCATGGCGAAGCCATTCGTCGAAAAGGCGCGTGCTGCGCTGGTCAAGATATTCACGATGCACGCGGCGTTGCCGCCAAGCTAGATATGCCGCATTACGTGCTCGATTATGAATCGCGTTTTAAAGAAAGCGTCATGGATGAATTTGTCGACAGCTATTTGTCGGGCCACACGCCGATCCCATGCATTCGATGCAATGAGACGGTGAAGTTTCGCGATTTGCTGACAACGGCTCGGGATTTGGGCGCTGCGGCGCTGGTGACCGGTCATTATATTG
Source organism: Rhodobiaceae bacterium (assembly GCA_002721725.1). Classification (GTDB taxonomy): domain Bacteria; phylum Pseudomonadota; class Alphaproteobacteria; order RS24; family RS24; genus UBA8337. The sequence goes on from PBLK01000005.1 coordinate 155,229, forward strand.
CCACGCATGAAGGTGATGGCGGATGGGAAATGCACCGCCCGCGTGATTTGGCGCGCGATCAGTCTTATTTCCTGTTCTCAACCTCGCAAGAGCAGTTGGATTTCCTACGCTTTCCGTTGGCTGATTTTACAAAAGATGAAATCCGCGAATTTGCCGCGCTTATCGGTTTGGATGTCGCTGATAAGCCCGATAGCCAGGATATTTGTTTTGTCCCAAATGGCGATTATGCCGGTGTTATTAAACGCTTGCGCCCCGATTGCGACCTGCCCGGGGAAATCCGCCATATGGATGGTGAGCTTTTAGGCACGCACCAGGGAGTTGTGCATCATACGGTCGGGCAGCGCCGCGGGCTTGGCGTAGCGACCGGTGACCCGCTTTATGTGGTGTCGATTGATGCAGATAAGCGCGAAGTGGTTGTTGGCCCCCGCGAGGCTCTGGCGCGTACGCGCATTATGCTGGATGATGTGAATTGGATTGGCGGTCAAGAGGCTGTCAACTTACCCGTGCGGGCGCGCATTCGCTCAACCAGTGAACCGGCGCATGCCGAGCTAACACTGAAAGCCGATGGTGCTGCTGAAATCATCTTGGCAAAAAGTGAAGAAGGGGTTGCGCCCGGCCAGGCTTGCGTGTTCTATGCTATAGATAGCGATCGTATTTTGGGCGGGGGCTGGATTAGCAGCGCGAAAAATACGTAATCGGCTTAAACCCTTGCAAGAACCGTGCCAAAGTGGTTAGCTTCGCTCCCAAAGGAGCTCCAAATGGCCCTATCACCTCGCCTCGAAATATCGCAAAAGCAAAAGCTGATGATGAACCCGCAAATGCGGCAAGCCATTGAGCTGTTGCAGATGACCAATATTCAGCTGACCGATATGTTAAAGAGCGAAATGGAGCAAAACCCTTTTTTGGCTTTTGATGAAGACCATTTTCGAGACAGCGGCAATGGCGAAGCATCGCGCGCAATCACAGTTGACGGCACGAGCGGGGTTGGTCTTTCGGATAAGATCGAAGCAGTGCGGGTTGATTTTGCCTGCGGGGAAGGGGGCGATGTAGCTGCTATGTTGGAAAATCGCGCTGCCGAAGAAAGCGGTCTGACCCCGCACATTTTGCGTCAAATTGCCGAAGAAATCACCGACCGAGAAATTGCGGCATTGGGAATAGAATTGACTGGCTGGCTGGACGAGGACGGCTATTTGCGCGAGAGCGACGGGGAAATTTGTTCAACCATTGGTGTCGATAGTGAGCTTTTGCATCAAACTTTAAAGCAGCTTTCTCGTTTGAGCCCAGCCGGTGTGTTTGCGCGCAACCTTGCCGATTGCTTGCGCCTTCAATTGCAGGCGGCTGGTGATTGGACGCCGACCCATCAGGCTTTACTGGATAATCTTGATATATTGGGACGTGGCGATCTGAAGGCTTTGGCCAAAGCGATGGATATCGATGCCGATGAGATAGCACCTTATCTGCAAGCGGTACGCGCGCTCGACCCGCGCCCGGCAGGGGGGTTTGAGCCCGTTTCAAACGCGCCGGCGCAGCCCGATGTGATCGTGCTTGAAGCCGATGGCCGCTGGCAAGCCTATTTGAATGAAGACAGCTTGCCCAGTGTTTTGGTCTTGGAGCGCGATTGGGAAGAAATGGCGGCGCGCAAAATCACCGATGAAGAACGCAAATTCATGAAGACCAATGTGCAATCGGCGCGATGGTTAAAAAAAGCGACGCAGCAGCGTGCAGCTACCTTGTTGCGGGTAGCCCGAGCCATTGTGGCCCGCCAGCAGGGTTTTTTCACCGAAGGCTTGTCTGTCTTACAGCCCATGGGTCTTCGCGATATCGCAGATGAGATTGAAATGCATGAAAGCACAGTGAGCCGTTCTGTCGCCGGTAAGCTGGTGCAGACTGCCAATGGTCAGTTTTCGCTGAGAGAGCTTTTTTCATCGGCGATTGGCAGAGGCGGCAATGGAAAAACCGAGTCGGCACAAGCGGTGAAAATGCGCATTACTGAATTGGTAAAAAATGAGACGTTACCAAACGGTGTTTTATCTGATGATGAGCTGGCCGCTTTGCTTGCGGATGAAGGGCTGGTCATGGCGCGCCGCACCGTCGCCAAATATAGAAATATGCTTAATATACCTTCATCTGCACAGCGCCGCCGAGCCGCCAAAATCGCCCTTGCATCAGGTGCTTGAAGCGTAAACGGCATTTGCCAGTAGCAGTCTTTTGGTTTATATCAGGCCTCTCTTTTAGGGCGGAGTAGCTCAGCTGGTTAGAGCAGCGGAATCATAATCCGCGTGTCGGGGGTTCGAGTCCCTCCTCCGCTACCATTTCGCGATACATCACAAATACAAACAATGTGCCTTTTCTAGGGCTTGAGCTCTGCGTGTCTATGAGACCAATGAAGCCCGGGACAGACTCTCCCTTAGAGGAGGTCACCTGATAAACCGCTGAAGATAGCTATGCGCCATCCTTTGGCTTTGGCCGAAATTTTGAGTTTTTGGCAATGCATTTTTCCTGCAGGCAATCTTAAGGCTATGCTTCTCTCTAGCTGCTGATTGTCACCAGTCGTTGTAAATAATCGCGGTAATGATTCTGCCCCATCTGCTGAATCATCGTCTTTAGTTCATTGATGTCAATCAGACCGCGTGATAGGGCGGCTTCTTCTATATAGCCAAAACATTCTGCATTTCGGTCCTCGATGGATTGCACGAATGCAGCTGAATTAAACAGGGTGCCAAAGGAGCCAGTATCCAGCCATGTTACTCCGCGCGGCAATTTGAAAGTCGATAGGGTGTCCTGTTTTAGGTAGAATTTGAGGAGGTCAGTGATTTCTGTTTCATTGCGTGCGGATGGCTGCAGTTTTCTGCATTCTTCGAAGACGTTGGAAGGAAAATAGTAAAGGCCAGTTAAGACTTCGTCAGAGATATGTTTTTTTGGCTTTTCAATGAAA
>PBLK01000006.1 GCA_002721725.1 Rhodobiaceae bacterium
CAAACACCACACAGCATCACCCGCTTGCCGCTCGACTAGGCGCGTGCCGCCTCGAAGTTGAGAATGTCCTGCTTTTTCTCCAGCCCGTAATAATAGCCACCCAAAGTGCCGTCATGCGCCAAGACGCGGTGGCAGGGAATAATAAAAAAGACCGGATTTTTACCTACCGCCGAGCCCACCGCTCGATTGGCCTTCGGTTTGCCGATTTGCTGCGCAATCGCCTTATAGCTGCTGGCTCGAGCAAAAGGAATTTGCAACAGGCTGCGCCATACTGATAGCTGAAACGGCGTGCCTTTTAACTGCAGTGTCAGCGGCTGCGGGGCATTGCTGAAATAGCTGAGTGCCGCGCTGTGGTGCCGCGTGGTTTGCTCGATGATTGGCGCCTTGGGATAGCGCGCGCGCAATTCGTCTTCGCTACGCCCGTCCATATCCAGCCATAAATGCGCCAAACCCTGTGTTGTCGAGGCCAGCAATAAGGGCCCAAACGGGCTGTCCGCACGACTTATAAAAAGCTGCGATGGCGGCGCATTCATTTCAATGACACTAACGATATCAGCGGGGCGCATTGGCTTCTCCTTTTTTTCTGACGATAGCCAATACAAAACGCTTGTGCGAGAGACATGTTGCGCCCGCCCACAGCTTTCGTTAAACCGCCATTATGGGTGATAAGCAGAAAAAGATGATATTGGCTGCGGTGCTCGTGCTGGCCGTGATTGCGGCTTTGCAAGCCGTGACCCATAGCGATTTTTACGCCGAATTAGAGCGGCTGAATATGGACAACCACCAGCACTGATGCTCACTGACGATCAGGCGCGCGCCTCAAACAAATAACCGAGACGCGGATAATGCACCAATACATCACCGACTTGTTCATCTGTGCGTTTAACCGCCAAAGCCTCCGCCGTGACCCACACAATTTCGCCGACGGTTTCTTCTTGGCCATAATCATTCGGCTTAATGGCAATCATCTTCCCGACCGGCAAAGCCTCATCTTCAATCGCATCAGCCGGTGGTGTGTAATCGGGCGCCGCATCACGCGCAACGGCCAGCGCATCGGCGGGCTGCATATCGCTACGCTGTCCCTCCCCCATGTCGAGAATGCCCTTAAGCCATTTGGCAATCGCAGGGTGTTTGTTCACCTCAGCCGCCAATGAAGGCGCGCTGCATGCAAAGTTCAAAACATGGAAAGTCGCGGCATCGGCCAGAGTGAAACGCTCGCCCAGCATAAATGGCGTAGCCTCAAGCTGGCGATTTATCATCTGTAAATCGAGCACAAACTGCGCTTTTACATGGTCAACCGGCAAGGCAGCCGCCAACACTTCGGGGCGTTGCATGGCGGCGCGATCAGCGAGAAAATCTTTCGGCACCAATTCACCGATTTCAAAAATACTCGGCGCAGCGGCGTGCGAGAACAGCCGATAATCGGCCCAATCGGCAAGCAACTCTGCCGCTCCCAGCAATGCGGGTGGCGTCAGCGGCGCGTCGGGATAACGCTTTTCAATTTCGCGTATCATCAGCTTGGTGTCGCAATAAATATGCGCGCCGATTTGCAGCACTGGAATTTTGCGATAGCCGCCGGTCAGCGGTGTCAGGTCGGGCTTCGGCGCAATCACTGGTTGCTCAACCGCCTGCCATGCCAAATTCTTGAAGGCGAAAATGCTTATCACCTTTTTCGAATAAGGCGACAGCGCATATTGATGCAATATGAGGTCAGGCATTAGGCGGCAGCGTCAAAATAAGGCCGGTCTCCGGCAATCGTTACGCGCTCCATCACCCGCACTTCAGGATAATAATCCGACGCCGCAAAATGCTGGCAAGCGCGATTGTCCCAAAACGCCATCGACCCCGGCTGCCAGCTAAAGCGGCACTGCACTTCCGGGTTCCAAGCGGTTTTATACAGCTTGTCCAGCAGGTCAGCGCTTTCTTCCGGCTCCATATCGACAATGTGGTCGGTGAAAGCGGCATTGACATAAATCAGCCGCTCATTGGTTTCAGGATGCGTGCGCACCACCGGATGCACCATAGGTGGATATTTTTCGTGCAACTCTTCCGCTTGCTTGCCGAGGCGACGGGCGAAGACGCGCGCAATATCATGCGAGGCAGAGAGGTTTTCAATCTTCTCTTTCACCTCGTCAGACAGGCGGTCATAGGCCATCACCATATTGGCGAACAGCGTGTCACCGCCGACTTGCGGCAATTCAATAGCGCGCAAAATAGACCCCAGAGAAGGCGCTTCGCGCCATGTCACATCAGAGTGCCAACGATTTTCCGCGCCGCGCGATTTCGGCCCATGCGCAATGCGCAGCACTTCCGGATTGGGCTGGTCTTTCGGCGTTGCCGGATGAATTTCCAAATCGCCGAACTGAGCGGCAAATTCAATATGCGCCTCTTGGCTCAAATCCTGGTCACGGAAAAATACCACGCGATGCTGCAGCAAGGCCGCCCGCACCTCCTCAATCAGTGTGTCGTCAAATTTCGACAAGTCGCAATCCAGCAATTCGGCACCGCAAGCGGGTGTCAATTGCTTGACGCGAAAACGACTGAATTCACTCATGAGAACCTCCCCTTTTGAAAGTCAGTTTGTAGGGAAATTGTGTGTCGGTCAATCACCTCTTCAATTTGCGAGATGAGTTTGTTAGTTTTGGGGAAGCTATCCAGGGAAACGGAATAATTATGAGTGTCGTTGTTATCGGGGCCGGTCAGGCTGGCTTGCAAACAATTATGAGCCTGCGCCAAGGCGGCTATGAGGGCGATATAACGCTTATCGGTGATGAAGCTTATCTGCCCTATCAGCGCCCGCCCCTGTCAAAAGCCTATTTGTCCGGCAAAATGGAACGCGAGCGGCTGTTTCTGAAACCGGATGATTTTTACAGCGACAATAATGTGACGCTAAAACTCGAAACAGAGGTTGCAAGCATTGATGCGGCTGCCAAAACCGTCGAACTGAATAATGGCGAGACGCTGGCCTATGAGCATGCGGTAATTGCCACCGGCAGCCGCCCGCGCTTGCTTGATGTGCCCGGTCGCGACCTGCCGAATATTTTCGACCTGCGCGGCATGGCCGATATTGACGCCATGCAACCGCATTTTGAAAGCGGCAAAAAGCTGGTGGTGGTCGGCGGCGGCTATATCGGCTTGGAAGCTGCGGCTGTTGCCTCTGATATGGGCATGCAGGTGCATGTGCTGGAAGCCGCATCGCGCTTGCTGGCGCGCGTTGCCGAGCCTGAAATATCTTCTTTCTATACACGCTTACACAAAGACCATGGCGTGACTTTAGTGACCGAAAGCCAAATGACAGGCTTTGTCGGGGACGGTGCGGTGAGCGGCGTTGAAATGGCCGATGGCAGCATTATCGAGGCCGATATCGTGATTACCGGCATCGGTATTTTGCCCAATGTTGAATTGGCCGAAGCGGCAGGGTTGCAAGTCGATAACGGGATTATTGTTAATGAGTTGGGGCAAACCAGCGACGCGGCTATCTTCGCCGCCGGTGACTGCACCCTGCACCCCAATGATCTACTGGGCCGCACAATGCGTTTGGAAAGCGTGCCCAATGCGATTGAGCAAGGCAAGGCAGTAGCCTCTGCCATTTGCGGCGCACCCAAGCCCTATCATCAGGTGCCATGGTTCTGGTCTGACCAATATGATGTGAAGCTGCAAATCGCCGGAGTGCCGATCGAAATCGACAATAAGGTGTTGCGCGGTGATGATGCGAGCAACAGTTTTGCGTGGTTTTACTTCACCGGCGACAAGCTGACCGGCGTCACCGCCATCAACCGTCCTGCCGAGTTTATGGCCGGTCGTATGCTGATTGAAAAATCGCTGAAAGGCGAAGTGACAGCCGACCCCGCCAAGCTGGCCGATGAGGATATGAAACCGAAAGAGTGGCTGGCATGAAGCGCCTCGCCGTCGCACTTGTCTGCGCCAGCCTGCTGGCGGCGTGTGCGACAGGCGATAAAGACGGCATAAGCTCGCTCGATGACCCGAAATTTGTCAGCTGGTATAAGGCGGCCACCCCCTATGCACGCACCGCCCTGTTCATCACCCTATGCGCAGCGCAGGGCTTCAATAATGGCTCGATTGAAATCAATCTCTGCATATCAAATATGCGCCGCGATGCGCGTATCCGTGTTGAAGGCCGCTTGTGAGCGCACTGATTGAGCAAACATTGGCGCATTATGCCGAGCATCATGGCGACCCCTATGAAACAGCATTTGCCAAGCTATACGCCGCCGACCCGAATTATCAGGCGCTGTTCTTCCTTGATACGGATGAAGGCTTGCGGCGCAATATGATGCGCACCACGCTGGAGATTATCACCACCTATATCGACAATGCTTATGCCGCTGACAACCTTGTTATCGGCGCGCGGCTTATTCACCTGACCTATGAAGTGACCGATGATTTCGATCTGTTTTTCCAAATCACCCGCGATGTGATTGCCGAGGGCTGCGCCGATATTTGGACAGACGCCCACGCCGAAGCATGGAACGCCATGCTGAAAGATTTTGAAGCAGCGCGGGTTTAAAAAGCAGCAATACCCGTAATGGCGCGGCCGAGGATGAGGGCGTGCACATCATGCGTGCCTTCATAAGTGTTGACCGTCTCGAGGTTAATGGCATGGCGCATGACATGATATTCACCGGCAATACCGTTGCCGCCATGCATATCGCGCGCTTGGCGCGCCACATCCAGCGCTTTGCCGACATTATTGCGTTTAACGATAGAAACCATTTCAGGCGCGAAGCGGCCTTCATCCATCAGCCGCCCGACGCGCAGGCTGGCTTGATAGCCCAGTGCAATCTCCGACTGCATATCGGCCAGTTTCTTTTGATAAAGCTGATTGGCGGCCAGCGGCTTGTTGAACTGATGACGCTCCAGACCATAGTCACGCGCCGCTTCAAAGCAAAACTCTGCCGCGCCCATCGCGCCCCAGCTAATGCCATAGCGCGCGCGATTGAGGCAGGAAAACGGGCCTTTCAGCCCTTCCACTTCCGGCAATATGTTTTCTTCCGGCACAAAAACATCTTCCATCATAATCATGCCGGTGATGGAGGCGCGCAGCGACAGCTTGTTTTCAATCTTCGGTGCGCTCAACCCCTGCATGCCTTTTTCAAGAATGAAGCCTTTAATCTTGTCATCATGTTCGGCGGATTTTGCCCAAACGACAAACACATCGGCAATTGGCGCGTTGGAAATCCAAGTTTTCGAGCCGTTCAGCACAAAACCGCCATCGGCTTTTTTGGCATGGGTGCGCATACCTGCCGGATCAGAGCCGGCATCGGGCTCGGTGAGGCCGAAACAGCCGATATATTCGCCGCTGGCCAGCTTGGGCAGATATTTCTGCTTCTGCTCTTCCGAGCCGAAAGTATTGATGGGGTGCATGACCAAAGAAGACTGCACCGACATCATGGAGCGATAGCCGCTATCAATGGCCTCAACCTCTCGCGCCACCAGACCGTAAGAAACATAAGACGCGCCCGCCCCGCCGTATTCCGGCTTAATGGTGACACCCAACAGGCCTTGCGCGCCCATCTCGGTGAAAATTTCCGGCGCGTCAGATTCATTGATGAACATATCGGTGACGCGCGGCAGCAAATTTTCCCGCGCATAGGCGCGCGCGCTATCGGCAATCATGCGCTCTTCTTCCGTCAGTTGCTCGCTGAGCAGAAACGGGTCTTCAGCATTAAACTTTGCAATTTTTTCCATGCTGCGACTATCTCACATTCGCCAAAGGCTGAAAAAGAAAAAACCCGCATGCATCACAATGGCGCATACGGGCTTTTCCCCCTCCAGAAAGGGTTTACTTCTTAATAATGCCGGCCAGCATTTTGCGTGTTTTCTCGCCATAGGGCGGGCGCAGCGCGCCGGCAGCAAATTCAAACGGCGACTGACGGAAAACCGTCTTGGCATGGCTGAAATTGATAAAGCCTTCACGTCCGTGATAGGCGCCTGTGCCGGACGGGCCAACGCCGCCAAACGGCGCGTCGTCTTGCATGATATGCGTAATCACGTCATTCACCGTCACACCGCCCGAAGTGGTGGAGTTGATGACTTTATCTTCTTCAGCCTTATTGTCGCCGAAATAATACAGACCCAGCGGACGGTCATGGTCATTGACATAACCAATCGCCTCATCGGTGGTTTTGTAAGATTTGACCGGCAAAATCGGGCCGAAAATTTCTTCCTGCATGACTTTCGTATCTTCGCCCGGCTCAACAATAATGGTCGGCGGAATTTTGCGATGCGGCTGCTGCGAAAAGTCTTCATTGGCCGGATTAATCTCAACAATCTTGGCACCCTTCTCGCGCGCATCGTCCAGATAGCCTTGCAAACGGTCATAATGGCGCTGATTGACCACTGATGTGTAATCGGGATTGTCTTTCAGGGTCGGGAACATGGTTTCCACCGCGTCCGACGCTTCCTCGACAAACTCATCAACCTTGCCTTCCGGCACCATGACATAATCAGGCGCGAGGCAGATTTGACCGGCATTCAAAGTTTTGCCCGTCATCACACGAGCGGCAGTTTTTTTGAAGTCGGCGCTATCTGAAACGATAACCGGCGACTTGCCACCCAATTCCAGCGTCACCGGTGTCAGATTCTCGGCTGCAGCGCGCATAATATGCGAGGCGATGGCCGTTGCGCCGGTGAACAGCAAATGGTCAAACGGCTGCTTCGCAAAAGCGGCACCGGTTTCCGGCCCACCCAGAACGACTGCAACATCGCTTTCATCATAATATTTTTCGCACAGTTCTTTGGTCAAAAGCGCGCTCTGCACGGTAAATTCTGACGGCTTGATGATGGTGCGGTTACCGGCTGCGAAAATCGAGCCCATCGGGCCGAAACACAGATTGAACGGGAAATTCCACGGCACAACATTGCCGACACAGCCGAGCGGCTGATATTCCACCCGCGTGCTGGCACCCAGCAGACCAAGCGGGAACATGGAATGGCGCTTGGAGGCTTTCATCCATTTGCGAACGTTTTTCTTGGCATATTTCAGCGCGCCCAGCGTGCCGCCGACATCGGTTGCCAGCGTGCCTTCGGGGCTGCGATTGCCGAAGTCGGCCATCAGCGCTTCAACCATAGCGTCGCCATTGTCAACAATCAGGGCAATGGTGCGGTCAATCAAATCAATGCGGCGCTCTGCCGTCATAGGCCCTTCGGCAATATGCGCCGCTTTTTGCATATCGACCAGACGACGAATATCTGCCTCTGATGTTTCCGGTAATTCCTGCATTGTTTCTGCTGCACTCATAGTGACCTCCCCAAAAGAATTTCAAAAAGTAAATCAGATTATGTCGCACTTGCCAATAGGGCGTTTGCCAGTATGGTATTTATCAAGAGGAGACCCAAAATGAGTAATGTCATTGAAAAAGAACTGAGTGATAGCGGTGTGCTGACCATACGCATGAACCGCCCCGATGTTCTCAATAGCATGAACAGCGATATTGTTTTTGCCATGATTGATGCGCTGAGCGAAGCGGCGAATAATGACGCTGTACGCGCCATTGTTTTGACAGGTAATGGCCGCGGTTTTTGTGCGGGCGCTGACCTTGCTGGCGGTAATTGGCCGTCTGAAGAAGGCATGTCGCCCGGCGATGTGACCGCCAATTCTATGGAAATCGGCTTTAATCCGCTGTTGCGCGCTGTTGTCGACAGCCCCAAGCCGGTTGTTACCGCAATTAACGGCATAGCCGCCGGTGGCGGCGTCGGTTTGGCCTTATCCGGCGATTTGGTGCTGGCCGCAGAAAGCGCCAAATTCCGCCTCGTATTCGCCCCTCAGCTGGGCATTATCCCCGATGTCGGCGCAAGCTGGCTGGTACCGAATTTGGTCGGGCGCGCCCGCGCCAATGGACTGGCTCTGCTCGGCGACAATCTTGACGCTGCTACGGCGCTGGAATGGGGCATGGTATGGGAAGTGCATCCCGATGACCAATTACTCGCCAAAGCGCAAGAATATGCCGAACGCATGGCGCAAAGCTCCATCACCGGCATTAAAGCGACCGTGCGTGCGCATGATAAAGCGATGTTGCAATCACTGCATGACCAGCTTGAATTTGAAAAGGAAGAGCAGCGTCATTATACCAATCAGCCGGTTTTCTTTGAGGGCGTGAAAGCCTTTATTGAAAAACGCAAACCGAATTTCCGCGAGATTGAAGCCGAAATGGCAAAATCCGCGAACGACAAGTAAGTGAGGAAGCCATGAATTTTGAATATGATTTATTGAAGCTGGATATTGAAGACAATATTGCCACGCTGACTTTTAACGACCCCGATAGCCTCAATGCGATGAGCGCGCCGATGCTGTCATCAATGGATTTGGCGCTCGACGAAATTGAAAACCCCGATAATGGCGTGCGCGCCTTGATTGTGACCGGTGCCGGTCGCGGCTTTTGTGCCGGTGCCAATGTCGCGCGCATGGATGGCGATGGCGGTGAGAAACGCAACAGGCCAAACGATGCCGGTGAAGGTTTGGAAAAAATTTATCACCCGCTGCTGCGCCGCTTTCGCAATCTGCATTGCCCGATTGTGTCAGCAGTAAACGGCCCATGCGCCGGTGTCGGTATGAGCTTTGCACTGATGGGCGATATGGTTATCGCCAATGAAAGCGCTTTCTTCTTGCAAGCTTTCCGCCGCATCGGTCTGGTGCCGGATGGTGGCGCGACCTATTTGCTGCCGCGCCTTGTCGGCATGGCTCGGGCCCGTGAATTGACCATTATGGGCGACCGTCTGCCGGCCAAAACCGCTTTGGAATGGGGGCTTATCAACCGCGTGGCTGCTGATGATAAATTGCTCGACGAAGCCGGTGCGCTGGCTGCCGAATTGGCGCAAGGGCCGCATTCGCTGAAGCTTATTCGCAATCTGCTGTGGGAAAGCATTGATGCCAAATATGAAGAGCAGCTGAATAATGAGCGGCAGGCGCAACGCACAGCCGGTCGCACGGAAGACTTCAAAGAAGGTGTCACCGCCTTTAATGAAAAGCGCGACGCGAAATTTACCGGTAACTAGGCCTCGTCCAGCCCCAGTTTCTGCATCACCAGCTTGTTGACGGCTTGCGGGTTGGCTTTGCCGCCCGTAGCTTGCATCACCTGACCGACAAACCAACCGGCCATTTTCGGCCGCTCTTGCGCTTGTGCCACTTTGTCGGGATTGGCGGCAATCACCTCATCCACCGCCCCTTCAATCGCGCCGGTATCGGTGACTTGCTTCAAGCCTTTTTCTTCGACAATGACGGACGGGTCTTTGCCCTGATCGGGGCCTTCTTCAAACATCAGTTCAAATACTTCTTTGGCGGTGCGGCCCGAAACCGTGTCATCGGCAATCAAATCGACCAATTGGCCGACTTGCGCGGCTGAGACAGGGCTGTCGGCAATGGCGAGATCGGCTTTGTTGAGCCCGGCAAACACCGAGCCGATAACCATATTGGCGACCGCTTTGGCGTCACGCCCTTCTGCGGCTACTTCAAAGAAAGCGGCATTCTCCGCCTCCCCGACCAGCACACCGGCATCATAAGGCGTTAGGCCATAATCATTGATGAAGCGCGCTTTCTTGTCATCCGGCAATTCCGGCAAGCTTTCGGCAATCTCATCGACAAAGTCTTGGCTGAACTCCAGCGGCAGCAAATCAGGGTCGGGGAAATAACGATAATCATGCGCTTCTTCTTTAGAGCGCATGGCGCGGGTCTCGCCTGTCTTCGGGTCGAACAGCCGCGTTTGCTGTTCCACCGTGCCGCCATCTTCAATCAAATCAATTTGGCGCCGCGCTTCATATTCAATCGCTTGGCCGATAAAGCGAATGGAATTAACGTTTTTAATTTCACAACGCGTGCCTAATTCATCGCCCGGTTTACGCACCGACACATTGACATCGGCGCGCAAGCTGCCCTGCTCCATATTGCCGTCGCAAGTGCCGAGATAGCGCAAAATAGCGCGCAGTTTTTTGACATAGGCTTGCGCCTCGGCCGCCGACCGCATATCGGGTTGCGAGACGATTTCCATCAGCGCCACGCCCGAGCGGTTCAAATCAACAAAGCTCATATCCGGATGCTGGTCGTGCAGCGACTTACCTGCATCTTGCTCAAGGTGCAAACGCTCAATGCCGATTTCCTTCACCACGCCATCATCAAGGTCAATTTCAATTGCACCCTCGCCGACAATCGGCTGCTGGAATTGCGAAATCTGATAGCCTTGCGGCAGGTCGGGATAAAAATAGTTTTTGCGGTCAAACACGGAGTAATTATTAATCTGCGCCTTCAGCCCAAGCCCCGTCCGCACGGCTTGCTCGACACAAAACCAGTTAATCACCGGCAGCATACCGGGCATAGCGGCATCAACCAATGACACTTGGCTGTTCGGCTCTGCGCCAAATTCAGTCGCCGCACCGGAAAACAATTTGGCCGTCGAAGCCACTTGCGCGTGCACTTCCAACCCCAGCACGATTTCCCAATTGCCGGTTGCGCCTGCGATGAGATTGTTTATTTCAGCCATTTAAGCACTCCACCAATCTTGCGGTTGCGCGTCAAACCCTGCCGCTTCTTCCAGCACTTGGGCCGCGCGTAGCAATTCTTCTTCACCAAATGCCTTGCCTATTAATTGTAAGCCGAGCGGCAGCCCGTCCGCATCAAGTCCGGCGGGAATGGAAATACCGGGTAGTCCGGCCAGATTGACGGTGACGGTGAACACATCGTTCAAATACATTTCCAACGGGTCTTCAACATTCTTGCCAATCGGGAACGCGGCGGACGGCGTGGTCGGCGTCAGCAGCACATCGCATACTTCATAAGCTTTGGTGAAATCCTCAGCAATCAGGCGGCGCACTTGCAGGGCTTTGACATAATAAGCGTCATAATAACCGGCAGACAGCGCATAAGTGCCTATCATCACGCGGCGCTTCACTTCATCACCGAAACCGGCAGCGCGGGTTTGCGCATACATATCATCAATATCGACGCCGTCTTGCCGCGCGCCATAGCGCACACCGTCATAGCGCGCCAAATTGGAAGATGCTTCGGCAGGCGCGATAATGTAATAAGCGGGCAACGCATATTTGGTATGCGGCAGCGACACATCGACAATCTCCGCCCCTGCCGCTTTCAGCCAATCAATGCCTTGCTGCCACAATTTTTCAATCTCGGCAGGCATATTATCGACGCGATATTCTTGCGGAATACCGACGCGCAGCCCTTTTATGTCGCCGGTCAGCGCCGCCTCATAATCAGGTACATCGCGCTCAACGCTGGTCGTGTCGCGCTTGTCGAAAGAGGCCATGCTAGTCAGCATCATGGCCGCGTCGCGCACCGTTTGGGTAATCGGCCCGGCCTGGTCGAGCGATGAGGCAAAAGCAACAATGCCCCAACGCGAGCAGCGGCCATAAGTCGGCTTCAAGCCCACTGTTCCGGTAAAGGCGGCAGGCTGGCGAATGGAGCCGCCCGTATCGGTCGCCGTCGCGGCAATGCCCAAACGCGCCGCAACGGCGGCAGAAGACCCACCCGAAGAGCCGCCCGGCACTAGTTCTGTGCCATTGGCCTTCCACGGATTGACCACCGCGCCAAAGCGCGAGGTTTCATTGGAGGAGCCCATCGCGAACTCGTCATTGTTCAGCTTGCCGAGCATCACCGCGCCATCATTCCAGAGATTTTGCGTCACCGTGCTTTCATAAGGCGGGATGAAGTCGCCCAAAATATTGGAACACGCGGTTGTGCGCACACCTTTGGTGCAGAATAAATCTTTCACACCAATCGGCAGACCTTCCAAAGGCCGCGCCTCACCTGAAGCGATTTTCTTGTCGCTTTCAGCCGCCATTTCCATTGCCTTTTCGGGTGTTGCCAGCACATAAGCATTGAGCGCAGAAGACGCCGAAACGCGAGTCATATGCGCCTCAGCCAATTCAACGGCAGAGAATTCTTTTTTGGCCAGCCCGTCGCGCGCTTCGGCCAAATTCAGTTCGGTCAAATCGGCCATTATTCGACCACCTTCGGCACAGCGAAATATTCATCGTCTTTTTCAGGCGCATTGGCCAGCACGTCTTCGGCATAACCGCCATCTGTCACGACATCATCGCGGCCACGGATTTTATCTTCCGCCGCACTCGTTAAGGGTTTCACCCCTTGCGTATCAAGCTCAGAAAGCTGATCGACAAAACCGAGAATGGCACTCAGCTCTTTGGCAAGCCCCGGCACGTCATCATCTGTCAACCCGATACGAGCAAGATTGGCGATGCGACGCACCATATTTTCATCAACTGACATTTAATCGACCTTATTGGAATTTGGCCGGAAACTAGCAAAGGCCGTGCCGCCGCGCAATATGACTTTCGCCAAAACCCGTGCTATTCAATCAATATGCAAATGGTTGAAACCCCAAGCGAATTGATAAGCTCATTGGAAAGCGCGCAACGCCTGATGGGGCTGGATTTGGGCAGCAAGACCATCGGCCTCGCATTGGGCGATAGCAATCATAAAATCGCCACCCCTTTTAACACGATACGGCGCAAGAAATTCGGCCTTGATGCCGCCGCTTTGGCCGACATTATTGCAGCCGAACATGTCGGCGGGCTGGTTTTGGGCTTGCCACTTAATATGGATGGCAGTGAAGGCCCACGCGTCCAAGCGACGCGCGCTTTTTTGCGCAATCTCGAAAATCTGCCCGATTTCCCTAACCTGCCCGCTTTGTTATGGGATGAGCGGCTGTCCACGTCGGCAGTGGAGCGTACCTTGCTGGAGGCCGATACCAGCCGTGCCAAACGGGCCGAAGTTATCGATAAAATGGCCGCTGCCTTTATTCTGCAAGGCGCGATAGACGCGCATTACGGCGTCTAGGGTTTAGCTGCCCGCACTATTCTCCTAAAAAACGGCAAGAAAAATACAGGGCCGTGCCAAATTGCAATGACGAAGCATTTTTTCTCTGTGTCTATACGTGTATTCGTTCTCGATGCCTGTGGCGACGATGTTAGCGTTGGCGGCAGCGGATTGTCGTGAACAGATGGCGTTCCATTATTGAAAAACTAAGAAATTGAGGCGAAAAGAAAAATTTAATCTCAACTGGCGGTTTTGACTTGCCCCGACTCGCGCCCCTCTGTATATACTCGGATTTTAATGACAGCGACGGAAATCAAGGGTGCTTTCGCCCACCGCGACCTTCTGGGGATCGACGGGCTGTCTGTTTCCGAAATTACCTTTCTGCTTGACCTGTCTGACAGCTATGTAGAGCAAAATCGGCAAATTGACAAAAAGACATCCGTACTGCGCGGACGCACGCAAATCAATCTGTTCTTTGAAAGCTCAACACGCACGCAAAGCTCTTTTGAGCTGGCCGGTAAACGTCTTGGTGCTGACGTGATGAATATGGCAGTCAAAACCTCGGCCGTGAATAAGGGCGAGACGCTAATTGATACCGCCGTAACACTGAACGCCATGAACCCTGACCTTTTGGTGGTGCGGCATGGCGATAGCGGTGCGGTGGAACTGCTGGCGCAAAAAACCTCTTGCGCGGTTTTAAACGCGGGTGATGGCGCGCATGAGCACCCGACGCAAGCATTGCTCGACGCGCTGACCATTCGCCGCCGCCTCGGCAAGCTGCAAGGGCTGCGCGTCGCTATTTGCGGCGATATTGCACATAGCCGCGTGGCGCGCTCTAATCTACTTCTGCTTAACGCTATGGGGGCGCAAGTGCATCTCATCGGCCCGCAGACGCTGTTGCCGGTCGGCGCTAAACAGCTTGGAGCGCATGTGTTTACTGATATGAAAGCCGGGCTGGACGGTTGCGACATCGTCATGATGCTACGCATTCAAAATGAACGTATGGAAGGCGCGCTTATTCCTTCCGTACGCGAATATTATCGCCTTTACGGCCTTGACCGCGAAAAGCTGACCTATGCCAAACCGGACGCGCTGGTTATGCATCCCGGCCCGATGAATCGCGGTGTCGAGATTGACAGTGCCGTGGCCGATGACCCTGAGCGCAGCCTCATTCGCGACCAAGTGGAAATGGGCGTCGCCGTGCGCATGGCAGTGCTGGAAGCACTAGCCGCCAATCTGCCCAATGGGACGGGAGGCGCGCAATGAATATGGCCTTTTCCAATGCCCGTCTGATTGACCCGGCCAATGGCTTGGACGAGCTCGGCACGCTGGTTGTCGAAAAAGGCAAAATCAGCGCCATCGGCAAAAACGCTAAAGTGCCCGATAAAATGAAAAGCCATGACTGCAATGGCATGGCCATATTGCCCGGTCTGGTCGATATGCAGGTGTTTACCGGTGAGCCGGGCGAAGAATATCGCGAAACCCTGGCCACTGCCTCGCAGGCGGCGTCGGCGGGTGGCGTGACGACCATGATAACCATGCCGAATACCAAACCGGTGATTGATGACGCGGCACTTGTTGACTTTATTTCACGGCGCGCCCGCGACACAGCGATTGTGCGTGTGCACCCAATGGCGGCTTTGACTAAAGGTTGCGCAGGCAAAAGCATGACCGAAATCGGTTTGCTCAGCGAAGCGGGTGCCGTTGCCTTTACCGATGGCGACCGTGCCGTCATGAACGCACTGACCATGCGCCGCGCGCTTTCCTATGCCGGCACGTTTGACGCGCTGATTGTACAGCACGCGATGGACCAAGATTTGCAAAGCGCCGGCGTCATGCATGAAAGCGAAATGGCGACGCGGCTGGGGCTGGCCGGAATTCCCGTCGCTGCCGAAACGGCAATGATTGATCGCGATTTGCGCCTCGTTGAATTGACCGACGCGCGCTATCACATTGCACAAATTTCTGCTGCCGACAGTGTTGAGACGGTGCGTGCCGCCAAAAAGCGCGGCCTGCCGGTTTCATGTGGCGTATCGGCCACCCATTTGATGCTCAATCAAAATGATGTCGAAAATTACCGCACCTTCGCCAAATTATCGCCGCCCTTGCGGTGCGAAGAAGACCGCCTCGCGCTTATTGCGGGTGTCGCAGACGGCACGATTGATGTCGTGGTGTCCGGCCACAATCCGCAAAATGAGGAAGCCAAGCGCCAGCCTTTCGCGCAAGCCGCCTATGGCACGGTCGGGGTCGAAACCCTTCTGGCCGGTGTATTAAGCCTCTACCATGCAGACGGCGTTTCGCTTGACCGCTTGCTGGATTGCGTGACGGCGCGCCCTGCCGCCCTTTTGGGGCTGGCTGGTGGCACGCTGAGCATCGGCGCAAATGCTGATTTCGCCATTACCGATATTGACGCGCCGTGGGTTGTTGATGCCGACACCTTGCGCTCCAAGTCGCAAAATGCTGCTATCGACAAAAGGAAAGTTCAGGGGCAAGTCTTGGCCTGTTATGTCGGCGGCAAAGCCGTTTTTGAACTTTAAGCCATATTCAGGGGATATTATGGGTGAGCCGATTATTATAATTTTGGGCACTGCATTGGGCTACTTGCTGGGCTCCATTCCTTTCGGCCTGATGTTCACCCGCATTGGCGGCAAAGGCGATATTCGTGATATCGGCTCGGGGAATATCGGCGCGACCAATGTGTTGCGGTCGGGCAGCAAAGTTTTGGCTCTTGCAACGCTAGTTGCCGATGCGGTGAAAGGCAGTCTCGCGGTTGCGTTGATATGGCGCTTGGGCAGCGATACCGCTGCTTACGTGGCCGGACTGGCCGCTTTTATCGGGCATCTATTTCCCGTCTGGCTTGATTTCAAAGGCGGTAAAGGCGTGGCCGGTTTCATCGGCGCCATTCTCATTATGTCGCCTTTAACCGGCCTGATGTTCCTTGCTGTATGGGTACTTGTCGCGTTGGTTTCCCGCATATCGTCACTTTCTGCCATTATCGCTTTGATATCGACTGTGCCGTTTCTTGTCTTACTCGGGGAGAGCGATACCGCAATATTCGCGGCGCTCATGGTGGCGCTATCCTTATGGGCGCATCGGGAAAACATTGCACGGCTGCGCACCGGAGCGGAACCGAAAATTGGCAGGTAGATACACTGCCCAATAAAAATACAAATAAGGTGGTTGGATATAAAATAGAGTTGCAACCGTAAAAGAAAATGAGCTTGTCTCTTGACACAAGAACCGGGCGACAAAATCAGCCTGATTTAGATTACTAAAAAATGCGGCGATTTGACATCGCGCCCCATTTCGACCATATGATGCGCCCGAAACATAATTTGAGGCATTTTTATGCAGGTCGTTATTGTTGAATCGCCCGCTAAGGCGAAAACCATCAATAAATATCTCGGCTCGGACTTTACGGTTCTGGCGAGCTTCGGCCATGTGCGCGATTTGCCGGAGAAAAACGGCTCGGTTGACCCCGATAATGATTTCGCCATGTCTTGGGAAGAACATGGCGATGCGCGCAAGCGTCTGAGCGAGATTGCCAAAGCAGTTAAAGACGCTGACTCGCTGGTGCTGGCCACTGACCCCGACCGCGAAGGCGAAGCGATTAGCTGGCATGTGCTGGAAGTATTGCGCAAAAAGAAAGTGCTTGGCGATAAACCCGTCAGCCGCGTCGTGTTTAACGCCATCACCAAAAATGCCGTACTCGAGGCGATGACGAAACCGCGCGAAATTGATGAAAAGCTGGTCGATGCCTATTTGGCACGCCGCGCGCTCGATTATCTGGTCGGTTTTAACCTATCGCCTGTTTTGTGGCGCAAATTGCCGGGCTCGCGTTCAGCCGGTCGCGTGCAATCGGTGGCGCTGCGCTTGATTTGCCAACGCGAATTAGAAATTGAAGCGTTTAACCCTCGCGAATATTGGTCGGTCGAAACGGAATTCAAATCAGCCAATGGCGACACGCTGCCGACACGG
Organism: Rhodobiaceae bacterium; assembly: GCA_002721725.1. GTDB lineage: Bacteria > Pseudomonadota > Alphaproteobacteria > RS24 > RS24 > UBA8337. Next base: position 16,781 of record PBLK01000006.1, read on the forward strand.
CTGGTGCGCCACAAAGGCGAGAAACTTGAAAAATTCGCCCTTGCCAATGAGGATATGGCGCGCGAAGCGGAAACCGCCATTGCCAGCACGGAATTTTCAATCGATAAGATTGAGAGCAAGCCGGGCCAAAGAAAACCTGCCGCGCCGTTCACCACCTCAACCCTGCAGCAAGAAGCCAGCCGCAAGCTAGGCTTTAACGCCAAGCGCACCATGCAAGTGGCGCAATTGCTTTATCAAGGTGTCACCATTGACGGCGAGGAAACCGGCCTTATCACCTATATGCGGACCGACGGTACGCAAGTTGCGCCGGAAGCCGTATCAGAGACACGCGAGGTCATTGTTGAAGATTTCGGTAATGAATATTTGCCTGACACGCCGCGCGTCTATGAAACCAAAGCGGCCAATGCGCAAGAGGCGCATGAGGCCATTCGCCCGACATCGCTGGCCCGTCGCCCCGACCAAATGGGCCGCTTTCTCGATGGCGACCAAGCAAAGCTTTATGAACTGATTTGGAAACGCACCATGGCATCGCAAATGGAAAATGCCCGTGTGCAGCGCACCACGATTTCCATTAGCGGCGCCGATGGCCTTACCGGTTTGCGCGCCTCCGGCACGGTCGTCACCTTCGCAGGCTTTTTGAAGCTTTATGAAGAAGGGAAAGACGATGAGGCCGATGAAAAAGACGGCCCGCGCCTGCCGCAAGTCAAAGAAGGCGAAAAACTCTCTGTGTTTAAAATTTCGCCGGAACAGCATTTCACCGAGCCGCCGCCGCGCTATAGCGAAGCGACTTTGGTCAAACGCATGGAAGAATTGGGCATTGGTCGCCCGTCAACCTATGCCTCTGTTTTGAGCGTGCTGCGCGAGCGCGATTATGTGGTGATGGACCGCAATCGCTTTATTCCGCAAGATAAAGGCCGTCTGGTGACCGCGTTTCTTGAAAATTTCTTCGACCGCTATGTAGAATATGATTTCACCGCCGGTTTGGAAGCCGATCTTGACAAAGTGTCCGACGGCTCACTGAGCTATAAAGAAGTCCTAGCCCGCTTCTGGGAAGACTTCCACAAAACCGTCGACGCGACGTTGGAAATCCGCAACACGCAAATTCTCGACACGATGAATGAGGTGATGGGGCCGCATATCTTTAAAGATACCGGCAATGGCAATCCGCGCGTCTGCCCGAAATGCAATGATGGTGAATTGAGCCTGAAGACGGGCCGCTTCGGCGCCTTTGTCGGTTGCACACGTTATCCTGATTGCCGCTTCACCCGTCCCTTTGCCGGTGAGCAAGCCGAGCAAGGCGATATTGAGCGCATTTTGGGCCAAGACCCTGAAAGCGGCCTTGATGTGCATATCAAAAACGGTCGCTTCGGCCCTTATATCCAACTTGGCGATACGGGCGAGACGGAAGACAAGCCGAAACGCGCCGGTATTCCTAAAGGCAAAACACCGGCCGAGATGGAATTGGATTATGCGCTGAAGCTTTTGTCTTTGCCGCGTAATATCGGCGCGCACCCCGAAACGGGTGAAGATATTATGGCCGATATCGGTCGCTACGGCCCTTATATCAAGGCCGGCAAACAATCGGCCAGTTTGGAAACACCCGATGAAGTGTTTGAAATCGGCGTCAATCGCGCCGTTACCGTATTGGCCGAGCGCAAAGCCAAAGGCCCGGCGCAACGCCGCGGCGGCAGCGTGATTAAGGATTTGGGCGAGCACCCCGATGATAAAAAGCCGGTGCGCGTGATGGACGGTCGCTTCGGGCCTTATGTGAAATATGAAAAGGTCAACGCGACCATTCCGAAGGACGAAAACCCCGAAGAGATTTCGCTGGAACGCGGGCTGGAATTAATCGCCGCGCGCATTGCCAAAGGCCCCGCCAAGAAACGTAAAAAAGCCGCACCGACGAAAAAGAGCGCCTAATGGGAGACATCCCGACGCGCGATGAGATTTTGAAGTTCATCGCCGAACATGAAGGCGAAACCACCAAACGTGATATTGCCAAAGCCTTTAACATTAAAGGTGCTGACCGCATTCCACTGAAACGCCTATTGCGCGAAATGGCGGCCGAGGGCCTGTTGGAAGGCAGTCGCAAGGGCGGCATGCGTGGGCAAGGCGACTTGCCCAGCGTTTCTGTCGTGCAAGTGACGGGGCGCAATAAGGAAGGCTATTTGGTCGCCCGCGCGCGCCGCGAAGGCGATTTGCTGGACGGGCCGCAAGACCCGATTATCGAAATTGATGACAGCCCGCCGCGCAATCGTCGCCATCGCCCGTCGCCGCCCGTATCGCCGGGTGACACCGCATTGGCACGGCTGCGGCGCGTCAATAAGGACAAATATATTGCCCGCATCATTCGCAACTTGGGCGATGTCGGTGGGCAAATTATCGGTGAGGTGCGCGAGCGCAGTGATGGCCTATGGCTCATTCCAGCTGACCGCCGCGAACGCCATGATTATCAATTGGAAAAAGACACTAAAGCGGCGCATGGCGATTTGTTGGTCTGCGAAAAACTGCCCGGCCTGCGCATGGCGGCCAAGCGCGCGCGAATGAAAGAAAATATCGGCGCGGCTGATGACCCGCATGCTTTTTCGCTTATCTCAATTGCCGAACAAGGCTTGCCGACCGTATTTCCCGAAGCAGTGATGGCCGAAGCGGAAGCGGCGGAAGAAGCGGGACTTGAAGGGCGCGAAGATTTGACCGCCCTGCCCTTTATCACCATTGACCCGGCCGATGCGCGCGACCATGATGATGCGGTATTTGCCGAGCCCGACCCGGACATTAAGGGGGGCTTTATCGTCTGGGTGGCGATTGCCGATGTTGCAGCTTTTGTCGCCGCAGACAGCGAAATGGACAGGGAAGCAAGGAAGCGCGGCAATTCGGTTTATATGCCCGACCGCGTGGTGCCGATGCTGCCCGAACGGCTGTCGAATGATTTATGCTCCTTGCGCGAAAATGAGACGCGCCCTTGCATGGCGATTAAAATCAATATTGCCGCCAATGGTCAAAAAACCGCTCACCAATTTTACCGCGGTTTGATGCGTTCGGTTGCCAAGCTGAGCTATGCTGAAGCGCAGCGCGCTTTCGATGGCGAGTGCCCTGCCGAATTCAAACATCTCAATGATGATGTGTTGCAACCGCTATGGCAGGCCTATCAATGCATGGTGCAGGCGCGCGAACGTCGCCAGCCTTTGCGCATCAACAGGCCCGAGCGGCGCATTGAAATGAATGATAAGGGGCAGATTACCCGCATTTACACACCGCCCGTGCTGGAGGCGCATAAGCTGATTGAAGAAATGATGGTCAGCGCCAATGTTTGCGCCGCCGAGACATTGGAAAAAGACAAGCGACCGCTGATTTACCGCGTGCATGACACGCCGCCTGATGAGCGCGTGCGCGCCCTGTCAGATTTTCTGCGCTCGATGAACATTAAACTGAGCCTCGGCCAAACCCTGCTGCCTCAATTATTCAACGGGCTTATGGAGCAAGCTGCCGACCAGCCTATCGCCCCGACCGTTTCTGAAGCGGTGCTGCGCACGCAAGCGCAAGCGATTTACGACGTTGAGAATATCGGCCATTTCGGCCTCAATCTCGGTCGTTATGCGCATTTCACCTCACCCATTCGCCGCTATGCCGATTTGACCGTGCATCGCGCCCTCATCGCCGCCATCAAAGCCGGTAAAGACGGGCAAAGTGAAACGGAGGCCGAAGCGCTGCCCGATATTGCCGAAGCCATTTCCGCGACCGAGCGGCGCGCCATGATTGCCGAGCGTAGCGCCGGTGAACGCTATCTCGCGGCCCATATGGCAGACCAAATCGGCAAAAGTTTTGCGGCGCGTATTTCCGGCGTGTCGCGCGCCGGATTGTTTGTCACGCTCGATGATAGCGGCGCGGACGGGCTGATACCGATTTCGCGGCTCGGCGATGAACGCTTTTATGCCGATGAAAACAATATGTATATGACCGGCGGCACGACCGGCATGATTTTCCGCATTGGCGAAAGCGTTGAGGTGGAATTGGAAGAAGCGACACCGCTCAAGGGCGGTCTCTTGTTTTCGCTACTCGATGGTGACACATATGGTGGCAATCCGAAACGGACAAACAGAAGAAACGGCCCGTTTCGTCGCTCCGGCCCGAAACCCCGCAGAGGAAGACGCTAACCCATGTCCATCGAACATCTTTTGCGCGAAGAACGCGGCCGCCGCGCTGCCATGTGGCGCGGTGTGCGAGGCCAATGCCCGCAATGCGGCGAGAAAACCCTGTTTCGGAAATATTTGAAAATCAGCGACAAATGTTCGTCTTGCGGCCTCAATCTGTCGGGCCATCAGGCCGATGATGCGCCGCCCTATTTCACCATTTTCATTGTCGGCCATGTGATTGTGCCGGTGGCGCTGATTGTCGAGCGCCTCTACACACCGCCGCTTTATGTTCACGCGCTGCTGTTTTGTGTGCTGGCCGTTGTGGTCAGCCTCATCTCATTACCGATGGTCAAAGGCGCGGTTGTCGGCCTACAATGGGCGCTTCGCATGCATGGCTTTGCAGAGACTACGGAAGAGCAGAATGAGTAAATATGGCAATACCCCGGTCGGGCCGGGTGAGTATCGAGAAGAAAGCACCAAAGCGGTGCGCCCGCGCGAAGCGGCCACATTGATTGTCGTGCGGCAAGCCAAACAGCCGAAAATCCTCATGGGCAAGCGCGCCGCCACGCATAAATTCATGCCCAATAAATTCGTCTTTCCGGGGGGTCGCCTCGACCTTATCGACCAGCGTCTGCAAGTGCCAAAGAACCTTAGCGCGCCGGTGATGAAGCGGCTTAGAAAAGAAACCCGCAAGACCGTCAGCGACAATAAACTGCGTGGGCTGGCGCTGGCCGCCATTCGTGAAACCTATGAGGAAACCGGCCTGATTATCGGTCGCCCGACCAAAAAAAGCCTGAGCACCGGCGATAAGGTGTGGCAAAGCTATTTTGACCACGGCGTTGAGCCGCCGCTCGACCAAATGGATTTCATCGCCCGCGCCGTCACGCCCACTTATCGCACGCGGCGTTTCGATACGCGCTTTTTCATGGTCTATGACGAGTTCATTCACACCGACCCCGAAGAAATGGCGAAAGCGAGCGGCGAATTGCTGGATTTGCATTGGCTGACATTGGGCGATGCGCGCAAGCTCGACCTGCCCGCCATCACCCGTTCGGTGATTGATATGGTGGAAGAGCGCATGCAGCACGACCGCAAAGAGCAAATGAAAAAACCCGCGCCCTATGTCCGCTTCATTAACGGCAAACCGCTGACCACCGAACTTTAGTTGAGGTTGACAAGCGCGCCGAAATGCCTATTTTCGCCAACACAGCGCGAGAGCGCCCAAGATTTTCGAGGATTTGACCAATGGCAAAACCGACAACCGTTAAAATCAAGCTGGAAAGCACTGCCGGCACAGGGTTTTTCTATGTGACCAAGAAAAACGCCCGCACCATGACCGAGAAAATGGTAGTGCGGAAATATGATCCGGTAGCGCGCAAGCATGTGGAATTTAAAGAAAACAAAATCAAGTAAAACCGCTTGTTTTGTTGATTGAAAGGCGTCCCATTGGGCGCCTTTTTTATTGCCCGCACCGACAAACAGCCTAATTATAGCGCCATGCAGCAAGAAGAAGCCGAAATTCTGGCCCTGAAAGCCCTCACCTATCTGGCCGGAGTGGACGAAATGATGGACCGTTTCGCGGCGCTTTCCGGCATGGGCCCGAACGATATTTTAGAGCGCGCACAAGACCCTGACATGCTGGCCGGTGTGCTCGATTTCTTTTTGTTTGATGAGGCGCTGTTGACCGAATTTTGCGAGGCGCATGAGGTAAACCCCGAGCATCCGGCGCAAGCGCGCATGGCGTTGCCCGGTGGGGATTTGCCGCATTGGACGTGAAGCGAGTTGTAAATGAGTGAGATTGCCCCCGAAATCATCAGTCAACTGGAAGCGCTAAGCTTGGACGCGGCGCGTCCGCTCATCATCACCGATGCCGATGAAGTGCTGCTGAAATTTATGGAGCGCGTAGAAGTTTATCTGGAAAGCCAAGGGCTTTGGATTGACCTACAAAATTTCGGCCTGAGCAATAACATCAAATCGCGCGAAACCAATGAGCCGGTGCAGGTGCCGACGCTGATTGATGATTTCTTTGCCGCCGAAACGCGACATATTGAAGCCGCGGACGGCGCGGCGGAAACACTTGCGGCGCTGGCTGAGCACGCACAAATTATCGTGCTGACCAATTTACCGGCAGACCACAAACAGGCGCGCATCGACAATCTCAAGGGCCACGGCATGGATTATCCGGTCGTCGTCAATAGCGGGCTGAAAGGCGCACCGGTAAAATGGCTGGCCGATAAAGTGGACGGACCAGTTTTCTTTCTCGACGATATACCGCACAATATCAATTCAGTGGCGGAAGATGCGCCGCATGTGCATTGCATTCACTTTATCGCTGACCCGCGTTTGCAAAAGCTGATTGGCAAGGCTGACGGCGCCACTGCCCGCATTGATGTTTGGGTTGAGGTGCATGACTGGATTACAAGAAAAATCAACGCCCATAGATGAGCCAATAGCGGTGCTGTGCCGCGATTGCACACAAGCCAACACGCTGCATGGCAACGACAGACTGCGCTGCCCGTCTTGCCACTCGCCGCGCATTGTGTGCCATGGCGAGCTGATGCAGCTTGGCGTGGCGCATCTCGATTGCGATGCGTTTTATGCCGCTGTTGAAAAGCGTGACAATCCTGAATTGAACGACAAGCCAGTGATTATCGGCGGCGGACGGCGCGGGGTTGTCTCGACTTGTTGCTATATTGCGCGTATTCACGGCGTGCATTCCGCCATGCCCATGTTCAAGGCAACTAAAGCCTGCCCTGATGCGATTGTCATCAAGCCCGATATGGAGAAATATGGCCGTGTCGGGCGCGAGGTGCGTGATTTGATGCGAGAACTGACGCCATTAGTCGAACCGTTATCGATTGACGAAGCCTTTATGGATTTGCGCGGCACGGAACGGCTGCACGGCGGCGCACCGGCGGTCAGCCTGGTGAAACTGACCAATCGCATTGAGAAAGAAATCGGAATTACCGTCTCAATCGGCCTGAGCCACAATAAATTCCTCGCTAAGCTGGCCTCCGACCTCAACAAGCCGCGCGGCTTTTCCGTCATTGGCGAGGCCGAGACACTCGACTTCTTGGCTACATTGCCGGTCAGCGCCATTTGGGGTGTCGGTAAATCCATGCAGGCTAAGCTTGCACGCGACGGTACTCGCCAAGTGGCTCAATTGCAGAAAATCGATGAAGCCGAATTGGCAAAACGCTACGGCTCAATGGGCTTGCGGCTGGCACGGCTGGCGCGCGGGCAAGACAGTCGCAAAATCGTACCGAGCACGGCCGCCAAATCCATTTCCAGCGAAACCACTTTCAATGAAGATTTAATCGATGTGAAGGCATTGGAAAAACATCTCTGGTGGCTCAGCGAAAAAACAGCCAAACGCTGCAAGGCCAAAGGGGTGGCAGGCAAGACCGTGGTGTTGAAAATGAAGGCTGACCGCTTGTCATCGCTGACACGCAATATCTCCCTGCCCGACCCGACGCAATTGGCCGATGAGATGTTTGGAAAAGGCCGCCAACTATTGCGGCAAGTCTTGGCCGAGCATCCGGGGCAGAAATTTCGTCTTATCGGGATTGGCGTTTCCGGATTGGTAGATGCGCAACTGGCCGACCCGCCCGATCTGGCCGATCCGGATAAGGCGCGACGCAAAGCGGCGGAACAGGCGATAGACAATCTGCGCGACAAATTCGGCGATGGCAGCATCAAAAAGGGGCGTAGCCTTTAATATCACGAAATGCCGCGTTAGCTTATATGACTGAATGCCCTAAATTGAAGATGAGACAGTTATGAGCACTATCGACCAAATTCTTGACCGACACGGTCTGACTTTGCCCGAGGCAAAAGTGCCTTTGGGCGCTTACGTGCCTTACGTGCAGAGCGGCAATTTGCTGATGATTTCAGGACAAGGGCCGGTCGGTGCCAGCGGCGCAGTGGTGACCGGACGCTTGGGCGATGGCGTGGAAATAGAAGACGGCACACGCGCCGCTCAAATGGCGGGGCTGAACATTGTTGCGCAGCTAAAGGCTGCGCTTGATGGCGATTTTGACCGGCTGGTTCGCATCGTGCGCCTCAATGGCTTTGTTAATTCAACACCCGACTTCACCCATCAGCCTGCAGTGATTAACGGCGCGTCAGAACTGATGCATGATTTATTCGCCGAGCGCGGCGTGCACTCGCGCATCGCGGTCGGCGTCGCCAGCCTACCGATGAATTGGGCGGTTGAAATTGATGCGGTGATTGAGGTCGCCGAATGAACGACACACCGGCGGTTCAACTTAAGGTGATTTCAAGCCTCGCTGCCGTGGCTGCAGAAGACTGGGACGCGTGCGCCAATCCGAACAACCAAGTTTATAACCCGTTTTTGCGCCATGCCTTTTTTTTGGCACTGGAAGAAAGCGGCTCGGCGGTTTCCGAAACCGGCTGGCTCGGGCAGCATTTGGTGCTAGAAGACGGCGACGGCAGAGTGCAAGCCGTCATGCCGCTTTATCTGAAAAACCACAGCCAGGGCGAATACATTTTCGATTATGGTTGGGCCGATGCCTTTCATCGCGCCGGTGGCAATTATTATCCCAAGCTTTTATGCGCCGTGCCCTTCACCCCTGCCGGTGGGCGACGCTTACTGGTGCGCGACGGCCCCAATGTGGCGGAGTATGAGACCAGCCTTTTGGCCGGCAGCCTGACCCTGCTCGACAAGCTGCAAAGCTCATCGCTGCATCTTAATTTCCTGCCCCAAGACAGTTGGGCACAGCTTGGTCAGCAAGGCTTTTTGCAACGCACCGACCAGCAATTTCATTGGATGAATGATGGCTATGCCGGCTTTGATGATTTCCTTGAGGCGCTGGCCTCGCGCAAGCGCAAGAACCTGCGCAAAGAACGCGCCAAAGCATTGGAAAACGGTATTGAAGTGGAATGGCTGACGGGAAGCGACTTGACAGAGAACCATTGGGACGCGTTTTTTCATTTCTATACGGATACCGGCCAGCGCAAATGGGGCACGCCCTATCTCACGCGCAGTTTCTTCTCGATGATTAATGAAACGATGCCAGACGATATATTGCTGGTAATGGCCAAGCGCGATGGCAATTATATCGCCGGTGCGCTGAACTTTATCGGCGGCGATACATTGTTCGGGCGCAATTGGGGCTGTATTGAAGACCACCCGTTTCTGCATTTCGAGCTGTGCTATTACCAAGCCATTGATTTCGCCATAGAGCGCGGCCTGAAGCGCGTTGAGGCCGGCGCACAGGGCACGCATAAGCTGGCACGCGGATATGTACCACACCGCACCTATTCGGCGCATTATATCGCTCATGCAGGGTTGCGCGAGGCGGTCGGCAACTATCTTGAAAGCGAACGGCAATATGTGGACAATGATATTGCGGTTTTAAGCAATCACACGCCGTTTCGAAAAACCGCAAGTCAGGGGAAAGACCATGATCAAACTTGATGACGCTTATGATGAAAACAATATTTTCGCCAAAATTTTGCGCGGAGAGATGCCCAACATCACGCTTTATGAAGACAACAAAACACTGGCTTTTATGGATATCATGCCGCAAGCGACCGGCCACTGTTTGGTCATTCCCAAAGAGCCTGCCGTGACCTTTCTCGACTTGTCAGAAGACAGTGCGGCAGCGGTGATGGCGACAGCAAAAAAAGTGGCGGCCGCCGTGGTCAAAGCAATGAAGGCTCCGGGCTTTATGATGGCGCAACTCAACAGTTCCGCGGCCGGTCAAACCGTGCCGCATTATCATATGCATATTCTGCCGCGCCACGACGGGTTGGAATTGGAATTCCACGCCCGCGCGCCGGAAGATATGGCAGTGCTGAATGAAATAGCGGAGAAAATCCGCGCGCAACTATAAGATTTAATTGACCTTTTCAGACGGCTTGCTGTTTTTCTTGCCAGGCTTGTCATCCTTATATTTGAAGGTCAGCTTCTTATCTTTGCTAAGGTCAACCGTAACCAAACCGCCGCCTTGCAATTGACCGAACAATAATTCATCGGCTAGCGGCTTTTTGATGTTTTCCTGAATAATGCGCGCCATTGGTCGCGCGCCCATTTGCGGGTCGTAGCCTTCCTCGACCAGCCAATCCATTGCTTTTTTCGACACTTCGATAATGACATTGCGGTCGGAAAGCTGCATTTCTAATTCGAGGATAAACTTCTCGACCACGCGAACAACAACCTCCGGCGGCAGATTGGAAAACGGTACAACCGAATCCAAACGATTGCGAAACTCCGGCGTAAACATGCGGTTAATAGCTTCCGTGTCCTCGCCTTCGCGGCGCACGCGGCCGAAGCCCATTGGCTCTTTCGCCATATCAGAGGCACCGGCATTGGTAGTCATGATGAGAATGACATTGCGAAAATCCACCTTGCGGCCGTTGGCGTCGGTCAGGCTGCCGTGGTCCATCACTTGCAGCAGCACATTGAACAAATCAGGGTGCGCTTTTTCAATTTCGTCGAGCAACAGCACGCAATGCGGGTTCTGGTCAACGCCATCGGTTAGCAAGCCGCCCTGGTCATAGCCGACATAGCCAGGAGGTGCGCCAAGCAAGCGCGATACGGTATGGCGCTCCATATATTCCGACATATCAAAGCGCAGTAATTCCACCCCCATAGCGGAAGCCAGTTGGCGCGCCACTTCGGTTTTGCCGACACCGGTCGGGCCGGAAAACAAATAGCTGCCAATCGGTTTTTCCGCCTCACGCAAACCCGCACGCGACAATTTGATGGAAGCCGCTAACGCAGCAATCGCTTCGTCTTGTCCGAACACCACACGCTTCAGCGTGACATCGAGGCCTTTCAGCTTCTCCGTATCGTCTTTGGAGACAGTTTTCGGCGGTATCCGTGCCATTGTGGCAATGGTCGCCTCAATATCCTTTACGCTGACGGTTTTTTTGCGCTTGGATGCGGGCAGCAACATTTGCGACGCACCGACTTCGTCAATCACGTCGATCGCTTTATCCGGCAATTTACGGTCAGCCATATAGCGCGATGACAATTCAACCGCCGCTTTGAGTGCTTCATTAGTGTAACGAATGCCGTGGAAATCTTCAAAATAGCTCTTCAGCCCTTGCAGAATTTTAATGGTGTCAGGCACGCTCGGTTCATTGACATCAATTTTCTGGAAGCGGCGCGCCAGCGCACGGTCTTTTTCAAAATGCTGGCGGAACTCTTTATAGGTAGTCGAACCCATACAGCGCAGACCGCCGCTTTGCAGCGCCGGTTTCAACAGATTAGAGGCGTCCATCGCCCCGCCCGAAGTTGCCCCCGCGCCGATGACGGTATGAATTTCATCAATAAAAAGAATTGCTTCCGGCATATCTTCAAGCTCGGACATAACCTGCTTCAAACGCTCTTCAAAATCACCGCGGTAGCGCGTGCCGGCCAGCAGCACACCCATATCAAGCGAGTAAATGACATTATCAATCAACACATTGGGAACGTCGCCCTCAATGATTTTGCGCGCCAAGCCTTCGGCGATGGCGGTTTTACCGACCCCCGGATCGCCGACCAGCAGCGGATTGTTTTTATTGCGGCGGCACAGTATTTGAATGGCGCGCGCCACTTCTTGCGAGCGACCAATAAGCGGGTCAACCTTGCCGTCGCGCGCTTTCTCATTTAGATTGACGCAATAAGCAGCTAGTGCTTCGCCATCGGGCACGCCGTGGCCTTCTTCACCCAAATCAGCAGCGCCTTCAACTGAGCGCGATTCCGCCTTGCCCGGTTTTTTGGCGACACCATGCGAGATGAAATTAACCGCGTCATAGCGCGTCATTTCTTGTTCCTGCAGGAAGTAGGCAGCGTGGCTCTCGCGCTCGGCAAACATGGCGACCAGCACATTGGCCCCTGTGACCTCATCGCGTCCCGAGCTTTGTACATGAATAACGGCGCGCTGAATTACGCGCTGAAAACCGGCCGTCGGCTTGCAATCTTCTTCATCCTCAATAATCAAGCCGGTCAGCTCATTATCGATATAATTGGTCAGATTGTTTTGCAGAACGCCAATATCAACACCGCATGCTTCCATTACGGCAATGGCATCGACATCTTCGGTTAGCGCCAAAAGCAAATGCTCTAAAGTCGAATATTCATGGCTGCGGTCATTGGCCAGCACCAGTGCGCGGTGCAGTCCTTGCTCAAGTTCTTTTGAAAATGCAGGCACGTTTAGCTCCTTAATATCCGATCAATCTTTTTCCATTGTGCATTGCAGCGGATGGTCGTGCTGCCGTGCCATATCCATTACCTGAGTTACTTTTGTTTCCGCTACTTCATACGTGAATACACCACAAATACCGACGCCATTCTGATGCACATGCAACATGATTTTGGTTGCATCTTCCGCACTCTTGGAAAAAAACCTCTGTAAAACGTAAATCACAAACTCCATAGGCGTGTAATCATCATTCAGCAGCAAGACCTTATACATGGCGGGCTTTTGCGTTTTGGTGCGCGTCAGCGTTACAGTGCCGGTGCCACCATCATCATCGCCGCCGGATTTCTTATCCTGCATGCTTATTTTGTATTCATTAGGAATCATCATCTTGCAATGTTACCTTGCCAGAACCAGAAGCATCAAGAGAAACAACACCTACTGTTAAACTAAGCGGCTGCGTTCCCAAAGCAACTCTCGCTTGTTAAAATGCGTCTTGAGGAGCGATTCCGTGTTTCGATTAAAACTTGCGATAGGGTTATTAAGTCTCTGTTTTACGTGGACTATTATCGGCGCAGCCCACGCAGCGCAGTTTTCTTCCATCGTCATTGACGCGACAACGGGGCGCACCTTGCATCAATATCGCGCGAGCCAACAGCGCTATCCCGCAAGTCTCGCCAAAATGATGACCCTCTATATGATGCTTGAGGAAATCGAACAGGGTCGCATGAAACCGGACACGAAAATTCGCGTATCGCACAAAGCGGCAAAGCAACCACCGAGCAAACTAGGCTTGCGCTATCGCTCAAGCATTGACGCCCGCGATGCCATGCATGCTCTGATTGTCAAATCGGCCAATGATGTTGCCTATGCGGTGGCGGAACATATTGCTGGTTCAGAAGCCAAATTCGCCCGCCGTATGACCGGCAAGGCGCGCCAATTGGGTCTTTACGATACGCACTTCACCAATGCCTCGGGGCTGTATCACTGGCGCCAACAAACTACGGCGCGCGATATGGCGCGATTGGCGGCTTTGCTGCTTGAACGCTTTCCGCATTTTGTGACCGTCTGGCGGCTGCGCGAGTTTGACTATGACGGCAAAACCTATATCAGCCACAACAGGCTGCTCAATCGCCTCTATGGCGCCATGGGCATGAAGACCGGCTATATCCGTGCTTCCGGCTATAATTTGGCGACCGCCGTACAGCGCAACGGTAGGCGGGTGATTGTCGTTGTCTTGGGCAGCGATTCACCGCAATCGCGCGACCGCCACGTTGCTGCATTGGCCGAGCGCAGCCTACCGCGCGCTAAAGCCATAGCTGAGGCCACATTGAGCGCAGCCCAACGCAAGCGCGCTGCCGCTTGGCTCAATCGCCCCGCTTCTGCCCTCACCGCCAAATCGGGGCAAACCGACAGCACGCAAAGCTGGAAGATCCAGGTCGGCGCCTTTGCCGCTTCCAATCACGCGCTCAGCCAATTGCAACGGGTACGCCGTGTTTTGGGCACGCATCTTGAAATGGCGGAGGAAAGCACTGAGCCGATTGAGAAAAACGGCAAACGGATTTATCGCGCCCGCTTCGCCAATCTGTCTGAGCCGCAAGCTTTTGAGTTGTGCGACAAGCTGCGCGATGTCACGCCCAATTGTCTGCCCATCGGCCCTTAATTATTGGGCCTAATCGCCTAGAAGAATATCGCGCGCCTCGTTAAGACGCGCCGCCAGCCAATCCGTGCCCCCCTGATCGGGATGGTTTTTAACAATAAGCGCTTTATAGGCCGCTTCAATCTCATATTCGCTTGCGCCTTCTTCAAGCCCCAAAATATCCAGCGCCTCGGCGCGCGACATGGCCTGTTTGCTTGGTTGCTCAGGCCGGGCGGCAGTGGCCCTAATTTGCCGTGCCAGCAAATAGGCGCGCATACCCCATAGCGCCAGAGCACCGGCCGGTGCGGCCAGCCCATAGCGACCGGCGATGGCGAAGATTATCACTGCCGTTGCCGCAATAATGAAAATAAAGGCCAACAGCGTCAGTTTGAGATTGCGCGCCGTCATGCGCGTCACCAGCGTAATCAGCAATATGCCGACCAGCAGCAAAACAATACCAAGCCCCAGGAAGCCCATCAAACGCTCACTTCTTCCGTTTTAACGGCTGCAACAGACAGGCCCGGCAATTGCAAGGCAGCCAGCAATGCAGTCAATTCGGCACGCGCCGCGACATGGCTCATGGTCAGTCCCGGGCCAGTTTCATCTTCGGTTAAATCGAGCAAGGTCAATCCGGCGGGGAACATTTCGCGATAAACCACGCGCTCTGAAAAACCGGGCACTTGGCGAAAACCCAGGCGCTTTGACAATTCATCGAGTGCTTCTTCCAAACGCTGGCGGTTTTTGGCGTGAATATGGCTGGTGCGATTGCGCAAAACCACCCAATCAATCGACCCGCCATCGGCTTGCGCACGCGCCTTGCGGCACGACCAAACTTTCTCAGCATAAATGCTCGGCGCTTCAATGGTCAGCGTTTCAGGGTCAACTTTGGCCAGTAAGTCAAAATCAACGAAACTCTCATTCATCGGTGTAATCAACATATCAGCGGCAGCATGGCCAAGACGGGCGAAATAGCTGTCCGCACCCGGGCAATCAATGACGACAAAATCATTGCGCGTACGGAGCTGTCCCAGCGCATTGACAAAAGCATTCGCCTCTTCTTTTTGCCGTTCGATGATGCTCGGCCCGGTCGGTGCTTTCAGCTCGATTTGCTCGGGCATGGCAATCTCCCGTCGCCCGACCCAGCGGCGGCGATGCTCTATATAATTACTCAAGCTGCGCTGACGAATATCCAAATCAATCGCCCCGACCCGTTTACCGGCGATCAAAAGCGCGGTAATCAAGTGCATAGAAACGGTGGTTTTGCCCGCCCCGCCCTTCTCGTTGCCAACAACAATAACAAACGGGCCGGCCTGCGGTGCCATGCCGGTTTGTTTGGGTGCTTCATTTTGGCCGGTGTCGTCCAAAACTTTTCCTTCATTTTTGATGCTTTTGATTATAAACCCGATTCCTGAGAAGGGCTGCAATCTGAGTTTGTTGCTCGAAAGGTTTGGAAATGCGTTTATCAGGGAAAAAAATTCTACTGACCGGAGCCAATGGCGGGCTGGGCCGTGCCATTGCGGAAAAATCACTGACCGAAGGCGCCCATCTTGCTTTGTGCGAGAAAACGCTGGAATTGGCGGAACGTGCTAAAGCGGCGCTGCCCGACAGCACCAACAGCATCGCCCTAGCGGCAAATATAACCGATGAGAAAGCTGTGCAAGCGATGGTCGAACAAACAATCAGCGAATTGGGCGGCCTTGATGGTGTGGTCAACAATGCCGCCATGCTGGCCGATGAAGATGCCATGCCTGCCGATACGCCACTCAAAAGCTGGCAAGACACGCTGGCCGTCAATCTGACCGGTGCGTTTCTTGTCTACAAACATGCCTTGCCGCATTTGCTGACGCAGCAAAGCGGCAGCCTTGTCACCATGTCGTCAGTGGTAGCGCACAGCGCTTCTGCCGTGCCGCAAATTGCCTATACCACCAGCAAGGGGGGATTGGAGGCGATGACACGCGAAATTGCCATTGCCCATGCGCGGGACAATATTCGCGCCAATTGCGTTGCCCCCGGACCCGTGCTGACCGAGCGCACGGCGCGCTATTTTGACAGCGATGAAAAATGGCAGGCACGACGCAAACATATTCCTATGGGCCGCTTGGGCCGCCCTGAAGAAATTGCCGCGCTTGTGTGCTTTTTACTGTCCGATGAGGCGGGTTGGCAAACCGGCGGCATTTATCGCGCCGATGGCGGTATTTCCGCTGCCTATCTGGTCGATGACAGCAAGGGCGGCAGCGAGATTCCCTAATGGCCCTACCCATTTACCGCACCATTGCCGATATGCGCGCGCAGGTCGCCACTTGGAAGGCTGATGGCCTGCGCGTCGGCCTTGTGCCGACAATGGGCGCGCTGCATGCCGGACATTTGTCGCTAGTCAATGAAATCGCGCCCCATTGCGATCGCATCATCACCTCTATTTTCGTCAATCCGGCGCAATTTTCGGCGCATGAAGACCTCGGAACTTATCCGCGCGATGAAGCGGCGGATTTGGCGGCATTGCAGGCGACCAAAGCCGATTGTGTGTTCGCGCCGGTAGTGTCAGAAATGTATCCCGACGGCTTCACCACAGCCATCACGCTTGATGGCCCCGCTTTAGGTTTGGAAACCGATAATCGTCCGCATTTCTTCGGCGGTGTGGCGCTAATCGTCAATAAACTATTGAGCCAAAGCCAGACAGATGTCGCTATTTTCGGCGAAAAAGACTATCAGCAATTATTGGTTATCCGCCGCATGGTGCGCGACCTCGACCTGCCGGTGGAAATTCTCTCGGCCCCGATTATTCGCGAAGCTGACGGGCTGGCCATGTCATCGCGCAATGTCTATTTGACCGACGCGCATCGCCCGATTGCAGCTAAGCTAAACGGCATTTTGAAAGCATTGGCGGAAAGTAAGGCAGAAAGCCAAGATGATCGCGAAGCGGCGGAAGCTCAGGCGTATGACTTATTATTGCAAGCCGGTTTTACGTCAGTAGATTATGCCACCATCCGCGATGCCGAAACGCTGGCCGTGCCGACGGCGGCGACGACATCACGGCGCGCGCTGATTGTCGCGCGGCTGGGTGAGGTGCGCCTGCTCGACAATATGGCAGCGCGCTAAAGCAACCCCATTTCGATGAGTTCGTCGCGCATCTCTTCGGGCATATCATCGTCCACTTCAATATTACTTGGCGCATCAATAGGAGCGTCTTGCGGCGTTAAATAGCGCCAGCCTTGAAACGGTCGGCGCGCTTGCAGCCGTGTATGCACCAATTCAGGATTGAGGTGCAAATGGCAGCGCCGAATGCCCTGCCCGTCAACGAATTCTTCAATATCCGTTATTTGCTGGCGTACCCGAATTTGCCGTTTGATAACCCAGTAAATCGACCCACCTTCCAGCAAATCGGCTTGCCGCTTTGGCACCATGCGTGTGGTGTGAAACACCCGCTTATAGGTTTTCTGCAAATGATTTTGCCAGTTTACCAAATCGGAAATATCCGCCGCCCCAACGCATAGCTTTACAAGATGAATGGCCATACGCATGATTTTAGGCCGAAATCTTGCCTCGACTAGGGGGTGAAAATGCTCACGCGGTCAGAAGCTGTGAACAAGGCATAAAAGCCGCCGCCAATGGCCCCGCCAATCAGCACAAAGCCACTATCATTGCCAAAATAAGCCATGCGGTGGCGGCCGCCGCCCGGCAACGCGCCTTGACGCTGCCAACGCTGTCCGACCAGCTTATTATGGCTCTCAAGCACTTGGCTCTTGGCCGGACTGAAACCACCGGCGAAATGCAAGCTTCCATCTATCACCGCCAATGCGCCGCCACTGGCGGCCAGCGGCAAGGCGGGCAATTGCCGCCATGTGCCTTTTTCTAGATGAAAGGCCTGGACTGCCCTAACCGACCTGCCGCGCTCATCAATACCGCCTGCAAAAATCAGCTCATCGCCGCTACGAGCGAAGGCTGCGGCAGAAACGGGAACCGGCATGCGGTTTTTCCAATTTGACCATTTACCGGTTGTCGGGCTGAAGCTTTGCACCACGGCTGCATCGCGGCCAATGCCGCCAAAAATAAACAAGCGGTTGCCGTCAAAATAGCTGGCATGGTCAGCGCGCGCGGAGGGCAGCGATCCCAGTTCCAGCCAAACCGCCGTATCAGGCGCATAAATCCAAAAGTCGGCAGACAACCGCGCTGTGTTGTTTTCACGACCACCCGTCACAAAAACTCTTCCTGTACCGGCTGCAATGGCATATTGCGAAATATTTACAGGCAACGGGGTCAGAGGTCGCCAGCCATCATTTTGCAAGTCATATTGCTCGAAAAAATTGCGCAAGCCTTGCCCGACTTTGCCGCTCATCACATAGAGCTTGCCGTCCATTTCTGCCGCTACAGCATGAGGCACGGCAGTAGGCAAACGCGTGCCCTCGCGCCATTCAGTAATTGCCGGAGATGTCGTCGCCAGAAGTGTTGATGCGAAAAGAAATAAAAGCTTCATTCGCTTCCTATAACAGAGAATGAGCGCGAAAACACGTCCTATGGCATTAAAGCAGAAAAATGGTGGCAAAACCGAGAAAGGCAAAGAATCCAATAACATCGGTAATCGTCGTCACGAAGACGCTAGAGGCCAATGCGGGGTCAATGTTCATTCGGTAAAGCCCAATTGGAATAAGAATACCGGCCATTGCGGCGACCACTAGATTGGCAACCATTGCCGCCGCCAATACCAAACCCAGCGCCCCATCATCGAACCAGAAAGCACCAACAAACCCAGCAATAATGGCAAAGACAAAGCCATTTAAAAAACCGACACCCAATTCACGGAAAATCAAGCGCCTCGTATTTACCGGCAGTAATTCCTGTGTTGCCAATGCGCGCACGGTAATGGTCAGCGTTTGCGTGCCGGCATTGCCGCCCATCGAGGCCACAATCGGCATCAATACGGCTAATGCAACCATTTTCTCGATTGACGCGTCGAATAGGCCGATGACCAGCGAAGCCGAAATCGCCGTCAACAGGTTGAGGAACAGCCATGACACGCGGCCTCGAGCGGTTTCAAACACCGTATCGGTAACCGCCTCGTCACCGACACCACCGAGGCGCAAAATATCTTCGCCGGCTTCATCGGCAATCACCTCAAACACATCATCAGCCGTAATTACGCCAATCAAGCGCTGGTTTTCATCGATAACTGGTGCGGTAACCAAATTATAACGTTCAAACAAAAGTGCCACTTCCTCTCGGTCGGTTTCAGCCTGGATAGTGTAGAAATCTTCATGCAGCAGGCTTTCCATCGCGCTTAGCCGTTGCGCGCGGAGAACTTCTGCCAAATGCACCACGCCAATCGGCTTGTGCGTCGGATCGATGATGTAAATTTCCAGAAAATCGTCAGGCAAGTCTGCCGTTTCGCGCAAATAATCAATGGTTTGCCCGACCGTCCAGAAAGGCGGAACGGAAATAACCTCCGATTGCATAAGCCGACCGGCGCTGTCCTCAGGAAAATCAAGCGAGCGCTCCAGTACCATGCGTTCGGTTTGCGGAATTTGTTCAAGCACCTCTTGGCGCTCTTCATCGGCCATGTCTTCGAGCACGAAAACGGCGTCATCGCTGTCGAGCTGTTGCACCGTATTGACCAGCGTGTCGGTATCAACGATTTCGAGCACATCATCGCGCACCGCATCATCAAGCTCGGCAAACACTTCGGGATCCAGTGCATCGCCGACCAGTTTTAGAAAGCCTGTGCGTAAATCGGGGGCAAGAACGGCGATTATCTCGGCAATGTCAGCTTCGTGACGGCCTTCGAGCTCGCTCAGCAAGCCCCTGCGCGCATTGGCACGCACCAGCCCGCTTATCGCCTCATAAGCTTCGGGGGTGAGGTTTTCGACACCTTGCTCTTGTGTTTGCTCGTTTGCCGTTTCGCTCATTACCGGCCTCATTGCTATTTTGCGCGTGTTCGCGCTAAAAAGGCGCGTGACGCGTCAAAATAATGTTCTTAGGATAAACGGGCTTACTCGATTCGTCCAAAAAAGGGGGGACATATGACCGAAGTTGTTTTAGCCACATTAGCATTTTATCTTTTGCAATTGCTGCTGCCAAATCTCATCGCCGTTGCACGCGGCGAGATAGACGCCGCATCTTTGTTTGGCGTGCGCGACGNAACTGTTGAGAAATCAACTATCGTTAGACGAGCCGACCGCGCTGCAGTTAATATTCAGGAGAGNTTATTAGTGTTCCTGCCTCTAGCTGTTNTGGCCATTGGTACCGACACATCCGTCGCAGAAACTGCCACCATCTGGCTGGGCCTACGCNTTGCATATTTNTTNACCTATTTGATTGGCGTGTCGTATATCCGCACATTCATTTGGCTCGGATCGGTGTACTGCCTTGGTTCAATGGCCGTTGCACTGGTATAACTACCAATCATACTCATCCATGTGGTCGGCGAAAAATTCTTCTTCTTCGTAAAACCAGTCAACATCAAACGCCGGGTTTTTTTTCGGCTTTCTGAATGAAACAATCTTGCCGCCCTCGCCTTCCGGTTGGGGCGGCTTTTGGTTTTTGTCTTTTCTGTCGTCTGACTGTTTCATTGCACAACTCTCTCGCAAAAGCTAATTACGCAGAAGAAGAACGAGCGGGTCAATCTTGAGACTTGCGACAAAATGGCTGAGGGCACCCATGAACGATTTTTGGAAAACTTGTCTGGCCAGATGGTGTCTGAGTATTATTGCTTTTCGTGGGGCTTGGCAGAAAACCAGGGACGTCTGACAAAAAATTAAGGCTTAGAGCCGTTCCTAACCGTCTTATGCACCAACATCGTTTTAGTCCTTTGCTTTCTCTAGATTTTCTATAACGATTGATTTGACCGGCAAATCGGGCTTCAGGCGTTTCGCGCCGATTTAATGCGCGCCTGTAATTCAGCGTGCACTTTCGCCGTCAGCGGAAATCGTAAAGCGATAATGATGGCGCCAATGAAAAATATGGCCGGAGCAATGGCATAAAGAACACGAAGCACGAACAAGTCGTCAAAGGCATTTTCAGAAAGTAATTTGGCATCAAAATTGGTAAAAGATAGCGCTCGAATGGCCAAGAACGTTCCGAGTGCAGTCGAGATTTTGGCCGTCATGCTAGCGAAAGCAATATAAGCCCCAGCTCGCGCTTTGCCGGTCTCCGCCGTTTCTACATCAATCACATCAGCCAAAATGGCCAACGGCAAAAATTGCAAGCCACCAAAACATGCGCCCTTGAAGATGAACAAAATGACAAACAGCCAGTAATCATCTGACGTAAAAAATATATTAACGGCAGAAATGATGGCGACGGTAATTAGTGTGCCGGCAAAGGCAATATGCTTACCGATTTTCCGACCCAGCCATAACCAGCCTGGCACAGCAGCTAAGCCGGCGACGAAGTAAATAAAATAGAGCGTGCCAACACCTTCAGCCTGTATCACCGACTTCATAAAGAATAACGACAGCGCATTACGAAAGGCCTCAGCCAATGTAACAATAAGCAGAAGCCCGACAACCATGCGCATCGGCTTATTAGCCCAAACTTTTTTTAACCCGTCCATGAAAGAAGCTTTGGTTTCGTTAGAAGACTTGCTTGGAGGTGTTTCCGGCACAAACAGGCACAGAAGAATGACCGCTATTGGGGTCGTGATGCATATGGCCAGCGCCATGCCGCGCATGATGGATGGAGTATCGCCTTCGCCATATTGCTCAACCAGAAACGGAATAAATGCGGCCACTAGCAAGCCGACAAGAGTGAATTGCTCACGCCACGCCGTAACCCGCGCGCGTTGGTGATAGTCGGGCGATAACTCCGCTCCCCATGCGCCATATGGCAAGCCGACCAAGGTCGTGCCCACATACATGCCAGCAATGGCCAGTAACAGATAGACAGAATCCGCACCTTCCATTGGCACAAAGAGCAACCAAATAGAACCGCACAGAACGGGCACACCAATTAATATAAGTGGGCGGCGGCGTCCCATAGGTGAGCGCAAACGGTCGGAAACCGCGCCAACCAGCGGGTCGGTGACGACATCAGATAATTTTGCGACCAATAACATGGTGGCGACGGCGGCAAGCGAGACCCCGATTTCTCCGGCATAAAAGGCAGGTAACCAAATGGCTATCGGATAGCCAACCAAGGCCAGCGGTAAGCCTAACAGACCGTAAACGGACAGTGTTGTTTTCGATAATTCCACGCAAATTTCCTAAGCAAGAATGCTCGTTTATCAGCGCTTCAGGTGCGCCTCAACGGTTAAGTAACTATTAGCGTCTGGTTTTTCCGCGCTTCGAAATATCTTTTTTCAGATATTTTTTGGGGGAGCAAATTAGCCCCCCCAATATGGTGAACCCATGTCGTTATTTTTTTGGCATCCAGATCGTTGCCAAAATCATTGCTAGGACAATCAGGTCAAAAAGGATAACGATCATGCCTGGTGCCGTTACTGGTTCAACGGAAGCGAAGTTGTTTACAAATTGCTGAACACCTGCGCTGAGCTCTGCATTTTCGCCCATTGCCTTAAAGTTGTTCGCCGTATTGGCACGCAAGCTCCAATATGCAGTCTGCCAATAATAAGCGAACATCACCGTCAAAACGCCAAAACCAGTGCCAAGAATTTTAGCGACAATATTGTTGTCTTCAGCGTTACGAATATTATTAGCAATTCGCAAAGCGAGCCATATGGCCAAAATACTGCCAATACTGCGCAGCGCAAACGCGATACTAAAAGTGCCAAAAACTGACAGCCCTTGTAATTCCATCATTTGTGCGTCCATGAATTATCCCTCCATAAATCAAAAAAACAGCAAGACAAAAAGCATCTTGCACTTAGACCCTAGCAAAAAATATCGCTTTAGCGACCTATTATTTTTTGGCGTAAATTTTATCAAAAAGCGGAAAACAGAAGAATTCGGAGTTTCAAAAAAATAGACCTAGGCCCATAATGGGTTACCATATTATTGAAGTTGGAGATTCGGGTTTGATCTCGGGGAGGGATTTTATGGCCTTGTTAATTTTGGGCAGTATTTTATTCATCTTGAGCCATCTGATTGCCGCATTCGGCTATCGGGAAAGGATCGAGGCCATCGGCGGGCACCATGCTTATATGGGGGTCGTTACCGTTGCATCAACCATTAGCCTATTCATGATTGTCCTGGGCTATCAGCAAACCGCCTATCAGCAGCTTTGGTTTCCGCTACCCGCATCTCATCAGTTGACCAATTATCTGATGCCCGTCGCCGCTATATTACTTGTTGCTGGCAATGTGCCTAGCAATATAGGACGCTATATCAAACACCCCATGCTAACTGGTATTGCGCTGTGGTCGTTTCTTCATTTACTGGCCAATGGCGATTTGTCATCGACCATCATCTTCATTACTTTTGGCGGCTATGCGATTTATAGGCGGTTATCCCTACAGCCGAAGGCGGCCGAAATACAACCTATCTACCGCGACATAGTGGCTATCGTGGGCGGTTTAGTAGTCTATGGCCTATTTTATTATTTCCACGAAGCGCTAAGTGGTGTGGGGCTTTCATAACAACCACCGCTGCCCATAAATCGGGAGAACAAATTTGTCCAAAGATCGCGTTTACCTCAAATGTCCGTTTCAAGAAAAGGACGAATGTAAGTCACTTGGCGGGCGTTGGGATGGTGATGAAC
>PBLK01000007.1 GCA_002721725.1 Rhodobiaceae bacterium
CCACTATGGCGGTGACCGATATGGCGCGTCAATTGCGGGCCGCGGGAAGAGATGTTATCGGTCTTGGCGCTGGCGAGCCGGATTTCGATACGCCGGAAAACATCAAAAAAGCGGCGGTCGACGCGATCGCACGCGGTGAGACAAAATATACCGCCGTGACCGGTATTGACGAGCTGAAGCAGGCGATTTGTAACAAATTCAGGCGCGATAATAATCTTATTTACGAACCGGCACAGGTGTTTGTCGCGCCGGGCGGGAAGCCTGTTATTTATGATGCGATGATGGCGACGCTGAATCCAGGCGATGAGGTGGTCATCCCCGCACCCTATTGGGTCAGCTACCCCGATATTGTTAATCTGGCCGGAGGCAAGCCTGTTGCGTTAGAAACTTGCGCTGAAGACGGGTTCAAATTGCAGCCTGAAGACCTTGAGGCGGCGATCACCCCGAAAACCAAATGGTTTATTTTCAACTCGCCCTCCAACCCGTCGGGCGCGGCTTATTCTGCCGAAGAATTAAAAAAACTGACCGATGTTTTGCTGAAGCATCCGCACGTGTGGATTTTGACCGACGATATGTATGAGCATTTGGTCTATGATAATTTTGTCTTTGCGACACCAGCGCAAGTTGAGCCCCAGCTTTATGAGCGCACGCTGACCATGAATGGTGTGTCGAAAGCCTATTGCATGACAGGTTGGCGGATTGGCTATTGCGCGGGCCCCCAAGAATTGATTAAGGCGATGACCAAAATTCAGTCACAGTCGACCTCCAATCCGACCAGCATCAGCCAATGGGCGGCGCTTGAAGCCTTGACCGGGCCGCAAGCATTTATTGCCGAGCACAATACGCATTTCAAACGCCGCCGCGATTTGGTGGTGAGAATGCTGAACGAAGCAGAAGGCATCGAGTGTATCAAGCCGGAAGGGGCATTTTACGTCTATCCAAGCTGCGCCGGTTGCATTAGTAAAACTGCGCCGGATGGCACGGTAATTGATGGCGATGAAGCTTTCGCCAAGGCGCTGCTGGAAGCGGAAGGCGTGGCCGTGGTGCATGGCGAGGCTTTCGGCCTGTCGCCCTTTTTCAGAATTAGTTACGCTACATCCGATGAGAATCTAGTCGAGGCGTGTGAACGAATTCAAAAGTTTACCGCGTCTTTGACTTGAGTGACTATGTGGCGCTGAGCAGCGTCATAATGGACATCTCGGGAGGTTAAACGCCTCAATGGTTGGCAACGACCAGTAATCAGCCTCTACTAAGCTCTCGCATTGCGTTGTCTAATCCTTCGAGGGTAAGCGGATACATGCGGTCGCTGAAAAGCTGCTTGATGATTTGCAAGCTTGCCGTATGTTCCCAATAGCGTTCTCCCAGCGGATTCAGCCAGACACAATTTTCATATATGTCCGTTACTCGTTTTAGCCAAAGTGCACCCGGCTCTTCGTTCCAATGTTCCACGCTGCCGCCCTCATATGTGACCTCGTAGGGGCTCATGCTAGCATCGCCGACAAAAATCACTTTGTAATCACTTCCATATGTATGCAGCACATCCCATGTGTTCATCTTCTCTGTATGGCGGCGCATATTGTCTTTCCATACGCCTTCATACAGGCAATTATGGAAATAGAAATATTCCATATTTTTAAACTCGCTACGCGCTGCGGAAAACAATTCTTCACACAGGCGAATATGCGGATCCATAGAGCCGCCAATATCAAAAAAAACCAGCACTTTCACTTTATTGCGGCGCTCAGCAATCAGCTTAATATCGAGATATCCAGTATTGGCAGTCGATTTAATTGTGTCTTCAAGGTCTAGCATATCGGCTTCGCCATCGCGCGCAAATTGGCGCAAGCGGCGCAACGCGACTTTAATGTTGCGTGTACCAAGCTCTACCGAGTCGTCGAGATTTTTATATTCGCGCTTGTCCCAAACTTTAACAGCTTTGAAGTTTTTATTTTTTTCTTGGCCGATGCGCACGCCTTCTGGGTTGTAACCATCGGAGCCGAAAGGCGAGGTGCCGCCCGTACCGATCCATTTATTGCCACCTTCGTGGCGGCCTTCTTGCTCCTCGAGGCGCTTTTTCAGCTCCTCCATGATTTTGTCCCAGCCGCCAAGTTTCTCGATCTCTGCCTTTTCCTCTTCGGTCAGAAATTTTTCAGTCAGCGTTTGCAGCCAGTCTTCCGGAATTTCAGCGATATCGCCTTCGCCCAGGCTTTCCAGCCCCTTAAATACATGACCAAATACTTGGTCAAATTTGTCGAGGTTGCGTTCGTCTTTCACCAATGCAGATTTTGACAAATAGTAAAAATCCTCGACATTATTGTCGATGACTTGGAGATCGAGTGCTTCTAAGAGCGAGAGATATTCGCGCAAGGAAACTGGCACATTGGCCGACTTCAACTCATGGAAAAAATTTACGAACATATGGTTCGCTCCCGTTCAACCGCACTAATTGCGCTCGCGACGCGCTAAAAAAGCAAGTCGCTCAAACAAATGCACATCTTGCTCGTTCTTTATTAGCGCGCCATGCAGCGGCGGAATCATCTTACCTGCATCCTGCTCGCGCAGCGTCTCAGGGTCAATATCTTCGTTCATAAGCAGTTTTAGCCAATCTAACAATTCAGAGGTTGACGGTTTTTTCTTTAGGCCTGGCACATCGCGCACTTCGTAAAAAGAGCTCAGTGCTTGCTTTACTAGGCGGTCTTTGATGTCAGGATAATGCACATTGATGATTTGGCTCATCGTGTCGGCATCAGGGAAAGAAATATAATGAAAGAAGCAGCGGCGCAGAAACGCGTCTGGCAACTCTTTTTCATTATTCGAGGTTATAATGACCAAGGGCCGTTGCGCCGCTTTAATCGTTTCGCCCGTCTCATAGACATAAAATTCCATTCGGTCGAGTTCTTGCAGCAAGTCATTGGGGAATTCGATATCTGCCTTGTCAATTTCGTCAATCAATAGCACCACGCGCTTGTCTTGCTCAAAGGCCTCCCAAAGCTTGCCCTTGTTAATGTAGTTTTTGACTTGTTTCACACGCTCATCGCCGAGCTGACTATCGCGCAGGCGGGTGATTGCGTCATATTCATACAAGCCTTGCTGTGCTTTGGTGGTCGATTTAATATGCCAGGTGATTAGCTCCATATCCAAGGCTCTAGAAACTTCCTCTGCTAGCACAGTTTTTCCGGTGCCTGGCTCACCCTTTATCAGCAACGGACGCTCTAACGTTAACGCGGCATTCACCGCGATGCGCAAATCTTCCGTTGCAATATAATTCTCTGTACCCTGAAATTTTTCGGTCATAACTCTTTCCATTTTCGGTTTGACGGCAGATCAACTTTATCAAGTGACACATATGGCGGCAGAGATTAAGGGCAAGGGCAAAGCGGCGCAACCCCATATTGCTGCTATTAAAGGCTTTATCGATGCTTGATTTTAGGCCTCAGATTGAATATAGACAAAGCGCTTGCTGACTTGCAGGGCATGTATAAGAGACTGTTAAGAGGCTTACATGGCGACGCGAATTCCTAAAAACTATGTGCCAAGCGATGATGAACCCTTCATGAATGCCAAGCAGCGCGAGTATTTTCGCCGCAAGTTGGTCGATTGGAAAGATGATATCATTAAAGGCACCAAGGAAACCGTTATTGGGCTTCAGAATGAAAGCGTACAGCACCCTGACGATATTGACCGCGCTAATTCAGAAGCTGAAAAACAACTAGAATTACGCACACGCGACCGCCATCGTAAGCTGATTAACAAAATCGATTCGGCGTTGCGCCGCATTGAAGATAAAACTTATGGCTATTGCGAAGAAACCGGCGAGCCGATCAGCCTAAAACGGCTCGATGCGAGGCCCATCGCCACCTTAGGGCTGGAAGCGCAAGAGCGACATGAGAAACGCGAGCGCGTTTATCGCGACGACTGATTCTTCAAACCTTCGGTGTTTGCTCTGTTTCGGCACTTATTCACACTGCTGAAATCCCATAAATTTCAATAAAAACAACAACGTAAAATTGTTCTGGACAAATAGAACAAAATGAGAACATAATGTCGTATTGCTCGCTGTGACGAGCTATGAAATAACGGATGAGACATTATGGCTGAAGTGGTGAACCTCATGGAAAAGAGTGAAGAGAAGAAAAAGGCGCTGGAAGCAGCCCTTTCTCAAATTGAAAAAAATTACGGTAAAGGCTCGGTGATGAAACTGGGTGATCCTGAAAATGTGGTGGAAATTGAAGCCATCTCAACCGGTTCGCTGGGCCTGGATGTTGCGCTGGGCATTGGTGGACTGCCAAAAGGCCGGATTATTGAAATTTACGGGCCAGAAAGTTCGGGCAAAACGACGCTGGCGTTGCACACGGTGGCCGAAGCGCAAAAAACCGGAGGCATTTGCGGCTTTATCGATGCCGAGCATGCGCTCGATCCGGCCTATGCCAATAAGCTGGGCGTTAATATTGAGGAATTGCTGATATCACAACCCGATAATGGTGAACAGGCCTTGGAAATTGCCGACACGCTGGTGCGCTCAGGCGCGGTTGATGTGCTGGTTATTGACTCGGTGGCAGCATTGACCCCGCGAGCGGAATTGGAGGGCGATATGGGCGACAGCCTGCCGGGTCTGCAGGCGCGTCTGATGAGCCAAGCGCTGAGAAAACTTACCGGTTCAATCTCGCGTTCAAATACAATGGTGATTTTCATCAACCAAATTCGTATGAAAATTGGTGTCATGTTCGGTTCGCCCGAGACCACGACTGGCGGTAATGCGCTGAAATTTTATTCGTCTTGCCGTTTGGACATTCGACGTATCGGCGCGATCAAAGATCGCGATGAAGTTATTGGAAACCAGACCCGTGTAAAAGTAGTGAAAAACAAGGTGGCGCCGCCTTTCCGCGTCGTCGAATTTGATATTCTCTATGGCGAAGGTATTTCCAAAATGGGCGAATTGATTGACCTCGGTGTTAAAGCAAATGTGGTTGAGAAATCAGGTAGCTGGTACAGCTATGGGCCTCAGCGCATCGGACAGGGCAAAGAAAATACCCGTAAATTCCTTATCGAAAACCCTGATATTGCGGCGGAGATTGAAGAAAAAATCCGCGCCGATGCAGGGCTCATCGATGTTGAGGCTTTGACGCAGGAAGAAGCGCACATGGCAGAAGGTCAGGACGACGAACCAAGCATTGAGGAAGCGGCTGGATAATTCCGACCCTATCGGACAGAAAAGGCTCGGCATTTGCCGGGCCTTTTTTCTGGTATAGAGGTTTTCGTGCGCAGCATTTTATGTCTGTTTTGAGCCGCTTTGAAGCGCCGCTAATGCTTGTCGCT
This sequence comes from Rhodobiaceae bacterium, assembly GCA_002721725.1. GTDB lineage: Bacteria > Pseudomonadota > Alphaproteobacteria > RS24 > RS24 > UBA8337. Next base: position 5,317 of record PBLK01000007.1, read on the forward strand.
GCGGCCCATAGCGGTTACAACAACGTAGGAGCAAGAGAAACATGTCAACCGGCTTGGCGGATATCCGCAGCGCATTTCTAGACTTTTTCGGCGAAAGAGAGCATGAGGTCGTCGCCTCAAGCCCCCTTGTGCCGCTTAATGATCCGACGCTTTTGTTTACCAATGCGGGCATGGTGCCGTTCAAAAATTATTTTACGGGTCAAGACGTGCCACCCTATCAGCGTGCTACCTCTTCGCAGAAATGTGTGCGTGCCGGTGGCAAGCATAATGATCTCGACAATGTCGGCTATACCGCGCGTCATCACACATTTTTCGAAATGCTCGGCAATTTTTCCTTTGGCGATTATTTTAAGGAAGAGGCGATTGACTATGCATGGCAGTTTCTGACCAAAGAGTTGCAGATTTCGAGCGATAAATTATTGGTCACGGTCTATGCTGAAGATGATGAAGCGTTTAATTTATGGGGCAAAATTGCTGGTTTGTCGGAAGAAAAAATCATCCGCATCACCACATCGGATAATTTTTGGTCAATGGGCGATACAGGCCCGTGTGGCCCGTGTTCGGAGATTTTCTTCGACCACGGCGAAGGTATTGCCGGTGGCCCGCCGGGTAGCCCTGATGAAGATGGTGACCGCTTCATTGAGATTTGGAACCTCGTTTTCATGCAATTTGAGCAACAGGCGGACGGCACGCGCATTGACTTGCCCAAGCCCAGCATTGATACCGGCATGGGGCTGGAGCGCATCAGCGCTTTGCTGCAGGGCAAGCATGATAATTACGATACCGACCTTTTCTATCATTTGATTGAGGCATCGGCCGACCATTCGGGCCAAGGCATAAGGGGTGCGCATGCCATCAGTCACCGCGTCATTGCCGATCATTTGCGCTCTTCAGCTTTTTTGATTGCCGATGGGGTGCTGCCGTCCAATGAGGGGCGCGGGTATGTACTGCGCCGCATTATGCGCCGCGCCATGCGCCACGCGCATATGCTGGGCGCGAAAGAAACGCTTTTATGGCAGCTTGTGCCGGCGCTGAAAACGCAAATGGCGGCGGCCTATCCTGAACTGGAGCGGGCAAACGCGTTGATTGTCGAGACGTTACGTCATGAGGAAGAACGCTTTCGCGATATGCTGAGCCGCGGGTTGAAATTGCTCGACGATGAGGTCGGCAAATTATCGGGCGATACATTACCTGGTGAGGTTGCTTTCAAACTTTACGACACTTACGGCTTTCCGCTTGATTTGACGCAAGACGCGCTGCGCGAGCGCGGCTTGGCAGTCGATACGCACGGCTTTGACGCGGCGATGGAAAAACAACGCGCCGAAGCCCGTGCCAATTGGAGCGGTTCGGGCCAAGAAGAAACAGAAGCGGTATGGTTCGATTTACGCAATGAGCACGGTGCCAGCGAATTTGTCGGCTATCAATCGACTTTCGCGGAAGGGCAAATTTTGGCCATTGTCAAAGACGGAAAGCCTGTTGCCAAAGCTAAAAAGGGCGACGACATTGCCCTGATGCTCAATCAAACCCCGTTTTACGCTGAAAGCGGTGGCCAGGTCGGTGATACGGGTTTGGTGTCCGATGGGGACGGGCTGACGGTTGACATTTTCGATACGCAAAAAATGCTCGGCGACGTGCATTTGCTGCGTGGCAAGGTGCGCGCAGGTCATATTGAGACGGGTGCTTTGGTGCACCAGCAGATCGATGGCCATCGTCGCGATGCCATTCGCGCCAATCACTCGGCGACGCATTTGCTGCACGAGGCCCTGCGCCGCGTTTTGGGCGACCATGTGACGCAAAAAGGCTCGCTGGTCAATGAGCATCATTTGCGTTTCGATTTTTCTCATCCGCGCGCCATGAATGACAATGAAATCGATGAAGTGGAAGCCTTGGTCAATAATATCATCCGCCAAAATGAAGAAGTGGCGACGCGGTTGATGACGCCAGAAGAAGCCATTGAAGCGGGCGCGCTGGCACTGTTTGGTGAAAAATACGGGGACGAAGTGCGCGTTTTATCAATGGGCTTGGGGAAGAATGATGATGATACTGCATCCTATTCGGTTGAATTGTGCGGTGGCACACATGTCAGCCGCCTCGGCGATATCGGATTGTTAAAAATCTCGCAAGAAGGAGCGGTCGCTTCCGGCGTGCGGCGCATTGAAGCGCTTACAGGCGAGGGCGCATTGGCACAAATCTCAGCGCATGAGCATCTGCTGCATGCCGCGACAAGTGAATTGAAAGTGGCCGTCGAAGACTTGCCGGCCCGTGTCGCTAAATTGGTTGAGGAACGCAAAAGCCTCGACCGCCAATTGGCGGAGGCCAAAAAACAATTGGCACTTGCCGGGCCAAGCGGCCCGGTGGGTCAAAGCGGCGGCGAAGAAACGGCCAGCCGTGATGTCAATGGTACAGTATTTATGGCGCGCTGTTTGCAAGGCCTACCGGCCAAGCAATTGCGCGGTCTTGTTGATGAAGGCAAAAGGCAAATCGGCAGTGGCGTGGTGGTGTTTGTCGGCATTGATGGCGACAAGGCGGGTATTGCTGTTGGTGTCACCGATGATTTGACGGATAAATTCAATGCGGTTGAACTCGTGCAGGCCGGTTCCGAAGCGCTAGGCGGCAAAGGAGGCGGCGGGCGTTCCGATATGGCGCAAGCCGGCGGCCCCGATACGGGCGCAGCCGACGCAGCTATCGCGGCAATTGAGAAATTGCTCTAGTGCTTAGGCCGACAGCGCCTTTTCAAGATTTTCATTGAGCTTGTCGAGGAAGCCCTCCGTACTCAGCCATTCTTGACCTTCACCGACCAGTAAAGCTAAATCTTTGGTCATCGAACCGCGCTCGACAGTTTTAACGCAGGTTTTTTCCAGCGTCGTTGAAAAATTGGCCAATGCTTCATTTTTATCCAATTCAGCGCGCTTGGTGAGGCCGCGCGTCCACGCGAAAATGGAGGCAATGGAATTGGTAGAGGTCTCTTCACCGCGCTGATGGGCGCGGTAATGACGTGTTACCGTACCATGTGCCGCTTCGGCTTCCATTGTTTTGCCATCGGGCGTCAACAGCACGGATGTCATCAGGCCGAGTGAGCCAAAGCCTTGCGCTACCGTATCGGACTGCACGTCGCCGTCATAATTTTTGCAGGCCCAGACAAATTTTCCGTTCCATTTCAGCGCGGCGGCTACCATATCGTCAATTAGCCGATGCTCATAATCGATGCCTAAACTATTGAATTTTTCCTTAAACTCGGTATCAAAGACTTCCTGAAATAAATCCTTAAAACGCCCGTCATAGGCTTTCATAATGGTGTTTTTTGTTGACAGGTATAGTGGCCAGCCGCGGTCAACGGCATAGAGCATGCATGCACGAGCAAAGTCGCGAATGCTGCTATCCAGATTATACATGGCCATTGAAACCCCACCGCCGGGGAAGTCGAACACGTCAAATTCTTTAACTTCGCTGCCATCCTCAGCTTCCCATTTAAGCGTCAGTTTGCCTTTTCCAGGCACAACAAAATCAGTAGCACGATATTGGTCGCCATAGGCGTGGCGACCGATAACAATCGGATCGGTCCAGCCCGGCACAAGGCGCGGCACATTGCGGCAAATAATCGGCTCGCGGAAAACCGTACCACCCAAAATATTACGAATAGTGCCATTGGGCGAACGCCACATTTTCTTCAGGCCAAATTCCTCAACGCGGGCTTCATCAGGCGTTATAGTCGCGCATTTTACGCCAACGCCGATTTCCTTAATGGCTTCCGCCGAATCGATGGTGATTTGGTCATTCGTGTCGTCGCGCGCTTCAATGCCAAGATCGTAATATTTCAAATCAATATCAAGGTAAGGGTTGATGAGCTTGTCCTTAATCATCTGCCAGATGATGCGGGTCATTTCATCACCATCAAGTTCAACGATCGGATTCTCAACTTTGATTTTCGACATTTTCGTCCCTCACTCAAATTGCATGTCATATAGCAAAATGCCCGCATTGATAAAAGCCCGTCTTTGGCTTATTTCACGGAGATGGAAAGAAAAACCGCATTGTCTCCGGCAATTATTCTTGTTGGCGCCCAATTGGGTGAAAATATCGGCACGGTGGCGCGCGCTATGCTCAATTTTGGCCTCACCGACTTGCGCTTGGTCAGCCCGCGCCCGGGTTGGCAAATGGAGCGCGCCATAAAAGCCTCAGCCGGTGCTGAGGCGTTGATTGAAAACCATCTTCTGTTTGAAACGGTCGGGGAGGCGACGGCCGATTTAGGTTATTTGGTCGCAACGACAGCGCGCCAGCGCGATATGGTGAAGCCGGTGGTGACACCGGCGGCAATGGCTAGGGCTATGCGGACGCGGCAGTCGGAAAGTCATCCTCAAAGCGGCATTTTATTCGGCTGCGAGCGGACCGGGCTTAATAATGACGACATTTCACTGGCCGATGCGATTTGTTCCGTTCCGCTCAATCCGGACTTTTCGTCACTCAATTTGGCACAAGCCGTGTTGTTGATGGGATATGAGTGGTTCCAAACTGCCGACGCGACGCCCAGCGAGCAACTCGAGCTGCATGATGCGCGTCCAGCCACACGCGGTGAAATAAACGCGATGTTTACCCATTTAGAATCAGCACTAGATGCAGCGGGATTTTTGGCGCCTACCGAAAAAAAACCCGCTATGGCGCGCAATATCAGAAACATCTTCAATCGCAGCGCCCTGACCGAGCAAGATGTGCAGACATTGCGCGGCATGGTTAATGCGCTGCTGCGATGGCCGCGTGGCGCGCGGGACAAAGCATTAAAGCCGCGCGTGGCGGCTATTTCGCGCGGTTTGCCCGACCCAGAGACGGCATCGGAAAAAGCGCAAGAAAAGGACGAAAATCCTGTTTGACATTGCGCGTGCCATGCGTATATTACGCGCCAATCGCGGGAAACATCTCGCGCTTTTTATTTGAGCTAAGGTAAGGATAGCGCCGCATGAGCAAGCGCCTTTCGACAAAGTATAAAATTGATCGTCGCATGGGCGAAAACATTTGGGGTCGTCCGAAAAGTCCGGTCAATCGCCGTGATTACGGCCCTGGCCAACATGGCCAGCGCCGTCGAGGAAAATTGTCAGATTTCGGCACGCAATTGCGCGCCAAGCAGAAGCTGAAGGGCTACTATGGCAACATTTCTGAGAAGCAGTTTAAGGGCATTTATGCAGAAGCTGTTCGGGTGAAGGGAGACACCAGTGAAAATCTCGTTGGTTTGCTTGAAAGCCGCTTGGATGCAGTAGTCTATCGAGCCAAATTCGTTGCAACTGTTTTCGCAGCACGGCAATTCGTTAATCATGGTCATGTGATGGTCAATGGCCGCCGTTGTAATATTCCTAGTCGTCGTTTGAAAATTGGTGATGTGGTTGAGGTGCGTGAAAAATCACGCAACCTCAATTTTGTTTTGGAAGCAATTCAGAGCGCAGAGCGCGACGTGCCGGAATATATGGTAGTCGATCATAGCAAAATGTCGGCATCGCTGTCGCAAGTGCCGCAATTAGCCGATATTCCTTATCCGGTTCAAATGGAACCGAATCTGGTGGTCGAGTTTTACTCGCGCAATTAGACTTTTGATTTTGAGTTTTGACTCATATCGACAAAAAAGCCCGCCGAATATTGGCGGGCTTTTCTTTTGCATCGTTAATATTCAGGCCGCTTCAATGCCTTTTTCGTCGAAATAGGGGCGCAATTCGCCTTCCTCAAACATCTCGCGGATTATATCGCAGCCGCCGACAAACTCACCCTTCACATAAAGCTGAGGAATGGTCGGCCAATTGGAAAAGGTTTTAATGCCTTCACGCAAATTGCCGTTTTCCAGCACATTGACGCCCTTAAAAGGAACTCCGATATGCGACAGTATTTGTACCACTTGGCCGGAAAAGCCGCATTGCGGGAAAACTGGTGTGCCCTTCATGAAAAGTACCACATCGGCGCTGTCAATTTCGCCTTGAATAATGTTGTTTATATCGCTCATTTGCTTTTCCTTCTTTGACTATGCGTCGTCCGGAACGCCGGTTTGCAAAGCCAATGCGTGTAATTCATCGCCCATGCCGCCATCGATTGCGTCATAGACCATTTTATGTTGCTGCACGCGGGTTTTGCCTTTGAAAGATGCCGATACGACGCGCGCCGCATAATGGTCGCCATCTCCGCGCAAATCGGTGATTTCTACCGCTGCGTCGGGCAAGGCAACGCGTATCATGTGTTCCAGTTCACCGGCGCTCATCGGCATGGTTGACCTCTATCCTTGCATCAGGGCCGGAAACCAGCCCTCATTCAGTTCATGCAGTTGCTCAACTGATATGGTGACTGTATCACCGAATTTCAATTCTGTGCCAGTGGTTATGCCGATTTTGCTGAGTGGCAAGCCATCGGCCAATGCTTCCAAATCTGCCGCCTTATCGGCGGTGACGGCTAGCACATAGCGCGCTTGATCTTCGCCGAACCAAAAGCCGATATCACCTTCAGCAATGATTTCTGCACCGATATTATGGCCGATGCACATTTCCGCAAGTGCTACTGCCAGCCCGCCATCAGAAATATCGTGTGCGGCGCTTAAGAGGCCTTTATCGACGGCTCGGCGCACCAATGCGCCGTGCGCGGCTTCGCTTTCAAGGTTTACCGGCGGCGGCGCAAACACCTCGTCATTGGCCAGCACATCGCGCTGATAAAGCGACGCGCCCAAATGGCCATTGCTGTTGCCCAAAAGATAAATCTCCAAACCGTTTTCGGTGAAACGATTGCCGATCGCCTTATCAAGTTGTTTCAGCAAACCCACACCGCCAATTGCCGGAGTCGGGAAAATGCCGGTGCCATTGGTTTCATTGTAAAGTGATACATTGCCTGACACGACGGGGAAGTTAAGCGCTCGGCCCGCCTCGCCCATGCCTTCCAAGCAGCCGACAAATTGCCCCATAATTTCGGGGCGTTCGGGATTGCCGAAATTGAGGCAATTGGTAATCGCCAAAGGTGTAGCGCCGGTTGCGCATATATTGCGATAGGATTCGGCAACGGCTTGCTTGCCACCTTCTATAGGGTCGGCAAAGCAATAGCGCGGCGTAACATCGGTGGAAATGGCCAATGCCTTTTGGGTTCCGTGCACGCGTACCAGAGCGGCATCGCCACCCGGTCCGGCCAGCGTGTCGCCCATCACCATTGAGTCATATTGCTCAAAAACCCAGCGGCGCGAGGCAATCTCGGATGAAGCCATTAGTGTTGCCAGCGCAGCGGCCATATCGGGCGCGCCGCTCAATAAGCCGGCATCGAATTCAGAGGCTTTTGGTGTTGCCTGATACGGGCGGTCATATTCCGGCGCGCCATCGGCCAGCGGCCCCAGCGGCATATCTGCAATGGTCTGCCCCTCATGGGTCACGACCATACGACCCGTATCGGTCAACTCACCAATCACCGCAAAATCCAACCCCCAACGGGCGAAAATCGCTTCCGCTTCCGGTTCGCGCCCCGGCTTCAGCACCATCAACATGCGCTCCTGGCTTTCCGACAGCAGCATTTCGTAACCAGTCATATGGGTTTCGCGGCACGGTACTTCATCTAGGTCGAGCAAAATGCCGACCCCGCCTTTATCGGCCATTTCAACCGAAGATGAGGTAAGACCGGCGGCCCCCATATCTTGAATGCCGATAATCGCGTCAGACGCCATGAGTTCCTGACACGCTTCCAGTAGCAGTTTTTCCGTAAATGGGTCACCAACCTGCACGGTCGGGCGTTTTTCTTCTGAGGCATCGTCAAATTCAGCCGAGGCCATTGTCGCGCCGTGAATGCCATCACGGCCGGTTTTGGAGCCGACGTAAACAACAGGCGAACCGATGCCGGTTGCGGCTGCATAGAAAATCTTATCGGTGCGAGCCACTCCGACACACATGGCATTGACAAGAATATTGCCATTGTAGCTTTTGTCGAAATTAATCTCGCCGCCAACCGTCGGCACGCCAATGCAATTGCCGTAACCACCAATGCCCGACACCACACCGGCCACGAGGTGGCGGGTTTTGGGGTGATCGGGATGGCCGAAGCGCAGCGCGTTAAGATTGGCGACCGGGCGCGCGCCCATTGTGAAGACATCCCGCATAATGCCGCCGACACCGGTGGCTGCACCCTGATAGGGTTCGATAAAAGAAGGGTGATTATGGCTTTCCATTTTGAATACGGCCGCATAGCCATCGCCGATATCAATGACACCGGCATTCTCGCCAGGCCCTTGAATAACTTGCGGCCCATCGACCGGCAGCTTCTTCAGCCATTTACGCGATGATTTATATGAGCAATGCTCAGACCACATGACCGAGAAAACGCCCAATTCGGTATAATTGGGGGTGCGGCCCATGTGGTCGCAAACCATTTGATACTCGTCCGGCGTTAGCCCATGTTCGGCGACGACCGCGTCGGTGATTTCCGTGTCGTTAATATGGCTCACGATAATGCCTCCACAATACCTGAGAACATTCGTTTGCCGTCTTCGCCACCCAACGCCGCTTCGGCGCGTCGTTCGGGATGCGGCATCATGCCCACAATCCGGCCAGACGGGTCGCAAATACCAGCAATATCGAGGCACGCGCCATTGGGATTGTCGCCCTCGGCATAGGTAAAGGCGATGCGATCTTCGTCTTGCAAACGTTTCAGCGTGTTATCATCGGCGAAATAATTACCTTCATTGTGCGCGACCGGCACGGTGATTTCTTCACCAGCGTCATATTGTGCGGTGAAAGCGGTTTTATTATTTGTGACGGTGAGGCGGGTATCGCGGCAAACAAAGTTCAGCCCTTTATTTTGCATTAACACGCCCGGCAGGAGGCCGCACTCGGTCAGCACTTGAAAGCCATTACAAATACCCAGAACGGCGGCGCCCTTTTTGGCTTGCGCCACCACTTCGCGCATGATCGGGCTATTAGCGGCCATAGAGCCACAGCGCAAATAATCGCCATAAGAAAATCCACCGGGGAGAATAATCAAGTCGCTTTTGGGTAGGTCGCTATCGCCGTGCCACGCCATAAGCGGTGCCTTACGCATCGCCGCTTCAATGCATACGGCGACATCGCGGTCGCAATTTGACCCGGGAAATACAATCACCGAAGCCTGCATATCAAGCCTCGCCATCAAGATGGATTTGGTAATTCTCAATCACCGTATTAGCGAGCAGCTTTTCGCACATATCGGTCAGTGCCGCCTCGGCTTTTTCAGGGTCACTTTCGGAAAGATTGATCTCAATCAGCTTGCCTTGCCGCACTTCATCAATGCCGCCAAAACCCAACTGACCAAGCGCATTCTCAATGGCCTTGCCCTGTGGGTCCAGCACCCCGTTTTTCAAAGTAATGTGAATGGTCGCTTTCATAATGTCTTAGGCCTCTTCAATATTGCTCATCAAACCCAGCCGCTCGGCGACCTGCTGATAGGCATCTACCATTCCGCCCAGATTTTGTCTGAAGCGATCTTTATCCATTTTCTCATTCGACACGACATCCCATAGCCGACAGCTATCGGGGCTAATCTCATCGGCCAGCAAAATGCGCATGCCGTCATCGCCTTTTACGCGCCCAAATTCCAGTTTGAAATCGACAAGGCGAATTCCGACATCGGCAAAAACCTCGATCATGCGCCGATTTATTTGCTTGGCGAGAGCGACGATTTCTGTCAGCTCCTCGGCGCTGCATAAGTTAAACACGGCAATATGGTCTTCGCTGATGAGCGGGTCCCCAAGCGCGTCATCTTTATAATAAAACTCGACCAGTGGGCGCGGCAGGACATCACCCTCGTTCATTCCCAGCCGCTTGACCAGCGAACCGGCAGCGACATTGCGTATCACAACTTCCAGCGGAATAATTTCGGCGGCGCGAATAAGTTGCTGACGTGGGTTAATCGTTTTGATGAAATGGGTTGGTACGCCTATTTTCTCAAGCTCCGAGAAAATAAATTCGGAGATGCGCAGATTGAGAATGCCTTTGCCGGCCATGATTTCATGCTTTTCGGCATTGAAGGCCGTGGTGTCATCTTTGAAATATTGAACCAACGTGCCGTCTTCAGGGCCTTCAAAAAGCACCTTGGCCTTACCCTCATAAATGCGACGACCCGTGGGCATATCATGCGACATAAATTGTCTCCGTCAGATGTTCGGTAAATTAGTTAATACGGCTGATTCGAGCAATTAAGATTCACCGAAAACGCGGTTAAAAATAGTATCGACATGTCTGAAGTGATAGCCGAGATCAAACAGCGCTTCCAAATCCGCATCGCTCAGCACCACTTCCTCATCGGCTTTCAGCAGGTCAAGAAATTGCCCTTCGCCGCGCCATACCGGCATGGCATTGCGTTGCACCAGCCGATAAGCGTCCTCGCGGCTAACACCGGCTTGCGTCAAAGCCAAAAGAACGCGCTGCGAATGCACCAAACCGCCTAGCTTGTCGAGATTGGCCTGCATGCGCTCGGGATAGACGACAAGGTTCTCAACAACATTGGTCAGCCGAACCAAGGCAAAATCCAGGGTGATAGTGGCATCTGGGCCAATCATGCGTTCAACGGAAGAGTGCGAAATATCGCGTTCGTGCCACAGCGCGACATTTTCCATGGCTGGCACCGCCATGCCGCGCACCAGCCGCGCCAGACCAGTGAGATTTTCGGTCAGAACCGGGTTGCGCTTATGCGGCATGGCCGAAGACCCTTTTTGGCCTTCCGAGAAATATTCTTCCGCTTCCAAAACTTCGGTGCGCTGTAAATGACGCACTTCAGTAGCCAGCCTTTCCATTGAAGATGCGACGACGCCTAAAGTGGCAAAGAACATGGCGTGACGGTCCCGGGGAATGACTTGCGTCGAGACCGGTTCAACCTCCAAGCCCATAGCATCGGCAACATGCGCTTCTACGGATGGGTCAATATTGGCGAATGTCCCGACTGCGCCGGAAATGGCACAGGTGGCTATCTCTTTGCGTGCTGCCAGCAAACGGTTGCGGCAGCGGTCAAATTCGGCATAGGCTTGCGCCAGTTTCAGGCCAAAAGTCGTCGGCTCGGCGTGAATGCCGTGGCTGCGCCCGATTGTAGCGCTCATTTTATGTTCCATTGCGCGTTTTTTTAAGGCCGCAAGCAGCGCCTCCATATTGTCGAGCAAAATATCGCTGGCGCGCACAAGTTGTACATTGAAACAGGTATCCAGCACATCTGATGAGGTCATGCCCTGATGCACAAAGCGCGCTTCCGGCCCGACATGTTCCGACAGGCTGGTCAGAAAGGCGATAACATCATGTTTGACTTCGCGCTCAATCTCATCGATGCGTTCAACATCAAACCCGCCTTTTTCGCGCACCGCTCTAGCCGCAGCCTCTGGCACAATGCCCAGTTTCACCATCGCATCGAGGGCGTGGGTTTCAATTTCCAGCCATATAGAGAAGCGGCTTTTGGCCTCCCAAAGGGCGGTCATATCAGGGCGGGCATAGCGTGGAATCATGAGACGTCTCCTTGTCGTACCGACTTACCAGAGTCGGACGAGTGGTGAAAGACGGGCTCAGGCTTTTAGCAGTGGAACAATTGTTTTTCCTGCATATCGGCCTCCTAGCCGGACGAGTTTTTATGTGGTGTGTCGCTGCCATTTAGCGATTTGGTGAAAATCTCGCAGCCGCTGGCGGTAATGCCGACGGAATGCTCATATTGCGCCGATAAAGTGCGGTCGCGGGTGACGGCTGTCCAACCGTCTCCAAGAATTTTGACGGCCGGTTTGCCGAGATTGAGCATCGGCTCAATGGTGAAGAACATGCCCTCGCGCAAGGTCATCCCTTCGCCAGAGCGGCCATAATGCAGAATATTCGGCGTGTCGTGGAATATGCGCCCCAAGCCATGCCCGCAAAAATCGCGCACCACAGCTAAGCGCTGCACTTCTGCGTAAGATTGAATGGCGTGGCCGATATCGCCCAACGTTGCGCCCGGGCGCGCTGCCTCAATGCCTTGCATCATCGCGTCATAGGTCACATCCATCAGTTTTTGTGCTTTCACAGAGGTTTTACCGAGCGCATACATGCGGCTATGGTCGCCATGCCAGCCCTCATGGTAAAGCGTTACATCGACATTCATAATATCCCCGTCGCGCAGCACTTTGTCACCTGGTATTCCGTGGCAAACGACATGATTGATCGAGGTGCAAATGGATTTCAAAAAGCCGCGATAATTAAGCGGGGCAGGTACTGCGCCCAAATCGCAGATAATTTCAACCGCTTTATCGTCAAGAAAACCGGTTGTCACGCCCGGTTTGACAAATTCACTCAGCAAATCCAAAGTTTGCGCTGCCAGGCGGCCAACCGCCCGCATGCCTTCAAAATCCGCTTCTGTGTGGATTTTGATTTGGCCCGTATTCTTCAACGGCGCGAGGCTGGCTTCGATAAAGTTCACTCTTGTTCTCCAAACCGTTCAATACCACATTGGCGCGCTGCCTGTCGACAAGACTGCCTTATGTGGCTTGTCATAAGGCGTCTAGAAGCTAAATTGCGCCGAAGAAGGAAAATTTCAATGAAAGATAAGAAACAAATTACTGCTGCAATGCTGATTATAGGCAATGAAGTGCTGTCGGGGCGCACGCAAGACAAAAACCTCGCCTTTGTCGGCAATGCGTTAGGCGAGATTGGTATTGATATGAAAGAAGTGCGTATTGTACCCGATGAGCAAGACGAGATTGTCGATGCGGTCAATACGCTGCGCGCAAAATATACTTATGTCTTCACCTCGGGCGGCATTGGCCCGACGCATGACGATATTACCGCCGAATGCATTGCAGCGGCTTTTGGGGTGGCGCTGGATATGCACCCTCTGGCTACGCAATTATTGGAAGCGCATTATGAGGCGCAGGGTATTGAGTTTAATGCTGCGCGCGCCCGCATGGCGCGCATTCCCGATGGTGCCAGCCTAATTGATAATCCGGTCTCGACCGCGCCCGGCTTTCGCATCGGTAATGTGTATGTGATGGCCGGTGTGCCGAAAATCATGCAAGCGATGATGGAAAATATTTTGCCGACTTTGGAAGGGGGCGAAAAACTCTCTTCCGTCACCATTACCGCGCAAGTGCCGGAGGGCTCGATTGCCAAAGCGATGGAAGAACTGCAAGGCGAACATCCGGAGGTCAGTATCGGCCTCTATCCGTTTTACGGCGCTGATGGCGCAGGCGTCAGCGTGGTGGCGCGTGGCCGCGATGTGGTGGCGCTGGCCGAAGTCGAGGCGGCGGTGAAGAAGCAATTCAACGATATGGGTATGGCTTTGATTGAGCGCCCGTCACCGGCCGAGTTTTTAAGGGGTTAAAAGCAAAACCTAACAAAAAATTTAATTTTTTTTTGCGGTGAAAATGCGCAGAGTATGAATACCAATTAGGGAGGTTCATATGAATAAGACTGTTTCTGCTCTGGCCGTAGCCGCCATGTTCGCTCTGCCGAATGCCGCTGTAGCCTTGAATTCAAGCTTTGATGCCATGTCACAATCGGGCAACCATAAATTCTATGTGTGGTGCACGGGTAAAGACGACTACACAGCCACGCAAGCCGGCGATAATGCAAAAGCCGCGCAAGCTGCTGTTGCTTCAAAAGCCGGCAGCAAGTGCTGGCCGGTATGGCAAGGTATGGAAAACTAGGCTTTTCGACCTATAATATTTAGCGGCGGTCTTTCGGGCCGCCGTTTTTCTATGTGTTGACTAAAGAGGCGGAAATGAAAATGTCGGTACTGTCGGGGCTCGCACTGATATTCGGTTTAGGGATCTTGCTGTCAGCCTGTGGCAGTAATGTCGGACGTCCGCTGGGTGGCGATGCGCCTTACCATCATTTGGAAAACGGATTTCGCAACCCGCCTGGCAGCCCCAAGCGCACGATTCCATTCACGCGGCGCATGAAGTTTTTCAGCCAAGCTGTATGGCGCAATGCAGTCAGTGAGGGGCCCAGCATTCCGCGCGACCATGGGATACAGCGCGACGCGGCAAAAGCGCAATTGGCGGCGATGGGCGATGACGATTTCGTTAGCTGGATCGGCCATGCAACTTTTCTGGTACGCCTCGACGGGGTCAATGTGTTGACCGATCCTGTGTTTTCGCGCCGCGCAAGTCCAATGTCTTTTGCCGGGCCTGAGCGTCTTTTGCCGCCCGGTTTGTTTGTGGAAGATTTGCCGCCGATTGATGTGGTCGTAATCAGCCACGCCCATTATGATCATCTCGATACGTTGACGCTGGATAAGCTGCCCAATAAGGAGCGCATTACCGCCGTGGTGCCGCTGGGGCTGGGGAAATATTTCGAGGGATATGGAAATGTGCGCGAGGTTGATTGGTATGATGAGGTGAGCTTGCCGTCGTATAATGGCGAGTTCAAATTGACCGCTTATCCGGCCGTGCATTGGTCGAACCGCTCTCTATTCGACATAAACCGCACTTTATGGATGTCCTATGGCTTCTCAGCTGGTGGCCGTTCCGTTTTCCATACCGGCGATACCGAAACTCATCCTAGCTTGTTCAGCGAAATTGGTCGCCATATGCGTGACAATCATGGCGGATGCGACCTTGGGCTGATGAGTGTTGGCGCTTATGCGCCGCGAGACTTCATGCGCGGTGCGCATATGGATCCGGAAGGTGGCGTTGATATGGGTCGCGAGGTCGGCTGCAAGCGCATGGTGCCGATGCATTGGGGCACTTTTATTCTGTCTTTCGAGCCGTTTGACGAACCGCGCCAACGTTTTGTCGAAGCGGCGGGCAACCAGGCGCTGGTGATGAAAATCGGCGAAACCCTCAAAATGCAAGATATTTACAACTGACGGCGCTGCAATTCATGCTATAGAAAGCGCGTTCCGGCGCGGCCTCGTGGTGGAATTGGTAGACACAGCAGACTTAAAATCTGCGGCTCGAATAGAGCGTGACGGTTCGAGTCCGTCCGAGGCCACCATCTTTCTCGAGACCATTGAGTTTTTTTGAGACGTTATGACACAGCGCTTTGAACCGCTTTTACTCAGTGTAAAGCGCGCGGTCGAGAAAGGCGCGAATGTCGGCAGCGGTTTGTTCGGGCATTTCTTCATGCGCCAAATGGCCCGCTTGCGGGTAGAGCTTCAACAGGCTGCCGATGATGAGTGTGTTCATGGCAATACCGTATTTCGGGTCAATCAGCCTGTCTTGCGAGCCCCAAATCAGCAGCGTGGCAGGATCGACAGCGCGCAAAAGCGGTTCCAGCGAAGGCTCCAAATTCGCTTCCGAAAAACGTTTAATGCTGGCATCGCGTGAGCCGGCCATACGCAGCAATTCCCAATAGCGGGTGATCATTTCATCCGTAACGAAACTATCAGGATCGGCGACGACGCCCTCCAATGTATTGGCTACCAAAAAGCGCGGCGTAAAATAGCGCATCAGCCGCAAGGCGATATCAGAACCGACAAGCGCGAATGCCCCCACAGATGGAACATCTTCATCACGCTCCATGCCACCCGAAGACACCAGTACTAGCGCGTCCACCTCGCGAGGGTACATGAGCGCATAACGTAGAGCCACGCCGCCACCCATACTGTTGCCGACCAAAGTGACCGATTTGAAATCATAAAGCTCAATCACCTCCCGGGTGAAATTGGCCATGGCGATATTGGAATAATCTTCTTGCGACGTGGCGCCGGTCAGCCCATGGCCGGGCAGATCAAAACTGATGAGCCGATAATCATCTTTCAATTGCGCGACCAGCGGCTCCCACGTATGCAGCGATGCATTGGAGCCGTGCAACAAAAAAACTGGTGGCTTGTCTTTATTGCCTTGGTCGCGAATATGCACTTCTGCGCCGGATGGCAGAAAATAAAAGAAAGATTTCTCATTTATGTATTTGCCAATCAGCTCTTGCTTGGTCAAATCTGTGGCAATCATGAGGCTGGAAAAAAGCAACAGCACGACGAATAAGCCAATCATGGCTAGCGCCCCATATCCTAATGCCTTAAGAATTCTCCCCATAACGGGTAAAGTGCGTCTGTTCGAGACACATCGCAAGAAAATTTAGTTTTATCGGAATCTAGCTTTTGAAGCGAAAACGGGTCGAGCAATAGGGGCAAACGATTTCATCTTCGCTACCCATATCGAGATAAATATGCGGATGATCGTAAGGCGGCTCGGCACCGATACACTCAAACTCTTTGACCGCCACAAAAACTTCCTGTGCGCCATCATTATTGCTGATTTTTGGGGTCGCGGACTGCGCCATTTTTTACCTCGTCTGGCTAGTGGCGTTTATAGCTGTTCGCCAAAGCCAGAGCAAGAACAGAGCCTTCAGGTTTTCAGCAGCAACCGCAGCCGCCTAGCGCCGCATCGCCGTTTTCATGTCCACCTTCGCCGTGCCAGGCTTGTGCAATGGATTGCGCGGAAAATTCGGCCGTGGCGGCGAAGTCTTCTTTCGCTTGGAGCATCATTTTCCTGTCGGTCAGCACATCAATCGCCGTCATGGCTAGCGATTTGGCACCGTCAATGACCGCTTTGTCGCCGCGTTCCGAACCAGCCCATTTGGCAAATTCAGGATTGTGGATCACCACACTGGGCGGCGCACAGGCAATCATCGGGTGAATTGACGGCACGCGATGGCTGATATTGCCCATATCGGTTGAACCGGCACCGCTGCTAGGCATTTTTTCAAGCGGGAAAAAATCGCGCCCCAAGCTTTCTGCGTTTTGCTTATAGCGCTCGGCAATCGCCCAGCTTTCCTTAATTTCCAGATAGTCGCCCAACGCCCAGTCAATCTGCACATCGCAACCGGCGGCCAATGCGCCCGCTTCAAAGCAATTTTGCACGCGCGATTTCAACTCGGCCAAAGCGAGACCGTTTTCAGCGCGCACATAAAATGTACCCACCGCATGGTCGGGCACAATATTGGGGGCCAATCCGGCCTCATTGAAAATGCCGTGAATGCGCTCGCTTTGTTTAATGTGTTGGCGCAATTGGGCAATCGATTGATAAGCGGTCACCAATGCGTCCAGCGCGTTGACACCGGCAAACGGCATGGCCGAGGCATGCGCCGCTTTGCCAGTATAGGTGACGCGAACCTCATTGACCGCCAAGCTCGGCATGGTGATGAGGTCAATGCCCGCTGGGTGCACCATCATGGCCGCATCTAGCCCGTCAAACGCGCCTTGCCGCGCCATTAATTCCTTGCCATTGCCGCTTTCTTCGGCAGGCGTGCCGAGATATCGCACCTTGCCGGGCAGTTCGCCGTTCAGTTTGGCCAACGCTAGCGACGCGCCAAGGCCGGTTGTGGCAATAATATTGTGACCGCAAGCATGGCCAAGGCCGGGCAGGGCATCATATTCCGACAAAATGCCGACTTCCGTGTCGCCTTCGCCAAATGTGGAAATAAAGGCCGTATCCAAACCGCATGCATGGCGCTCAACCGCCAGACCCGCCGCTTCCACCTTATCGGTCAGCAGGCCATGGGCAAATTTTTCTTCAAAAGCGATTTCCGGCTTGGCGTGAATGGCGTGGCTGGCTTCGACCAGCTCATCGGCCATGCCGTCAATAATATCGCAAACTTGTTTTTTCAGTTCGGCACTCATGATGACGCTCCTATCCAATTTTAAACGGCATGCCCAGCAGCATACCTGCATCGACAACTAGCAATTGCCCCGTCACATGAGCGCTGGCGCGACTGGCAAAAAATAGTATCGGCCCTTTCGTATCCTCGGGGCTTCCGGCACGCCCCATTGGCGT
This sequence comes from Rhodobiaceae bacterium, assembly GCA_002721725.1. Classification (GTDB taxonomy): domain Bacteria; phylum Pseudomonadota; class Alphaproteobacteria; order RS24; family RS24; genus UBA8337. Next base: position 23,006 of record PBLK01000007.1, read on the forward strand.
GCTGTTGCGTTGACCTTCGGCAATTTGTTCGAACACTTCATCTCCAAAGGCATTACGAAACCAATCCGTACCGACAAAACCCGGGCACACCGCATTCACGCGAATGTTTTCTGGCCCCAATGAGCGCGCGAGCGCCATTGTTGTTGAATTGAGCGCGCCTTTGGAGGCAACATAAGCGATCGATGAGCCAATGCCGCGCACACCGGCGACGGATGAAATATTGACCACGGACGGCGCCTCAGACTTCGCCAAATGCGGCCGCGCATGTTTAATCATTTGATAAGGACCTATAAGATTGAGGGCGTAAATCTGCTCGAAATCTTCGGCCTTCAGCCCTTCTAAATCGTCATGGTTCATGAATTTTGTCGTACCGGCATTATTGACCAGAATGTCCAAGCGGCCCCAGTTATCCATTGCCGCCTCGATCAGTGTCTTGCCTTCGGCATCGTCAGAAACATCTGCCTGCACGGCAATTGCCTCACCGCCTGCAGCCTTGCAGGCAGCAACAACTTTGTCGGCAGCTTTTACATTTTTGGAGTAATTGATAACTAACTTTGCGCCGCCCTCGGCCATGCCAATGGCGGCCGCTTCGCCAATACCAGCAGAAGAGCCCGTAATAATTGCAACCTGGTCCGAAAAATCCATTCTCAACTCCCTCTGAATTGCGGTTTGCGCTTGTCTGCAAAGGCGCGGCGGCCTTCTTTATAATCGGCACTGGCCAAGCAATCTGCAAGGCGTTTTTTAGTCTCGGCGCTGTCGGCTTGTGGGTTGTCGAGAATAAATTTACTCGCCTGCAGGCTCATCGGCGCATTTGCCGAAATTTGTGCTACCAATTCGGTGAGGGCGGGTTCGAAATCTTCAATTGTTGCGGCTAGCGTAATCAGGCCGTTATTCAGCGCCTCATCGACGTTCAAATTGGCGGCAGTGAAAATAATCCGTTTGGCTTCTGACACGCCGACCAGTTGGGCCAGCTGATGCGTTGCATTGGCTGGATAAGCCAGACCCAACTTACCGGCAGGAATGCCGAAACGGCTATCGGCGCGTGCCAGGCGCAAATCGCAAGCGGCAGCAAGGCCTAAGCCGCCACCAATGCAATAGCCTTCAATGGCTGCCAAAGTGGGTATTGGGCAAGCAGCAATAGCATCAAAGGCGGCAATGGTGGCGTGGTCGAAATCAGTGCCCTCAGGGCCGCTTAGCACTTCTTCGAATTGCGTGACATCGGCTCCGGCAACAAAGGCCTTGCCGCCGACCCCGCGAAAGACAAGCAGACGGATATTCTCAATCTCGGCAAATTTCTGCATGAGTGGGGCGATGGCCTGCCAGCCCTCAAGGTCGATGACATTATGCTTTTCGGGCAGGTTGAAAAGCACATGGCCGATGATGCCATTATCGATTTTTTGCGTACCGGCAATCAGCCGCTTGGCTCCGCTATCTATTGCTTGCGTGTAGGGCGGTAACAAATCGCTCATGTCTTTGCCTCATTGAAAAAAGCCACTAAGTCGGGAAACGCCTTCCCGTCTTGTAGCATAAATAAATGTCCCCCTTCATACAGGGTCAGCTTTGCATTGGGAATTTTACTTTCCAACGCCTGCATGGCTGAGGGCTTGGCAATGCCGTCATATTGACCGCCTCCAAGAAACACTGGACAGGCAATTTGACCTAGCCTTTCATAGCAATCATGTTGCGCGCGCGCCTCCAATTGCGCAGCGCGGCCTTCGGCAAAGTGTGGTTCATGTTCGAACTCAGACATATCCAGCTTTTGCAGTGCCGCTTCCACTGCTTCAGGATTGGCGGCCAGCCAATCATCATCGATGCGAGTGTCATTCAGCTTCATGCTGGCGAGCGCGCGCGCATCCAAATCAAGCCCCTCCAATTCGTGCAACGGGTAAGAAGTTCCGCCCGCGCCGCCCGGCGAGGTGCACCAGAGTGCCAGTCGTGACAGGCGCGCACCGTGCCGGATGGTAAACTCCTGCGCAACCATGCCGCCAAAGCTGATGCCCAACATCATCGCCTTATCAATGCCCATTGCGTCCATCACGGCGGCGGCATCATCGGCATAATCGCGCATGCTATACGGGCCTTCGGGCTTGTCGCTTTGGCCAAGCCCGCGTTGGTCATAGGCGGTAACGCAAAAATGCGAAGTCAGCGGGCTGTCCATAATACTTGGTTTGCGGCGCAAATCATTGCCCGTGCCGTTAATGACGAGCACATGCGGGCCGTCGCCCGCTTGCTCGACATAAAATTTCAGCCCGTTTGGTGTCAAAAATCGCATGATGAAAGGTTGCTTGCCAGTGAATTCGCCAAAATGGTAGCTTGAAGTGCAACTGGGCGAAAGCCAAGATGGAAGTAAATATGGCGGAAACTGAAAAAAAACTCGCGGCAGTCGATCCCGTATGGTCGCAAATTCGCGAAGACGCTGCGAAAATGGCCGAAAATGAACCGACTTTGTCGGGATTTATGCACGCCACAATTTTGAATTTTGAGCGGCTGGAAATGGCGATTGCATCACATTTGTCAGAAAAACTGGCGAATTCTGAAATCGGCGCGCGCTCTCTTTGTGAGGTGTTTGAAGAAGCCTTTAGCGATAATAAAGAGGTCAGTGAAACCATACGTGCCGATATTGTCGCGCATTTTGACCGCGATCCGGCCTGCCGCAGCTATCTCGATCCAGTGCTTTACTTCAAAGGGTTTCTTGCTTTACAGACCTATCGGGCGGCCAATTGGCTTATAAATGCCGGCCGTCGCGGCATGGCGCTATATCTACAGAATCGCGCCTCAGAGGTGTTTCAGGCCGATATTCATCCGGCCGCCAATATCGGCAAGGGTGTTTTCATCGATCATGCCACCGGGGTGGTGATTGGGGAAACGGCTGTTGTCGGCGATGATGTTTCCATGTTGCACGGCGTGACGCTGGGCGGCAGCGGTAAAGACGGTGGCGACCGTCACCCTAAAATTGGTGATGGCGTTTTGATTTCCGTCGGAGCCAAAGTGCTCGGCAATATTCGTGTTGGCGACTGCGCGAAAATTGGCGGTGGCTCGGTGGTGTTGACCGATGTACCAGCTTACACAACGGCGGTCGGCGTGCCGGCCAAAATTGTCGGCAAAGTAACATCGCCGGAACCATCGCGCCAAATGGACCATTCGGTTGGGCAAGATGGTGATGCAATTTAACTGTTAATTAGCCAGTAAGGGGGGGTTGATATGGGTAGACTGTCAGGAAAAACCGGATTTGTATCGGGCGGCGCAAAAGGGCTGGGTGCGGAAATGGCATGCACGATGCACGAAGAAGGGGCCAGCGTCATGGTCACTGATTTGCTGGAAGAAGAGGGCATCATGCTGGCCGATGCACATGAAAATATGCAATTCATGCGGCACGACGTGACCGATGAGGCGCAATGGCAGGCAGCTATTGACGCAACGATCTCGGCTTTTGGCGGGCTTGATGTGCTAGTCAATAATGCTGGCATTGCCCATGACTCGACACCGCTTGAAGAAACCACATTAGAACAATGGCGGCATGTTTTAGCAATTGACCTTGATGGTGTTTTCCTTGGCGCAAAATACGCCGTGCGCGCTATGAAAGAAAAAGGCGGCAGCATTATTAATGTATCTTCTATTTACGGCATTGTTGGCTCATCGGCGCAAGCGCCGTATCACGCAGCAAAAGGCGGTGTGCGGCTGCTGACCAAAGCAATGGCGGTAGAAATGGGTGCTCTTGGTTATAAAATCCGAGTCAATTCCATTCACCCTGGTTTTGTCGGCACCGATATTTTGCGTGATGGCATTAAGCGCGCTGTTGAAATGGGTGCGATGGATGGTGAGAATGAGGCGATAGAAACTTTGACTCTCGGCACACCAGCAGGGCGCTTGGGCGTGCCGCGCGACATTGCCAATGGTATTGTGTTTTTGGCGTCTGACGAGTCGGAATGGATGACCGGCGCTGAGCTTGTTATTGACGGCGGTTTCACGGCCCAGTAGCTTGCAAAAAGTATTTTCAGAGGTTTTCTATGAACAATGATGAAATCATTCGTGTGCAGACTTATTTGCGGCTAAAATTTCAAAACGATGTGCTGACGCTTAAACGCGGCGCGAAAGACGATATGGTCGAAGTGTTTATGGAGGATGAGTTTATAGGCACATTGTTTCGCGATGATGAGGAAGGCGAAATTTCCTACGCCTTCAATATGGCAATATTGGAATTTGACTTGCCGACGCTATAATCAGTTCTGTCGCCGAGCGGCGGCTCGGAAATTACGGATTATTTCGCGCATATTGCGGTCGATGGATTCCCATTGCGCCAAATGAACGCGCTTGAAGTTATAGCTGACTTGCGCCGATGTACCGAGATTGAAGCGGCTTTCGCAAGTCGGGTTTTCATGTTTAACAATATCGCAAATAAATAGGGGCGGGCGCTGACGCTCAGCTGCACTGCCGGTTTTCAGTCCCCGAAAGATTTGCTTTTTGCCGTAAGGCGAGTCAGCGCGAAAGGCGAAGCTCTGCAATCCTTCATCGGTCACGTCGCCCGACCCATCGATATAAGGGCGGTAAATGGCATTAAAAACCCTTTCTTCGGGCATTTCGCTGGCCGTTGCGCGAATATTTATGGTCAGCAATTTTGACAAAATGCCAGTATCGAGAAACGCCTCAGCGCGGTCTTCGCGCCAAGGACTGAAATCTGGCAGCAAAACGTGTAGGCTGGCATGATCAAGTTGGCCACTGCGGCGGGTGCGGCCATTACGCGTATAATGGGCAGGCACTGAGAACAATGTGCCGCCAATCTCAACACGCACTCGATCATCATCATCGGTCGGCGCATAGGCCATGCCTTGTAGGTCGCGAATGCCCGGACCGAAATAAAATAGGTAAAACAGAAACCCGCTGAGCAGAAACCCGCCGATGATGACAGACGGTAAGGCCCATACCGGCCATTCTTCCTCCGGCACAGCCCGCGACAATAAGCGCTTTATCATGGTTTCCTCTTTCGCAGTTTGTAATCTGTGTTTACCATAAATTCAGCGATTGATAACAACATCTATGGGAGGCATGCATGACCGTCTACGCTTTAGGTGATTGCACACCTACATTCCCCGAAAGTGGCCACTATTGGATCGCGCCTGATGCGCAGGTTATGGGCGCAATTATTCTCGAAGAAAATGCCAGTGTTTGGTTTGGTGCAGTGCTGCGCGGCGATAATGAGCCGATCACCATTGGTGTCAACTCTAATGTGCAAGACGGTGCGGTGATGCATACCGATATCGGTTTTCCGCTGATGCTCGGGAGAAATGTGACGATTGGTCATCAGGCCATGCTGCATGGTTGCACGGTGGGCGATAATTCGCTTATCGGCATAGGCGCGACTATTTTGAATGGTGCGAGGATCGGCAAGAATTGCTTGATTGGCGCGCATGCTCTGGTCGGGGAAGGCAAGGAAATTCCTGATAATTCAATGGTATTGGGCATGCCTGGCAAAATCGTCCGTGAACTTGACGAGAATAATGAGAAAATCATGATTGCTTCGGCAGAACATTATGTTGAGAACTGGAAGCGCTATCAGCGCGATTTGAAAGAGGTTGGATAATGATTGAGACGGTTGATTTTATTATTGTCGGCGCCGGCAGCGCCGGCTGTGTGCTGGCGGCGCGATTGAGCGAAGATGAAAATGCTTCGGTTATGCTTTTGGAAGCCGGTGGCAAAGATAAAAACGTGTTCATTCACATGCCAGCAGGATATTCGCAGCTCGTACCGGAGCGAAATGATCAAAATTATGGTTTTGAAACCGAGGCCGAGCCCAATCTCGGCGGGCGGCAAATGTATTGGCCGCGCGGGCGCGGCTGGGGCGGCTCATCGTCGATCAATGCAATGGTTTATATTCGCGGCAATGCTTACGACTACGACCATTGGAGCCAGCTTGGCAATCAGGGTTGGTCGTATGAGAGCGTCTTGCCATATTTCAAACGGGCCGAAGACTTTTCAGGCGAAGGTGATGATGAATATCATGGCACGGGCGGCCCGCTAAGCGTGCAGAAATCCAGTCGCGAAAATGATGAATTGCTCGATGTGTTTGTCGAAGCCGGCCAGCAAGCGGGCATTCCTTTCACCAGAGATTTCAACGGCAAAAGCCAAGAGGGTGTGTCGCGCTATGAGCATACTATACGCGGCTCCAAGCGGTGTAGCGCCGCGCGCGGTTATTTGCATCCGGCGCTCGGCCGCAAAAACCTCCAAACGGAGACCGATGTAACGGTTGACCGCGTTGAATTTGATGGCAAAAAGGCGGTCGGTGTCAGTTTCAGAAAAAAAGGTAAAAGGTTCACCGTGCGCGCTAATAAAGAGGTTATTTTGTCAGCCGGTGCGCTCAATTCGCCGCAAATTTTGCTGCGCAGTGGTGTCGGCCCGGCCGACGAAATCAGGCCGCATGGGTTGGAGATGGTGCATGAACTGGCCGGTGTTGGACAAAACCTGCAAGACCATCTCGGCGTTGTCAGCCAGTTTGAATGCACCCAGCCTGTGACCTTGCACCGTTCTGCTGTTTGGTGGCGCACCCAATTGGCCGGAATTCAGTATTTGTTTTTTGGCAAGGGTGATGCTTCTTTCCCGCCGACAGCGGCAGGCGCATTTTTCAAATCGAGCGCTGAAAAGGCAGTTTGCGATATGCAAATCCACTATGTTTCGGTTGCCGTGCCTGACGTGCATGGCCGTGCCGATATTCCGACCTCGCACGGCTTTTCGTCGATCGTTTATGGTTGTCGACCCGAAAGTCGCGGCTATTTGACCTTAAAAACGGCAAGCCCTGACGATCCACCGGCGATTTATCCGAATTATCTCTCTGCCGAGCAAGATATTGTTGATATTCGTAATGGCTATCGCATCACCCGTGATATTTTTATGCAAAAAGCCTTTGACCCTTATCGCGGCGCGCAGATGAAGCCTTCACCTGACGTTAATGTCGATAATGATGACGAGTTGGATGCATGGATACGCGCAACGGGTGAAACACTTTATCACCCTGTCGGCACCTGCAAAATGGGCAGCGACGATCTGGCAGTGACCAATGAGCATGGCCAAGTGCACGGGCTTGAAGGCTTGCGTGTTGTCGATGCCTCGCTAATGCCGACGCTGATAAGTGGTAATACCAATGCGCCGACCATTATGATGGCCGAGAAAATTTCCGACCATATTCGCGGTAAGAGCTTCCTGCCGGCGCAGCAAGTGAGCTCATAAATGGCCAAATTCGAATTTTTCTTCGATATTTCCTCGCCCTGGACCTATCTTGCTTTTTCCCGGGTGGAAGAGGTGGCCGATCGGTGCGGCGTCGATATTGATTTCAAGCCGATATTGGTCGGCGGCGTGTTCAATGCGGTGAATGAAACCGTTTATGAGGCGCGTGCTAATCCTCATCCGGTGAAAGGGCGTTATTACGTTAAGGATATGCGCGATTGGGCCAAATTTTGCAATGTCGAAATAGGCCAGCCGCCGGTATTTCCGCTGCCCGCCGCGGGCATTATGCGGGTTGCGCTATTGGCGCAAGATGAGGGCAAGCTGGTGGCATTTTCCAAAGCGGCTTTCCACGCCTATTGGGGTGAATTGAAAGACATCAGCCAACCGGATGAAATAACTGCTCTTTGCGAAACTGTGGGCATGGAGGGTGCTGCCGTTTTGGCAGCCATGCAAACCGATGACGTGAAAGCGCGGCTGCGCGATAACACGCAAGAGCTTATCGAGCGCGGCGGTTTTGGCTCGCCGACAATGTTTGTCAATGAAACCGATATGTATTTCGGCAATGACCGTTTTGAATTGGTCGAAGCGGCCTTGAAAGCAGCAGGTTAGGGCGGCAGGCTAGGTGAAAAAACTAGAACAGAGCGAAAATCAGCCCATATTGCGCGCCCCGCCCGTGGTACTGATTTTGCTCGCTTTCATGCTGGGCTTTCATCTCTTGTCCGTATTTGGCGGCGCGGCTTTGCGCGTTGAATTGATTGTCGCACTGGGACTGTTTCCGGCGCGATTTTTTGCCGAAGGTTTGGGTGGCTTGCCCGGCGGCTGGGTTCAGGGTGTGGTCAATCTTTTCAGCCACTCCTTGTTGCACGGCAGTTGGACCCATTTGATTTTGAACGGCGTTTGGTTGCTGGCTTTCGGCTCGCCGGTAGCCAAACGGCTGGGCCCGCGGAAATTCATGTTTCTGTTTATGGTCTGCGTTATGTTTGGAGGCTTCTGGCAGATTTTCGTTGCTGATGTGAGCGGCTATCTCGTTCCGATTATCGGCGCTTCGGGCGGCGTTGCTGGTTTGATGGGCGCAGCCTCGCGCTTTGCCTTTTCCGATGTAAGTTGGCTTGACCCCAATGCCCAACAGCTGGGGCGGCGACTGCTGCGCTTGAGTGACGTGCCGCGCCGCCGACCGGTTATGCTGTTTATCGCCATTTGGCTAATTATGAATCTGACCTTCGGCCTGCTTGGCCCCTATGGCATGGCCGACCCAGGTGGGTCGGCGGTCAATATTGCTTGGTTAGCCCATTTGGGTGGCTTTTTGGCCGGTATTTTGCTTATCGGCCTATTGGAAAAGCCGCCGCTTTCTGCCTCTGGCGGGCCCGGCCATGTTGATTATGGCGACTGGAAAAACCGCAAGTAACCAACATCTTTAGCGCGTAACTTGCAAACTGCGTCATTCTGCCGCATTCTATATGCGAAAGGACGGGGCAATGACAATTCAAGCCATTTTGAAAAATAAAGGCGCCGAGGTTGTCGCTATAGACGCCGCGCATCAAGTCGCCGAAGCCGTGCGCACTATGGATAAACGGCAAATCGGAGCACTGGTGGTCACGGGGCAGGGTGAAGATTGCTCTGGCATTTTCACCGAGCGCGACGTGATGCGCGCGCTGGCCCGCAATGGCACGCACATTTTGGAAGATTCGGTGGGTAAATATATGACCGATCGACCGCAAAGCATTTTGCCCAAGACATCAGTTGAAGAGGCCATGGAAATCATGACCGAGCTTCGTTTCCGCCATTTGCCGGTGATTTCTGGCAACACGCTTTGCGGCATTGTTTCCATCGGCGATTTAGTAAATTACCGCATCCATCAAAGCGAAAGGGAAGCCAGCGCGCTGAAGGAATATATTGCGACGGGGTGAACAGACTAGAGCTTGGTCGGATTAGGCGCGTCGCCATAAACGTCGAGTGGGTCAAAGATTTTTTTGTCCTCTTCATAGGCCAGTTCGACCGGCGTATCGGGCAGGTCACCCGTGGGCAAAGAGCGATAAAAGCATGACCGATAGCCGACATGGCAGCTCGCACCATTGCCCCCGACATTGACGCGCAGCCACACACAATCTTGGTCATCATCAATTCGCATTTCGGCAATTTCTTGCACCAAACCGCTGGTTGCGCCCTTGTGCCAAATCGCTTGCCGCGAGCGCGACCAGTAATGCGCCTCGCCGCTGGCAATAGTTTTTTTCAGAGCTACTTCATTCATATAGCCGTGCATAAGCAATTCACCGCTGGTAAAATCAGTGGTGACAACGGGAATAAGGCCATTAGCGTCGAATTTCGGCGCCAGCACATGGCCTTCTTCAACCTGTTTTACGGTTTCGCGCGCTGCAAAAGGACCTGACATAGATAAACCCTCTCAATGTTGAGGGTCTTATAGACCTAGCTGTTAATCATGGCAAGGAAGCGTGCTTCCATTTTCGGGTCTTCGGCAAACACACCAGTAAATTGCGTTGTGATGGTTGCCACATCTGGCTTTCTAATGCCACGTGTTGTCATGCATTGGTGCTTGGCATCGACCAAAATGGCAATACCGGCTGGTTCCATAACGCGCTGAATGCAATCGACGATTTGCGCCGTCATAGTTTCCTGCGTTTGCAGGCGTTTGGCGAAAATCTCAATAACCCGTGCCAATTTTGAAATGCCGACAACTTTGTCGACCGGCATATAGGCGATGTGCACCTTGCCCAGGATCGCCACCATATGGTGCTCGCAATGGCTTTCCAATGAAATGTCACGAAGCATGACCATGTCGTCATAGCCTTCGACATCCTCAAAAGTGCGTCCCAAAACTTCTTCCGGATCTTCGTCATACCCGGCAAAAAATTCCTGATAGGCTTTGACCACACGCTTTGGCGTGTCGATCAGTCCTTCGCGGTCCGGATTGTCCCCGGCCCAAGAAATAAGCGTGCGAACCGCTGCTTCAGCTTCCTCACGTGAAGGTTTTTCCACTTTTACGTCCCGTTCCCTAACCACCGGCGTTTTACTGCCGTCAACTCTTGCGTCCATTTTAGCCTCACCCTACGGGGAATACGCCCCGGTATTCGTCAGGCACGCTGAATGCCCAATAAATTCATGGCCCCAGCAGTCATGGCCTTATGCCATGATACGATGGATACGCCGCCACATAAAAAACGCACAAGGATTTGCATTGATGCAAACACGCTTTTGCTAATTCCTCAGAATTTTCAAAGCGGCAAATGTTACCTCGCGCGACAGGGCCAGTTAACATCCGGTCGCAGCCACATGTTCTACGATACTGATATTAGGCCAGATTGAAAAAATTACCAGTTAAACTGAGAATTCCGCAAAAGCGCTTGCTGGCTTTGGGGCACGGCAGTATTGTGCGCGCATGAACAGCCAACTGGTTTTATACAATAGCCAATCGCGGCAGAAAGAGGTTTTTGTGCCGCAAAACCCTGCCCGACTGACGATTTATGTATGCGGGCCAACGGTTTATGGCGCCTGCCATATCGGCAATTTTCGCCCCGCTGTGGTGTTTGATGTGTTGGTGCGGCTGTTGCGCACGCTTTACCCGCAAGTGGTCTATGCGCGCAATATTACCGATATTGACGATAAAATTAATGCAAAAGCAGCCGAAGAGGGCGTTGATATTGCTGATATTTCCGCTCGTTTTCACAAGAAATATCTCGAAGATGTTGCCCAGATCGGCGTTTTGCCTCCCGATATTGAGCCTTTCGCCACCGGCCATATGGGTGAGATGCAGGCTATGATTGGCGGTCTGATTGCCAGCAATCATGCTTATGAGGCAGAAGGCCATGTGCTGTTTGACGTGACGCAAGATGGAGAATACGGCGGCCTGTCGGGGCGCTCGCAAGAGGATATGCTAGCCGGTGCGCGCGTTGAAGTGGCGCCCTATAAGAAAAATCCCGCCGATTTTGTGTTGTGGAAGCCGTCAACCCACGCGCAGCCGGGCTGGGACAGCGTCTGGGGGCGCGGCCGCCCGGGCTGGCATATTGAATGCTCGGCGATGATTAAAAAACATCTCGGTGAAACCATTGATATTCATGGCGGCGGGGCGGATTTGCAATTTCCCCATCATGAAAATGAGGCGGCGCAAAGCCGCTGCGCCCATGCCGCTCCGCTTGCGCGCTATTGGCTGCATAATGGCATGCTGAATATTGGCGGTGAGAAAATGTCGAAATCGCTCGGCAATATAATCGTGATGGATGATTTGCTGGCGCAAGCACCGGGTGAAGCGGTTCGGCTGGCTCTGCTGCAAGGACAATATCGCCAAAGGCTTGATTTCACGCCCGATTTGCTGACGCAATCGACGAAAAATCTCAACCGCTTATATGGGGCATTGCGCGATGCAGCGTCTATTGAGCCGGCGGAGATGGACGCGCCTGAAGGTTTCATGGCTGCGTTATGCGATGATTTGAACACGCCGAAAGCTTTGGCCGAATTGTTTGCGCTGGCAAAGCGCGCTGATACGCCTGAAGGCAAAGGCGCATTGCTGGCAGCAGGCAGGCTGATGGGCCTACTCGAGAAAAGCCCGGAAGCGTGGTTTGCCGCGCAAACCGATGATGCCGATATTGATGAGGCGGCGGTGGAAGCGCTGATTGCCGAGCGTGCGCAAGCGCGGGCCGATAAGGATTACGCGGCGGCCGATGCGGCGCGTGACAAGCTGACCGCCATGGGCGTTGCGATTGAAGATACGGTCGACGGACCGATTTGGAAGCCCGCAAAATGATGCCAAAACCATGATGAATGAACTATATAATCAGCGCATTTTGAAACTGGCGGCGGAAATTCCGCATATCGGCACGCTCGATGCGCCGCAAGCGGCAGCTGACGCGCAATCGCGGCTCTGCGGTTCCAAAGTTCATGTCGAGTTGAGCTTGGCTGACGATGGCACGGGCAATGTGGTGGTTGCCGCTTTCGCGCATGAGGTCGAAGCCTGCGCGCTGGGGCAGGCCTCCAGCTCGGTCATGGCACGCGAGATTATCGGGTCCAGTCCGAAAGAATTGCGCCAAGTCGGCGCGACCATGCGCGCCATGCTGAAAGAAGAAGGCGCGCCGCCGACCGGACGCTGGGCCGACCTCGAAGTGTTGGAACCGGTGCGCGACTATAAAAACCGCCATGCCTCAACCTTGCTGACGTTCGACGCGGTGGAAGACTGTTTGCAGCAATTGGGGATTTAAAGCCCCAGCACCGTCACTTTTACTCTCTTGGCTTTACCGACTTCCACGCCCTCGGCGTCGCGAATGGCTTTTTTGATGGGCAAGAGATAGCTCTTGCGTTCTTTCGACGGAAACATAGATGTTTGCCATTCGCTGCTGCCGATGCGCGCATTCACTTTCAGCGATTTGAAGCCGCGCCGCACATGTTTGGTGAAATGCTGGGCATGGTCGCTCATATCTTGCGGCATGGTGATGAACCACCAGTCGGTCTTTTTACCCGACCAGAGCCACACCTCGCCCTCAAACTCATATTCCAGCGTGTCCATTTTTACCCCTATACGTGATATTTTGTTACTATAAGCGCCATGATGGGGCGTGTCTTTGAATTCTTGGTTTTGGTGCCGGTGCATGTTTACCGACTGTTTATCTCGCCCGTGATAGGGTCACGTTGTCGCTTTCAACCGACATGTTCTGAATATGCGGTGGCAGCGGTGCGCGAGCACGGTGCTTGGGCCGGTTTGTGGCTCAGCTTGAGGCGCTTGTCGCAGTGCCACCCGATTGAAGCGCTAGGGGCGGGGCATGGTTTTGACCCCGTGCCTGTTGAGATTTCGCGCGCAGCTTGGTATGCACCTTGGAAGATAAAAGCCAGAGACGATCCTGACAGATGATTACACTGACCTTACCCGATGGCTCGACCCGCCAATTTGACGGCCCGATTGACGGGCTTGCTTTCGCCGAAAGCATTTCCAAATCGCTGGCCAAAAAGGCTTTGGCGTGGAAAGTCGATGGCGAGGTGATTGACTTGGCGCGCCGCGTTGAGGTCGATGCCGAAGTGGCGGTGATTACTGCCGCCGATGAAGACGGCATCGATTTGATGCGCCATGACTGCGCGCATGTTTTGGCCGAAGCTGTGCAGGAGCTTTTCCCCGGCACGCAAGTGACCATCGGACCGGTGATTGAAAAAGGCTTTTATTATGATTTCGCGCGCGAAACGCCGTTCAGCCTTGACGACCTTGAGGCGATTGAAAAGCGCATGAAGGAAATCGTCGACCGCGATGAAGAGATTGTCCGCGAAGAATGGGAGCGCGATGAAGCGGTGGAGCATTTCCGCGAGATTGGCGAGGAATATAAGGCGGAGATTATTGCCGCCATACCGGCCGACCAGGCGATTACGGTTTACCGTCAGGGTGCTTGGAAAGATTTGTGCCGTGGCCCGCATTTGCCGTCTACCGGCAAGCTAGGCAAAGCCTTCAAGCTGACCAAGCTGGCCGGTGCCTATTGGCGCGGCGACAGTGATAATGAAATGTTGCAGCGCATTTACGGCACGTGCTGGGGCAATGAAAAAGATTTGAAAGCTTACTTGCACATGGTCGAGGAAGCAGAAAAGCGCGACCACCGTAAGTTGGGCCGCGAAATGGATTTGTTCCATTTGCAGGAAGAGGCGCAAGGCAGTGTTTTCTGGCACGCCAAAGGCTACATAATTTGGCAGCAGCTTGAGCAATATATTCGCCGCCGCCTGACAGCGCATCATTATGAAGAAGTGAAGACGCCGCAGCTTTTGGATAAGCGCTTTTGGGAGCAATCGGGCCATTGGGATAAGTTTCGCGAAAGCATGTTTGTCGTGCCCGATGAAGTGCCGTCAATCGAAGAAGGTGCGGCGGTGATTTCCGCCGATGCCGATTTGATGGCAATTAAGCCGATGAATTGTCCGGCGCATGTGCAAATTTTCAAACAGGGCATTAAATCTTATCGCGACTTGCCCATTCGTATGGCCGAGTTTGGTTGTTGCCATCGTAATGAGGCGCATGGCGCCTTGCATGGGCTGATGCGGGTGCGGCAAATGACACAAGATGATGCGCATATTTTCTGCCGCGAAGACCAAATCATCTCAGAGGCAGTCGATTTTTGCGGATTGGTGACGCAGGTTTATACCGATCTCGGTTTTGAAGATGTCTCGGTCAAGTTGGCGCTGCGACCTGATATGCGCGCCGGTGACGATGATGTTTGGGACCGCGCCGAGCAGGGCTTGCGCGATGCGCTGACCGAAGTCGGACTTGAGTGGGAAGAATTGCCCAACGAAGGCGCGTTTTACGGCCCGAAAATTGAATATCATTTGCGCGACGCGATCGGCCGCACCTGGCAATGCGGCACGCTCCAACTCGACTTTGTGCTACCCGAGCGGCTTGATGCCGCCTATATCGGCGAAGACGGCAATAAGCATCGTCCGGTTATGTTGCACCGCGCGGTTTTGGGCACGCTCGAGCGCTTTATCGGCATTATGCTGGAGAGCTATGCCGGTAAAATGCCGCTTTGGCTCGCGCCGGAACAAGTAGTGGTATGCTCCATTACCTCAGATACCGATGATTATGCGCATCAGGTCGTTGCCGCCTTGCAAGCGCAAGGCCTGCGCGCGCGTGCCGATATCCGTAACGAAAAGATTAATTACAAAGTGCGCGAACATTCAGTCGCCAAAGTGCCGGTGATTTTGGCAGTCGGCATGCGCGAGGCGGATGAGGGCACAGTGTCCATGCGCCGCCTTGGTTCAAAAGAGCAAAGCGTGACGGGTCTGGATGAGGCGGTAGAGGCATTGGCGGCAGAGGCGACGCCGCCCGATTTGCGTATTTAGAACTGTCACTCGATTTTCGGCACAGCTTAATCATTTTTCTGAACACCGGCATTGCCGAGTAGGGCGCGGCTCTTCCCATCTTTCAATCGAAATTTCAATGAGCGCCCTGTTGGTGACCATTCGGCGTAATAGCTATCGGTGAGTGCGGCATAGGGTGAGCTATGATCAACATAGTTCAACGCTATTTGACTTTGATGGGGCGCAGTTATATGGCAGGTAACGCCTTAAGGAGAATAACACAGCATGGTCGAAACCAGAGAGTTTTTGAAAAAGCGTCGTTCGGTTCTTGCGCGCAATATGACCGCGCCGGGGCCTGATGATGCGCAGCTGCGCGAATTGCTGAGCATTGCCGCGCGCGTGCCTGACCACGGCAAGCTCGCGCCTTGGCGCTTTGTGGTTCTGCAGGGCGTTGATCGTGCAAAATTGGGCCATATTGCCGCCACCGCTTTGGGTGATGACAGCGTGGCTGAGCATTATGAACGCGCGCCGTGCGTCGTCGCTGTTTTGGCCTGCCCGAAAGAGCATCCGAAAATTCCGCGCAGTGAAATGATTTTGTCAGCCGGCGCGGCCTGCATGAATTTGCTGACGGGGGCCCAATCTATGGGCTTTGCCGCGCAATGGCTGACGGGCGCTGCCGCCTATGAAGAAGCTGTGTTGCGCGCGCTTGGCGGGGCGCAGGGCGATGAGATAGCGGGTTTTATTTATATCGGCACAGCAGCTGAAGCGCCGAGTGAGAGGGCGCGCCCCGAATTGGACGATGTTGTCAGATTCGGCTTGGCGGATTAGGCGCTCCCATGAACAGTCTGACCCAAGATATCAGGACATTGCTCAATCTCGCCTGGCCGGTGGTGATTTCGCGCGTCGGTATCTTGACACTTGGCATTACAGACACGGTAATGGTCGGGCGCTATGCGTCAGAGCATCTCGCCTATCTCGGCATCGGCATGGTGCCGAGCAATATTTATATTCTTATTATGATTGGCTTGCTCATGGGCACATCGGTTTTGGTGTCCAACCGCTTTGGCGCAGGCCAATATGAAAAAACCGGCGAAGTGTTGTGGCACGCGCTGCCCTGGGGTTTTACCATCGGACTCATCGGTTTTTTGTTTTGCTATTTCGGCGAGTTTTGGCTGCTCTTGACCGGCCAAGATGCTGAACTGGCAAAAAAAGGCGGACATATTTCAATCATTGCTGGATTGAGCCTGCCGCTTGCCGCCGTGCATATGACGACGGGTTTTTTCCTCGAAGGCATTCGCAATCCGCGCCCCGGCATGGTGATTATGATTGCCGCCAATATCATTAATATCTTCGCCAATTATTTTCTCGTCTATGGCGTTTACGGCTTTCCTGAATTGGGAGCGGAAGGCTCAATCTGGGCGACCTTTATCGTGCGTTGCATGCAAGTGGCGGCCATTTTGTCTTATGTCTGGTTTTTCATCGACCATGAGAAATTTGGCTTGCGGAAGCCGAAAATCACCTGGCGTGGCGGCACGGAATTGCGCCGCATCGGTTATGCTTCGGGCATTTCAATGGGGCTGGAAAACGGCGCGTTTAATGCGTTGGTGCTGTTTGCTGGTTTCCTCGGTACGGCCGTTGTCGCGGCGCATGTCATTATGATTAACGTGTTTGCGGTCTTCTTCATGATGGGGCTAGGCTTTGGCGTCGCGACCGCGGTCAGTGTCGGCAATGCCAATGGCGCGGGCGATATGGAGCAAGTATCTCGTTGGGCTTGGCTCGGCCTGTCATTGCAGAGCATTATCATGATTATTGCCGGGTTGCTGATGTGGCTGACCGCGCAAAGCACAGGCGAATTTTTCTCAAATGATCCTGCCGTTTACAATCTTGCGACGGCGATGATTGCATGGGTTTCCGTGTCGCTTGTGTTTGATACCGGCCAGTCGCTCATGGCCATGGCTTTGCGCGCACGAGGCGATACATGGGCACCGACTTTCATTCACTTTCTTGCTTACGGAGTGGTGATGATACCGCTTGCCTATCTGCTGATTTTCCCCCTAGGGCGCGGCGCAATGGGGTTGGCCGATAGCGTTATTCTGGGCACTTTCGTGCCGTTCATGCTGGTCATAATGCGCTATCTCCAGCTTGACCGGCGCGCCTTAAAAACCCAAACAGCCTAGTCTTTGTGCTGGCCGATAATACCGGCTTCGAGATATTTTTTGCACGTCTCTTCATCGATGCCGAATTGTTCCAGCACTTCCATTGTATGCTGACCGATTTCCGGCAGCGGCCCTTTCGGGTCGGTGCTTTCACCGCCAAAGCGAATGGGTGAGGCAATGTTTTTATAGCTTGTCCCGTCGGCTTTCGGCATATCGACATAAACACCAGCGGCGTGCATTTGCGGGTCTTCAAAAGATTGCTCGAAGGTTTGCACCGGCGACCAGATAAGCCCGGCCTCGTCTAGAATTGGTGTCCATTCTGCAAGTGTTTTTTTGGCAAATGCCTCGTCCATTATGGCAATCAAATCGACACCATTCCGGCGGCGGTCGCGCAAGCTACCGAAACGTTCATCTTCCAATAAATCCTCGCGGTCAATGGCGCGCGCAACATCGGGCCAATCCGGCTCATTGGGCCGGCCATTGATGAACAGCCAATACTCATCTTTGGTCATGTAGAAATTATTAATTGCGACAATCGCTTCGTTGCGTGGGCGCGACCGGGCAATGCGGCCATAACGCAACCAGGTCCCGTAATCGCAGCCGACTGTATAGGCGGCGGAACGAACAAGCGAACTTTCTACCAAAGTGCCTTTGCCAGTGTCGCGGGCTTTTAACAGCGCAGCCAAAATACCGCTGGCCGTGGCGATTCCGGTAATATGATCACCCGCCGCCGTGCGCAGTGGGGCAGGGGCTGCGCCTTTCGGCGTCATAATCCAGCCGAAGCCTGACTTGGCGTTAAAAGCCGCCGTGTCAAAGCCCGGCTTATCGGCTTCTTCGCCCTGAAGCCCGAAGCCTGTGACGCTGGCGTAAACCAGCTTCGGATTCATTTTGGACAGCGTGTCGAAATCCAAACCTTGTTGCTTTAATTGGCCGGGGCGGACATTGGTCAAAAATACATCAGCGTCTGCCACCAGCTTGCGGACAATCTCGCGTCCCTCATCTGTACCGGTATTGACAGCAATGGCCCGCTTGCCGCGATTGTCGAGGGCGGAGACCGGATTGTCAGGATAATCATCGGTCATGGCGCTGGCATAAAATTTGCGCATGGGACAGCCGCTCAGTGGCTCAATCTTAATCACATCGGCACCCCAATCGGCCATAATGCCACCAGCTGAGGGGGCCGCGATATAGGTTGCCATTTCAATAATTTTAATGCCTTCAAGCATGGCCAGATCTCCCGTTTGCCGATAACTTAAAGCGAGGGAGCACGAAAAGGCAATGACCGAAAAACAGATAAGAACAATACTTTTGGCCAAGCGCCAGGAATTGGCCGATTTGCTTGATGTAAGTGCCGATGATGCCGCGCCTGTTGAATTGGACCAGACCCAGCAGGGGCGCTTGTCGCGCATGGATGCGTTACAACAACAAGCCATGGCGGCCGAAACGCAACGCCGCCGTCATCGGCAAGTGCTATTGCTCGATGCGGCTTTGCAACGTTTGGATGATGGGGAATACGGACATTGCGTGAATTGCGGTGAGGAAATTGAAGCCAACCGGCTGGCGCTCGACCCGGCTACGCCGTTTTGCATTGCACACGCAAAATAATATGCACAAATAAGCCATTGCCCGTATGGCGCGTGCCGTTTAACACAACGCCATGAATTATTTCGCTTTCATGCGCGCGCATTACCTCTTTTTGCTGTTCGGTTTCTTGATGATGGGGTTGTCAAATTTCGGGCAGACTTTTTTCATCGCGCTCTACAGCAATGAAATTCGGGCGCTGTTCAACCTTTCCAATGCCGGATTTGGTGGCCTTTACTCAACCATGACGCTGCTCAGCGCGGCGGTGATGCTTTATTCGGGACGCTTTATCGATGCTTGGCCGCTCCGTCGTTTCACCTTGTTTGTTTTGGGTGGGCTGGCCTTGGGCTGTCTGATCATGGCCTCGGCGCAGCATATAATTTCCCTTGCTGCTGCGCTGTTTCTGCTGCGCCATTTCGGACAGGGGCTGTCCAGCCATACCGGCATGACGACGGCGGGGCGCAGCTTTGCTGCCAATCGTGGGCAAGCGGTCTCTTTGGTGCAGTTGGGTTATGCCAGCTTTGAAGGTTTTTTTCCGCTCATGGCGGTGGCATTGATGGCCTATATTGGGTGGCAAGCAAGCTGGTTGGTATTTGCCGCTGCTTTGGTGCTATTGGCCGTGCCTTTGCAACTTTTTCTAAGCACTGCTGAGCCGAAACATGCGAATGATGATTTACACAGCGATAATCAAGAGGCCTCAGCAGAGCGCGGCGAGGTGCTGCGTGACCGGCGTTTTTATATGGTGATGCCGCTCTATCTCGCGCCACCGTTTTTCCTGACAGGTCTGTTTTTCCACCAGGTGCAATTGGCCGAAAGCCGCGACTGGCCGATTGATGCTTTGGCGGCGGCCTTTTCGCTCTATGCTTTTGCCAAAGTTACCGTTTCATTATTGACCGGCCCGAGCATTGATCGGCTGTCGGCTTTGCGTCTTATGCCATTAAGTGCTGCACCGCTCATTCTGGCCTTGAGCCTGCTGCTCATTCCCAATGATTTATTCGGCGCTTGGACGCCGTTTGTTTATATGGGGCTTATCGGCATCAATCTTGGCATGGCAGGGCCGATCAGTGGCGGCTTGTGGCCAGAGCTTTTCGGCACGGTGCATTTGGGCGCGATACGTTCATTGACTTCGCCCATTGTCGTCAGCGCCACGGCGGCTGCACCCGTCTTGTTCGGCGCGGCGATTGATATGGGCGTCGGCTTTAACACGCTGGCAAGTGGAGCCGTTGTCTCCATATTTGTCGCCGCCTTGCTTGCCTTTTCGGTACCAGCCGATAAACTCGCCACCAAAAGGGGAGAGCATAATGAATAATGAGGCGTTGATTCCAGCTGCAACCGTGATGATGTTGCGCGACACGGCTGATGGCCCTGAAGTGTTCATGGTGGTGCGTCATCATGAAATTGACTTTGCTTCCGGCGCGCTTGTTTTCCCCGGGGGTAAAGTTGATTCGACTGATTTCGACCCAAGCTTGCGCGCGCATTGTGGCAGTGCCGATGTTTATGACGATAAGGAATTGGCGTTGCGCATTGCCTCCATTCGCGAGAGCTTCGAAGAATGCGGCATATTGCTGGCCCGCGAAAAAGGCGAAAGCGATTTCATATCGGCCGCGCGGTTGCAGGAATTGGAAGGCTGGCGCGACCGTTTCAACAATGGCGATGCGACCATGCTCGAATTTGCTGAATCTGAAAATCTTGAATTTGCTGTCGATGCGCTCGGCTTTTTCGCCCATTGGATTACCCCGGAAATGATGCCGAAGCGCTTCGATACTTATTTTTACATGGCGCGCGCGCCGCAAGACCATATTGGCGAGCATGATGGCAGCGAGAGCGTGGACAGCATTTGGATTACCGCCAAACAAGCTTTGGCCGATGCCGATGCCAAAAAGCGCACGGTGATTTTCCCGACTCGAATGAATATCGAAAAATTCGCCAAACTCGAAAGTGTCGATGATGCGCTGTCGCAATGCGGCGATGTGGTGACGGTCACTCCCTTTATCGAAAAAGAGGGCGAAAAATCGTTTTTGCGAATTCAAGCCAA
Organism: Rhodobiaceae bacterium; assembly: GCA_002721725.1. GTDB lineage: Bacteria > Pseudomonadota > Alphaproteobacteria > RS24 > RS24 > UBA8337. Next base: position 43,763 of record PBLK01000007.1, read on the forward strand.
TGCCGGTTATGGCGATCCGAAGGAAGACGTCACGCGCGGCTTTTAAGCGTTTTATGGCACAAATTGCTCGGCCAAAATGCGTTCATCAAGGCCATGGTCCTTGTCAAACAGCATCAGCAAATTATGCGCTTTTGACTGGCGCACATTGACCTCAACAACATTACGAAACTCGCTATGGTCAGCGACCGCGCTAATCGGGCGCTTATCGGCCTCCAGAGCACGGAAGGTCACTTTGGCATTTTCCGGCAAAAGCGCACCGCGCCAGCGCCGTGGACGGAAAGCCGAGATAGGGGTGAGTGCCAGCAATTTGGCATCAATGGGCAAAATCGGTCCATGGGCTGACAGATTATAGGCGGTGCTGCCCGCCGGTGTGGCCAGCAAAGCGCCGTCGCAAATCAATTCGTCCATGCGTGTTTTGCCATCGATTGAAATTTCTAATTTGGCCGCCTGGGCAGTCATGCGCAGCAACGACACTTCATTGATGGCTAATGCTTTATGGCTTTTGCCGTCGGCATCGGTGGCGTCCATTTCAAGCGGGTGCAGCAGGGTCATTTTGGCGTCGGCAATACGCTCTACGAGGTTCTCTTCATCAAAACGGTTCATCAAAAACCCGACCGAGCCGTGATTCATACCGAATATCGGCTTGCCTTGGTCCATAAAACCATGCAGCGAAGACAGCATCAGCCCATCGCCGCCAAGCGCGACAATTACATCGGCGTCTTCCGGTGATACGCCGGCATAGCGTGCATGCAAAGCGTCGCGCGCCGCCTCGGCCGCCGCTTCAGGGCTGGCAACAAAGCCCAGTTTTTTGCGTTTTGCTTCACTCACATCGCGTCCAATCACAACTTGCATCAGCGACCATAAATCGCCACAGTCGATATGTAGCATGATAAAATAAGAAAGGAAGACGCCATGCCACAGACAACACAATACCAAGGTGCGCGGATCATCCCTTGTTTGGTCTATCACGATGCTGATGAAGCGATTATTTGGTTCGACCGCACCTTGGGTTTTTTACCGTTTTGCTGCAGGTCGAAGGCGAGGGCTTTACGGTGCGCGATCCGGAAGGGCATATTTAGAGCTTCGGAGATTACAGCCCATGGGTTTAATGGGAGCGCAATAGAGAATTAAGGTAAGCGTTATGTGTGAACAATTTATTTTGAGTGTTGACCAAGGAACAACGTCATCGCGGGCCCTGGCCTTTGACAAAGCCGGTCAGGTGAGGGCGGTGGCGCAACGCGAGTTCCGACAAATTTTTCCCGATGATGGCTGGGTAGAGCATGATGCGCTGGAAATTTGGGATACCACGCTGGCCTGCTGCAAAGACGTGCTGGCGGAATTGGGGACCAAGAATTTTGCTGCTATCGCCATCACCAATCAGCGCGAAACAGCCGTCATATGGGAACGCGCGACCGGCAAACCGATTGCCAATGCGATTGTTTGGCAAGATCGCCGCACGGCTGAAATTTGCAGTAGGTTAAAAGAGGCCGGTCATGAGGCGGCCATTATCGCCAAGACTGGCTTACTGCTCGACCCTTATTTTTCCGCCAGTAAGGTCGGCTGGCTACTTGATAATGTCGAAGGCGCGCGTGCTAAAGCCGAGGCCGGAGAGTTGGCCTTTGGCACTATTGACAGTTGGTTGGTCTGGCAATTAACCGAGGCGGCGAGTCATGTAACCGATGCTAGCAATGCCGCACGAACTAGCTTGTTCAATATTTATAACAATCAATGGGATTCTGACTTGCTTGCGCTGTTTGGCGTGACGGCAAATATGATGCCCGAGGTAAAAGATAATGCTGCCGATTTCGGCACATCGAGCGAAAGGACGCTCGGCGTTGCTTTGCCGATTTTGGGTATGGCCGGTGACCAGCAAGCAGCAACAATCGGGCAGGCCTGTTTTAAGCCGGGCATGATTAAATCAACCTATGGCACGGGCTGTTTTGTTTTGGCCAACACGGGTGACAAGGCGGCGGTCTCATCGAACCGCTTGCTGACAACAATCGGCTATCGGCTTAAAGGCAAGACCACTTATGCTCTGGAAGGCAGTATTTTTATGGCCGGTGCGATTGTGCAATGGCTGCGCGACGGTTTGCAATTGGTGGAGCATGCCTCTGATACGCAGGCTTTGGCGGAGGCCGCCAATCCTGACAGCGCGGTAATTATGGTGCCGGCCTTTACCGGCTTGGGGGCGCCGCATTGGGCGCCCGATGCGCGCGGCGCCATTTTTAATATGACGCGCGACAGCAACAAGGCCGATATTGCGCGTGCTGCGCTGGAGAGCGTGTCTTTGCAGACGGCTGATTTGATGCGCGCCATTGCGGATGATATGGCTGCGGCGGGTATGGACGTGCCGCCGCGGTTGCGGGTCGATGGCGGCATGGTGGCTAATAACTGGTTGTGCCAGAGTCTTGCCAATTTATGCGACTGCCCGATTGACCGTCCGGCCATTACCGAAACCACAGCCTTGGGCGCAGCCATGCTGGCCATGTTACAATTGGACTGGTTTGACAGCCTTGATGCTCTGGGCGAAAATTGGGCGCTGGAAGCACAATTTGAACCGGAAATGGCGAGCGAAAAACGCGATGAGAAGCGCGCGCTTTGGCAGGCGGCTTTGCAACAGGTTTTGAGCAGTGCCAATTGACAAATAACAAGTTTAATAGCACGCTAATTCGAATCTTGAGGGAGACCCGTTATGTCAGCAGCAGAAGAGATTAAAAGCGTCAAAGATTTGGTCAGCGCCGAAGAATGGCAGTTGCGAATAGATTTGGCGGCAACCTATCGCTTGGTCGCCATGTATGGCTGGGACGATATGATTTTTACCCATATTTCCGTTCGCGTGCCGGGGCCAGAGCACCACTTCCTTATCAATCCGTATGGCATGTTATTCGAGGAAATCACCGCATCGAGCCTGGTGAAAGTCGACCTAGAGGGTAATATCGTCATGGACAGCCCGTATTTCGTCAATCCGGCCGGCTTTACCATTCATTCGGCCGTGCATATGGCACGGGAAGATGCGCAATGCGTTCTGCATTTGCACACGGATGATGGTGTTGCCGTATCAGCGCAAGATGATGGCCTGTTGCCCTTGTCGCAATTCTCCATGTTGGTGCGTCCGCATTTGACCTATCATGGTTATGAGGGTGTCGCGCTGAACCACGATGAACGCGAGCGTATTGTGGCGGATTTGGGTGACAAGAATCTGATGCTTCTCCGAAATCACGGCACATTGGCGGTAGGCGAGAATTGTGGTCTGGCCTTTATCGCGATTTATTTCTTGGAGCGTGCTTGCGCAACGCAAGTGCGCGCCCTGACATCCAAACCGCATATGCCGAGCCAAGAAGCCATTGATACGGTTGACGAGCAATCGCAATCATTGTTCCAGCCGGGTGTTGACGCGCTGGCATGGCCAGCTTTGCTGCGCAAGCTCGACCGCCTCGACCCGTCATTTCGCGACTAGATTATGCGTAAGCCATTTCTAAGCCTCATTTTGAGCGCGGCATTGGTCGTTCCCGTAACAGCGGTATTGGCGCATGAGCCGGGCACTTACGAAAGCCCGATTGTTGAGCAGCGGGTGAAGCGCTTCAAGCAAAGCGGTGCCGATATTCAAGCGATTTTCAAAAAGCATATGGGCGCCGGTAATTTCACTGCCATTGAAAAGGCGGCCGGGATGATGGCGGCTTGGGGAGAAGAAATACCAGATGCTTTTCCGGCAGGCAGTAACAGTGTCGGCGCGGATCCGACCATATGGGAAAATTTCTCTGACTTTGAAAGCAAAGCTAATGCCTTTGCCAAAGCTGCCACAGAGTTGGAAGCGGCTGCCGCTTCAGGCAATGCCGGTGCGGTTAAAAAAGCCGCTCAAGCGGTTGGCGGCACTTGCAAGAGCTGTCATCAAAGCTATCGCATTAAACATTAATAAGACGGGGTGAGTAGTGACAGGCTGAGCCCCCCACCGACGCATAAGACAAGGAGGGCCAGCCCTGCTTGCGTGCGTTTGGCCGAAGGTTGAGTACCATGTTCCGATGTGCCGCCCGTCACCATGCGGGTGACAAGTTTTTCATTGAGCCATAGCCGATGGGCCAATAGCGCCAGTATATGTAATGCAACCAGCGGTATGACCAGCACATGCAAGCGCTGATGCCATGCGCCCATGGGTGCGGCAAGCTCAGGGGCAAATGGCGTCAGCGGCGCCTCATAGAGAATATCATCGCCGGTCCACAGGCCGGTTACCGACATCGCTCCCATGAGGCATAGAAGCGTAATGACCGATAAAGCACCAAGCGGATTATGGCCGGGCTGCAAGCTGGCGGTGCGAGCGAGAAAAGCTTTGAGATAGGTCAGAATGATTTTCGGCCCGCGCAGAAAATTTTTGAATCGAGCGGTTTCATGCCCAACCATCCCCCAAATCAGGCGAAAGACCAACAGACCACAAGCGGCCAGTCCGAATAATTCATGCGCTTCCAGCGCCCCGCGCTCGCCGCTAATGTAAGAGCCGACAATGCTGATGACAAAGCCCCAATGGAACAGGCGGGTTGGCAAATCCCAGACCATTAGGCCGCCTCATTCTGACGGAAGATTTTTTCCAGTGCAGTAGCGTCGGGCATTTGCGGTTTACCGATAAGCACAAAGTGGCCTGAGGCCACTCCCTCATGCGGCTCGGTCGAAATACGACCTCCGGCCAAATGCAGCACATAGGCACCTTCATCATCTTGCAGCACGGCTTTGGCGCGCAAAACATGCGGGCGCAGGTTTTCCAATTTGGCAATCAACGTGGCGCGCGGTTGCGGCGGCAAATGCGTTGCCCATTGCATAAAGCCATGCTCAATCACGTCGTGCGGTTGCCGAATTTCTTCCGCGGCATTGAGCCCCAAAACCAAGTCAATCGGTAACATACCATGGGTCATTTGCGCTATCGGCACATTGGGTTTTTGCGCCGCCAATTCATTTTGTAAGTTTTCCAATGTCGCGGCATCGGCCAGATCGGGCTTGGAGATGAGTAGCAAATGCGCCGCCTCAATCTGTTTGGCATAATTGTCGGCTAAATAAGGGTCGTTCGAATGAACATTATGGGCGCCGGCATCGACCAGCGTGACAATGCCGTCAAGACGCAGTTGCCGGTCAACCGATGCGAAACCGGCAATGCGGCTCGGCTCGGCGACGCCACTTGCTTCAATGATAATATGGTCGGGCAGGGGGCTTTGTTGCATCACCTCCATAAAACTGCGCATCAAATCATCTCCAATGGAGCAGCAGACACAGCCATTCGCTAGCGTAATTTGATTACCGTGTTTGGCGGCAATCAATTCGGCATCAATATTCAGCGCCCCGAAATCATTGACCATGGCGGTGATCCGACGTCCCGCGCTTTGCGTCAGCAGATGATTGAGCAGGCTGGTTTTTCCACTGCCGAGAAAGCCGCTGATAATGGTCAGAGGAACTATGTCGATATGTGTCAAGCGCTGCGCCCCTGATTGATATGCACTTGGCCGCCGACCATTGTACCGATAACGATGATGTCCTTCAGCTTCTCCGCCCCAACTTCAATCGGGTCATCGGCCAATATGGCAATATCTGCGCGCTTGCCGGCTTCCAGACTGCCAATCTCACTTTCCATTTTTAGAGAATAGGCGGCCCCCATGGTGATGGCATAAAGGGCTTCTTCGACACTGATATTTTGCGTGCCATTGCCCAATGTTATGCCGCTCGAGGACAGCCGATTGACGGCGCACCACGCGGTGAAGAGCGGGGCCAGCGCGGTGACCGGCGCGTCTGAGTGAATGGCCAAAGGCACGCCTTCAGCCAGCGCGCCACCCGCATCATCCAGCCGCGCTGCCCGCTCCGGCCCCATGGTAATGTTGATATGCGCATCACCCCAATAATAAAGATGATTGGAAAACAGATTAACCCCGACGCCGAGCGCTTTCATGCGCTTGAAATGCGCGCGCGTCGCCATTTGGCAATGTTGCAGCGTATGGCGGTGGTCTGGCCACGGATGCGCGCGCAGCGCCTCTTCAATTTTATCAAGCGTGACTTCCGTGCATTCATCACCATTTGTGTGCACATGCACTTGAATGCCGGCCTCAGTAAAAGCTTTGAGATAGTCGCCCAGCCGCTCCGGTTCAATATACCAAAGCCCGTTCGGCGCGCCGTTAAAATAATGCGGCCATTTCAACCTCGCGCTGAAGCCCTGAATAGAGCCGTCAGCGACCATTTTGACCAAAGAAAAACGTAGCTTGTCGCTATTGCTGGTCTGTAATTCCTGCATGCGCGCAACGCCTTCTGCGGGTTCCATACTATTTCCCTGAAAGGCCACGACAAGGCGCATGGGAAAATCATCGGCATCGACCGCTTGACGCATGGCGTTTTCACTGCCTGCCGGCATTGGATTGACCAAATCGGTTGCCGTGGTGACGCCGGTTTGGCGCGCCACATTGGCGAAATTAACTAATGTTTCCGGCGAGGAGGCAATGGCCAGCAAATTAATGCCGGTGGTGCGCATGGCCATATAATAACCGAGCTGGCCGAGAAATTCGCCGGTCGCTTGGCCGCTTTCATCGCGGCGAATAAATTCACTATTATCCGCGCCCTTCACATCGGCCGCTTCCATAACGAAATTATTGGCATTGAGAATATGCAGCGAGGCGTGCAACACAATAACCGAGCAATCGGTCGCCACGCTGTCGAGGTCAGCCGCATTCATGCGACGGTCGGTGAAAAAAATCGGGTCAAAGCCCCAAGCGATGAGCGGCATGTCTTTATCTTTGCGGTTGGCTTGAATTTCTTTAAGCTTGTCGACCACTTCATCAATGCTTTTGAGCCCCGGCCAGACCGTGCCGTCTGGCCCTTCGCGGTCATAATAGCCGACATAGTGATAGTCCCAGAACATGCCTTCCATCATATGGCTATGACCTTCAATGAAGCCGGGCAGAAGGGTTTTGTCGGCAAAATCCCTATTCAGGGCGAGCGGCCCCCAAGCTTTCTGCCAGCCATCAATATTTTCGGCCGTGCCGACGCCGAGAATATGCCCATCGCGCACCGCAATATGGGTGGCATGCGGCAAATGCGGATTCATTGTCCGAATACTCTTCGCTTGATAAATGATATTCACTTTTCCCACCTATTTGTAAGAGAGCCTAGCATTGCTTTACCGCATGGCCTAGTCCACACTTGCGTCAATTCTTGACGATATAAAAAGGAGAACATGATGAGACTCTTCGGTGCCCCCTTATCCCCTTTTGTCCGGAAAGCGGTGGTCATCGCCGCCGAGAAGGGCATTGAATATGAATATGATCCGCGCCCCAGTCCGCTCGGATGGACGGATGAATTTGAACAAATCAATCCGCTGAAGCGGATACCGGCGCTTCTGCCCAACCCGTCCAATCTTGATTATGCAATCAATGACAGTTCGGCGATTTGTGCTTATTTCGAAAAATTGCAGCCTGAGCCGGCACTTTATCCGACAGACCCTGAAGCTTATGGCCGCGCCCTATGGATTGAAGAAGCTGCCGATACGGATTTGGCCAATCGCGTCGGCATGGGTGTCTTTCGGCCGGTATTCTTCAACCTTGCATCGGGCAAGCCGGCAGATACGGAAACGGCCAGTGAAGGTTTTGAAGCATTGGGCAAGGTTTTGTTGCCCTATCTCGAAAATCAATTGGGTGGGCGCGCGTGGTTTGCCGGTGATATGTTCTCCATTGCCGATATTGCGGTCATGACGCAGATGATGAGCCTTGATCTTGTTGGTTTCGGTTTGCCGCAGGATCGTTTCCCTGCTCTGCGCGCCCATTTTGATCGGTGTATGGCGCGGCCCTCCATCGCCTCTTGCCGTGAGCAGAACAATAAATTTGTCGAAAAGGCCGGGTTCCAAATAGAGCGTGTTTCCGGATAGTCATTTGAAACCGGCCTAAATTATGCTCTAAACTTAGGATCGGCATCGATTCGAAGGAGAAGCTTATGTTGCGTTATTCGTCAGTGCTGCGCTCAAATGCCGTGCGGCATCGCGAAATCAGTTACAATAAGCTGACACCGAAACCTGTGCGGGGCAAAAAGGACAGCCTCAAACCGCAGCGCTTACGTCTCGGTTTTGAGCAAACCATGGCGCTACTGATGCCTTATTCCGGTGTCCGAGTGCTGGATCAAATGAAAGCGGTGATACCGCTGGCGCTTTATCTGGTGCTTTTCCAATTGATTATTTTACGCCAGCCCGTCGAGGCCGCCTTTTTGCTGGTTGGTGGTCTGACGGCGGTAATTGTCGGTTTGGCCTTGTTTATGGAAGGTCTGAATGTCGGTCTCATGCCGTTTGGCACGCTGATTGGTGATAAGCTGCCGCGCAAAGCCAGCATGCCTGTCATGCTGGCCATTATTGCCGTTCTTGGTGTCGGTGTGACTTTTGCCGAACCGGCAATCGGGGCGCTACAAGCATTTGGTGCATCGGTTGATGTCACCCGCGCGCCATATCTTTATGAAATATTGAATAATTGGACCTTACCGCTTGTCTTGCTGGTCGGGGCAGGGGTCGGTCTCGCCGCCGTGCTCGGCACATTGCGTTTTGTTTATGGCTGGTCGTTAAAGCCGATGATTTATATCGCGGTCGGTTTGACTCTGAGTCTCACCTTGGTGGTTTATGGTAATAATGATTTGCGTGCCATTTTAGGGTTGGCATGGGATTGCGGTGCGGTAACTACAGGGCCGGTAACCGTGCCTCTGGTCTTGTCACTTGGTATTGGCATTGCCAATTCAGCGGGTCAAAACAGCGATAATTCGCTATCCGGCTTTGGCGTGGTGACGCTGGCCTCACTGTTTCCGATTATTGCCGTTCTTCTGCTATCGCTTTATGTCAGCACGCAAGTGAGTGCCGAACAGATTGTTGTTGCTGCCGCTACGGTGGGCAGCGCTACCGCCGACGCGCAGCAAAGCATTTGGGCGCAATCGCCGCTGCAAGAAGTTGTGCTGGGCGTGCGTGCTATTGCCCCGCTGGTCTTGTTCTTGATGTTTGTGCTGTTCATTGTGCTTCGTGAAGGGCTGGCCAATAAGCTGTTCACCGCCTATGGGCTGGTTTTATCGATTGTCGGCATGTGTGTGTTTAATGTCGGTCTGACCTATGGGCTGGGCGCCATTGGCGCGCAAACCGGTGCGGTTTTGCCTGCCGCCTTTATGGAAATCGCGATTAGCGAAATTTCACCGATTTACACCGCAGCTTTGGGGCTGGTCTTGGTTATCCTTTTTGCTTGGTTTATGGGCTTTGGCGCGACACTGGCCGAACCGGCTTTGAACGCGCTGGGCTTGACCGTGCAAAATCTGACCAATGGTGCGTTTCGCAAATCCATGTTGATGTATTCCGTCGCCACCGGCGTGGCTTTCGGCATTGCTTTGGGTATTGCAAAAATCTTGTTTGAGATTGACCTCGCCATGTTGCTGATACCGCTCTATCTCATCGCGCTGGTTTTGACCTTTTTCTCAACCGAGGAATTCGTGAATGTCGCTTGGGACAGCGCCGGGGTCACTACCGGCCCGGTCACCGTGCCGCTGGTACTCGCTATGGGGCTGGGGCTGGGCAATGCCGTATCGGCGGTTGAAGGCTTCGGCATTTTGAGCATGGCCAGCATTGGGCCGATTATCGCCGTTTTGGGCATGGGACAATATATTCGTTTCAAACAATCGCGCGCATTGACGGCGGAAGCCAAGTAGAGGAGGCGTTATGGCCGATAGACAAATTACTTATCTCACCGATGCATTAATCATTACCTGTATCGTGCAAGCAAGCCGCGCCGATACGATTGTTAAAGCGGCGCAAAATGTCGGCGCGCAAGGCGCGACGGTGACCTATGCGCGCGGCACAGGGGTGCGCGAGCGCATGGGGTTGATGGGTGTGACCATTGATGAGCAAAAAGAAATGGTGCGCATCATCGTATCTGAAGAGCAAGCTGACCGCGTATTTGAGGCAATGTATTTGGCCGGTGATTTGGACAAACCGGGCATGGGAATTATGTTTATGAATAAACTTGATCGCATTGCCACCTATATTCCCGATGAGGTTTTGGCCGAGGCCAATAAGCCTGCTGCCAAGCTGAAGAAACGCAAAACGGCGACCCGTCGCCCGACCAAAAAGGCGAAAAAATGATTACCGAAATCGGGGCATTTATGGTTAAGGGCGCGGGCCAAGAGCTGGTGCATGAATTGCATGATGACAAAAACATTCTGGGCATTTTCGTCGAAGCGGGGCGCACAGAAGATTTGTTCGCCTTTCGCGAATTCGGCTCGGCTTCGGAGAATGACATTGTCACCATATTGGTCGAGAACCGTCACGCCACCCGCATATTTGATTTGATGTGCAGCAAAATCGGCCTCGACAAACCGCAACGTGGCATGGTTTTCCAAATGCCGCTGCACAAACAACCGAAATAAGCAGCCTCCTAAGACATTTATGGCGGCCATTTGCCTGACATTTCCGGCTTTTGTCCTATATCCCGTCACAAATAGGAGTTATGCGTGACTGAAATTGAAACCGATTATCTGATAGTCGGCAGCGGTGCTATGGGCATGGCGTTTGCCGATACTTTGTTGACCGAAAGCCAAGCCGATATGGTGATTGTCGATCGCCATGCCAAACCTGGCGGGCATTGGAATGTGGCTTATCCGTTTGTGCATTTGCACCAACCATCGAGTTTTTTCGGTGTTGCCTCGCGCGAATTGAGCCGATTTGAAAAAGACAAGGTCGGTTTCAATAAGGGGCTTTATGATTTGGCATCGGGGGCGGAAGTCAGCGCCTATTTTGATGATGTGATGCAGCAAACATTATTGCCGAGCGGGCGGGTGCGGTATTTCCCCATGTCGGATTATCAGGGTGACGGCGTATTCACTTCGCTGACCGGCGGACAAGAGACAAGAGTGAAATATAAAAAGCTGGTCGATGCGACCCGGTTGACGGTCGATGTGCCGATCGAGCACGACCCGGCGTTCACTATTGCCGATGGCGTTCAATTCATGCCGCTCAACAATTTGCCGACACTGAAAACCGCTCCGCAGGGCTATGTCATTATCGGCTCGGGCAAGACCGGCATGGATGCGTGTTTATGGCTGTTGCAAAACGGCGTTAGTGCCGATGCCATTCGCTGGATTATGCCGCGCGATGCTTGGATGCTGCCGCGCGAATTTGCCCAAAATTCAGAAGAATTTTTTGCCGATACATTCGGCAATCAGGCCAAGCAGTTTGAGGCTATGGCAGCGGCGGAAAATATCGATGATATGTATGACCGTCTGGAAGCCGCCGGGTGTATGGTGCGGCTCGACCCTGAAGTGCGCCCGACCATGTTCCATGCCGCCACCATCAGTCACCCTGAATTGGAAGCATTGCGTCGGATAAAAAACATTATTCGCATGGGGCGCGTGTCGGCTTTAGAGGTTGATAAAATCATTCTTGATGATGGCACCATGCCGACCGGCCCTGATATTGTGCATGTCGATTGTTCGGCTAGTCTGTCGCGCACCATGCCAAAAATGTCGCCAAAGCCGGTATTTGACGGCGATGTCATCACCCCGCAAACTGTGCGCAGCTTCATGCCGGTTTTCAGCGGGTCGATGATTGCCTATGTCGAAGCGCGTTATGATGATGCGGCAGAAAAAAACCGATTGTGCAATGTTGTGCCGCTGCCCAATCGGGCTGAGGATTTTGTGCCCATGACGTTGGCTGCAATGATGAACCAGTTTAATTGGTCGCAAGACAAGCCTTTGCGCCAATGGGTGCGTGACAATCGGCTCGATGGTTTCACCAAGCTGACCAATAATGTTGATCCTGATGACAAAGAAAAAATGGATATTATGCTGCGAATTCGCGACAATGCGCCCAAAGCGGTTGGCAATTTGATGAAGCTGGCTGAGACAATCGACGCACCCGCATAGGAGGAGTTTATGGCTGAATTTCAAACCCACAAAAACGATATTACCAAAACCCGTTTGGCAGATGTCGGCAATCAAGTTGACGATTTCATACTGGCAGATGGCGAAATTTTGGTGAAAGTCGAACGCTTCTCATTCACCGCCAATAATGTGACTTATGGCGCGGTTGGTGAACAAATCGGCTATTGGCAATTTTTTCCGCCGCATCTGACCGATGGCGATGATGCCGATTGGGGCATTGTGCCGGTTTGGGGGTTTGCTGAAATTGTCGCCAGCAATAATCCCGATATGAAAATCGGTGAGCGTAGCTATGGTTATTTCCCAATGGCCAATTATTTGAAAATGTTGCCGGTGCGCGTGTCCGATGACCGCTTTGTCGATGGTGCGCCGCACCGTGCCGAATTGCCTGCCGTTTATAATAGCTATGACCGTCTTGGCACGGGGCAGTCGCAAAATGACAATTTGCGCGCTTTGCTAAACCCGCTTTACGGCACTTCTTATTGCTTGTGCGATGCCTTGCAGGAAGAAAATTATCGTGATGCTGAGCAAGTGGTGATTTTATCGGCATCGTCAAAAACCGCCATCGGTTTGGCCTTTGGCCTGTCGCAAATTGACGGTGCGCGCCCGGCCATTATCGGTCTCACATCGCCGGGCAATGTTGGTTTTGTCGAGAAGACCGGCAGCTATGATATGATTATCGGCTATGATGATTTAAGCCCCTTGCCGAATAAACCTTCCGTGCTGGTTGATATGTCGGGCAATCGCGCCGTGTTGGGCGCGGTGCATGGGGCGCTGGGCGATAATATGTATTGGTGCCATAATGTCGGCTTGACGCATTGGGATGACAGCGAAACCAAAAACGCTCCGGCGGCGGCGCAATTGATTGGCGCGCGCAGCGCCATGTTCTTCGCGCCGGGTCATATTGCGCGGCGTGCCGAAGAATGGGGCGCGATGGATTTCAATCAAAAAGTTGCCGCTTTTCTGGCCGATGGCATGGCTCATGCGGACACTTGGCTTGATGTTCACGAAACGCATGGCCTCCAAGCTTTCGAGCCCATTTATAGTCGCGTCGTTATTGGTGATTTGCGCGCCGAAGAGGGCATTATCATCGCCCTGTAAAGACCACTGCTTAGCTCTTGCAATGGCGAAAAAGACAAGCTAGTTAAAGCGCAAGTGCCGGTATAGCTCAGTTGGTAGAGCATCTGATTTGTAATCAGAGGGTCGGGAGTTCAAGTCTCTCTGCCGGCACCACTTTTTAGATTCTACTGTTTTTTGCCCTTAAAAAATTAAATTTTTAGTCTCAAACAATGGCATAAATGATGGAATGACCTTTCTGGATGTGTAAATGACGGATCAGCTATTAACAAATTTGAAAAAAAGTTATGTAGTCCCCCTGGTTCAAGCGGAAGCACCTGATGAGGCGGTTAGTGTTTCAAGAGCTCTGGTCGAAGGTGGGCTAGAAGTCTTGGAAGTGGTTTTGCGCACTGATAATGCTTTCGATTGCCTTGAAGCAGTGTCCTCAGCGTTTCCTAACCTTAGTGTTGGTGCAGGTACTGTTCTTTCGCCCTCGCATGCTGAAAAAGCCATTGCCCGCGGAGCTAAGTTTCTGGTGTCACCCGGGCTGTATGATAGCGTCGTGACAGTTGCCCAAGAAAGTGAAACTCCAATTTTGCCCGGCATTGCAACAGCTTCTGAATTGCAACACGCTTGGAACTTGGGCTTGCGCACCGTAAAATTTTTTCCTGCCAGTAGTGCAGGTGGACCGAGCATGCTTAATGCCCTATCTGCAGCATTTCGTGATGTGCAGTTCATGCCCACAGGTGGAGTAAGTCCTTCCAATCTGAACGATTATCTAGCTGTCCCGTCAGTTATTGCCTGCGGTGGTAGCTGGTTAACTCCCGCAGCAGAAATTGCTAACGGTAACTTCGGTGCCATTACAAATCTCGCGCGACAAGCCCGCGCACTTGCCGAAAAATTATAAAGGCAACAGGGCCGGTGAACCGCTATTGGATCTAAGTGCAATGGCGGAGAAGACAAGCTCGCTCAAAATAACTATGCTCAGAAATCAAGATTTAAGTGAGCGTGCAATGAGTGACAGCAAAATCGAAATTTGGGGTGCCGAAACGGCGCGCACATTTCGACCGATATGGATGGCGGAAGAATTGGGGCTTGTTTATCGGCATCAGCCGATTGAGCCACGCACGGGCGAGACCCAGACGGCAAGCTATACCGCGTTGAACCGCAAGCAAAAAGTGCCGTTTCTTGTCGATGGGGAGGTGCGTGTCTCAGAAAGTCTCGCCATCTGCCGCTATCTGGCGCAACGTTATCCGAGTGCGGCTGTGCATGTGCCGAAAACTCTGCTCGAGCAAACCAAAGAAGATGAATGGTGCTGTTATATTTATGGCGAGATTGACGAAACCGCGCTTTACGTGATGCGCCGTCATGGCGATTTGGCCGAAATTTACGGTGCTGCGCCGAATGTCATTGAAGCCACAAAGGCCTATTTGGCACGCCATATGGATATTTTGGCCAATCATCTCGAAGGCCGAAAATCAGTCTTGGATGTCGGTTTTGGTGTCGCTGACATTATGCTGGTATCGTGCATTGATTGGGCGGTATTTTATCAAGTTGATGTGCCGCCATCGGTCATTGCTTATCGCGACCATATTGCTGAGCGTCCAGCCTATCAAAAAGCCATGGCCTTTAATTATCCGAAGCTGTTTGGCGGCTTGGCTGCTGCCAATTAGGCAAGGGAGGAAGCAATGGGACCACTTGCAGGAATTAAAGTGCTTGATTTGACCAGCATGGTTTCGGGCCCAATGGGGGCCATGATGCTGGCCGACCAGGGGGCCGAAGTTATTAAAGTTGAGCCGCTCTACGGCGAACAATTGCGCCATATGGCAGCGCCGCATAATGGCGTGAATCCGGTATTTTACTCATGTAATCGTGGCAAGAAATCGCTGGCGCTGGATTTGAAATCCGATGAAGGCAAAGAAATTCTCAAAAAGCTGGTTAGCGAGGCGGATGTCTTTATGCAAAATTTTCGCCCCGGCGCAATTGAGCGCATGGGTTTTGGCGAACCGGAGATGCGCAAGCTGAATGAAAAATTGATTTATCTGTCGATTAGCGGCTTTGGTGAAAAAGGCCCTTATGCGCAGAGCCGGGTCTATGATCCGGTCATTCAGGCGCTTTCCGGCGCGACTGATATTCAGGCAGACCGCCAATCGGGTCGCCCGCAAATGTTTCGCATCATCATTGCCGATAAGGTGACGTCTGTCACCGCCGCGCAAGCCGTTTCATCTGCGCTGTTTGCCCGTGAGCGACATGGTAAAGGCCAGCATATTCAATTGTCCATGCTCGACACCATGCTGTCTTTTTTTTGGGCAGAGGGCATGGCCGGCCTGGTCTATGGCGAAAAAGAGTTTGACGTGCGCAAATTACAAGGTACGCAAGATCTCATCTATAAGGCGAAAGACCGGTATATCACTGCCGGGGCGGTTTCCGATGCGGAATGGGCTGGTATGTGCCGCGCCCTTAATCAGGAAAAATGGCTTGAAGATGAGCGTTTCAGTAATTCTGCTGCGCGCGTGGCCAATGCCGAAGAACGAAAGAAAATGACCGGCGCAGAAATTGAAAAATGGGACAGTGAGGAAATTCTGGCACGCTTCCAAGAAGAGGGGGTACCAAGCGCACCTTTGCTCGACCGCATGGAATTAATGGCGCATCCGCAAATCCTTGCTAACGAGTCGATAGAGCGCATTGTGCATAAAGGGTTTGGCGAGGTGCGCCAAGCGCGTCCGGCGGCGCAATTTTCTGAGACGCCAAGCGGCATTGACGCGCCTGCGCCGCGGCTTGGTCAGCATGGGCGTGAGATTTTGAGTGGTCTCGGTTATGATGATGGTGCGATTGAAGCGTTGATTGTGAACGGCGAATTGGTCGTTAGTGAATAGGTGGTAAGATGAGCAAGAAACCGGTATTTTTGGTTTTGGGGGCAGGCGCAGGTATTGGCGGCAACGTTGCCAAAAAATTTGCCAAAGAGGGCTATCACGCCGTTTTGGCTCGGCGCAGCGATGAAGACGGCCTCAATAAGTTAGTCGGTGATATCAAACAGGGCGGTGACGAAGCGACGGGGCGCTTGGTTAATGCCATTGAAGATGGCGCAATTGAAGATTTAATTGCCGATGTTGAAAAGAATATCGGACCGATTGAAGTGTTTCTGTTCAATCTCGGAGCGCAATTTGGTGACAGGACGCTGGAAGAGACGCCGCTCAAATTATTTGAAATGGGCTGGCGCTTGACCAGTCTTGCGCTGTTTCGCGTCGCCAAAACATTGGCCCCAATCATGGAAGCGCGCGGCGGCGGTAAAATCCTTGTGACCTCTGCAACTTCGGCCATGCGCGGCAATGCGGGGCAGCATGCTCATGCGGCGGCGATTGGCGGTCGCCGCCTATTATGCCAGTCGCTCAATGCCGAATTGTCGGTCAAAGGCATTCATATTTGCCATATTTACATTGATGCGCCGATTGAAGCGCCTGACACCATCGGCAAATTGCTGGGGCCGGAACTTTATCAGAAGCTATTGGAGGAACGCGGCAATGGAAAAGATATGCTGGTCATTCCTGAAAAAGTGGCAGAGACTTATTATCACATAGCGCATCAGCATCGTTCTGCTTGGACTAGCGAAGTCGATATTCGACCCTATTCGGAACAACCTTGGTGGAATAATTAAAGAGGAGGAAGCTATGCCGATAGAAGTTGAAAAAACCGGAGCAGCTTGCGGGGCATTCGTGACCGGTATTGATTTGACACAAGATATTTCTGCCGATTTGGCCGGAGAATTGCGTGCCATTTGGCTTGAAAATAAGGTCATTGCTTTCCCCCATCAAAATCTCAGCGATGACGATTTGGAGCGCTTTACGCTGGCTTTTGGCGAGTTTGGAGAAGATCCGTTTTTTGGTCATATCGACGGTCATGAAAACATTGCCGCTATTCAGCGCGATGCCGATGAGAAAACCCCAATATTTGCCGAGTTTTTCCATTCCGATTGGAGCTTTTTAGAAGTGCCGCCGGCTGGCACTTGCCTTTTCGGTATCACCATTCCGCCTACAGGGGGCAACACTCTATTTGCCGATCAAGTGGCCGCCTATGAACGTTTGCCTGATGCGATGCGAGACAAAGCCGAAAATCTGACTGCAGTTCACTCGGCTGAATTGGGTTATGCTCCCTATGGCGCTTATGGCGATGACGATAAAGATAGCGGTCGGTCGATGAATATTATACCGAGTGAACGCGCATGCGAGAAGCGCGAGCATCCTTTTGTCCGCATGCATCATGAAACAGGAAAAAAAGCGCTGTTTTCATCGCCCGCTTATATTCAGGCTTTTGCTGGGTATGAAAAGGAGGAGAGCGACGCGCTTCTCATTGAATTTTACGGCCTGCAAAGCCAGGACGAATTAGTCTATTCCCACAAATGGGAAAAGAATATGCTTGTAATGTGGGACAATCGTTCTTTGTTGCATGCGGCAACTGGCGGTTATGACGGATATGACCGTTTGCTGCACCGCACAACCATCGCTGACACAAAGTTTTAGCCTGAAGCAAAACGGGCGCGTGAAGCACGCGCCCGCTATATTTTTAGCTAAGATTTAGCGAACGCTGTTCAAATCCAGAGAGCCATAACTGCCCGCAGTTGTTGTCCATGTGGCTCCTAGCAAGGTGCGTACCTTTGCCATACCAGCAATAGCGGCGCGGAAATCTGCATTTTTACCTAATTCAGCGCGATAACTTTCCAATTCCGACCAGCTATTACCGCCGAATACGACAATATGGCTGACGCCAGGTGTGCCACCGGCAGTTACCCGCCATACGTCAATTGAACCCGGAAAGTCTTGCATGATGTTAGAATTCATCAGGCGAGTTAGGCGACTGACGTAGTTGGCTGGATCGCTTACCCTGGCTGCCGCGCCTTCCCAAGAAAAACGTTCATTATTGATTTCACCCCAACCGGCAACATGGGTGTAAACTGTTTCGCTGACCAGTGTGCCACTTGCGGACAAGGCTTTGCGGAAACGATCCCAATCAGCGGTACCGTTTAGGTTTGCTTGAGTTGCTTCCCAAGTCGCCAGATCTTCATAGACAACTGCAAAAGAAAAGTTTTGCGGCGCAGTTCCATTGGCAGCATGTGCGTTAATTAGCATACGGCCTTCAAAGGTTTTGAAGACGTCTGAATTAGTAAATTTATCAACCGCCGCAAAGAAACGATTTTCTTGGGCCGGTTCAACCGACCACGCATAATCTACCCAAACAGCTTGCGCGCGGGCAAAGCCCGTCATAGCAAGCAAAACAATCATCACTCTCAATAACATCATTTTTACTCCTAATTTTAATTAAGCTTTTTTGCCGTCCCAGTCTGCCAAAACAAACAGGTAAACCGATAAAGCGGCATGAGCCAACATTGCGAGAGGCCCAAGTGCCTGCCAAGCGGGCGGTGTCATAGCTTGACCAACGGTCAGTCCATTATTTTCCATAAATGCTTGCATTAATGGAGCATTACCTTCTGCCGCAAGGCTACTTAGGGTGCTGGCAAGGCCGAAGAAAGCGGCTTGACTGCCAGTAAACAGCGTGAACGTGTTGAAAATAAAGAATACGGAGATGGCAGCAGAAATGCAACGAAACCACGTCGGTTGATGCCGCACCAAATAAGCTATTATTATAATGACCAAGCTAAGCATGCCATAGCCGAGATTATAAAGGCCGTAAACCTGACGGTTTTCGACAGCCAGATTCCAAAGATCGATTTCTGTCACAATTTCCCTCCTAATTTGAACTATCTATTTTTTCTAAGTTCAGCAAAAAAGCTCAACCCAAAAAAACTGTATCATTTACTTGCTAACCTTACCATGATGGGATTTCATGTCCGTGAGGGGATCTGAAATGATTTTTTGTTCAGACAGTGTAAAGAAAATTCTAGCTTGCGACCAAATCGCAGATGATTTGGTATTTGATAAGCGCCCCAGCAACCAAGAACTTATTTTCGGGCACATATTGCTCAGTTATGAAGAAGGTCAACCCGCGACGCCGGGTGATTTAGTGAACCTTATAGGCTGCAGTCCTGAAAGCCTTCGTTTAATGATTCGTAAAGCCGAAAAAGGTAAATATTTGTTTTCAGGTGGTCGGCCTAAGTATGAAATCTTACCCGGTTCAAAATTGCTGTGGCTTACGCATAAAATTAGCCAAGAATGGTTAGTTAGGAACCAGAGGCGATTATTGCCATTTAGGCCTACTGTTCGCGAGGTGTACACTGTCACACAGGCTTTCGACATTCACTCTCGGACCAGCAATCGCCTTAGCTTTGTTTTTAAATCCCCTGTTAAAAGAGGCATTGTTTTCTTTTTGCTAGACCGTATGAATTATGGTTATTTTAAACTCAAGCGCCTGAAGCATAATTTTCCAATTGATCCCGAAAGCTTGCGACAATTTATCAATATCATGCAAGACGCCGGTTATTTTGAGAAAATGCGCAAGGGCAATCAAACCTTGATACGCGCCTCACAGTCCTTGCAGACCCTAGCAGATGAAGAAGTGACGAAAGTATGCTTGGACTTAAATAAAGGCAGCAATAGCTTCCGGCCGTATAGTGACTTTGTTGCCCGCCTCAAGGGAAAGTCTAATAATCTTAAAGAATTGGCGACCGCTGCTCAATGATCTTTCTCTTTCCGAACGATTTTCTGTTGCACTCTTCAAATTTCCTTGTCTTTTCTGCTATTGTCGTTTGCGCATCCGGGCTGCTTGAGTTCGGATGCGATTTCGATTAAGGCAGAAATCGGGATTTGCCTCGGGGGGATATGGGAGCATCATGGCAGAATTTTTTCAGCTGCTAATCATCGGTTTGTCGCAAGGTTGCGTCTATGGCCTCATCGCAATGGGCTTTGTCATGATTTATAAGGCCACAGAAATGGTCAATTTTGCGCAAGGCGATATTATGATGATTGGCTCGTTTATGGCCTTTACGCTTATTGTCACTTGGGGTTTTAATTTTTGGCTCGGATTGCTGCTGGCAATGCTGCTTATGGCGCTATTTGGATTTTTTGTTGATGCCTTGGTGGTACGTCGCATTATCGGCCAGCCGCAATTTTCAATCGTTATTTTGACCATTAGCCTCGGATTTATTTTCCGCGCCGCCGCGGGCATGATTTGGGGACAAGCGCCACTCAGCCTAGACACACCGTTTGTAGGCACGTCAAATTTCGGCGGTGCTGTTATCGGCCGTGACCGCCTTTCCATTATGGGCGGTACGGTCATTATGGTTACGCTTATCTTTTTGTTTCTGCGCTATAGCCGCTGGGGTATTGCGATGCAGGCAGCCTCTCAAAACCAATTGGCTGCCTTTTATGTCGGCATACCAGTCAAGCTTGTTTATTCCGGTGTTTGGGGGCTTGCTGCTGCCATTAGCTGCGTCGCCGGTGTTTTGCTGGCACCGATAACCCTGATTGACCCGCTCAACGGGTTTCTCGGCATTAAGGCGTTTGCCGCGGCCGTGATTGGAGGTTTCGGCTCGCTGCCGGGTGCGCTGATTGGCGGCTTGATTATTGGCATTGCTGAACCTTTCGCTGCCGCTTATTTGCCGGAAGTGAAAAACATTATCGGCTATCTGATTATGTTTGCTGTTTTGATGTTGCGGCCTGAAGGGCTGTTCGCAACGATATACCAAAAGAAGGTATAGGCCCATGCGCGTTCTTTTTAAAACCGATTACAATCAAGACATCAAATTCGCCAAACATGGCGGCTATACCTTCTGGTATGGACTTTTGCTGGCCGCAGTATTCATCGCGCCTTTCGCGCTTGATACTTATTGGATAAATGAACTGACGCGCGTGCTGATTTATGCGCTTGCCGGATTGGGACTGATGGTGGTGACTGGCTTTACCGGCCAAGTATCGCTGGGTCATGCCGCCTTTATGGCCATTGGCGCTTACTCCCACGCATTCCTTTTATCGCAAGGTGTGCCGTTTCTTTTCTCACTGCCAATAGCGGCGCTGACGTCGGGTGTTGTCGGGTTGATGATTGCTATTCCAGCCAGTCGCATGACCGGCCTTTATCTGACCATTGCGTCGCTTGCTTTTGCCATTGTGGTAGAAGATGTCATCATTCATTGGGAAAGTGTCACCGGTGGCAATCGTGGCATGTTAGTTGATACGCCGATCTTGTTTGGCTATGAGATTTTCGAGGCTTGGGAATATTACTATATCGTCCTCGTTTTGCTCATAATGTCGATTACATTGGTACTGAATATTTTGCGCTCGCCGCTCGGTCGTTCTATGCTGGCCGTGCGCGACAGCGAAATTTCGGCCGAAAGCCTCGGCATTCGCGTAGCGCGTACCAAAGTTTTGGCATTTCTAATTTCGGCTTCGCTGACCGGTTTGGCCGGGGGTCTGTTTGCCCATTTTATTCAGTTTCTATCGCCCGAAACCTTCGGCATTATTTTGTCGATTCAGCTTTTGCTCATGGTTGTGGTGGGCGGTCTTGGCACAGTGCATGGAGCGGTTTACGGAGCTATTCTCATTGGTTTTCTTGAGGCGTCGATTTCGATTTTAAAAGATGTTTTGCCGCCTGCCATTGGCAATCAACCAGGGCTAGAGCCCGGCCTGTTTGGGTTGATACTTGTCTTATTCATTATTTTTGAGCCTGAAGGGGTTTATGGCCGGTGGCTTAAATTCCGAACTTTCCTGGAGAATTTTCCGTTTTACCGCCGAAATACGTTTAAGCGTCAGCGCAGCTATCTGAAGACGGAGCGCATGCGATGAGTTTCTTTGAGATTGAAAATTTGAGCCTGAGTTTTGGAGGCGTGAAAGCGGTTGATGATGTCAGCTTTGCGATGAATGAAGGTGAGGTATTTACCATTGTCGGCCCCAATGGGGCGGGCAAATCTACGGTGTTTAATATGATTTCATCTTTTTATACGCCAGATGGTGGCCAAATTCGCTTCAAAGGCGAAGACATTACCGAGGTGCGCGCCGATCAGATTGCGCGTATCGGTATTGCACGCACATTTCAAAATATTGAATTGTTTGAACATTCGACCGTGCTGCAGAACCTGCTTATCGGCCGCGAAATTCACAGTCGCGTTCCGGTGTTGCGGCAATTGATTTTTGATCCGGGCGTGCGTCGTGCAGAGCTGGTGCATCGTGCTCAAGTTGAAGATGTTATCGATTTTCTCGAATTGGCGCATTATCGCGACGAGCGCATCGCCAATTTGCCTTATGGTGTTCGCAAGAAGATCGAACTGGGGCGCGCTTTGTGTGTCGAGCCGAAATTGCTGCTGCTAGATGAGCCCGCCTCGGGTCTGAACCCTGAAGAAACAGAAGAAATGGGTTTTTGGATTGACGATATCAAAAACGATCTCGGTATTTCAGTGCTGATGATTGAACATGATATGAGCCTCGTTAATGAAGTATCGGATCGCGTGCTCGCGCTGAATAATGGGCGGGTAATTGCTGAGGGCAGTGCGCAAGAAGTACAGAACCACCCCGATGTTGTGGCGGCTTATTTGGGGGGCGCGGCATGAGCAATCAAGTTTTACAAGTACGGAATCTCGAGACATTTTATGGGCCGGTTATGGCCATTCGCGGGGTAAGCCTTGATGTGGAAGAAGGCAAGATTGTCGCCGTGCTTGGTTCCAACGGGGCAGGGAAGACGACGGTTTTGAAAACTATTTCAGGCGCCATGGAACCACAAAAGGGAAGCATCAGTTTTCACGGTGAAGATATTGCGGGCATGGAGCCCGACCGCGTAGCCAATAAGGGCATAGGTCACGTGCCGGAAGGGCGGGAAGTGTTTCCATTTCTTTCGGTGCAGGAGAATTTGGAAATGGGCGCGTTCCGCAGGAGCGATAGGGACGCCGTTGAGGAAGATCTTGAAACCGTCTTCAATTATTTCCCAATTTTGCGCGAGCGCGCCAAAAATGAGGCGGCTTATTTATCCGGCGGCCAGCAGCAAATGTTGGCTATTGGCCGCGCTTTGATGATGCGCCCTCGCATGATGCTGCTTGATGAGCCGTCGCTCGGCCTGTCACCCAAGCTGGTCGGCGAGATTTTTGAGATTATCAAGCGCCTCAATGAAGAGCAAAGAATGACTATTTTGCTGGTCGAACAAAACGCTCATATGGCGTTGCAACTGGCTGATTTCGGCTACGTGCTGGAAGTCGGCCGCGTGGTGATGGAGGGCGACCGTCAGCGCTTGCTCGATAGCCGCGACATTCAAGAGTTTTATCTCGGCAAAAAAGAGGAAAGCGCACGTGGCAAAAGACGTTGGAAACAACGCAAGACGTGGCGCTAGACGGAGGGGATAGCGATGAGTGATATCAGTTCTGAGCCGTTAACCGTTGTCGAAGGCTGCGAAAGCCTGCCACAGCTTTTCCGCAAACGCTGCACTGAATTGGGCGACCGTTTGGCCATGCGTGAAAAAGAATTCGGCATTTGGAACCGCTTTAGCTGGGATGATTATTACCAGCGCGCCCGAGAAATCGGTGCAGCCCTGATGGAGATGGGGCTGCAGACCGGCGAGGTTGTCTCGATTATTGCGGAAAATCGGAAAGAATGGCTGTTCTTCGATATGGCAATTATGTGCAGTGGCGGGGTTACCAATGGTGTTTACACAACAGACGCGCCGACGCAGGTTCAACATATTTGCGCAGATAGCGCGACGCGCTTTCTTGTCGTCGAGGATGAAGAGCAACTCGATAAATATTTGGAAGTGCGCGATTCCCTGCCCATGGTTAAGAAAGTCATTGTGCTGGAAGATGAAGGTCTGAAAACCTTCCAGGACGACAAAGTCATGTTTATTGACGATATTTACGAATTGGGCCGCGCCCATCTCGATAAATATGCGGATGAATGGGATAAGCGCATTGACGCGGTGCAGCCCGATGACACGGCGCTGCTAGTCTATACGTCGGGCACAACGGGCGCTCCGAAAGGAGCGATGATTTCGCATGCCAATGTTTTGTTTCAAACCAAAAATGCCGGCGTTTGGATTGGCGATTGCTATGATGAGGAAATCATGTCGATTTTGCCGCTCTGTCATATTGCCGAGCGCACGTTCTCGGTATTTTTGGCGTTGCATTATCGTTGGGTGGTCAATTTTGTTGAAGCGCCCGATACCAGCTTCGAAAACACCATGGAAGTGTCGCCGACCGTTTTCTTCGGCGTGCCTCGCATGTGGGAGAAAATGTATTCCGGTGTCGTTATCAAAATCAAAGAGGCGATTTGGCTTGGCCGCTTTGCCTATAACTGGGCGGTAGGAGTTGGCGAGCGTTATGAAGAGGCACGCGAAGAAAACAACCCATCGGCAGTTTTGCGTGCGCAACGCTGGCTGGCTGAAAAGCTGGTATTCCATAATCTGAAAGTGATGCTGGGGCTGGACCGTGCGCGCATCATGTTTACCGGCGCTGCGCCAGTGGCGCCCGACCTTATTCGCTGGTATCGCGCCATCGGGCTCGACCTTTATGAGCTTTACGGTCAAACCGAATGCTCGGGCATTACCTCGTCTAATCGCGATGGCGCCAATCGCCTCGGTTCCATCGGCCAGGCTGTTCCTCATGTAGAAATGAAGATCGCCGAAGATGGTGAAATTCTCTATCGCGGTCCCCATATTTTCAAAGGCTATCTCAACCAGCCCGAGAAAACCGCCGAAACGGTGATCGAGGGCTGGCTGCATTCGGGTGATGTCGGTTCGGTTGATAATGAGGGTTATTATAAAATCACCGACCGCAAAAAAGACATTATCATTACGGCGGGCGGGAAAAACATCACGCCGAGCGAGATTGAGAACCAGCTAAAGTTTTCGCCTTATATTTCCGATGCGGTGATTATCGGTGATAAGCGGAAATATCTCACCTGCTTGGTGATGATTGACCATGAAAACGTGCTGCAATATGCGCAGGATTTAAACGTGCCGTTTACCGATTATGCGAGCCTGTGCGCGCGTGAAGAGGTGGTTGGCTTGATTAATGAAGAGGTCGAAAAGGTCAATCAAAACTTTGCACGGGTTGAAACTGTCAAGAAGTTCTCCATAATCGACCAGGAATTGACGGCCGATGATGAGGAATTGACGGCGACGATGAAATTGAAACGATCGAAAGTGGCCGAGACTTATAAGGAATTAATTGACGCTATGTATTAGTCTTAGTTTCAATAATGGATGCGATGATGAGTTGGGAGACAAAAATGAAGTTCGGTTTCTTGAAAAATTTGATTGCCGCTGGCGCTATTATTGGTGTGGCTTGGTCATCGGCACAGGCTCAGCAGGGGGTCAGCGACAATGAAATTGTCATTGGCGCACATACGGCACTGAGCGGCCCGGCCGCCATTTGGGGTGTCGACTCCACCAAGCTGGCGCGATTGATGTTTGAGGAAGTAAATGCTAAAGGCGGTATTCACGGCCGAAAAATCCGGTATATCGTCGAAGATACGCAATATCAGGTGCCGCTAGCCGTAAAGGCAGTCAACAAACTGCTCAATCGTGATAAGATTTTTGCCATGCATCTGGCATTGGGTACCGGTCACAATAATGCTGTTTTTAAGCGGCAATTCGCCAAAAACGTGCCCAGTCTTTTTCCGCTAACCGGTGCTGTCTCAATGGGATTGCCTTTTCATAAGTTGAAGTTCCAGTCGTTATCAACCTATCGCGCTCAAACACGTGCGGGAATTCGTTATTTCAATAAGGTTAAGGGGCACAAGCGAATTTGCACCTTTGCGCAAGATACGGATTATGGCCAAGAAATCATTGATGCGGTTGACGCCGAGGTGGCAGCCTCCGACCTTGAACTGATCGCCGCTACCAAGCACAAATCGACCGAAACCGAATTTGTTGGTTCCATGACCAAACTGAAAAATGCCAATTGTGATCTCATTGTGTTTGGCACAATCATTGGCGACGCCATTCGCGGCTATTCAACTGCGCGCAAGCTAGGTATTACTGCTGATATTGTAGCTAACGTTGCATCTAGCGATCGAGTTGTTGCTGCAGCTAAAAACAATGCAACGGAAGGCTTTTATGTGGCGACTTCATCACGCGCTATTTATCGAGATACTGACCCTACGCCTCAGCAACTTGATCTAATCGAGCGCTTCAACAAGCGCTATGGGAAAGACCCCGGAGGTGCAATTATTTATGCCCATATGCAAACCAAGTTGCTTTTGAAGGCACTGGAAGATGCAGGGCGTGACCTAACCGTCGATAGTTTCGTCGCTGCGATGGAAAATATCAAAGATTTTGATGACGGCATTGGCACGCCACTGCACAGCTACTCATCGACCAGCCATGTCGGGACGGATGGTGTTTTGTTGGATGTGGTGAAGGGCGGCAAATTCGTTCCCGTCGCCGACAATATTCACAAAATGTAAAACGAATGAGCATGGCGTTAGCCCGCCATGCCGCCTCAGTTTGATTTAAGTGCCAATGGCCTTATTTGCGGCGCGCGACTTCGCGCTCGAGCGCCTGCAATACTTCGGTATATTTCGGCACGATCCAGCTATCGTCCCAAAACCAGACATAAATGCCGCGATCGATTTCGTATTGAATAACTTTTGTGCCACCTTCAGCCGGCTCCAACAGCCATTGATGATCAAATGTCAGCACGCCTGTGAAGCCGCCTTTTTGACGAAGCAGCCGGTTTGGTTCAAGCGCTTCGATCTTATTCGTAACATCGAAAAGCTTACCACTGGGATCTTTAAAGGTGTTGAGAACGGTGCCACCAGCCGCATAGGAGCCTTCAACCTTAACAAATACCGGGTTCCACTCGCCATATGCGGCGGTGTCCATTAAGACTGCCCAAATCTCTTCAGGTGTGGCGGAAATAATCCGTTCAACGCGATAGGTCTTATTCGAAAAAATGGCAGCGGCACCGATCAGCATTAACGGTACGATGATTGACAGTAAAATCGGGTTTTTCATTTTGCTTCTCCTATTCTAACGGTCGAGGCAGTAAACCAGTTTGACTTGATGTTGCTAGTAATGTGCCGTCTTCAGCAAATATATGGGCATTGCCGTGCGCTGCGCCGCGCGTGAAGCTTGAGATTTGCGTCACCATCATCAGCCACTCGCTTTCAACCAGATTGATAAGCCGGAAAGTATTGTCCAAACTGGTGCCGCGCCGCGTGCGCACATGCGCCCCGAGAAAGAAGTCGGATATCAGCGCCAAATAAGCAGCATCAATCTTTGCTTCGAATAGTGGGCGTATCCACATATGTTCCAACCCGGCGTCGCTGTCTTCCAGTGGGACACGACGCTCAAAAAGGTTCATCAGATTTTCTTTTGTCGCCATCGCATCATCTTGCTTGGTCGGGCACTTTTGCGGTGGCGGTGCATCGGGCATGGACACAAAGGCGCGGTCGGGCTCACCATCGCGCGCGCCAAGTGCGGCAATGGTTCGGTGCAATACGGTGTCACCACGCCGCATTTCGGCCATGGCTTGCACGACTGAACGCCCGCCGGATATGGCTTCGACACGCAATTCCATATCCTCGCCCAATAGGCCGTGATTGAGAAAATGCGTGGTCGCCCAATAGAGGGGTCGTTCAAAGTGACGCTCCAACGCTTCAATATGCGTTGCCATGGCAACACCGCCCATATAGGACTGATGGTCAGCAGCGCCGACGCAAGCCGCAGGCGGCGGTACATAGGTAAACTGTCCATCGCCAACATTATCTGCCAGCCAAAAAGGTGTATTTGTCATTTTGCGTCCTAGAGAGCCAGCGTAAAGCCACCATTAACCGGATAGGTTTGACCCGAAATCCATTCACTGGCATCGGAAGCCAGATAAAGCGCCATATTGGCAATATCGGTAGGCTCGCCTGGGCGGCGCACAATATATTTGGACATGGTGCCTTTCATGCGCTCCGGGTCTTCCAGCCAAGCTTTCGTGGCGGGCGTATTTGTTAGCGAAATGACGATATTATTGGCGGTGATTTGATGCCGCCCCATAGTGCGCGCCACCGAGCGCATGAAACCGGCGGCACCGGCCTTCGCACCGCTATAGATTTCCATGCCCAAATCACCATAGCGGCTGGCATCGGAAATAATACTGATAATGCGACCCGGCGCTTGGCGTTTCATCATGCCGGGTAACACGGAGCCGACACAATTAATTACGCCGTAAAAATTAACCCCGATTGTGCGGTCCCAAATTTCCTTATCGGTTTCCCAAAACGGCTTTCTTTGTTCGGGAATGGGCTCGGCTCCGGCATTGCCGGCATTATTGACCAACACGCCGATTGTGCCCAATGCCTCTTCGGTTTCGGCCACCATCGCCTCCACGCTGGAGCGGTCGCTGACATCGGCTTGCACGGCAATGGCTTTGCCACCGGCGCTGTTTATCTCATCTGCAACCGCTTTGGCGCGCTCGAGAAAATAATCATTCACCGCAACACCGCCAGAACTGCTTGCACTTGCCAAATGTTTGGCAATTTGTGCACCGACGCCTTGTCCGGCGCCGGTTATCAGGCTGACGCGCCCGCCCATATCCAAAATGTCACTCATGCTATGTCCTTTATGTTTTGTTTTAGCCGTTCAGTTCAAATTTAATCGGCACGGAGAAGGGGCCGGAGACAAAACTAGCCCCGACGCGTTTGGCCGGGGCGGTCATTTCAACCGATTTCAGGCGCGGCAGTAATTCTTCCCAGAAAATGCGCATTTCCAGTCGGGCCAAATGCTGGCCGAGGCATACATGCGGGCCATAACCTAATGCCATATGGCGGTTTGGTTTGCGGGTAATATCAAAAGTGAACGGGTTGTCATAAACATCTTCGTCGCGGCTGGCGCTAGCGAAATTCGACATCAGCCATTCACCTTTTTTAATATCAATGCCGCGAATTTGCGTGTTGCGTGTGGCGCTGCGCATGAAGTGTTTGACCGGGCTTTCCCAACGAATGCTCTCTTCGACAAACCCCGGAATAAGCGTTGGGTCATCTTGCAGACGCATTAACAAATTAGGCTGTTCGCAAAGCGCTATCATACCGGCCGAAGTGGAATTGGAGGTGGTGTCGTGACCGGCGGTGGCAGTGATGGCGTAATAGCCAAAGGTTTCGACCTCGCCCAGCGGTTCGCCATTGATTGTGCCATTGGACAAAAGGCTGGCCAAATCATCTTTCGGCTCCCTGCGACGGCTTTCTGTCAAGGCAGAAAAATAGCCGAAGGCTTCCATGGCAATTTCCGAAATGGCTTTTTGCTGTTCTTCAGGCGTGGCATAGCTTTTGCCCGTCGCATTGGCCTCTGCATCGGTACTGCCGAAAACTTCCTGCGTAAAACGCAGCATCAACTCTTCGGCTTCGTCTTCGACGCCCAACACATCCATAATCACCCGCAAGGGGTAGAGCAGGGAGATGTCACGCGCGAAATCACATTCGCCGCCCGTGGCCAGGATGGCGTCGAGCGTTTGCTGCATGCGCTTTCTGATGCGTGGTTCCAAATTACGCAGCGAGCGCGGCCCGAACCATGAAGCGGTCAGGTCGCGATAGGCTTTGTGCTTTTCGCCATCCATTTGTACCAAGGTCAAAAAGCGATGCGGCGATCCCACTTCCTCAATAGTCAGTCGATTGGTTTCGGCATCGACCAGCACAGTCGGCAAATCACCGGCATGAAAAGTCTCATTATCCGCTTCCACGGCTTGCACATCTTCAAATTTCGAAATGAACCAAAACGGCTCAAAGCCAATGGGTTTGGCCAGCGCGACAGGCGCGGTTTTTCGCAATTCGGTAAATACGGCGTGGATTTTTTCAAAATCCTTATAGGAAGCCGGATCGACGATTGCTTCAGCTAATTCTTTTTTCATTTCCATAATGACGCCCTCCCAAACGTAACCACGTCATGCAAATTTCTCACCGACCATAGTTTCGGAAACATCCCATAATTTCTCAGCAACGACAGGGTCACAAGCAAACTGACGAATACCGCCCCGTATGGTGCTGTCATCTGGCAATTGTTCGGCAATATGACAGTCTTCCAAATAAGCGCCACCTTTACCGCTGAGCTCCGGTGCGGTAGCCGCATAGCAGCTTGTTGCCGCCCCTTGTTCGACCGACTTCATTCCGCCGGTCGATTTTCCTTCACCATCATTCTCACTGGGCGGGTTCTCACTCAAGATACGGTCAAAATCTTCTTTTGTCATATGTCGACCAAGGCGCGTGGCAATTACACCGGGATGCACGGCAAAGGCCTCTACACCCTTATCCGCAAAGCGTTTATTCAAGCTTACGGCGAACAGCGCATTGGCGGTTTTGGCCTGACCATAGGCCGACCATTTTTCATAATTGCGATTTTCAAAGTGAATATCTTCAAACACCACGGGCGAGGTGCGATGTCCCAACGAAGATAGTGAAACAATCCTCGAGGGCGCAGCATTTATCAGCGAAGGCATAATTAAATTGGTGAAATAAAAATGACCGATATGGTTGGAGCCGAATTGAAGTTCAAACCCATCTTCGGTTTTGTCAAAAGGACAGGCCATAATCCCGGCATTATTGATGAGCAAATCAAGGCGGTCATAACGGCTTAAAAAAGCTTTCGCTGAAGCTTTTATTTTTGTTAGAGATGCCAATTCAAGAAATAAGAATTCTATTTTTTCATTGCCCGTCACGGCAATAATATCGGCCTTTACCTTATTGGCATATTTCTCATTGCGCGCGGCGATAATCACTTCCGCACCCTTTGCGGCAAGGGCGCGTACCGTCTCGGCCCCGATGCCGGATGCGCCGCCGGTTACCAGAGCGCGTTTGCCGGTTAGGTCAATTCCGTCCAGTACCTCGTCACTGGTTGAGTGATGCCCAAATGAATTTCTGTCTGTCATGATGCCCTGTTTTACGTCAATCTTGCCTTTACACTGTCAGAAAAATTATTGCATATGCAACAGGCTTTTCTTGAAATCCTATTTTGAACACTTGGCATTGCATCAAAAAGCTGTCTAACCTAAGGCAAATCAATAGGGGTTGTTGTGTCACAGCAAAATGAGTTTAAACGCGGCTGGGCCGTATTATTGGGTGCGTTTATTGGCTCCGGCGTCGGTCTTGCTTCCATGGTTTATTATTCAACGGGCATATGGATTCGTCCGTGGCAAGAAGAGTTTGGATGGACGCGCGCTGAAATCGGTTTCCAGCAATCCATATCGGTCGTGGTCATGATGTTGCTCGCACCGTTGGTTGGGCGGTTGATTGACCGCTTCGGGCTGCGCCGCGTCGCCGCTTTGTGCTTGCTCGGCTATGGTCTGTTTCTGGCTATTTTCCCGTTTATGAGCGGTGCGCTGCTCGTGCTTTATGCGCTGAGTTTCGGATATGCCATTTTCGGTGTCGGCACAACGGGCATCGCTTTTACCCGCGCCGTTAATGCGTTTTTCATTAAAAATCGGGGCCTCGCTTTAGGCATATGTCTAACCTCGACCGGGGTTATGGCTTTCGCCATGCCGCGCTATATGACACCTTATGTCGCCGAGCATGGCTGGCGAGCCGGTTTTTGGGTGATGTTCGCCATAGTCATGGTCAGTGTGCCGCTTGTTTATCTGCTTTTACGTGATGCGCCGGAAGATAAAGACGGTCAACCACAGCATGAGCAAAGCGGTCTGACCTTGGGCCAAGCCATTCGGACGGTGACGTTTTGGAAAGTGGCAAGCATTTTCTTGCTTATTTCGACCGCCATTTTGGGACTAATACCAGCCTTTATTCCGCTGCTCCAGGATGCCGGAATGAGCGCTAAACAGGCCGGTCAATTGGGCGCGGCGCTTGGGCTCTCGGTCATGGTGGCGCGGCTGCTTATCGGATTCATCATTGACCGCATTTTTGCCCCTTACGTCGCTGCCGTAGCGTTTAGCTTTGTTGCATTGGGCTGCTTGGCTCTTGGCCTAGGAGGCATCGAATATGCGATGGCTGCAGCGATTGCGTTGGGCTTTGCCGTTGGCGCGGAAGTTGACCTCATCGGCTATTTCACAGCGCGTTATTTCGGCTTGGCTCATTATGGCGCGATTTATGGGCTGCAATATTCAATCTTCATTTTCGGCGCTGCTATTGGCCCAGTTTACACTGGCTACATTTGGGATGTGACAGGCAATTATGATTTAGCGCTTATTATCGCCGCTGCGCTGATGTTACCAGTGGTGATTATTGCTTTGACCTTGCCGCGCTTTACAAATGACTGACAAGTTTGCTGAGTAACGGGCTTGCGTGTTGAAAAAAGCTGCGCTTAACTAATCTATCACTGATTGTTGGGAGGCTCTCATGGATTACAAATTATTGATTAATGGTGCATTGGTTGATGGTGCCAGCAGTATGCCGGTACTAAACCCAGCCACTGAAGAAGTGCTGGCCGAATGCCCGACCGCATCGGAAGCTCAATTGAACGAAGCAGTTGATGCGGCGCAGGCCGCTTTCAAAAGCTGGAAAAACACCTCAATTGATGAGCGGCGCGCTAAATTGGGCGAGATAGCCGATATTATAGACGCAAATAGCGAAGAGCTGGCGCGCACGTTGACGCAAGAACAGGGTAAGCCGCTAGCCGATGCGATGGGTGAAGTCGCGGGCGCTGCTTTGTTCTTCCGTTATTTTCAGTCACTCGATCTTCCGGTCGAGGTTTTGGAAGACAGCGATACGCAGCGGGTTGAAATCCACCGCAATCCGCTTGGTGTGGTCGGTGCAATTATTCCTTGGAATTTTCCGATTATTTTATTGGCCTTTAAATTACCAGCGGCGCTGTTGGCGGGCAATACAGTCATTGTCAAACCAGCCCCGACCACGCCATTATCGGCCCTGCATCTGGCGTCGCTGATTGCAAATGTTTTGCCGGCCGGTGTCGTCAATATCATCGCCGACAATAATGACCTCGGCGACAAAATCACCACCCATAAGGGGATCAGCAAAATTTCGTTCACCGGTTCTACCGCAACCGGCGCGCGCGTTATGGCGTCGGCGGCCAGCACGCTAAAGCGAATTACGCTTGAATTAGGCGGCAATGATGCCGGTATCATAATGGATGATGTAGATGTCGAAACAGTCGCACCGCAAATTTTTGACGGTGCATTCGGCAATAACGGTCAAATTTGCATAGCGATGAAACGCGTTTATGCTCATGAGTCAATTTACGATAAGCTTGTCGACCAGCTTGCCAAATTGGCCGAGGAAGCGATTGTCGGCAACGGTCTGGAGCAGGGCACACAGCTTGGTCCGCTGCAGAACAAAATGCAGTTCGACAAAGTTAAAGACTATATTGAAGATGGTCGCGCCAACGGCACTATTGTGGCTGGTGGTGAAGTACCAGACGGCAAAGGTTATTTCATTCCGCCGACCATTGTGCGTGATATAGACGATGACAGCCGCTTGGTCAGTGAAGAACAATTCGGCCCGGTTCTGCCGGTCATTAAATATGATGATATCGATGATGTGATTGAGCGCGCCAATAATTCCGATTATGGCTTGGGCGGTTCGGTTTGGTCGTCAGATATTGACCGTGCTTATGAAGTGGCCAAAAAAGTTGATAGTGGCACGATTTGGGTCAATAAACATGCTGATTTGCCGCCACACGTGCCGTTTGGCGGCATTAAAACATCCGGCATTGGCACGGAGTTGGGCGCGGACGGGTTGAATGAGTTCACCCAGCGCAAGGTGATTAACGTCGCCAAAGGCTAAATAAAGCGTTTGAAATTTGAGAAGGCACCAAATGGTGCCTTTTCTTTTCCGACTAGGCGAATTTTCGGGGAATGTGATGCAAAGACGTGATTTTCTCTTGGGAGTCAGCGCGATGGCTTTAGCCGGTGCAACAAAGCCGGCGAGCGCTGCAATGGATGAATTCGTCTCCTATGATGGTATGGGGCAAGCAGCGTTGGTGCGCAATGGAGAAGTATCATCCCTTGAATTAGTGGAAGCCGCCATTAAGCGCATTGAGTGGCTTAATCCGGCGCTCAACGCGGTAGTACATAAACTATATGATGAAGGGCGAACCGCGGCGCAAGGGGATTTGCCGGATGGGCCGTTCAAAGGTGTTCCCTATTTGATTAAGGATTTGCAGGAATTAAAAGGTGCCCCACTAACTTATGGTTCAAAATTATTCGAGCATAATATTGCTGACTTTGACTCCGGAAGTGTTCTACGCGCTAAAAAAGCGGGCTTGGTAATTATTGGAAAAACCAATACACCTGAGTTTGGTTTCGTATCGACCACTGAAAGCCAATTGTTAGGAGCGGCTCGTAACCCTTACAATCCAGCCTTTCATGCTGGTGGAAGTTCTGGCGGCGCCGGCGTGGCTGTTGCGTCAGGCATGGTACCCTTTGCGCATGCCTCAGATGGAGGCGGGTCAATACGTATTCCTGCTTCTGTTAATGGCTTGGTTGGCTTGAAGCCTACTCGACATCGTTTGTACATGAATACGGCACCCTCAGTTGATGCGGACATCAGTGTTCGATTGGCGGTTTCGCGGTCAGTCAGAGATACAGCACAAATTTTGAACGCCACCGAGAAAAAGGGAAGTGCTGCAAATTATAAACCGACTGGCTTTATCTCTGGGCCTTCGGAAAAGCGCCTGAAGATAGCTCTTTATACGAAAACATTTGAAGGACGGGAGCCTCATCCAGATGTGAAAGGGGTAACGGAACGTGCTGCCATACTTTGTGAAGATTTGGGCCACAAGGTTGAAGCAGTTGAGACAGCGGTGGTCGTAGATAACGACTTCTTAGACCAGTTTATGAATGTCTGGTCCTACTCGGCCTATAATCTGGTTAAAAATGCTCGGCTCATCGGCTTGATGCAGGGGCGATGGGTCAATCCTGACAGCATGCTAGAGCCATTTTCTCTTGGCATGGCTGAACTTTATGGTTCGCGTAAGGCAAAAGACCCAGATCTTGATAAAAAAGCCAATGAATATGTCCGCAAGGTGGAGGCTGACTATCGAACTTTCTTTGAAAATTATGATGTCATTTTGTCGCCAGTTTTATTCAAACCGCCACTATTGATTGGTGAGCAGGGCAGCCATAAGAGTTTTGAGGACGTGTTTGCTTCGGTAAATGAATATGTTGCTTATACCGCGCAATACAACGCTTCGGGGAATCCTGCTATTAGCTTGCCGCTTTATACTAGCCGCACCGGGATGCCTATCGGTACGCAATTTGCAGCTGCCCACGGTGAAGAGGCCACTTTGCTGCATTTGGCTTATGAGCTAGAGGAAGCTTTGCCGTGGAAGAACCGATGGCCAGAAATTTCAGCCCGAAAGCTCCCGTAAACAAACATTTAGCGCCTTAAGTATCCCTGTGCCATTTGATACAAGATGCTGCATCGCGAACCCGAACGGCAATAGGCCAAAACCGGCTTCTCGGCGCTGTCGAGAATTTCTGCTAATTGGCGGGCATCATCATCGGTTAAAGCACCACTGACCACTGGTTGATAGATAATTGGCACACTTTTGGCCTCAGCTAGAGGTTTTAGGCTGTCAAAAGGCACCGCTCCATCTTCGCTGTCAGGGCGATTGCAAATAATTGTTTTGAACCCTGCTTCAAGCGCAGCTGCAATATCGTTGGCATCCATTTGTCCGTAAACGGCAAAATCATCAGTCAAAAAATTCGGCTGCATAGAACGTTTTCCTCATTAGGCTATTGGTTATAGGCGTTATGTAACGTTTTACGCAATAAGGCTTGAAATGAAATCGATTTTTGCGTCTAAATAGTTTGGTATTTGGAGGATTTGTAATGTTGCGACTTGAAACTTCTGTCTGGTTTGCTGGCGTGTTTGCCCTTGTTATTCTGATGTCCTTTGAGACCCAGGCGCAAACAGGAGAAGAGATTATGCAAGAAGTAAATGCAGTTATGGGGCATTTTCCATCCGCAGTCGCCGAAGTCGATCTAACAACCGGTAAAGACAATCGAAAACGTAAGCGCGTCTTGCGCCTCGTAAGCAAGCAGGGTGATGGACGGCGCCAATTAATCGCTACTTTCCGTGAGCCTGCTGCCGTGCGTGGCGTCGGTTTTTCCACCGAATTGGATGTCGCCTCAAACCAACGCCAGAGTTGGGTCTATTTGCCTTCGCTTGGCGGTGTTCGTGAATTGAAAGGCAGTCAGCAGCACGAGAGCTTTTTTGGTTCTGACTTTTCTTACAGCGACCTAATGGGGCGTGACGCGGGGCAAGATACGCATAAGCTGATTAGCCAAGACGAAGAATTTTTTGCTATTACGAGCACGCCAAAGAGTAAAAAGGACGCTTATTCAAAGCTCGACTATAAGATTGGGAAATCCGACAATACCATTCGCGAAATTACTTTCTATGATCTTAAGGGTGAGCCGTTGAAACGTTTGACCAACATTGATTTTGAAAATGTCGATGGTGTGCCAGTCTTGTTAAAATCTGAAATGAAGAATTTAAAATCCGGCTCGGTTACTTTATTGGACCGCACAAGCATTCAAGTGGCGGTCGAACTTTTTGACTATGATTTTGGGCCGGAAGCCCTCGAATAGGCGCTTTTCTCTGCCCAATGGTGCAGGGGGATTTTTTATGAGTGAACTTGATTTTGGGGGTAAGACCGTGCTTGTCGTTGGCGGCTCCAGTGGCATAGGAAATGGCATTGCGCATGGTTTTTTGAGCCGTGGTGCGCGAGTACATGTATGGGGCACTCGCGCGACGGCCGATAATTATGATGCGGCTAAAGGTTCTGATTTAAGTGGTTTGCACTATAGCTGTGTCGATGTTTCTGACCATGCCGCCATTGAAGCGCATCAAGCAGATTTTGACACGCTCGATGTGCTGGTGCTGTCGCAGGGTGTGGTGCGTTATCGCCAAGAAGAATTTGAAAAGCCGGGCTGGGATTATGTGATGGATGTCAATATCGACAGCGTTATGAGCTGCGCTAACAAGTTTAAGCCGCTATTGGCGGAAAAAAATGGTGCCATCATTATTGTCAGCTCAATTTCCGGCATGCAGGCCAATATCGGCAATCCGGCCTATGCCGCATCAAAAGCGGCAGCCATCAGCCTGACCAAAACATTGGGGCAGGCTTGGGCGCGCGACGGTATTCGTGTGAATGGTCTGGCTCCCGGCCTGGTACCAACCAAGCTGACGGCAGTGACGACC
Organism: Rhodobiaceae bacterium; assembly: GCA_002721725.1. Classification (GTDB taxonomy): domain Bacteria; phylum Pseudomonadota; class Alphaproteobacteria; order RS24; family RS24; genus UBA8337. The sequence goes on from PBLK01000007.1 coordinate 80,740, forward strand.
GAAAACGAGAAACGCATGCAAGGTGCATTGCGCGCCATTCCGCTGCGCCGCGCTGGCACGCCCGAGGATATGGCGGGGGTTGCGTTGTTTCTCGCTTCGCCGCTGGCTGCCTATGTGCAAGGGCAGACCATTGTCGCCGATGGCGGTTTATCGCTCTAGCTCAGCGCTTCCGCCAAGCCTGTGTCTGCGGTCAAGGCGGCCAGCCGCGCTTTATCGGCATTGGAAAGAGCGGCATATTGCTCGCCAATCCATTGCAGACATTTGGCCTGATAGGGGAACGGGTTTTGTTGATAGGGACGACCGTCCACTTCGCCATCGACCAGTTCCGCGCCGTTCAGCACCGCTTCGGCATTGAGTTTAAGATAGGGAATGTAGAGCGTCGCCAATTCAATGATGAGTGAGCGCAGTGTTTCCGGCAGTTTAGCCGAGTTGAGCCAACCGCTATCATCGTCGGCAACAGCAAGCCCCGATAAATCTTCCAACAACTCAACCCAAGCATAAATACGAGGGAAATCCCCAGCAACAATGGCATTTGGTGTCGGGTCGAAAAGCGCCAGACAGGTCAATTGCCCGTAAATTGCAAAATCAGCAGAGCTTGGCCGCTGCCCGAAAATATATGGCATGGTTTGCAAATGCTCATTCAGCAGGCTGAGAAAACGCTTAAAACTGTTTTCAATGGTTTCCTTGGTGACTTCATTAGAGCCAACATAGGTCAGGCGGTTGATTTGCCGTTCGCTCACATATTTTGACAGTGACGCAATGTCGGCATCGCTGGCCGATATATTGCTCCAGCGCGGCAAAATTGAGCCTGCCTTTTTAATGTCGGCTTCATAATGCCAGCGATAATGAAACATGGATTTAGTCAGCCACTCATCGCCATAATCTTCCATTAGCCAATTCAAAAATGCTAAGGCCGGGTCTGATGGAATAACGCTGCGCCCATCAAACTCGGTTTCAAAACGACGTAAAATCGGGGTGCTGTCGGTCACCGCTTGCGTCTCGCCGTTTTCATCGGGCAAATAATAGGTCGGCAAAAGCGGAACCTTCGGCTGAGGCCGGTCTTTGTGGGTAATATTTTCCGGCGAGGTAAAGCTTTGCCATGAAATTTTATAGGGAATACGGCGATATCGCATTAGCGCCAGCATTTTGCGTGTATAGGGCGAACCCGGGGCACCCATTAATTCAACTGCAGTCATTTTATTACTCCCTCAAAGCCTGTTTAATGTTGGCGCTTATAGTGCCAATTGTCTAGCCTTCTTAAGCATGCTGATAACTGCTAGTTTGCTGCTAATGGCGACGGATTTGGCAATCATTATTGGTGGCGGCCTGGCGGGTGTTACGAGTTTTTATGAACTGAGCGCGCGCGACAGGCCCTGCCTTCTGCTCGAAAGCGAAAGCGCGGTGGCGCAAGGCGCGAGCTTTGCCAATGGCGGTGGTTTACACCCTAGCTTGCCCGACCCATGGAACAATCCGGGGATAGGACGGCATCTTTTCAGTTCGTTGTTTCGGCCTGATGCGGCGATGAAACTGCATATCAGCCAAGTGCCCAATCTTCTCGGCTGGGGTGCGTCTTTTATCCGTCATTCGCGCCGCACGGCTTATGAGGCGATAACCTGCGCCAATTTCGAATTGGCCGAATATTCGACCCGCCAAACCCAAGCTTTGCAGCAATTCCTTAATCTCGATTATGACGCAGCCGCGCCCGGCACATTGAAATTATTGCGCAGCACGCGCGACCGCGATGAAGCCTTGCGGCTTGCCGATGTGCTGACTGTTAAGGGCCTCGCCTGTCAGGAAATGAACCGTGCACAAATGTTGGCCTGCGAACCCTCATTGCGCGATGCGACGGATTTGATTGGCGCTTTGCGTTTTGCTGGAGACGGAATTGGCGATGCGCGGCGCTTTTGCGAAGGGCTGGCGGCGGCGGCGATAGCGCGCGGGGGCGAGATGCGTCTCAATTCAAAAGTCACACATTTGCTGGTGGAGAACGGCAAAGTGTGTGGTGTGCGTCTGGGTGATGAGGAAATTCGCGGCATTGTGGTGCTGGCTGCTGGTGTGTCGGCAGCGCGGCTGGCGCGACCGCTGGGCCTCAATCTGCCCATTCGTCCGGCCAAAGGCTATTCGTTGACGCTGGATGCGTCGGGGCAGCGTGATAGGCCGAAACACTTGCTAGTCGATCCGACCCCGCATATTGGCATTACCCCATTAGGGTCGCGTTTGCGCATATTGGGCATGGCAGAATTTTCCGGTTTTGACCGTAAAATCGACCCTAAACGGCTGGCGCAATTGCGTCGTTTCTTTACTGACTTGCTGCCACAATTGGCAGAAAAGCTAGACTGGGAAAAAGCCGAAGGCTGGACGGGGCTGCGACCCATGAGTGCCGATGGGCGTCCGCTTATCGGCCAAAGCGGCATTGACGGGCTGTGGCTGAATTGCGGTCACGGCCATTTGGGCTGGACGAAAGCGGTCGGCTCGGCGCGTATTTTGGCCGATGCCATGACCGGTCGCGAAGCTGAAATCAATGCCGCACCGTTTTCCCCTGATGCGGTTGCGCGCCGTTTGCGCTAGGGCGGGCGCGGGGCTAGAGTCGCCCTATGATGATTTTGCCACCGCCAACCAATGCGCAATATCAGGGCCGGCTTTGGGCCTGCATCCCTCTGGCGTTGGTCGCTTTGCAAAGTTTTATCGGCGGTATGGTTCATGTCGTTTTGCCCGATAGCGGGCTTATCAGCGTCGCCGGTCTCAATGTGTTCCATGAAGGCGGCTTGCAAATGATACGCATGGCGGCCCGCTTGGGGGCGACGCAGGTCGCCTATGCATTGGTTCTGGCCTTTATTATTTTGCGCCACCGAAATTTAACCCTGCCGTTTCTGGTTCTGGCGATTGTCGAAAAATCACTGATAGTTCTCGGCATATTGCTGAAGCCCACCGGCAGTGACCATATGCCACCCGGCATTTACGCCACGATAATATTGCTGGCATTGTGCTTGCTTGCCGTTTACGGCGCACGCCCCAAATCAAATTAATGGACTTGCTCAATCCACAAAGCCGCAATCTTTTGCCGCGCGATGGCGAGGCAATCTATTTCGGCCCGCTTTGCACCGCCAATGAGGCCGATGAGTTCTTTGCCGCATTAATGGAAGAGATTGACTGGCAACATGATCGCGTAAAACTTTATGGCCGAGAAATTGTGACCAAGCGGGAAGTGGCGTGGCATGGCGACGCCGCGTTTCAATATACCTATTCGCACAACACAAAAACGGCACTGCCCTGGACACCGACATTGCAAAACATAAAGCAAATGGTTGAGGCTGAAAGCGGTGATACCTTCAATTGTTGCCTGCTTAATCTTTATCATTCGGGCGAAGAAGGCATGGCTTGGCACGCCGATGATGAAAAAGAACTTCTGCCCGATGGCGCGATTGCCTCTGTCAGTTTGGGGGCACCGCGCCGTTTTGTTTTTCGTCACAAGGCGGATAAGGAAAAGGCCGAAATTTTGCTGGCGCATGGCAGCTTGCTGCTGATGCGGGGAACCACACAAAGCCATTGGGAGCACAGCCTGCCGGTCATGAAACGGGCAAATGGCGCGCGCATTAATCTGACTTTCCGAACCATTGTCGGATAAGTTTCTAGTGCTGGACTTCTGGCACTAGAATTGCCAGTATTTGCGTCAATAAAGGGAGATTGAAATATGCTAAAATTGCACTTTGCACCAAATTCTCGCGCTGTTCGTACGTTGTGGCTGCTGGAAGAATTGGGTCTTGATTATGAATTGAACAGAATGGATTTCCATCCAAAAGACTTGAAATCTGACGAACACCGAGCCCGCCACCCGCTAGGTCGGATACCAGTCTTAGAAGATGGTGACATTACCATTTGGGAATCAGGCGCAATTGCCGAATATATTTTGGAGCGCCACAAAAATGGAGGTTTGAAGCCTTCTTCGGATTCAGCGAATTATCCGAAATATTTGCAATGGTTCCATTACTGCGAGGGCATGGTAATGCCACCCATCAATACCATTGTCGTACACACGATTTTGTTACCGCCTGAGCGGCGCGATGAAACCGCGCTCGGTCAAGCGCAGCGCCTATTAGCACGCGCCGTGCAGCCGGTAGAGGAGGATATGCTGGGTAAGGATTATTTGGCTGGCGACTTTACTGCGGCCGACACTATGCTCGGCCACTCGATCATGATGGCCAATCGTATGGGTATCGTAAATGAAGCGCATCCGAATTTGCTAAGTTACATAGAGCGTTTGAAAGCCCGCCCCGCTTTGCAAAAAGCCTTCGAATTTGATGCAGCCTAAATAGGGTTTTAATACAGATGCAATTTGCCGAACAAAAAATCACAACAGGAAAATATCTTCTTCGCTTTTTGAAATTTTTGGTTACACCGGGCTCAATTGGTCGTTTAAAATCTCTTTTGACGACCCGGCCAAGCGACGAAATGTCGATGATTGACTATTTGGAACGCCATGCCCAAGAATGCCCTGATGCCATTGCCATTAAGTTCGAGGACCGGCAAATCAGCTGGGGCGAATTGAACGCCAAAGCCAACCAAATGGCGCATTACTTCCAATCGCGCGGTGTAAAATATGGCGACCGCGTAGCCCTCAATGTTGAGAACCGTCCGGAATTGCTGTTCGCCGTATCTGCTTGCCTCAAACTCGGGGCGATAGCCGGTATGGTCAATACCGGCCAAAGTAATGAGGCGCTGGCGCATAGCTTGCGGCTCATTGATCCGTCTTTGGTTGTCGTCGGCTCTGAATGTTTGGGCAATATGGAGACGGTGAGCGATATTTTGGAAGCGCAACATGCCGATAAGCTTCTCTATATTGCCGATGGTACGAATGCCGGGCCGCCGCCAAATTATCAGGATTTAATGGCCTTGGTCGTCGAGCAATCGGCTGAAAACCCAACGCCAACGCAAACGTTGACGCTGGGCACGCCGATTTTTTATATATTTACTTCTGGGACAACCGGCCTGCCGAAGGCCAGCATCACCACCCACATGAAAGTTTTTCGTGCCGGTTTGCAGTTTGGCGTCAACGTCATGTCATTGACCCCGAAAGATACTTATTATTGTTCCTTGCCGCTCTACCATTCCAACGCATTGGTGGTCGGCTTTGGCTCGTGCTTGTGCAGCGGCGCGACATTGGCATTGAGGCGCAAGTTTTCTGCCAGTCAATTCTGGGAAGATTGCATTAAATTCGAGGCGACCGCCGCTATTTATATCGGTGAATTGCTGCGCTATTTGCTGGCCCAGCCGGAGCGCGAGAGCGACCGCGCGCATAATGTGACGCGCGTTTTGGGCAATGGCTTGCGCCCCGATATATGGATGCAATTCAAAAACCGTTTCGGCATTTCGCGCGTGCATGAATTTTACGGCGCGTCCGAAGGCAATACGGGTTTCGTCAATATTTTCAACTTCGACAAAACGGTCGGCTGGTCGCCGCAATTTGGTAAGGCATGGCATGTGGTGGCTTATGATGTTGATGCCGATGAGCCTATTCGTGGCGATGATGAGTTTTTGCAGCCGATGAATGTCGATGAAACCGGCCTGTTGATTATGCGTATCAATGAGCAAAACCCGTTTAATGGCTATACTGATGCGCAGGCCAGTGAAAAGAAAATTCTGCGTGACGTGTTTGAAAAAGGCGATGCATGGTTCAATTCAGGCGATTTGGTGGTGTTGCAAAAGCATGGCCATATTCAATTCGGTGACCGCATTGGCGATACCTTCCGCTGGCAGGGCGAGAATGTGGCAACAACCGAAGTTGAGAGCGTGATTATGAAATGGCCGGAGATTGAGGATGCCGTGGTGTACGGTGTTACCGTGCCGGGGCGCGACGGGCGTTGCGGCATGCTTTATCTGACGCAGAAGGAGGCGGGGCAAATTGACCTAAACGGTCTGGCCGCGCATATGCGCGAAAACCTGCCGCCTTACGCGGTGCCGCGCTTTATCCGTATCGGTCAAAAAGTCGATGTCACGGGCACGTTTAAGTTTCAAAAATCAAAGCTTAAAAATGCCGCTTATCACGTCGATGAAGTGGATGATGAGTTGTTTTTGCTGGCCCGCGATGCAGAGACGGTCGAGGCGTTGACAGCCGATGTGCAAAGCAAAATAGATGGCGGGGATATTCGTCTTTAGCCTTTATTGAGTGGCCATAACCAAGCGGCCCCGCGCACGCCGCTTGCATCGCCGTGCTTGTTCTTCACCAGCCGTGTCTCAATGACGTCCGAGAAAATATAACCGTCCCAAATCTCAGGAATATGGGTGTAAAGCGCATCGACATTGGACAAGCCACCGCCGAGCACAATCACGTCAGGGTCAACCACATTAATGACAGCCCCCAAAGCGCGGGCAATGCGGTCGCATAGGCGTTCAAAACTGGCTTTGGCAGCCGCGCTATCGCTGGCGATAATTTGCTCGGCAGTTAGTTTTTCGCCCGCAATGGCCTCATGGTCGCGCGCAAAGCCTGAGCCGGAAATCCAAACCTCATTGCAGCCATGCCGTCCGCAATAGCAGGGCGGCCCGGGCAGTTCGTCCGCCGTGGGCGCCGCCAGCGGGTTATGCCCCCATTCGCCACCAATACCATTGGCCCCGTTTTGCAATTTGCCGTCAAACACCAAGCCGCCGCCGCAGCCGGTGCCGATAATCACGGCGAATACGGATTGTGCACCGGCACCCGCGCCATCTGTGGCCTCAGATAAGGCGAAGCAGTTGGCATCATTGGCCAAGCGCACTTCACGTGCCATTGCGCTTTCCAAATCTTGCTTAATCGCTTGGCCGTTCAGACATTGCGTATTGGAATTGCGCACAAGACCGGTTTTCGGAGAAAGCGAGCCGGGCATGCCGATGCCGACAGTCATTTCCTGCGCGGTCTCGATTGCCGCTTGCGCCACTAGCGCCGCTATTGTTTCAATTATGGCCTGATAATCTTCCGCTGGTGTGGGACGACGCTCTCGCCAAACAATCTCGCCCGTGTCATCGAGTAATACGGCCTCCATTTTGGTGCCGCCGAGGTCGAGGCCGAACCGCACTAGATTGCCAATGGCCCGTGATTGAGCTGGGGCAGCACATATTTGCCGAACAAATCGCACTCATCTTTATGCGGATAGCCCGACAGGATAAAAGCTTCAACACCCAGGTCGCGATAGGCGTTGAGCTTGGCCAAAACTTGGTCAGGGTCACCGACAATCGCCGCACCACAGCCAGAGCGCGCGCGGCCTACGCCGGTCCAGAGGTTATCTTCGACATAATCACCCGCGCCCGCAGCATTGGCCGCATCACGCATTTCGGCCTGACGGCGCACGCCGTATGAGGCGCTATCGAGCGAGCGGTTGCGAATTTTCTCGCCAACGGAATCGTCAAGCTTGCTGATGAGTTTATCGGCCGCGGCGCGCGCCTCCGCTTCGGTTTCGCGCACAATCACATGGGCGCGGTAACCGAATTTGAGGGTGCGGTCATAATTGTCGGCACGGGCGCGCATATCGTCCAAAATTTCGGCGACCTTATCCATTGTATCGGGCCACATCAGGAAGACATCGGCCTCGGCCGCAGCGACATCGCGGGCAGCCGGTGACAAGCCGCCAAAATAGAAGGGCGGGCATTTGCCCGAGGCGGTCTGCATGCGCGGCGGGTCAAGCTCAAGCCGGATATGTTCGCCATCCATATTCACCGCTTCGCCATTGAGGAATTGGCGCAGCGCTTGCATAATCTCGCGCGTGCGTTGATAGCGCGGGCCACCATCCAGTGTTTGGCCCGGCAAATCGGAAGATATAATGTTGATGGTCAGGCGACCGCCAAGCATTTGGTCGAGTGTTGCCAATTGCCGTGCCAATTGCGGCACCCACATTTCACCGCAGCGAACGGCGACCAGCAGACGCATTTTCTCAAGCAGCGGCGCAATGCCGCCGGCAAAACCGACAGAGTCCATGCCCAGCGTATAGCCCGAGGGCAGTAGGATATTGTCAAACCCGTTCTTCTCAGCCGTCAGGGCAATATCGCGGCAATGCGGCCAGCTGGCTTTCAGGCTCGGGTCTTCAACACCAAGAAATTGATAATCATCGTCGCATAGGGCGGAGAACCAACTGATTTCGGCTTGTGGGTAATCGGTCATTATTCTTCCTACGGTAGGGGCACGCCCTCAGCAGCCTCAATCAGCGCATAGACGTCTTTGTGCGTCAAGCTTACCGATAAGGCTTGCGCCGCCGCTTCAATGCGCGCCGGGTTTTGCGAACCGATAATGGCAATCGGTGCGCTTGGATGAGCCAGCACAAAGGCCAGCGCAATGCTTGCGCGGTCGGTGTCTTCGCGCGCCGCCAATTCGTCGATTTTTGCCATTAATACAGATGGCAGGCCGTCACCCGAAATGAGCTTACCGCCGGCCAAAGGCGACCAAGCGAGAAATGCCGTGTCATTGGCCATGCAGCGGTCGAGAGAGCCGTCGCGCAGCATGGTCAATGCGGCGAGCGAATATTCAGATTGCAGCGACACCAATGGTGCTTTCAAAAACTGCCGCAACGCATCTTCTTGCGCTTGCGTGTAATTGGAAATGCCGACCATGCCGATTTTGCCGGCCTGCACCAGCGCATCAAGCGCGGCAGCGGTCTCAGCCGGATGGGCGAACATATCGGGGCGGTGGATTTGATAAAGGTCAATATGCTCGGTTTGCAGGCGCGTCAGCGAGGCATCAACCGCTGCGTTCAAATAATCAGCGCTGGCGACATAGGGAATGCCCGGAATAATGCCACCCTTACTGGCCAGCACCATGCGGTCGCGCAGGGTTTTATCGGCTGCTAGCACTTTGCCGAGTAAAGTCTCGCTCTCTCCGAAAGCCTGACCGCCCCAATCAAGACCGTAAACATCGGCATTGTCGATAAGGGTGAGGCCATTATCGAGTGCCGTTTCAATGCGCTGTGTCGCATCGGCGACATCATCACCGACCAAACGCCAGCAGCCGAAAGCCAGCGGGCCGACTTCCTTACCGCCGAGTTTGCGAGGCGCGACATTGACCAAATTTTCCCCTATTCCGAAACTCATAGGCCGACCTCTATCATATCGACGCGGCGTTTTTCTGCCGCCGCCATTTGCGCCGCCACGCCCATAGCAACGGCGCGATGGCCGTCCAAAGCGGTGACCGGCACTTCAGCCTCACCTTTAATGGCCGAAAGAAACGCCAGGTTTTGATGGTAAGTCGCGCCGGAATGATAACCGGCGTTCAATATTTCCTCCGGCACGTGAATTTCGTCCTGCGTCACTTCCCAAGTTTCGCGATTGCCGTGGGTGACGATGTTTTGGGGCAACAGACATTCGACTTTGGCTTTGTTACCAATGGCCGCCAGTTCCTCACTATGGCGCGAGCCTTCGGCAAACATGCACAGATCAAGCATGGCGCGCGCACCATTGGCGAAATCGAACACGACATAAGCATTGTCCCAAATATCAGGCGTTTGCCCGTGATATTTTTCGTCCAAATGATTGACGTTTTGCCCGCCTGAAGCAATCACACCAGTTGGCTCGCTGCCGATGATGAAGCGCATCAAATCGAAAAAATGACAGCATTTTTCAACTAAAGTGCCGCCTGTATTGCGGTTGAAGCGATTCCAATCGGCGACTTTGGGCAAAAACGGAAAGCGATGTTCGCGAATGGAAAGCATGTGTATTTGCCCGATATCGCCGCCATGCACGCGTGCTATCATATTGTCGAGCGCCGGTTTGAAGCGATATTCCATGCCGACTTGAAACAGCAATTCATTGTGACCGACACGCTGCATGACTTTCTGCGTGTCGTCCAGATTGGTGCATAGCGGCTTTTCGCATAATATCGGTTTGCCCGCATCAAGAGCACTGTCGAGCACGTCAATATGATGGGAGTTCGGCGTTGCAATAACCAGCGCATCAGGGCCGTTATCGCCCAAAAGGGTTTCGAAATCATCACTCACTATCGGCGTGCCATCCGTCATCTCGGCGGCTTTGGTCAGCATGGCCGCGTCAGTGTCGGCCAGTGCGGTAACTTGCGCGCCGTCGAGCAGATTGAAATTTTGGATATGCTCTTGGCCCATCATGCCGGTGCCGATAATGCCAATGGTAATGTCGTTCATTTATCCCTCAAAACCGGATAGTTTCTTTGCCGTTGCGCTTTTTTCAACATCGCTTGTGCCTTTCCATGTGCCGAGCAGCACATCGCCAAGCCCGTTGGTAATGCCCCAATTATAATTTTCATTATGGAAATGATGGCGCATATGGGCATCGCGTAGGCCACGCCCCCAAACGGTCAGCGGCTTATAGCTTTGCGTGTGATGGGCCAAATGCACCCATTCATAAACCAGATAATAGGCCAGCGAAGCGAGCAGCGGCATCAGTACAGTCTCATGCGGCTGGCCGACCAGCCAGACCATCAGTGCGTAGCTGAGATAAAGTTGGATAAACATAATGATGATGGCGCTGATGGGTGCAAATTGCAGGTCGCGCCGTTCCGGGTGTAAATGATGGCCGTGATGCAAGCGGATTTGGTAATCGCGCCAAAAGCCCGGTGTCTCGGTCAGTGGGCGGTGCAGTGTGTATTTATGCGTTACCCATTCAAAAAACGGTGCGCTGGCAATAACCACCAATACCCAGGGCCAGCTATGCCATAACGCCAAATCGTGAATGGCATAGGCGCATAAAAACAGCGCGGCAAACAAGAACTGCACCGAACCGTGGGTCACATAATTACGGAAAATATCTCGCATTAAACTCTCCTGCCGATGGCTTAGCAAATTTATCGCAATTCGGGAATGGCTGCGCCATGCGCCGCCAGCAATTCATCAACCAGCGCCCAAATTTGGTCGAGGGTCAATTCGGCTGCCGTGTGCGGGTCGAGCATGGCGGCGTGATAGACATGCTCGCGTTTTCCGCTTATCAGCGCCTCCACCGTCAATTGCTGAACATTAATATTGGTCTGCATCAGCGCTGCGAGCTGCGGCGGCAGCGCGCCGACTTTTTGTGGGCGCAGCCCTTCGCCGTCAACCAGACAGGGCACTTCAACACAGGCATTTTCGGGCAGATTGTCGATAAGGCCTCTATTGGCGACATTGCCGTGAATTTTATCGCTTTTGCCGAGCGCGCAAGCCGCAATGATACGCGCCGCATATTCAACTGATTTTTCGCATACCAGCGTTTCGCCTTCGGTCATCGCCGCCTCTTGCGCTTGCCATTCGGCAATTTGCGCTTCGCAGCGGCGCGGATATTCATCGAGAGGGATTTCATATTTTTCTATCAATTCAGGGTGCCTGGCATTGATGAAATAGGGCGTGTATTCGGCAAAATGCTCGGAGCTTTCAGTGACGAAATAGCCAAGCCTTTGCAGCATTTCATAGCGCACATGATTGGCGCAATCTTCCCAACCGCGCCCATAGTCGCTTGTCTCAGCCAGTTGTTTGAGGCGTGGATAAAGGTCTTCCATATGCCCGTCAGCGTGGCGCTTTTCAAAGCGCGTGTAAAAAGCCACGTGATTGATACCGGCGCAGTCATAGTCAATGCTGCGCGGGTCTTCGCCGAGGTCGCGCGCCAAATCAATCGCCGTTCCCTGCACCGAATGGCACAGCCCGACATAGTTCAGTTGCGGCGCGAGTTTCGACAGGGCAAGGCAGTTAATGGCCATCGGATTGACATATTGCAGCAATAGCGCATCGGGACAGCAATCGGCCATATCATCAACAATTTGCTTGAGCACCGGAACAGTGCGTAAGCCTCGCATAATGCCGCCCACACCCAGCGTGTCGCCAATGGTTTGGCGCAGCCCATATTTCTTCGGAATATCGAAATCAATAACCGTCGCCGGTTCATAGCCGCCGACTTGAATCATGGTGATGACGAAATCGGCATCTTGCAGCGCGGCGCGCCGATTGAGGGTGGCGGTGATTGTCGGTGTCGTATGGGTCGATTTGGCAATGCGATGCGCCACTTTCTCTGAGGTGGCGAGGCGCGCTTCATCAATATCATGCAGCGCGATATGCGCTGTCTCAAGCCCCGGCTCCAGCACAATATCGGTGACGATATTCTTCGTGAAAACCGTGCTGCCTGCGCCGATAATCGCAATTTTGACCACGCCTGCTCCTGTGACTTGTCGCCGCTCTAACCCTTGCCTAGACTGTCATAAATGCAGTGTTTTGTGCAATGCGGTAGGGGAGTTTGTGATGAAGCATCCATATGATTTTGAAAGCGAAGCCACAGCTTTGGTGGCGCGCATGTCGATTGACGAAAAGGCTTCGCTGATGTCCGGCTCCAGCTTTTGGCATTTACAACCGCTCGCGCAATATGATTTGCCGCCGATTATGGTTTCGGATGGCCCGCATGGCCTCAGAAAACAGGGCAATCAGGCCGACCATATGGGTTTGACGGCCTCAGTCCCGGCGACCTGTTTCCCGACCGCCGTGACCCTTGCTTCAAGTTGGGACAGAGCGCTTATCGCGGAAGTTGGCGCAGCCATTGGCCGCGAATGTCTGGCCGAGGAAGTGTCGGTCTTACTCGCGCCCGGTGTCAACATCAAGCGCAGCCCCTTATGCGGACGCAATTTTGAATATTATTCCGAAGATCCGTTTATGGCGGGCGAGATGGCGGCGGCTTTTATCGGCGGGGTGCAATCAACCGGCACGGGCACCAGCCTCAAACACTTTGCGGTCAATAATCAAGAGGCCCAGCGCATGGTGGTCGATACGCTGGTTGACCGACGGACATTGTTTGAAATTTATCTGCCCGCCTTTGAGGCGGCGGTAACGCAGGCACAACCCTGGACGGTGATGTGCGCCTATAATCGTTTGAATGGCATTTATTGCTCAGAGCATGAGGAATTGCTGACCGGTATATTGCGCGATCGCTGGGGCTTTAAGGGCTTGGTGGTCACCGATTGGGGGGCGGTCAATGAGCGCCCGCGCGGCATCGCCGCCGGACTGGAATTGGAAATGCCGAGCAGTGGCGGCGTCAATGACCGATTGGTGGCGGCGCAAGTGAAAGATGGTAGCTTTGATGAAGCGCATCTCGATCGCGCGGCGGGCCGCGTAACACAAATGATATTGGCTTCGAAAAACAATACCGCGCCGCACGCGGTTGATTTTGATACGCATCATGCATTGGCACGCAAAGCGGCGGCGGAAGGCGCGGTCTTGCTGAAAAACAACGCCATTCTGCCGCTTGGCAAAGATAAATCCGTCGCGCTTATCGGCGCTTTTGCCGACGCGCCGCGCTTTCAGGGCGCGGGGTCGTCGCAAGTCAATGCCGCCAAACTCGACAAACCGCTTGATGCTTTTGTCGCGCGCTTGGGCGACGCAAATGTCACTTATGCGCAGGGCTTTGATGCAGAATTGGCAGAAGCCGATGAAGAACTGATTGCCGAAGCGGTGGCCGCGGCTGAGCGGTCGGATATTGCCGTCATCATGGCCGGTCTGCCGCCCCTGTTTGAAGCGGAAGGGTTTGACCGCACGCATTTGCGCCAGCCCGAACAAATTGAAAATCTGATTGCCGCCGTGGCGGCGGCGAATGAAAACACGGTGGTTGTGTTGTCGAATGGCGCACCGATTGAAATGCCGTGGCTCGAACACGTGTCGGCGGTGTTGGAAATTTATCTGGCCGGTCAGGCAGGCGCTCACGCATTGGTTGATTTGCTTTATGGCGATGTCAATCCAAGCGGCAGGCTGGCTGAAACTTTTCCAATGGCGCTGGCCGATTGTCCGGCACAGGAAAACTTCGCCAATCACAAGCGCCAATTGGTTTATCGCGAAGGGTTGAATATCGGTTATCGCCATTTTACCAGCCATGATGTACCGGTGCTGTTTCCCTTTGGTCATGGGCTGAGCTACACGCAGTTCAGCTATAGCGATGCCGCGCTGCTGGCCGACTGGTCGGCGGACAGTGAGACGGTGGAAGTGGCCGTGACGGTGACAAATAGCGGCGACAAGGCGGGAGCCGAAGTAGTGCAGCTTTATGTCCGCGATGTTGAGGCGACGGCCTATCGCCCCGACCGCGAATTGAAAGCGTTTCAGAAAATCAGCCTTGCGGCGGGCGAGTCCCGACAAGTGCAATTCACGCTCGACAAGCGCGCTTTTGCGTATTTCGATGTGACGCAAGATGATTGGGATGTTGAACCGGGGGCATTTGAAATCCTGTTTGCCGCCTCATGCACGGATATTCGTCAGACATTGACGGTCAATCTGCCGGATGGGAGCGGGCGCAATTCGCAACCCATGCGTGAAGCGCCTTATGTGATTATGGAAGACGCGCAATTAGCTGCTCTCGGTCTTAGTGTCACAGCACCGGAGAGCATCAAGCCCTATCATGCCAATACGACTTTGGCCGATATTCGCGGCCACTGGCTCGGCAAACGCGTGTGTGAGGCGGCGCTCAATATGGCGGCCAAGACGATGGGCAAAAGGCAAGAAACGCCGGTGGCGATGAAAATGCGTGAGGAAATGATTATGTCGCTGCGCTTAAAGACGGTGCAAATCATGTCTGCTGGAGCGCTAACACCCAAGCGCTTCGACTTGCTGCTCTTGGCTTTGAACAATCACTGGTTGCGTTTTTTGGCGCGGCTGATGCGCCGCTAGGCGCGTAAATCCAGCCAATTGACCTGTTTTGTTGTGAGGCTGATTTGCGCCGCATCAAGGCTGTCCTGCAATTGCATCGGATTGCGCGGGCCGACCAGTGCACAGCAAGGAAACGGCTGATTGACGACGTAGGCAAACGCGATCTGAATGGCGCTGACACCGATTTCTTCGGCCAGTTGAAAAGCGCGGCGGCGACGCTCAAGATTGTCTTCCGAGCCCCAAACGCGCTGCATTTCGTCATCGGTCGGGTCAGCCCCGTGTCGTGTCGCGGCAAGGCCATTGCTTTCCCAGTCGAGGAAAAAGCCGCGCGCTTGTGCGGACCAGGGCAGCAGGGGGAAATTATGGGCGCTATGCCAGTTGCGAAAATCATCGGTCGAACTGGCGAGACAGCCGGGCCAGACCGGGTCTTCCATTCGCGCCAGCGAGAAATTATTGCTCAATAGCGAAAAGCCCTGAAGGCCATTGGCGGCGGCATAAGCATTGGCTTCGTCAATCCGTTCTGCCGTCCAATTGGAGCCACCAAACAGTGTAATCCGCCCTGCATCCACTTCGCGATTAAGCGCATCAACCCATTCCGACACAGGCACGGCAGTGTCGTCGCGGTGCAGGCAGTAAAGGTCGAGATGGTCGGTTTGCAGGCGCGCCAATGATTGTTCAAGCTGGCGCGACACGGCATCAGGCGCACATTCAGGCGGATGCGCGCCCTTGCTTAAAACCACCAATTCGTCGCGCACGCCGCGCGCGGCCATCCATTCACCGAGCAGGGCTTCAGAGCGGCCATCGGAGTAGATAAAGGCGGTATCGAAGCAATTGCCGCCGCCTTCGAAAAACGCATCGCCCATCGCCGCCATTGTCGGCGCATCGATTTGATTGTCGGTGCCGAGCACCAATTTGGAAATCGGTTTATCGAGCCCGTCAATCGTCACGCGGGGCACGCTGCCATTGGCACTATGTTTTAGTGCTGCCCCGTGAAAGCCCGTTGCGGCCAATCTGTCGGCGGCATATATCACGCCACCGGTCTCGCGCCAGCGGTCGAGCCAATAGGCCGTATTTATGGAAAATTCAGGCGTGACCAAATCAGAGCTTTGCGCCTTGCGGGCGATCAAATCGCCGACATGATCGGCCTCAACCGCATAAAGCGGGCGCATATCATCGCTTTTGTGAACCGTTTCATTACCTTGTTTATCGCTAATGACAATGTGATTGTTTTCCGGTCCTGGATGCCAGGGCTGGCTGATTTTCAGCGTTCCTTTATCGCCCTCAACGGAAATGTGCCACTCCAGTTCAGTGTCAATCGAACAGTGCAAATGTGCGTCAAAACCGTTATAGGCCAATACCGCCTTGGCTTCCGCGTCAGCCCCAGACGGAGCCAGCCGTGCTTCGCCAGTCAACCCATTGGGTTCGCCGATGAAATAGCGCGCCGCGGTGAGTGGGTAAATGCCGATATCGAGAATGCCGCCACCGGCGCGGTCAATATTGTAGAGCCGGTGCTCAGGCGAAAAGGGGAAGGCAAAACCGAAGCTCGACGCAAAGCCGATGATTGCACCAATCGCACCGTCATCAATCAATTGTTTGGCCAAATGCATGCGCGGATGCATGAGATACATCAGCGCTTCGACAAGCAACACATCGCGGCGCGCTGCCGTGCCATAAAGGTCAAGCACTTCGCCTTGATTGAGGCCGAGTGGTTTTTCGCACAAGGTTGGCTTGTCGGCAGCGAGGCATTTATGCGCCCACTCAATATGGCTGTCATGCGGCGTGGCGATGTAAATCGCGTCGATATCATCGCGCGCAATCAAAGCATCGCAGGAGGTAACCGCTTCACCGCCATGTTCGGCACAAAAGGCTTCGGCGTTTGCCAATTCGCGGCTTGCAGCCGCGACCAAAACACCGCTATGGCTGTGCTTCAAATCACCTGCGAATTGAGCGGCTATATTGCCGGTGGCGAGAATGCCCCAGCGAATTTTATCGGACAATGCGAACTCCTATTAACGCCGGGTGACTTGAACTTTCACGTCGGTATAGCCGTTAACGAAGTTCGATTTCAAGCGCACCGGCTCTTCAACCAATTCGATTTTTTCAAACTTCTCGAGGATTTGTTGCCACAAAATACGCAATTGCAATTCAGCGACACGTAGCCCCATGCAACGGTGAATACCGAAACCGAAAGACAGATGATTATTTCCATTGGGGCGATCAAATTTCACAATGCGCGGATCGTCAAACACCTCTTCATCATGATTGCCCGAATAATACCACATAATGACTTTATCGCCTTTTTTGATGGTCTTGCCGTGCATCTCCACATCTTCCAAAGCGGTGCGGCGCATATGCGATAATGGGGTCTGCCAGCGAATCACTTCGGCCACCATTTTATCAATCAGTGACGGGTCGACCTGTAATTTGGCAAACTCATTGGGGAAACGGTTCCACGCATTAATGCTGGCCGACATGGAATTGCGTGTCGTGTCATTGCCGCCGACAATCAGTAACAGCAAATTGCCGAGGAAATTCATCGCATCCATATCTTTGGTTGCAGGGTCGCGTGCCATCATGGAAACAAGGTCGAAATTGGGCGCACCATTGGCGCGCTTTTCGCGCAGGCTCGTAAAATATTCTAGGCAATCCATGAGATGTTGCACGCGCTGCTCTTGACCGGGGAAATGATCAGAGCCTTCTGTCGCTGTTGTCATGTCAGACCATAAAGTCAGCAAATGACGGTCTTCAAATGGGAAGTCGAATAGGGTTGCCAGCATTTGTGTCGTCAGTTCAATCGACACATGGTCAACCCAATTAATTGTTTCGCCTTCGGGAATGCTGTCCAACACATTGGCTGTGCGCTGCCAAATCAAATCGCGAAAACTGTCCAATGCGGGCGGTGAAGCAATGGGCTGCACCGATTTGCGAATGGGCGCATGATGCGGCTGGTCTTTGGTAATAAAGGCGGAAATTTCGACACCTTCGACAGGTGGCCGAACAACCGCGTCATCAATCTGAATGCCGCCATAAATATCGGATGAAGAAAACCGCTTATGGTCGGTATCTACAGCCACGCAATCTTTGTAGCGCGTGACATGCCACATCGGCCCGAAATGCTCATTTTCGGCGAAATGAATTGGGTCTTCGGTGCGCAGGATTTTAAACAGCTCCAGCACATCTTCGTTGGCATAAAGTTCCGGCCGCGCCATATCGAAGCCATCAGCGGGAATTTTTGAGATTGTTTCAGCTGCGCTCATATCGCCCTCCCAAGCAAACAATCCAAAAACTGTCGCGTATTTTGCCAGGACTGACAAGCCGCAAGCGATAAAAATCAGTGGGCGTGTTCGCGGTCCAACAGGTCGCAGTCGCGCGCTTCCAAAATCGGATAAAGCTCGCGCAAAGCAGCTGGTGTTTTATCGAGCGGAATGCGCGGGTGCAAATGGTGCACAATATGCGCTGTCATGCCGAGAGAACTCCATGCACCGAGCCAGCTAGCAAAACCGCGCGTATCTTTATAACGACCCGTCTCATGGCCCGGATAATGCGGTAGCCATGAGAGATAGATCCGTAAATACATAATGCCGATTTTCATCGGCAACCACCATAAAAGCAGCGCTTCCAGTGCATAACCATAGGCGGCGCAGACAAAAAACACGGCCATTTGCGCGACTAATATGGCAATTTGCGTGAGATAGGCATTTTTGGCTTCTTGCGTGCCGACACGCTCGAGGCAGTTAGCGTAAGCAGCGCTGGATTTGGAGCCGGGCTGAAAGGACTGGATATTGATTTTAATCGTATCCCACAGCGTAGCGCCATTATTGAACTCATGGTCGGGGTCAAGCTCCGGCGTGTTGGTGTTCTTATGGTGCTCCATATGCGTCAGCTTCAGCACTTTGTAGCTATAAGCCATCGGAATGAGGGATAAATGGCCAATCGCCTCGTTCAACCAGCGCAGCTTTTCGCCGGGCCGCGCATATATATCGTGCTGCGCTTCATGGCTTGGAAGATAAGCTAAAGTGGTGTTGAAAGTCGCGATAATAAAGCCAAGCCAGAGGGGTATTATTCCGGTCAAGACCAGCGGCCATAGCGCCAACCAGCAGCCGACATTCAAAATCGGCCACACAACCATCGGAATGGAAAGCTTGTCCATATATTTTCGGGCAATCTCGCGTTCCATTTTGGTGAGCTCAGCGTCATCTAAACCGCTGACATCGTAATCTGCTATCACTTTGCTCATATCCATCTCCCAAATCGCAGAGCGAACACGCCATATAGGCCTCCGAAAACCATACAGGCAGTATATATCTGCACAGAAGTCGCTTGAACGGGAACAAAACTGTGCAGCGGTGTGCGCATATATAGTTCTGCAAGCACGGGCCCCAAAAAGCCGACACCGAACCAAACCGGCATCATCTTTAACAGCGTTTCGACAATTCTCATTCGGAGAAATTATCAGTTTCCGGCTACCAAAGCAATAAGAGAAGTATCTTCACTTATACCGATTTCAACGCTTGCTCAATATCACTAATAATGTCGTCCACATGCTCAATACCGATGGAAAGGCGCACATAACCTGGGGTTACGCCCGATGCCAGTTGGTCTTCTGCCGACAATTGACTGTGTGTCGTGCTGGCCGGATGAATGGCCAAAGAGCGCGCATCACCAATATTGGCGACGTGATAGAGCAATTGCAGATTATCAATAAATTTCTTGCCGGCTTCGACGCCGCCTTCCAATTCAAATCCCATCAATGCGCCATAGCCGCCATTCATCACGGCATCGGCGCGGTTCTTCGCTTCGCCGCCCATCAGCGACGGGTGAATGACTTTGGTCACGCCTTTTTGCTTTGACAGCCAAGCGGCAATCGCCGTTGCATTATCGCAATGGGCGCGCATACGGAGCGCCAAAGTTTCCATCCCTTGCAAGAATTGAAACGCGTTCATCGGCGACATGGCACCGCCCAAATCGCGCAGCAGTGTCGTGCGCGCTTTCAGAATATAGGCAATCGGGCCAAGCGGCTTCACCGCTTCGGTCCATACTGCGCCATGATAAGACGGGTCGGGCGAATTGAGCAGCGGCTGACGCTCAATGCCTGCACCTTCCCAATCAAAATTGCCGCCATCGACAATCAAACCGCCGACAGATGTGCCGTGACCACCAATATATTTGGTCGCTGAGTAAACAATCACCGCTGCGCCGTGATCGAATGGGCGGCACAAAATCGGTGCTGCCGTATTGTCCATAATCAGCGGAATGCCTTGCGCGCGGCCAATGTCAGCTACTTCTTTGATTGGAAACACTTCAAGTTTCGGATTGGGCAGAGTCTCGGCATAAAATGCGCGCGTTTTATCATCAACTGCATTGGCAAAATTTTGCGGGTCTGTCGGATCGACGAAACGCACTTCAATGCCCATATCTTTCATCGTATTGGCAAACAAATTCCACGTGCCGCCATAAAGGTCGGTGGAGGAAACGATATTATCGCCGGCACGAGCAATGTTCTGAATGGCCATTGTTGATGCGGTTTGACCTGATGAAACGGCCAGTGCCGCAGCGCCGCCTTCAAGGGCGGTCACGCGCTGTTCGAGCACATCATTGGTCGGGTTCATAATACGGGTATAAATATTTCCGAGTTCTGAAAGGGCAAAGAGGCTAGAGGCATGTTCCGTGTTGTTGAATTGATAGCTGGTTGTTTGGTGAATCGGCACGGCCACAGAGCCGGTCGTTTCGTCAGCCCGCCATCCGGCATGCAGCAATAAGGTTTCGGTTTTCATATCAGACATTGTGCTCTCCTATTCGCCGGCAACTTGCCGGTCCAATGCTTTTTGCGGATGCTCGCCATCCACATAACCCATAAATGGGGGATGAATCGAGTAGCCGATTAACTCGCGCGCGCGCTGAGGTAATTTGGCGGCCACTTCGGGTGGGGTTGATAAAATCATATTCTCCAGCGGGCGCACCCAACCGGGACTGTATTGCGGCGTTAAAATCAGCCGCTTGCCGTCTGATTTATTGGCCCCGCCGCGATGATAAAGCGTGCCTTTGGCCAGCATTAGCGAACCGGCGGGCATGGTTATTTTTATCGAATTGGGATATGGCGCAGGGTCGACGTTAATATCGCCAATCTCGCGCTGTTCAAACGCGGCGCTATTCATCAGGCTATTGCCCAATTCCTCATCCCATAAATGACTGCCCGGGATAATTTCCGTCGCGCCGTTTTCTTCTGTCGTCTCATCAATCGACCAAAAGGCGCTTAATTGAAAAGGCGGACGCGGGCGCGCCAAACGGCAATGGTCGTCGTCGCAGTGCCAGGGTTGAACGGTCTCGCCTGGATGCAATTGAATGGCGAGAAAAGCCGATAAAATGCAGCTTTTGCCCAAATCATATTCGGCGAAAGACAGAACTAGCGGATGAATGGCCAGCTCGGCAAAAATATCGCCCTTAGACAGCAGCGCATATTCGCGGTTTGACTTCAACCCCTCAAAATCATTGCGTCCGGTGCGGCCCAACCCGAAATAAGGGTCGAGCGCTTGGCGCACGCGCGCCAATTGATCATCGTTCAAAATACTTTCAAAAACGATGTATCCGTCGTGGTCGAAATTGGCAAAGGCTTCCGCAAAGCTGCGCCCGCCCAAACAGCTNTCGGCCGCTTGCAACAGGTCATCACCCAATGGTTTGTGGGCATCAGCATTTTTCATTTTGGCTTCCCTCAGAATTTCGGGGATTAAACCAAATTAACGAATAGAAATCATATGTTTTTTTAATGTTTGCGCTTTTCCGCTTCATTGCTATGTTTTTGATACCAGCGCGCCCGCTCCAACACTTATCGGCTGGGGAAATTTATGTCTGAAAAGTCTCGTTCTGAAAATATTAAAACGATATCTGGCGGCAACAAGCAGAAGGGCAATCGCCAATATCCCCCAAGACATCGGGGTGGAAAAAAACAGGGCCGTTTCTACGCGGCGATCGATTTAGGCACCAATAATTGTCGTTTGCTGATTGTCGAGCATGATGGCAATGGTGGTTTTTTGGTTCGCGACAGTTTTTCCCGTATTGTGCGTTTGGGCGAAGGGTTGGACCGGGCTGGGCGCTTATCCGATAGTGCGATGGAGCGCACCATTGCGGCTCTGCGAATATGTGCCTCGAAAATTCGCTGGGCCTCTGTCGGACGCATACGATGCGTGGCCACAGAGGCTTGCCGCGATGCTGAAAATGGCGGCGAATTTATAGAACGCGTGAGAAAAGAAACTGGCCTCAGTTTGGAAATTATTGATGGTAAAGCCGAGGCCGAATTGGCGGCAATCGGTTGCGGCTCTCTATTTAATGCAGAAGCTGAAGACATTATTCTATTTGACATTGGTGGCGGTTCTACCGAGGTGAGCCGCTCAACCCGGCAAGAGAACGGCTTTTTCAAATTGACCGATAGCGCCAGCTTGCCCCTTGGTGTGGTGCGCTTGGCCGAGCGACATGCGGGCAAAGGCCCCTATGAGCATGGCTATGAGGGCATGTTGGCGGAATCTGAAAATCGATTGGAAGATTTTATGGACCGCCAAGGCGATATTACCGATATGAGCAAAGTGCAGATTATCGGCACATCAGGCACGGTCACTACATTGGCCGCCGTTCAGCTTGGTCTCGCAAAATATGACCGCAATGTTGTAGACGGATGCACCATCTCTTCGCGTGATATTACCCGTGTGATTGGTGATTTACGTCGCTTGAATCGCGATGAATTGGCTGAAAACCCCTGCATCGGCAAACAGCGCGCCGATTTGGTTTTAGCCGGTTGTGCGGTTTTGGAGGCGATTTACAATCGCTGGCCGGTTGACGAATTTTCGGTTGCTGATAGGGGGCTGCGCGAGGGCCTGTTGATGCGGATGATAAATAAAGATCTCCGTCGCCGCCATCGCGGACGCAGACGGCGCGGTCGGGGCAAAGCAT
The DNA here is from genome assembly GCA_002721725.1 of Rhodobiaceae bacterium. Classification (GTDB taxonomy): domain Bacteria; phylum Pseudomonadota; class Alphaproteobacteria; order RS24; family RS24; genus UBA8337. The sequence continues at coordinate 103,248 of PBLK01000007.1, forward strand.
ATGGTCAATAAATCAAGCAAAAGCAGGACGGGGGACGGTCAACGTCGCGGCGACCGAATGCGCGAGCGCGTAAAGACGGCGCGAGGGCGCAAATTATCGTCAACGCGTTGGCTTGAGCGCCAATTGAATGACCCATATGTGGCGGCTGCAAAAAAAGACGGTTATCGATCTCGCGCGGCTTATAAAATCATTGAGATGGACGACCGCTTCACATTTTTTAAACCGGGTGGTTGTGCCATTGATTTGGGCAGCGCCCCGGGAGGCTGGGCGCAGGTCGCTGCCGGGCGATTGGGCACGAAAAAAGATAACGGATTTGTCGCCGCCATCGATGTTCAAGATATGGAGCCGATTGCCGGTGTGTCTTTTTTGAAATTAGATTTTCTTGACGATAATGCGCCGCGACTTGTTCATGAGCTGGCCGGTCGGCGCGCCGATATTGTCATGTCAGATATGGCGGCACCGGTGACCGGCCATCGCCAAACCGACCATTTACGCACAATGGCACTGGCCGAAGCGGCAGCGTGGTTTGCCTTTGAAGCGTTAAAACCGGGCGGGGCTTTTTGCGCCAAAGTGTTTCAAGGCGGCACATCGGGGGCGCTTTTGAATGATTTGAAAAGCCGTTTCGGTAATGTCATGCATATGAAGCCGAAATCAAGCCGCAAGGAATCAGTCGAGCTTTATGTTATTGCGCGTGATTTTAAGGGCTGAAGACTGCGACAAAAGCGACAGAATTCCAAGCCGTGCAGATAATCTTTGCCAAACCTGCCCCAATGGTGATACAGGAAATCGTCAAATGCACCTCCCAGCTAGAGGATTTGACATATGTTCCGAGAAGCCCTGACTTTTGATGATGTTCTGCTTGAACCTGCGAGTTCGACTATATTGCCGACGGAAGCCGATACGGCGACGCGCATAACAAAATCCATTAATTTGGGTATCCCTCTTTTATCAGCCGCTATGGACACAGTGACCGAAAGCGAAATGGCCATTGCTATGGCGCAGGCCGGCGGCATTGGCGTGCTGCATCGCAATCTGACACCGCAGGAACAAGCGGCCGAGGTCACCAAAGTGAAGAAATTTGAAAGCGGCATGGTGGTCAATCCACTGACCATTGCGCCTGATGCCAAACTATCTGATGCGCTTGATTTGATGACGGAGAATAAAATCTCCGGCGTGCCGGTAACCGAAAAGGGCGGTAAGCTGGTCGGCATTTTGACCAATCGCGATGTGCGCTTTGCTTCCAACCCGAGTCAAAAAGTGTCGGAATTGATGACGCATGAAAATTTGGTGACGGTGAAAGAGGCTGTCGGGCATGAGGAAGCCAAGCGGCTTTTGCACCAGCACCGCATCGAAAAATTGCTGGTGGTGGATGATGATTATCACTGTGTCGGTTTGATTACCGTCAAAGATATGGAAAAAGCGCAATTGCACCCAAATGCCGCCAAAGATGAGCAGGGCCGCTTGCGCGTTGCAGCTGCCACAACGGTGGGTGATGACGGCTTCGCCCGCACAGAAGCGCTGGTTGATGCCGGTGTTGATTTGGTGGTTGTCGATACGGCGCATGGCCATTCCGCGCGGGTCGGTGAAGCGGTGTCGCGCATCAAATCCCTGTCCAACTCCATTCAAGTGATGGCAGGCAATGTGGCCACCAAAGACGGTGCGCAATCTCTAATCGATGCGGGCGCGGACGCGATTAAAGTCGGTATCGGCCCTTGCTCAATTTGCACCACCCGCGTCGTAGCCGGTGTCGGTGTGCCGCAACTAACCGCTATTATGGATGCGGTGGAAGCGGCGAAAAAGGCCGATGTGCCGGTGATTGCCGATGGCGGTATTAAATATTCGGGCGACCTCGCTAAAGCTATGGCCGCCGGCGCAAGCTGTGTCATGGTCGGCTCGCTTTTGGCCGGCACGACTGAAAGCCCGGGCGAAGTATTTCTCTATCAAGGCCGAAGCTACAAAGCCTATCGAGGCATGGGCTCGGTCGGGGCGATGGCGCGCGGTTCGGCTGACCGCTATTTTCAACAAGATATATCCGAGACGCATAAGCTGGTACCGGAAGGCATTGAGGGGCAAATTCCGTTCAAAGGCCCTGTTGAGCAAGTGGTGCATCAGCTTGTCGGTGGCCTGCGCGCCGCTATGGGCTATACCGGTTCGGCCAGCATTGCAGAATTGCACAAGCGCGCTAAATTCGTCCGTATGACCTCGGCCTCGCTGGCCGAAAGCCATGTTCACGATGTGACGATTACCCGCGAAGCGCCGAATTATCCGGGGTCCGGTAAAAACTAGTGCGTCCCGCCGCTCGTCTTCAAACCATTGCCGAATTATTGCCTTTGGCTTTAACTGAACGCCAACCGGCTGACCGGCTGGTGCAGCAATGGGGGCGGCAAAATCGCTATGCCGGTTCAAAAGACCGGCGCGATATTTCCGATCGACTGTTCGCCATTTTACGCCATTACGGCAATCTGACGGCGCGGCTCGGGGGTAATACGCCGCTTTTGGTCAGCATGTTGGCGACGCATTTATTGACCGATGTGCCGCTAGATGAGGTGATGGCGCTGGCCGATGGCAGCCAATATGCGCCCAAGCCGATTTCAGAGGCTGACGCGAAAACCTTGACCCATGCCGCCGCCACGCCGCCGTCGCAGCGCGCCGACAAACTATCTGTCCCCGCTTGGCTGTTTGACGATATTGAGGCGCAGATGGGCGATGAAACCGAGGCAGTGCTGGCCGCCATGCAAGACCGCGCACCGCTTGATGTGCGGGTCAATTTGTTGAGATCTGACCGTATAACAGCGCAAGCGGCGTTGCTTGAAGACAATATTGAAACCGCCCCGCATCCGAAAGTTAAAACGGCGTTGCGGGTGTCGGGTACGGCGCAAATCACCATGAGCCGCGCTTATAAAGACGGGCTTGTTGAAGTCCAGGATGCGGGGGCGCAAGCGGTGGCGCAAATATGCGCTGCGCGGCCTTTTGAAACGGTGATGGATTTTTGTGCCGGTGCCGGTGGCAAGGCGCTGGCAATGGCGGCGCAAATGCAAAATAAGGGTCGCCTATTGGTGCATGATGCGATTGCAAGCCGCATGAGGCACTTGCCGGAGCGCGCTATGCGCGCCGGTGTCGAGATTATCGAGACGGTTGCGCCGCATGATTTGCGTGAGCTTGAAGGGCAATGCGATTTGGTGGTGACTGATGTGCCGTGCAGTGGCACTGGACGTTGGCGGCGTGCACCTGAAACCAAATGGCGACTCAATGCGGAGGGGTTAGCAAATTTATGCGAATTGCAAGCACGGATTTTACGCCAAGCGGCTCCTCTATTACGTCCCGCAGGGCGGCTCGCTTATATCACCTGTTCGCTGCTAAGTTCTGAAAACAATCGCCAGATAGATAAATTTCTTGAAGAAAATCAGGGCTTTGAGATTTTGCCAAGCGATGGGCCGAGCGGGCATCATGCGCGTCATATGTTGCATCCGCGTAATTGGGACACGGACGGGTTGTATTTGGTGCTGCTGCAGCGGCGCGCTGGCGGTGACGGGGCTTGATTTTAGCGCTTAAAGTTGCGAGACAGATGCATGTTAAATTCTTTTCGTTTCGGGTTTTTGGGCTTGGTGTTCGCCGCTTCTCTGGTAAGTCCGGCCCAGGCCATTTCCGATAAGTATCGTGACCTGTCGGCGCGCTTGGTTGCCGACGCTGAGCAAGAGCTGTTGCTGCAAAAAGCCGAAGCGGCAGATAGCTTGTTGAACCTCGCCTTGACGGCAGATCCCGGCAACGCGCGAGCTTTTTTGCTCAAAGGTAAAGCGCAAACCGAGCTTGGCAATAAAGATGAGGGGCTGCGTCTGGTTTCAGTCGGTTTGGAAATTGAGCCGGGCGACACGGAAGGACTGCGCTTAAAGGGCGAATATGCCGCCGGTCTCGGCCAGATCGAAGAGGCGGAAACAGCACTCAGCCGATTGCGCACAATGTGCGATGCCCCTTGCGCGGCGGCTGACGAATTGTCGCAATTGATAGACAAAGTGCGCGACACGCAAAAGGACTGACCCTATGGATCGCATATTGATCGTCGATTTCGGCTCGCAAGTGACGCAGCTGATTGCGCGACGGGTGCGTGAAAGCGGCGTTTACTGCGAGATTGTGCCATTTAATAGTGCCGAAAAAGCGTTTGAGGATATGCAGCCGAAAGCGGTGATTTTATCGGGCGGCCCGAATTCTGTGGCCGATATTGATACGCCTCGCGCGCCGGATATTATTCTCGCCTCCGGCCTGCCGATTCTCGGTATTTGCTATGGCCAGCAAACCCTATGCGCGCAGCTTGGCGGCTCGGTTGAACAATCGGATGAGCGCGAATTCGGTCGCGCCATGCTCGATGTGACGGGCGCGTCACCACTTTTCGATGGCATTGATGGCGATGAAATTCAGGTCTGGATGAGCCACGGCGACCGCGTCAATAATCTGCCCGACGGCTTTAGTGTTGTCGGAACATCAGAAAATGCTCCCTTTGCGGCGATTGCTGATGAGGTTCGCAAAATTTACGGCGTGCAGTTTCACCCTGAAGTGGTGCATACGCCCGATGGCGCGAAAATGCTCGAAAACTTCACACATGTCATTGCCGGGTGCAAAGGCGATTGGAGCATGGCGGCGTTTCGCGATAAGGCGATTGCCGATATTCGCGCACAAGTCGGCGACGGGCGCGTGATTTGCGGCCTGTCCGGCGGCGTTGATAGTTCAGTCGTAGCGGTGCTGTTGCATGAAGCGATTGGTGAGCAACTGACCTGCGTTTATGTCGACACAGGCATGATGCGGGCCGGCGAAAGCGAACAAGTGGTCGGGCTGTTCCGCGACCATTTCAATATCAAGCTGGTGCATAAAGATGCCTCTGAGCTGTTTCTTGGCAAGCTGGACAGTGTCAGCGACCCAGAGCAGAAGCGCAAAATCATTGGTAGTACGTTCATTGACGTTTTTGAAGAAGAGGCCAATGCAATTGGCGGGGCGGATTTTCTGGCGCAAGGCACGCTGTATCCTGATGTGATTGAGAGCGTTTCTTTCACCGGCGGCCCCAGTGTTACCATTAAAAGCCATCACAATGTCGGTGGCCTGCCCGAGCGTATGAATATGCAGCTGGTTGAGCCAGTGCGAGAATTGTTCAAAGACGAAGTGCGCGCGCTGGGCCAAGAGCTTGGTCTGCCTGAAGCCTTCGTCGGGCGGCATCCGTTCCCAGGGCCGGGGCTGGCAATTCGTATTCCGGGCGAAATTACCAGCGAGAAGCTCGAGATTCTGCGCAAAGCTGACACCGTCTATCTCGATGAAATTCGCAATCACGGGCTGTATGATGAGATTTGGCAGGCTTTTGCAGTGCTGTTGCCCGTGCGCACGGTCGGCGTGATGGGCGACAGCCGCACTTATGATTATGTCTGTGGGCTTCGTGCCGTCACCTCAACCGATGGCATGACCGCTGATTATTTTCCGTTCAGCCATGAGTTTTTGGGCCGTGTTTCCACTCGTATCATCAACGAAGTACGCGGGATTAATCGCGTGGTTTATGATATAACTTCAAAACCGCCAGGCACGATTGAGTGGGAATAAAGTGAATAAAAACAATAACTTAGTAAAATGGCTTCTTTTTGTTCTAGCAATAAGTATTACGCTTATAGCTTGGTTGTTTTTAGTTGATAACAGTGAAGACAAAACCTTGCTTTGGGCAAGATATACAGCTCGAATATCTTTTTTCTTTTTCACAGTTAGTTTTCTTGCGAGTTCGATACATTATTTTTTATCTAATTCTCTAACAAATTTTATAAGAAATAATCGTAGACATATCGGATTGTCCTTTGCTTTAGCTCACACAATACATCTAGTCGCTTTGACAAGTTTTTTTGTTACTACTAATCAAAACCCCGATATTGATACTGTTTTAGGTGGTGGTTTAGCTTATTTAGCAATGTATATCATGGCGTTTACATCAAATGATAATGCGGTAAGAAAAATTGGATTTAAAAGATGGAAATTAATTCATAAGCTAGGCGCTAACTACATAGCTTTTATATTTGCTTTCACCTATCTAGGTAGATTAACAAAGGAAGAATTTAGTAGTGTCGAATTTAATTTGTTATTCAGCATAATCATTGGTGCTTTTTTGTTGAGATTTTTATATTTTTATAGATCAAAAAATTACAAAGACTATTTAGCCAACTAACTTGGTTAAAATGAGTCAAAAACAACTAAAAATAAGGAAAATAGGGCAAAATTCTTTAACTAAGTTTCAACTAAGTAAATTTTATCGACCTGAAAGTACTGATATAAAAGGGTTTTCTAAGAGTGGTACTATTGAGTGGGAATGAGATATCATATTTTTAAAATTTTCATCTAGTGGCATCGAGTTGGCTTTGATTAAAAGCTTTTTTCAAGTTTTTGCCAGCTCAACATTAGTTGGCTTTAAAAATACCTTTAATATCTCAGGCAAATCGAGAAGAAGCGAGTTTTGGTTCTTCTTTCTTTTTTTCTTCATAGCCTATCTTTGTGTGTGGATTTTGGACGAGTTATTTTTTGATGCCACCGTCGATCTTACTGACTTGCCCATGGGGAATTTTTTGCCACTTGGGTTCTTTGACCCTAAAGTGGGACCAATGGTTTTGCTGTTTAGACCGTTAATGGCCATTCCCGCAATGACTGCAACTATTCGAAGGCTGCATGATGTTGGAAAAAGCGGGTGGCGGTGTCTCTTATGGATTTTCCCACTGCCCGTATTGGGGTGGTTTTGGTTGGTGCCTTTGCTATTGCGACCGACCAAAGAACCGCAGCTGGCTATCTAATTTTCTTCTAATTCCGAGAGTGTTCTTAATAGAGTCTATAATTGGTTTTTAATGGGAGGTATAAGTGGCATTTTTTCTAACTAAGATTTTCGTCTCTGCACTTGTCATTGCAATTGTGACTGAAGTAGCTAAATTATCTGACAAATGGGGCGGATTAATTGCCGCCTTGCCAACCACGACCTTTCTTATCCTGCTATGGATGTATTTCGAAGGCGCTGGCGATTATAAGATTGCGCGTCATGTTGGATTCACCATTTACTTCGTCTTACCAACTTTGCCATTTTTTTTCGCGCTGCCGTTTATCATCAGTAAACTTGGGTTTTGGCCTGCCTTTTTTGTCGGCATTTTGCTGACCGCGCTTTTAGTCTATCTATTTAATCTACTTTACGAGCGTTTCGGTGTGAATATATTCTAAGGCTCGACACGGTCTGAACTCTCCAGAGAGTTTATCAGGGTAGCCCGATTGGAAGTATTATGAACCCTTATGTGTATTTGTTTGGGGCGATTGTCTTGGAAGTGTGCGGCACCATGATGCTGCCGTTTACCGAAAATTTTACCAAGCCGCTGCCCAGCGTCGTATTGGTGGTACTTTACACTGCATCATTTTATTTGATGACATTTACGCTCGGACAAATTCCGCTTGGGGTGGTTTATGCCACATGGAGCGGGCTTGGCGTGTTCACGGTCGCTTTGCTGAGTTACTTTCTGCTCAATCAGAGTTTGAATTGGCAAGCTATGCTCGGTTTAGTGCTGATTGTCATCGGTGTGATATTGGTCAATAGTTTCGCCAAAATGCCAACAAATTAGCCTTTTTTTGCAATCCAATGTGACGATTGCCGCGTACACGATACATTGAATGGAGAATGTATGATTGCGCGCTTGTCGCCTCGTCCGCTGAAGCGAATACGAAGTGGGTTATTCAGCCGGCAAAAACATATTTCAAAATGCCCCGACTTGCCGCGGCTTGACGGTAAATGGGCAGTGGTGACCGGCGCCAATGGCGGAATTGGCAAGCAAACCGCCTATGGCCTGCTGCACCGGGGCGCGGCCCTCATCATGCTGTGCCGCAATGTGGAAAAAGCTGAACAAGCGCGACAAGAATTCATCAGCAAGGGAATTGACGCTGCGAAAATCATTCTGATTGAGTGCGATCTGGCCGATTTGGATAGCGTTATGGCGGCGGGTCAAGCGGTGAAGCATTATTTGCAGGGCCATAAAATCGATATTCTTGTCGAAAATGCTGGTGTGCGGCGGCGTCAATATGGCGAAACCGAGCAGGGGCACGAAATCCATTTCGGCACCAATGTTTTGGGCCATTTTGCATTGCGCCGCATTTTAATGGACAATGCTTTGGCCATTCATGCGCGCATTATCATTGTTACTGATGATAATTATGTGATGGCGCAAGGTTGCTCTTCAAATTATCGCTGGCGTTCGCAAATGGGAGCTTTGCGCGCCTATAGCCGCTCGAAACTCGGCAATTTTTGGATTGCCCGCGAATTACAAAAGCGCCATCCGCATTTCAATGTTTTCATAGTGCATCCCGGCGCAGTGGCAACCGATTTGCGCGGCAATGGGCGTTTGGCAGCTTGGCTGAACCGATTTTTTTGCGTATCGCCGATTGCCGGAGCGCAGACATCGCTGATGTGCGCAGCTCAGCAAGACCTGTCGCATGGCAGCTATTATCACAATATGCACGGCGAATGTGAGCTTGATAATGCCGACCCTGCCACCAATGATGAAGCGGCGGCCCGCCTATGGGCGCGATGTCATGAGATGACGGCCAATCCCCGGGCTTACGTCGCCATTAAGTTGGCTTCCTAAAGTGCTGATTTCATTGCCATGACGGCCTAATTCGGCTAGTTTCCGCGCCAGTTAACTGATTGGAGACGGGTTATGTCCGTTCAACAACGCAGTGCGCGTCTAACCGTACCGGAAATATTGGCGCGCAAAGGCCATGAGCCGATTGTCTGCTTGACCTCATACCACGCCCATACGGCGGCGTTGATTGATCCGCATGTCGATGTGCTACTGGTCGGCGACAGCCTCGGCATGGTGATGTATGGCATGGAAAATACACTGGGTGTAACGCTGGACATGATGATTGCGCATGGTGCGGCTGTTGTGCGCGGCTCTGACACGGCGTTGGTGGTGGTCGATATGCCGTTCGGCACTTATGAAGAAAGCCGTGCCCACGCCTTTCATAATGCCGCGCGCACCATGAAAGAAACCGGCTGTCAGGCAGTTAAGCTGGAAGGCGGCGAACGCATGGCCGATACCGTCCATCATTTAACGCAGCGCGGTATTCCGGTGATGGGGCATATCGGGTTGACGCCGCAAAACGTCAATGTGATGGGCGGATTCAAAACGCAAGGGCGCAGCAAAGATGATTGGCCGCAAATTGAACGTGATGCGCAGGCTTTGGCTAAAGCCGGTGCTTTTGCCATTGTTTTGGAAGGCATGGCCGCGCCTTTGGCCGATAAAATTTCGGCGAACATTAACGTGCCGACCATTGGTATTGGTGCTTCAGCTGGTTGCGACGGCCAGATTTTGGTGACCGAAGATATGCTTGGCCTGTCGCCGAAAGTGCCTAAATTCGTCAAGGAATTTGCCACTTTGGGACAACAAATTGCCGATGCCGCCGAGGCTTATGCCAATGATGTGCGGGCTCGCAAATTTCCTGAACAAAAGCACACATATGCTCTAAAAGAAGAGACGGAGTAGTTGGAGAAACGCCGTGAACGACAATATTTTTGACGAAATCACCGCTGATTTGCGCCGCGACCGCATAGCCGATGCATGGGCCAAATATGGCCGCTATGTCATTGGCGGCGCTGTCGGCATTGTGCTGCTGGTCGCGGCTATTACCGGTTACGGCGCACTGCGCACCGGTCAGCAAGAGGCGGCATCAGCCCGTTATGATGTGTTGTTGACGGAAATTGCCGATGCCGATGCCGATGTGAAAATAACCCGTTTGCTGGCTTTCGCCGAAGCGGAGAATAATGGCTATGGCGCATTGGCAGGATTTTCAGCTGCTTTGGAACAGGCCGCGCAAGGCCAGTATGACAACGCGTTGAGCGAGTTTGACGATTTGGCGGCGCGCGGCGGACTGCCCGACAGTTTACAAGATTTTGCCGCATTGCAAGCGGCGATTGTGCTGCTCGATAGCGGTGGCGCGCTGGCCGATGTTGAAGAGCGGCTCGATGATTTGATTGACGATGACAATCGCCTGCAACCGATGGCGCGCGAAGTAATGGCGTTGGCCTATTCGGCGCATGACAAGCCGCTGGAAGCGCGCGATTTATTGATGCAACAAATTGCTGATGACAGTGTCAGCTCTCTCAGCCGAGCGCGGGCGGAAGTCATGTTGCAGACTGTGCGCGGCGGTCTTATCGCGCTGCCCGAAGCGGCGGCTGAACCTGAAGCGGAAGAAAGCGAAGAATAATGTCTCCATTGTACGCCTCAAAATCTCGTTTTTTCGCAAGCCTTGTATTGGCCACTTTTCTGGTCGGCTGCGGAGGAGCGACCAACGGTGAAAAATTTGATGGCGACCGCATTTCCGTTTTGAGCTTTGATGCGCAATTGCGCGCCGATCCACGCCTTGCTGATGCCAGCGTGTCGGTGCTGCCTGCTTTCCGCAATGCCGCATGGAGCAACCCTGGCGGTTTTCCGACCCATGCATTTTACCATCTCGAATTGGACGGGCTTGACGGCGGCTACAAGGTGGAATTTGTCGCCGCCAATGGCGGTTACAAGCAGATGAAAGCGCCGCCCATTGTTGCTGACGGCAAGGTATTTGCGCTCGGGCCTGATCTTAAAATCTCAGCCGCCGATATGAAATCTGGTGCACCTATTTGGCAAAAATCCGTTGCGACATTGGCCAAAGAAACCAATTTCGGATGGTCGCGATTTTGGGGTTCCGACCAAGTCGAGGCCGATTTGCGCGACGGCTTTGGCGGTGGTGTGGCTTATGGGCGCGGCCGCGTGATTGCCACCACGGGTTTTGGCGAAGTCATGGCGCTGAACGGTGATACCGGCGAAATTCTCTGGCGCGTGCAAAACAGTGTGCCGTTTTCAAATGCGCCAACCGTGCGCGGTAGCCAGATTTTTGTGGCTTCCCAAGATAGCCGCTTACAGGCTTTTAACATAGAAACCGGCGAACGTGTTTGGGAGTACCTGGCAATAAACGAAGAGGCTACGATTATTGGCGCAACTAGCGTAGCGGTGAATGAGCAAATTGTCGTTGCTGGGTTCAATTCGGGCGAAGTGGTGGCGCTCAGCCCAATTAACGGCAATGTGCTGTGGACAGACAGTTTGACTAGCCGTGGCACGCAAGTGACGCCGCTGTCAAAACTAAATGCTATTGTCGGGCGTCCGGTAATTGACCGCGACCGCGTTATTGTAACCAGCCACGGCGGGCGCACTGCGGCGATTGATATTCGATCAGGTGAACGCATTTGGACGACCGATGTCGGCTCCATTGAAACCCCTTGGGTGATGGGCGACTATTTATTGGTTATGTCGCTTGAAGGGGAGCTTGTCTTGCTTTCGCGTGAGCACGGACGGGTGCGTTGGCTGGCGCAATTACCAAGCTTCAAAGATGAGAAAGACCGTGATGCCCGCATTCGTTGGGCTGGGCCTTTGTTGGCCGGTGGGCAAGTTATTCTGGCCTCATCTGATGGGCGGTTGGTGTCGGTCAATCCAATAACCGGTGAGATTATTGCTTTTCAAGATATTGAAGAACCGGTGAATGTTACCCCCGTGATCGCTGATGGCACATTATTTGTGATGACTGATGAGGGTTCGCTCATCGCGCGCCGTTAGGGGCGTCGTATGATTTCTGATAATTTTATTCTCGCCATTGTTGGGCGGCCTAATGTCGGTAAATCGACCCTGTTCAATCGGCTGGTCGGGCGCAAGCTGGCGCTGGTTGATGACCAGCCGGGCGTTACACGCGACCGCCGCTTTGGCGAGGCCAAGTTAGGCGATTTGCGCTTTCAAATTGTCGATACTGCAGGGTTTGAAGGAGGTAAATCCGGCTCGCTTGAAGCGCGTATGCGCGCTCAAACTGAGGCGGCGATTGCGGAGGCCGATATGGTGCTGATGCTGACAGACGCACGGGTCGGCATTTTGCCTGAAGATGAGTTGTTTGCGCGGTTGCTCAGAAAAGCCAATGTGCCGGTTTTGCTCGCTGCGAATAAGGCTGAAGGCCGTGCGGCTGATTCCGGTTTGAACGAGGCCTATAAATTGGGGCTGGGCGACCCGATTGCGCTGTCAGCTGAGCATGGCAATGGCACGGATGAGCTTTATAAGCAAATTCGCGATGCACAAATGGCCTATGAAGAGACGCATGGCGGCGATTGGAGCAAGGCGTTTGAAGAAGAGGAAGACGATGCCGATTTTGACCCCGATCAGCCATTTGAAGATGACACTGACAAGCCATTGCGCGTTGCCATTTTGGGGCGCCCGAATGCCGGCAAATCGACGCTCATCAACTATCTGCTTAATGAGGACCGGCTACTGACCGGGCCGGAGGCAGGTATTACCCGTGACAGTATTTCCGTCAATTGGACATGGGCTGACGATGCTGCGCCCAATGGCGCCCGCCCGATTACGTTGTGGGACACGGCCGGTGTGCGGCGTAAGGCGCGGGTGACGGGGAAGCTGGAAAAACTGTCTGTGGCTGATGGTTTGCGCGCGGTGAAATTTGCCGAAGTGGTGGTGCTGCTCATCGATGCGACCAGCCCGTTCGACAAGCAAGATATTCAGCTGGCCGATTTGGTGGAGCGCGAAGGTCGCGCCCTCGTGATCGCCATTAATAAATGGGATTTGAAACTCGACCGGAAGGAAGTGCGCCAAACTGTAAATGATACGCTGCTGCGCGCGTTGCCGCGCCTGCGCGGGGTGCCGGTGATGATGCTGTCGGCGCAAACCGGCAAGGGTGTTGAAAAGCTGATGCCCGCGGTGCAGCGGCAATATGAACTGTGGAATGCGCGCATCGGCACGGCCAAGCTCAATCGTTGGTTGGGCGAGGTGATTGACCGCCATCCGCCGCCCGCCAACAAGGGCCGGCCGGTGCGGCTGCGCTATATCACGCAAGCCAAATCGCGCCCGCCGACTTTTGTCAGCTTTTCTAGTCGGGGCCATGCCGTACCGGAAAGCTATCAGCGTTATCTCGCCAACAGTCTGCGCGAAACCTTTGCGCTGGACGGCATTCCGCTTCGCATTTTCATTCGTAAGGGCAAAAACCCCTATGAAGACAAATAATCAATAAGTTAAATCGAAGAAAATATCCGAAATTAACGCTCTTTAGGCACGCGCCCGTGTCTATTAAAACATGATCAAAACATTGGGAAGCCAAAGGGGTTTCTTGATGGAAGTGGTGAAAAGTCGCCAACGCCCGCGGTGTGCCGATTGCGGGTCATCTGCCGTCACCTTGCAAGCCACTTGTGTGTGGCTCGTTGATCCCTGCTCTTGTTGGGGTCACGCTAGATTGGATCGGCTGATCAATTCAATGATCACTGGCGGTCAATTCACAAAAAGTCTACCTCTCAAACTCCACAATTTCCCCCGTACGTGTTTCGCTTTCAGAGAGAAGCTCGAGGAAGAGCGGGGCGATATCGGCAGGCGTCGGCAGCGTGTCGGGGTCTTCGCCGGGCATGGCTTGCGCGCGCATACCGGTGCGCACCGGCCCGGGCGACAAGAGATTGACGCGCAGCTCATCATTTTCATGCTCATGCGCCCAGCTTTTCACCAGCGCATCCAGCGCCGCTTTGCCGGTTGAATAAGCGCCCCAAAACGGGCGACATTTTTGCGCCGCGCCGGAGGTGGTGAATATGGCGCGCGGTGCGTCGGCCTGCAGCAGCAACGGCTCCATAGCGCGAATGAGGCGTGCATTTGCGGTCACGTTCACGGCTAGCACTTTGTCCATCTCCTTCGGGTTAATATGCGAGACGGGCGTGAGTGGCCCCAGGACACCGGCATTGCCGACCAGCAGGTCGAGCTTGCCCCAACGCTCGGCAATGCTGGCCCCCAAGCGGTCAAGCGCATCGCCATCGGTTATGTCCATCGGCACACCGGTGGCCTCGCCATTGTTTTTCTTTATCAAGTCATAAAGTTCTTCCAGCGCGCCTTGCGTGCGCCCGACCATCAGCACATGCGCGCCCTCAGCGGCCAGGGCCTCGGCCACGGCCCAGCCAAGACCGCGCGTCGCGCCGGTCACCAGCGCCAATTTGCCGTGAAAGGTCATATTAGCCTTGTTCCGCCAAAAGCGAGAGCTGGTGCAGTTTTTCGTCGCCTTGCTGGTCGGTCAAGCCGGTCGGGTAGTCGCCGGTAAAGCAATGGTCAGTGAATTGCGGGCGCTCGGCATTGCGGCCTTCAGGATAGCCCATCGCCTTATAGAGCCCATCAACACTCAGGAAAGCGAGGCTGTCGGCACCGATATGGGCGCACATTTCTTCCAAGGAGTTTTGCGCCGCGAGCAGTGCCTCTTGGTCGGGCGTGTCAATGCCGTAAAAATCAGGATGCGTGATGGGCGGTGCACCAATGCGCATATGCACTTCGGTCGCGCCGGCATCGCGCATCATCTGCACGATTTTCACCGAGGTTGTGCCGCGCACAATTGAGTCATCAATCAGAATAACGCGCTTTCCTTCCACATGAATGCGGTTGGCATTGTGCTTCAGCTTCACCGAAAAGGCGCGAATGCTCTGCTGCGGCTCAATAAAAGTCCGGCCTACATAGTGATTGCGGATAATGCCCAGCTCAAATGGCACGCCCGACGCGTCCCCATAGCCAATGGCGGCGGGCACGCCGCTATCCGGCACAGGTATCACAACATCAGCCGGCACATGACTTTCCTGGGCCAATTGCCGGCCAAATTCTTTGCGGCATTCATAAACGCTTTTGCCGCCTACCGTGCTGTCGGGGCGGGCGAAATAAATATATTCGAAAATGCACGGGCGTGGCGCCATAGGCGGAAACGGCTTAACGCTTTCCAGCCCGTCTTCCGTGATGATGACAATCTCGCCATTTTCCACTTCGCGGACAAATTTTGCGCCGATAATATCCAGCGCGCAGGTTTCTGAGGCAAGAATATAGGCCCCGTCCAACTGGCCTATGACGAGCGGGCGAATGCCCAGCGGGTCGCGCGCACCAATCAGCTTTTTATTGGTCATCACCACCAGCGCATAAGCGCCTTCAATTTGAAAAAGCGCATCGGTAAAGCGCGACAGCGTGTTGATGCGCTTGGAGCGCGCTACTAGCTGCAAAATCGTTTCCGTGTCGGAGGTCGATTGGAAAATCGCGCCCTGTTTCACCAATTCATCGCGCAAGGTCAACGCATTTGTCAGATTGCCGTTATGTGCCACGGCAAAGCCGCCACCCGTCAAATCGGCAAAGAGCGGCTGCACATTGCGCAAAATCGTTTCACCGGTGGTGGAGTAGCGCACATGGCCGACAGCTGAAGTGCCTTGCAATTGGTCAAGCACATTGGCTTTGGTGAAATGGTCGGAGACCAGACCGAGGCGACGCTCGGCGAAAAAGTTTTTACCGTCAAAGGAGACAATACCGGCCGCTTCTTGGCCTCGATGTTGCAGTGCGTGCAGCCCTAAAGTGGTCAGCGCAGCTGCGTCGGCATGGCCGAATATGCCGAAAACGCCGCACTCTTCGCGAAGCCTGTCATCGTGGTGTGGCGGTTGATGAATGTCGCTCATTTGACCCCTTCCGTGTTGCGGATCAAGCGTTGCATCTGGTCGCGTTCAAGCTGTTTATAGCCCGTGTCTTC
Source organism: Rhodobiaceae bacterium (assembly GCA_002721725.1). Classification (GTDB taxonomy): domain Bacteria; phylum Pseudomonadota; class Alphaproteobacteria; order RS24; family RS24; genus UBA8337. The sequence goes on from PBLK01000007.1 coordinate 118,836, forward strand.
AGCGCTGTCTTGCACTTCTTCAACAAGATTTTCAAGTTCTTCGCGTGCCGCATCGCGCAGCGCTTCTCCGCCGCTTTCGCGCAGCGCCTCTAACTCAGGCCCGCCAATGGTTTCACCGATATTGGCGACGCTAAGCGGCAGTCGGTCAAGCGGCACAATGGCAACAAAAGCTTTGGTGCCGGTTTGCAAGACAGGACGCAATTTTGCCTCGGTAATGAAGGTCGGATGGTCATTTTCGGGAATCACTGACGAAATGCCGAAATAGGCCATGCAGATGATTAAGAAGCCGCGCAGCAGGCCGAAGCCGACACCCAAAGTGCGGTCAAGCGCGCTCAGCCCCGTACCTTTAATGGAGGCGGCAACAAAATGGCCGCCAATGGAGAATATGATGAGGCTAATGAGAAAGACGATAAGCATGGCCCCGCCGGTGATGGCCCAATCAATGGTGATATAGTTGACCAATAGCGGTTTCAGTGAGGGGCCGAGAAATATCGCGGCATAGCCCGAGACAATCCAGCCGGTAATGGACAACACTTCTTTGGTGAAGCCGCGAATAAGCGACAGCGCGGCTGAAACCAGCAAAACGGCAATAATGACATAGTCGAGCGCAGCCATGCATTTGCCTATCATGAGTCGGGGCGTTCGAGCGGATGGTTATTGTGCCTTCACACGGCGTTTTTAACCGACTGACGCGGTGACGCCCAAAACCGCTATCAAAGCGGTCAAGTCTTCAATTCCACGCAAAGCAACATTTTTAGAGATATCGCCCTTGCCTGGTTTTGGGGCATAGGCGGATTTGAAGCCGAGTTTTTCGGCTTCTTTCAGGCGCACATTATTTTGCGCCACGGGGCGCACCGCGCCTGACAGGCTCAACTCGCCATAAACGATTGTGTCGCGTGCTATCGGCTTGCCGCTCAATGAGGAAATCAGCGCCGCGGCAACGGCGAGGTCTGCTGCCGGTTCATTGATGCGCAAGCCACCGGCCACATTCAAAAATACATCGCGTCCGGCAAATGACAGGCCGCAACGTGCTTCCAACACCGCCAGCACCATAGACAGACGATTGGCATCCCAGCCGACAACGGCGCGCCGAGGCGTAGCCAGAGACGAGGGTGCAGCCAGTGCCTGAATTTCAACTAGCACAGGGCGCGTGCCTTCAATGCCGGCAAACACCGCTGCGCCGGGCACATCGGCTTCGCGGCCTTCGAGAAACAGGGCAGATGGGTTTTGCACTTCTATCAGCCCCGCGCCTTGCATTTCAAACACGCCGATTTCATGAGCCGGGCCGAAACGGTTTTTAATGGCGCGCAAAATGCGGAATTGGTCGCCGCGATCACCCTCAAAATAAACCACCGTATCAACCATGTGTTCGAGCACACGCGGGCCGGCAATTTGTCCGTCTTTGGTAACATGGCCGACCAGCACCAAAGGGGCGTCGCTGTTTTTGGCGAAATGTATCAATTCCTGACTGGCGACACGCACTTGGCTGACCGTGCCCGGCGCGGCTTCAATGGCCGGTGACCACATGGTCTGAATGGAATCGATGACGACTAGTGCTAAATCACCCTGCTTTTCCAGCGTTTTGATAATATCGGCGACATTGGTTTCTGAGGCCATTTGCACAATTGCATCGGCCAGACCGAGGCGGCTGGCGCGCATGCGCAATTGCGCCAGCGCTTCTTCGCCCGACACATAAATCACTTTACCACCCTGTTTGCTGACTGCGGCGGCAGCCTGCAACAGCAAGGTTGATTTGCCAATGCCCGGGTCACCGCCGATAAGCGTGGCTGAGCCGGGCACTAATCCGCCGCCCAATACGCGGTCAAACTCACCTATGCCAGATTTGCGCCGTTCGGGTTCTTTATCATCACCCGCCAAAGGCGCCAATTCAACACTTTTGCCCTTGGCTTTTTTTGCTCCGCGCCCGACCGGCGGGGCGGAGCTTCCGGCAATCTCCGAAATGGTGTTCCACTGCTCGCAGCTTTCGCATTTTCCTGACCATTTGGTCGTGACATTGCCGCATTGATTGCAGACATATTCGCTGGCCGCGCGTGCCATTAATCCGCCTCAGCGTTTGGCGCGGCATCGAGTTGCTGGCCTTCAACCTCAATCGGCCCGTGCGGCAGACCATTAATAAATTGGTTGAGAAACGGGTCGTCCGAGGCTTCAAGCGCGTCAGTTGTGCCTTGCCAGATAATTTCGCCCTTATAAAGCAGTGCCGTCTTATCGGCGATGGCGCGCACTGAGGTCATGTCGTGGGTGATGGTCATGGTGGTCGCGCCAAGCTCTTGCACGCAATCGCGAATGAGATGATTAATGACATCAGTCATAATCGGGTCGAGACCGGTGGTCGGCTCGTCAAAAAAGATAATTTCAGGCTTGGAGGCAATGGCGCGAGCCAGCCCGACGCGTTTGTGCATGCCACCCGACAAAGAGGCCGGGGAGAGGTCAAGCAGTTCCGCCCCCAATTCGACTTGCTTAAGCGCATCAACAGCCAAATCGCGGGCATCAGCCTCGCCCATACCGTCATTCTGAATGGCGCAAAACGCAACATTTTTCCAGACTGGCAGGCTGTCGAACAAAGCACCGTTTTGAAACAACATGCCAATTTGATGGTCAATATCGGCGCGCCCGCCGCGCGCCAGCCTAACGGTTTCGCGACCGTCAATTTTGATGGAGCCGCTATCGGGCGTCAGCAGGCCGAGAATGGATTTCAGCATCACCGATTTGCCGCTGCCCGAACCGCCAATTACGACTACCGATTGACCCTTCTCGACTTCTAAATTGACGCCGCACAGAACATCTTTCGTGCCGAAGCTTTTGTGAACGTCTGAAAGGGCGATTTTTGCAGTCATGATGAAAACAGAAGCGACGTCATCAGATAATTGGCAGCTAGAATGAGAATTGAGGCTGAGACCACCGCATTGGTGGTTGCGCGGCCGACGCCTTGTGCGCCGCCTTTGGAATAATAACCATTATAGCAACCCATTATGGCGATGATGAAGCCGAATACTGCCGCCTTGATGAGGCCCGAAGTGACATCGTCAATGGTCAGGAAGTTAATCGTGCGCTGCACATAAATAGCAGCGTTAAAACCGAATGATTGCGTGCCGACGACAAAGCCGCCGAAAATGCCGATAATGTCTGCAACCAAAGCGAGTACGGGCATGCACAAAGTGGCGGCAATAACGCGCGGCGCGACGAGATATTTATGCGGGTCGGTTGATAGCGTCGTTAGCGCGTCAATTTGTTCGGTGACGCGCATTGTGCCAATTTCAGCTGCAATGGCCGCAGAAACGCGACCTGCGACCATCAAGCCACCCAGCACCGGCCCCAATTCGCGCGTAATGCCCAAAGCGACGATGCTGGACACAATGGCCTCTGAATTGAACTGATTGCCCCCATAATAAATCTGAATGGCTAGCGCACCGCCGGTGAAGAAAGAGGTCAGCGCAACAACTGGCAAAGAAAAATAGCCTATGCGAATAATTTGTTGTCCGATGATGTGAAAATAAATCGGGGGGCGCAGTATGGACGCCAATGTTTGGCCGACAAATACTGATAGCCGCCCAGCTTGCGCGGAAAAAGCGAGAAAAAACGCGCCAATGGTTGCCATAAAATTCACTTTCGTCCCCGCTTCTTATATGTATATGCGGTTATAGCGGTTGCCGAGCGATGTGAGAAGCTCATAAGAAATGGTGCTACCTTGTTGTGCCAATCGGTCAATTGGATTGTCATTGCCGAAAATCTCAACCATATCGCCGACAGACGGCATTTGCGGCAGATTTGTGAGGTCAATGGCGAGGCTGTCCATAGAAATACGACCAAGCAGTGAGACCGGGTGCCCGTCTATGGTGAAGCGCATGGGTGACGGACTTTGATTGCCGAAATAACGCGATAGGCCGTCGCCATAACCGAGGCTGGCAATGCCGATGGTGGTTTCCCCAGATGCAGTAAAGGTCGCTCCATAGCCAATGCTGTCACCAGCTGATAGCTGGCGAATTTGTAATAAAGGTGCGCGCAAAGATGCGATTGGCGAAAGAGCGTCTTTTTCGTTCGCTGTGGCCGAGCAGCCATAAAGCATGGTGCCGGTGCGAATCATGTCGAAATGATAATCAGCCCCCAACATTGTGCCCCCAGAGTTAGCTAATGAGGCTGGGGCAGGCGGCAATACCGCCAGCGCATTTCGAAAGCGCTCAAGCTGCGCGCCATTCATCGGATGGGTTCGGTCGTCGGCGCAGGCCAAATGACTTGCAATCAGGCATAATTCCCACCCTCCAAAAATACCAGGCCGAGCAATGAGTTCAGCAATTTCAATCTCACCAAAGCCAAGCCGGTTAAAGCCGCTATCGACAAATAGGCAGGCGGGAAGGGGCTTGTTGGTTTGGCAATAGTTCTGCCATTCTTCCACTTGCGCCAGTGTTATGAGACAGGGGCGCAAATCATGGGCCTCAAATTGCGCCGCCGTTCCACTTGGCAGGCCGTTCAACACATAAATTTTCGCTTTAGGCAAAATGGTGCGCAAGGCAATACCTTCATTTAGCTGGGCGACCCAGAAGCTTTGGCAACCAATATCAAATAAAGTAGGGGCAATTTCGGCCATGCCGAGACCATAACCATTGGCTTTCACCACCGCGCTGGCCTCGGCCTTGCCAGCATTTTTTTGCATGGTTTTATAATTGGCCGCCAGCGCTGCCAAATCAATCGTCAATTCGGCCTGGTCAGACGCGGCCATATCAGTCTATTCGCTCCGGCAGATGGTCATCTTCCAGCAAATCGGTGAAGCGGGTGAAGCGGTCTTCAAAAGCCATTTTTGCAGTGCCGATCGGGCCGTGACGGTTTTTCTGGATGATCACTTCCGCCGTGCCGTCCACTGCATCCATTTTTTCTTGCCATGCAAAAAATTCTTCCGTTCCTTCTTGCGGCTTTTCGCGCGCTAGATAATAGGGTTCGCGATACACAAACATGACAATATCAGCGTCCTGCTCAATCGAGCCCGATTCACGCAAATCGGAAAGTTGTGGGCGTTTATCATCGCGTTGCTCGACTTGTCGCGAAAGCTGTGCCAGCGCCAAAACCGGCACATCAAGCTCTTTGGCAAGTGCTTTCAGCCCTTGCGTAATCTCGCTGACTTCCTGAACGCGGCCATCGCGCCCGCTGGACGCGCGCACAAGCTGCAAATAGTCAACGACAATCAAACCCAGACCGTGTTGCCGCTTCAAACGTCGCGCCCGTGCCGCCAAAGTCGCAATTGGAATGGCACCGGTATGGTCAATGAAAAGCGGCGCTTCTTGCAATTCGCGGGCCGCATTGACCAATCGGCCATATTCATCTTCATGAATTTCGCCTTTACGGATATTTGCCGAGGAGATACCAGCTTGCTCGGCTAGCATCCGTGTGGCCAATTGCTCGGCCGCCATTTCCAACGAGAAAAATCCGACCACCCCGCCATCTTTTACTTCAATTGACCCGTCGGGCCGCGTTTCTACGTTACCGGTTTGGCGCGCCTTCATATAATCATGCGCAATGTTGAAAGCGATATTTGTTGCCAAAGCGGTTTTACCCATCGCGGGACGACCAGCGAGAATAATCAAATCGCTGTCTTGCAAACCGCCTGTTACATTATCCAAACCCTGAAAGCCGGTCGAAATACCCGACAGTTTACCGTCGCGCTGATAAGCCTTTTCAGCCATCTCAATGGCGCTGGTCAGCGAAGTATCGAAAGTCATAAAGCCCGAATTGTGCGAACCTTTTTCGGCTATATTGTAAAGCGCTTGCTCAGCTTTGTCGATTTGGTCATCGGGCTTTTCGTCAATATCGGCATCAAATGCGTCGCCAATCATTTCCTGCCCAACTAAAATCAGTTGGCGGCGGATGGCGAGGTCGTAAATGGTTTGGCCGTATTGCTTCGCATTGGCAATGGTGGTGGCACTACTGGCCAGTCGCGCTAAATAGCCAACACCACCCAAAGCAACCAAACCCTCATCCATTTCCAAATAGGTTTTTAGCGTCACCGGCGAAGCGAGATTGCCATTGCCGATAAGCTTGCTGATGGCCTCGAAAATGCGCTGATGAACCGGATCATGGAAATAAGCAGGTTTAAGAAAATCAGCCACCTGATCGAGCGCGTCGTTATTTATGAGAAGCGCGCCCAGCAACCCTTGCTCGGCTTCAATATTGTGCGGCAAGTGCCTAAAATCTGCGGTTTGTGGCTCGCTTGCAGGGTTTAAGGGAGTAACAGGGGTGTCTGACATGACAATGACACTAGACAAGGTGGCGCGGGCTGGCGACCCAAAAAAACAGACCCCGAGAAAATAATTTCGACGGGGCCTGTTAGTAACGGGGAAAAGTCAAAATTAATCTTCTGACTCTTCCTTATTGTTGCTTGACTCTTCAGCGTCGTTTGTCGCAGTCGCTTCTTCTTCAGGGGCTGTTTCTTCTTCGATGGTCGCTTCCTCAGATTCTGCCTCGGCAGCGTCTTCATCGAGATTGACCTCAACACCTTCGTCGAACACTTCTTCAACGGCAATGGTGTCTTCTTCATCCACCGGCTCAGCGGTTACGTCTTCACCAGCGGCTTGACGCTCAGCCTCATCTTGCGTCCGCGCCACATTGATGATGACGGTCGAGGTAACTTCCGGGTGCAAAATCACACTGACTTCATGCAGGCCGAGAATTTTAATCGGCTGCGCCAACACAATTTGATTGCGAGCGGTGTCAAATCCGCTTGCTGACAGCAATTCGGCAATATCGCGCGTCGTCACTGAGCCATAAAGCTGGCCGGTGTCGCCAGACTGGCGAATGACAACAAAGCTTTTGCCGTTCAATTTGCCATCGACCGCTTCGGCATCTGTCTTGCGCTCAAGATTACGCGCTTCCAATTGCGCGCGGTCTTGTTCAAAGCGCTCAAGATTGGCTTTGCTGGCACGCAAAGCTTTACCTTGCGGTAGTAAATAATTGCGGGCATAGCCGTCCTTTACATTAACGACGTCACCCATTTGACCAAGCTTTGCAATGCGTTCCAGCAATACAATTTGCATTTTCTTACTCCTTGTCCCCTTCTGCGTCAGATGGCTTGTCAGGGCGTCGGTTCAGCTTGCGAAAATCAAAGCGGGTGTCCAACAATCCCATTAGGCTGACGGGGATAATCACCCAAGCCATCACGAAAACCAAGAAATAAAGCACGGCGAGCAGAAAACCACGCCCATTCCAGTGGCGGGAAATAGCATGAATAATTGCCAAACCCAATAAAAAATATGCGGCCATTATCATGGCGGCCAAAGCGGCGCTCAAACTGGCGGGCCAACCACTCAATAAAGCAGCACCGCCCATGAAAACCGCCAGCGGCGCAACCAACCAAATCGGCAATTGTAGGCGGTCATAATTTGCTTGTGGCCGCAAATTGCGCTTCGTGCGCACCAGCAGGGCTTGCGCCAATTGCACATTACCGAGCAGCAAAAGCGGCCAGCTGGCAAAAGCGGATACCAGCATCGCATTGGCAATCCACAGCATCTCCTCTTGACTTGAAATGCCATAGATCTGCGCCAGCGCTTCACGTACTTCCGGCGCTTGCTGAATGGCATTTGCAAAAGACTGCGGCAGACCTGTTGCGCCGCCGCTGATGAAAAACAAAAGCACAGCCCCGATACCGGTCATGCTGATTGTGAACAAAATAAGCTGCCCCACCGGATAGAAGTTAAACCGGCCTTCAGCATCTTGTCGCGACAACAGGGCTTGCCGGACAAGCAATACCGTCGGAGCCAAAAAAGTGATGGCAAAAACAATGGCCAAAGGTGGCGACAAGATAATAGATGTCATTACAGTAGCGAGAATGGCGGTGATCATGGCTTGCCCTATGCCGAATGACAGGCCGATAGCAGCAATCGGCAAGGGGGCAAAAGGCATAAAAACAAGAGCGGCGAACAGCACAAAACTACCGATTGCTGCAAATGCTATTCGCAATAATTGGGTATTGGCCATGCGCCGCACCCGCTCGTGCTTACTGGTCCAAAGTGTAAGGCATCAGCGCAAGAAAACGAGATCGCTTAATGGCACGAGCCAATTCGCGCTGTTTTTTGGCCGAAACAGAAGTAATGCGGCGCGGCACGATTTTACCCCGCTCTGAAACATAACGTTGCAGCAGTCGTGTGTCCTTGTAGTCAATTGCTGGTGCATTAGCGCCCGAAAACGGGCAGGACTTACGGCGACGGCCGAAGGGACGACGACCCGGGCTCATGATGCTTCCCTTTCATAATTTCCCTCTTCGCGGCGCGCGCTGCGGCGCTCATCGCGATTTTTGTTACGCATCTGAATGGACTCATCAGCTTCGTGCTCTTCGACCCGCAATGTCATATGGCGGATAATGTCATCATTCAGGCTGATGCGGCGTTCCAATTCGGCAACCGCCGCATGATCAGCTTCAATATTGAGTAACGTATAGTGACCTTTACGGTTCTTTTTCACGCGATAGGCCAAAGATTTCAGCCCCCAATATTCGTTTTTGGTAATTTTGCCGCCATTTTCTTCCAGCACGGCTTGCGCCATATCAACAAGGCCTTCGACTTGTTGGGCTGAAATATCCTGACGCGCTATAAATATGTGCTCATAAAGAGCCATAGCCTCTCTCCTTCAGTTTTTTCGGCGCCGAGCCTCTTGCGAGCTATCTACCGAAAGGGAGAGGCTCACAGACACGCGAGAGCGGAGACAAGGGATACCGGACCATTCCTAGAGGCTCGACCATCGAGCCCTCTATCCTTTCAGCCTCCAGCCGAAATCAATAAAGCGGGTGATACTATGGACAGCGGGGCTTGGCAAGAGGGTTTTGGCCCTCTAAAACAACCGCCAGATGAGAGGGAATCAATCATGACGCAAGCATTTGTTTTTCCGGGCCAGGGCAGCCAAGCTGTCGGTATGGGCCGCGCCCTTGCTGAGGCTTATCCTGAAGCGCGCGCCGTCTTCGCCGCCGTTGATGACGCGCTGGGACAAAAATTGAGCGATTTGATGTGGGACGGGCCGGAAGATGAATTGACCCTGACAGAAAACGCGCAACCGGCGCTGATGGCGGTATCTATGGCTGCTTTGTGGGTGTTGGAAGGGCGTGGTTTGGTATTGGCCGACAGCGCGTCGCATGTCGCGGGGCACAGCCTCGGCGAATATACCGCGCTGACCGCAGCCGGTGCTTTGCAGCTTGAAGATACGGCGCGGCTTTTGAAATTGCGCGGCCAAGCCATGCAGCGCGCCGTGCCGGTCGGTGTCGGCGCAATGGCTGCTCTTTTGGGGTTGGATTTCGAGGCGGTGGCTGAGATTGCCGAAGAAGCGGCAACCGGCGATGAAATTTGCGCCGCCGCCAATGATAATGCCAATGGGCAAGTGGTGATTTCAGGCCATGCGGCGGCAGTTGCGCGCGCTTGCGACTTTGCCAAAGAGCGCGGTGCCAAGCGGGCGATGGAATTGCCGGTCAGCGCGCCTTTCCATTGCGCCCTTATGCAACCGGCGGCTGATGAAATGCAGGCAGCATTGGCTGAGACGACCATCAACGCGCCCTGTGTGCCGCTGATTGCCAATGTCACGGCGCAGGCGGTCAGCGATGGCGTCACTATTCGCGACTTATTGGTGCAACAAGTGACCGGCTCTGTGCGGTGGCGCGAGTCAATGATTTGGGCGGCAGATAATGGCGTCACCGAATTGGTGGAAATCGGCAGCGGTAAAGTGTTGACCGGCATGGCCAAGCGCATTGATGGCCGTTTGGCGGCGAAAGCGTTGAACACGCCGGAAGATATAGACGGATTTTTAGGCTAATTACCGAAAGGAACAGGCCATGTTTGATTTGAGCGGAAAAAATGCGCTGGTGACCGGCGCGTCAGGCGGTATTGGGCGCGAGATTGCCAAAACCTTGCACGCTGCTGGGGCCAACGTCGGCTTGGCCGGCACGCGCGAAGCGGTGTTGAAGGAATTGGCCGATGAATTGGGCGATGGCGCGCATGTTTTGGTTGCTGATTTGTCGTCCGAAGACGGGGCGGCGGCACTCGCTGCCAATGCCGAAGAGGCAATGTCCGGCTTGGATATTTTGGTCAATAATGCGGGTATCACGCGCGATAATCTGGCGTTGCGTATGAAAGATGAAGATTGGGATGCGGTGTTGTCCGTCAATCTGACCTCAAGCTTTCGTCTTATCCGCGCCGCGCTTCGCGGCATGATGAAACGCCGTCACGGACGTATTATCGGCATTACCTCGGTTGTCGGCGTGACCGGCAATCCCGGCCAAGCCAATTATGCTGCCACCAAAGCGGGTATGATTGGCATGTCGAAATCCCTGGCGCAAGAAGTTGCCAGTCGCGGCATTACCGTCAACTGCGTGGCCCCGGGCTTTATCGCCACGCCAATGACCGATGTTTTGCCCGGTGAGCAAAAAGAAGCGCTCACCGCTGCTATTCCGGCGGGTCGCTTGGGCAGCGGCGATGATATTGCTGCTGCGTGTCTGTTTTTGGCCAGCGACGAAGCGGCCTATATTACTGGCCAGACCATGCATGTGAATGGCGGTATGGCGATGATTTAGCGCTTGCTTTTCACGCTATAGACACAATGTGTAAAGGGTGATAGGGAAACCCCAAGTGTCACACGACGCTTGTCCCAAAGAGGGGAATCGCTGTTCAAAATCAAGGAACAGCCCAAATTTTGAAGGAGCTTGTCATGAGTGATATTGCCGATCGCGTAAAGAAAATCGTTGTTGAAAACCTCGGCGTAGATGCCGGTGACGTAAATGAAGCTGCCAGCTTTATTGACGATCTCGGTGCAGACAGCCTCGACACGGTTGAACTGGTTATGGCTTTTGAAGAAGAATTCGGTATTGAAATTCCTGATGACGCCGCAGAAACCATTCTAACGGTTGCCGACGCTGTAAAATTCATCGAACAGGCCGGCTAAGGCTCAAAAATCGTGCGACGCGTCGTTATTACCGGCATCGGGTCGGTGAACCCGCTGGGTGAGACCGCTGAGAAAAGCTGGCAAAACCTGCTTTCCGGCCGATCCGGCGCCGGTCCTATAACCGGTTTCGACGTGTCGGATTTGCCCTGCCAAATTGCCTGTCATATTGACCGCGCAGACGAGCAGGGTGAAAACGGCTTCAACTCCGACATCTATGTTGAGCCGAAAGAACAAAAGCGCATGGATGATTTCATCATTTATGCCATGGCGGCCAGCGATATGGCGTTGGCCGATAGCGGTTACAAGCCTGAAAGCGAAGAGCAGCAATATCGCACCGGTGTTCTCATCGGTGCCGGTATTGGCGGCTTGCAGGGCATTGAAGATGGTGCTTTCACTGTGCGCGACCGTGGCCCGCGTCGTCTCAGCCCGTTTTTTATTCCGGGCGCGCTTATCAATCTGGCCGGCGGTCAAGTTTCCATCAAGCACGGGCTGAAAGGTCCCAATCACGCGGTTGTTACGGCCTGTTCAACCGGCGCGCATGCCATTGGCGATGCGGCGCGGCTGATTATGCTCGACGATGCTGATGTGATGGTGGCGGGCGGCACGGAGTCGGCGATTTGCCGTCTCGGCATTGCCGGTTTTGCAGCCTGCCGTGCGCTTTCAACCGGTTTTAACGATACGCCTGAAAAAGGCTCGCGCCCCTATGACAAAGACCGTGACGGCTTTGTTATGGGCGAAGGCGCGGGTGTCGTCATTCTCGAAGAATATGAACACGCCAAAGCGCGTGGCGCAAAAATCTATGCCGAAGTTGTCGGCTATGGCTTGTCGGGCGATGCGTTTCACATCACATCACCTGCCGAAGACGGTTCGGGCGGGTATCGCTCCATGCTAGCGGCGTTGAAACGCAGCGGCCTGTCGCCGGAAGATATCGGCTATGTCAACGCGCATGGCACATCAACGCCGCTAGGCGATGAAATTGAATTGAAAGCTGTCGAACGCTTGTTTGGCGGCGCATCAGACGGGCTGACCATGAGCTCGACGAAATCGGCCATCGGTCATTTGCTCGGTGCGGCCGGTGCGGTGGAGGCGATTTTCTCAATTCTCGCCATACGTGACGGTATTGTGCCGCCAACGCTCAATCTTGATAATCCATCGGTCGATTCAAAAATCAATCTGGTGCCGCATAAAGCGCAAGAGCGCGAAGTAAAGGCGGCCTTGTCTAACAGTTTCGGCTTTGGAGGCACCAATGCCTCGCTGGTCTTTAAGGCCGTTGAGTAGCGCGGTTTGGCACGGCTGAAACAGCTTATCTTAAAATTTCGTGGTCTTATTATTGTTGCCGCAGTCAGCGGCAGTTTGGCTGGTGCCGTTATTTTGGGGCTGGTTTATTTGCCCGGCCCGCATGGCGACACCACGCGTGTCTTGCTGCAAAGCGGGGTATCTGCGCGCACCATTGCCGGTAATTTGGCCGAAGCGGGTGTTTTGCGGAGCGGCTTTTTGTTCCGTCTTTATGTGCGGCTCAGCGGCGAGAGCGTCAATTTGAAAGCGGGGGAATATGATATTCCTGCCGCCGCCAATATGCTTGCCGTGCTGCGCGTCGTCACCAAAGGCGACATCGTGCTGCATCCCATCACCATTGCTGAGGGGCTGACCAGCATGCAAATCGTCAAGCTGCTGCAAGATGAAACGGTGCTGACGGGCGATGTGAAACTGCCGAAAGAGGGCAGCTTGTTGCCCGAAACCTATAAGGTAGAGCGCGGCATGACACGTGCGGCGCTGATTGCGAAAATGCAAGTGGCGCAGAAAACCGCGCTCGACGAATTATGGCCGCAACGGCGGAAAAAACTGCCGTTTAAGACCAAGCGCGAGGCGCTTATTTTGGCCTCGATTGTTGAGCGCGAAACCGGCGTCGCTTCCGAGCGTCCGCTGGTTGCAGCGGTTTTTGTCAATCGCTTGAGAAAGGGCATGCGCCTGCAATCAGACCCGACGATTATTTACGGGCTTGTCGGCGGTCAAGGAAAGCTTGGCCGCCCGATACGGCGCAGCGAAATTCGCCGCAAAACGCCCTATAATACCTATCGTATTAACGGCCTGCCGCCGACACCGATTGCCAATCCCGGGCGCGCCTCGATTGCCGCCGTGCTCAATCCGGCGGATAGCAAAGCGCTTTATTTTGTGGCCGACGGCTCGGGTGGCCATGCTTTCGCTGAAACGCTGGACGCGCACAATAAAAATGTCCGGCGTTGGCGGCAAATCGAAAAACAAAACCGCAGATAGGCTATAGTTGTCTCCAGCGATTCTGATTCGAGAGGCGTTTGCTTATGTCGTCAGCCATTAACCGACGCGGTTTGATGTTGGTTTTGTCGTCACCATCGGGTGCGGGCAAAACAACTTTGGCGCGCGGCCTGTTGGAGACAGACGGCAATATCAACATGTCTGTCTCGGTGACCACGCGTAAACCGCGCCCCGGCGAGACCGATGGGCAGGATTATCATTTTGTTGATACGCAAGCTTTTGGCGAAATGCGGAATCGCGGCGAGTTGCTTGAGCACGCCAAAGTGTTCGATAATTATTACGGCACGCCGCGCGCGCCGGTTGAAACGGTGCTGGCGGCCGGCCGTGATGTATTGTTCGATATTGATTGGCAGGGCACTCAGCAATTACAGGAAGCGGCGGCTGATGATTTGGTCAAAATCTTCATTTTGCCACCGACAGCGGCTGAGCTTGAAAAACGGCTGAACAGTCGGGCGCAAGACAGCGCTGATGTGGTGGCATCGCGCATGGCAAAAGCGTCTGATGAAATCAGCCATTATCCTGAATATGACTATATTATCGTCAATGAGGATGCGGCGGCCAGCCTGGCGCAAGTGCAAGCCATTTTGACATCAGAACGGCTGAAGCGCGGACGCCAAACCGGCCTGTCCGATTTTGTTAAAACCTTGCGCGAGGCGCTTTAGTTTTTAAGAACCACGCGCCCGAGAATATTGCCTTCGCGTAAATCATCGAGCGTGCGGCTTGCTTCGGACATGGCGCGGGTTTCAACCGGTATCGGGTTGATTTTACCGGCCTTGACAATTTCCAGCATTTCAATCGTGTCTGCCAATGTGCCGGTCATTGAGCCGCCAATGGACATGGCGCGGAACGGGAACATGGGAATAGGCTGGGTGAAAGCGCCACCAAACAGGCCGACAATTTTCACTTCACCACCACGACGCAGCGCGCCGGTGGCAAATTGCAAAGAGCCTTCAGCGCCGACGAAATCAGCCGCACCGGCGACACCGCCATTCGTGTCGGCAATCAGCTTTTGCAAATCGCCTTCGGTTTTCGGATTGTAAGCGGCTTTGGCACCGGCCCCCATTGCGGCTTGCAACTTATTGTCGTCAAGGTCGGCGACAATCGGCGCTTCGTCAAACATTTCCAGCGCAAATTGCAGAGCCATCATGCCGACACCGCCAAGTCCGACAATCAATGCCGGTTCGCCCTTGTCGCCCGTATTGAGATATTTCAACGCGCCATAAGCGGTAATGCCGGAGCACATATACGTGCTGGCCAGACCGGGTGCAATGTCACCGGCGTCAAGGCAATAGCGCTCATGCGGTACGAGGCAGTGAGTTGAAAAGCCACCTGGAAGATTGACCCCCAACGCGCGGCCATTACACAAATTTTCGCGGCCATTATTGCAATCATTGCAATCGCCACAACCAATCCAGGGATAAACGACACGTCGGTCACCCACTTTGACATCTTTCACATCTTCGCCAATTTCGCTCACAATGCCTTCAATTTCATGGCCTAACGTGAATGGTGTCTGGCGCGCGCCGCGCACATCGAGCTGATTTCCGCCGCCCATGTCAAAATGACCGTCGTGGAAATGCACGTCGGAGTGGCAAACGCCACAATGGGTGATTTCAACCAGTACTTCGCTGCCAGTCGGGAGCGGTGTTTCGCTTTCAACCGTCTCTAACGCAACTCCATATTCTGTTATAGCTTGGCTTTTCATAATTCCCCCACTTTGTAATTTGGCAATAATCTCGCCAGCTTGCAAAAATCATCAATCGTCAGCACCTCGGCGCGTGCGGTTTCGTCAATCCCTGCTTCTACCAAAAGCGCTTGAGGGTCTGAGCATATCCGTTTCAGGCTGGCACGCAACATTTTCCGCCTCTGACCAAAAGCTGCGGCAGTCAGTTTTCTTAGTATCTCGGGATCGGCATCGGCCATTGGTTGGGCGCGCGGCACAAGATGGGCAATCGCCGATGTCACTTTCGGCGGTGGCACGAAAACTTGCCGGTCCAACTCAAAAGCCAAATCAGCATCGCAAAGCCAATTTGCTAAAACGGCGAGACGGCCATAATGCTTATCGCCCGCCTGGGCGGTAATGCGCTGCGCCACTTCTTTTTGAAACATTAGCGTCATCGACAAAAACGAAGGCTGCCAAATACCATCAGACCATCCTCTATCGAGCCAGCCGGTAAGGAGTGCCGTGCCGATATTATAGGGCAGGTTGGAAACGATACGGTATGGCCCTTCGCTGAGCTCATCCGGATTGATTTCCAGCGCGTCCCCCTCAATAATATTGAGCCGGGCGGGATAGGCTTGGGCAATTTCTTGGAGCGCCGGAATGAAGCGATTATCGGCCTCAATGACGTGAACTTTTCGCGCCCCTTCTATCAACAGGCCGCGCGTCAATCCGCCTGGGCCGGGGCCAATTTCAACAACTTCACAATCGGTCAAATTACCCGCTAGGCGGGCAATGCGCCGTGTTACATTAAGATCGAGAATAAAATTTTGTCCGAATTTTTTATCGGCTCTCAAGCGGTGTTTATTGATGACATCGCGCAGCGGGGGCAGTTCAACATCATGCACAGCAGGAACTCATTTAGCGATATTCAACAACCGCGTCGCGCCGCAGGTCACGCAAATGACGTCGGGCCATGATGGATATGCGTTGAGAGAAAATGTTATCAGCAATCTGCTCACGAGAAATTTTAATGCCCAAATTATCCTTACGGTCACACACAATGTAAATGTTGGTGGCATCATCTTGCTTGCTTGGCGGGGTAACTCCGCCAGCCTCCAGATTGGCGACCGCGCGCGCAATGTTAGCTGGTAAGTTGCGAAGTTCTTGGAGGCCAGAGCGTTTCATTGAGGCGTTCATTTTTTTGGCAGCACCTTGGGCCCGGCGACAGGTTTTGAAATCATCAATAAATTCGGCAACGCGCTTGTCTTTTACCGCAGCGGGAAAGACCACGGTCAGCACATCAAATTTGTTTTTAGAAGTGTCATTGCCGCCGGCGCGTTTATCGGCCAGCGCCAGAATATACACGCCCCCGGTTGTCAGAATGGGTGGCGAAATTTGTCCAACTTGCATTTGCTTTACTACTTGCGACAAGCGCGGGTTCAGCTGGTCGGCTGAAATCCAACCAAGCTGGCCTCCTTGCGCGGCTGTTGGCGCGATTGAAAACTGTCGCGCCACGGCAGGAAAAGATATGCCTGATTGCAATTGTTCAACAATCTCACCGGATATTTGGCGGACCTGCTCCTCAGTGGAGAAGTTATCGAGATTGAGCAATATCTCGCTGACCAAATAGCGCGTCTGGTTGACGGCTTTCACAGCTTTTTCATATTGCTCCTGGATTTCCATGTCGCCTACCGATATGCGACCACCGAAGTTACGCCGGACAAATTGGTTCCAAGCCAGTTCAGCACGAATTTGCGCCCGTAGTGTATCTTCCTCAATGGCCTTGTCTTTAAGGAATTCTTTTATGCCATCCAATGTCCGACTGTCTTGCTTGGCCAGTAGTTCCATGCGCTCTTCAATTTCGGCTTCTTCGATTTGAATTTCCACGCGCGCGGCTTCTTGCAGTTGTAATTTTTCATCTACCAAAGACCGCAAAACCTGTTGGCGCATGCGCTCAGTCATTTCAGCTGATTTTTCAATGCCTGAAGAGGCAAAAAACAAATCGACGCGTTGATCGACGTCATAAAGCGAGATGACTTGGTCATTGACCACGGCGGCAATACCTTCAACGTCTCGCGCCGAGGTGGGGCTTACCGTTAGGAACAGATACAGCATCATGCCAAAAAGTCGAACAGTATTCATTTCGTTTCCATTCATGCGTCAAAATGCGACGCTGAGACTCCCTCTTACCCTAAAACGGGTATGGACGCATGGATTTTTACACCATAATGTGTGCCACAATAAACCTTCAAGTTTTTGCTGCATGGAGAAAAATATGCCCCTTTCTATCGCTTTGGCCACCGACAAACTGCCCGAAAAGGGTTCGCTTATCATCACCGCAACCGATGGCGGCAAGCTCGGCACATTGGGCAAGCAATTAGATAAAAAAATCGGTGGTGCCATCAGCAAAGCCATGAAAATCAAAAAATTCAAAGGCAAACCAGCTTCCATGTTTGCCCTGCTTGCACCCGCCAAATCTGACCTCGACCGTATTGTGGTGCTGGGTGTCGGCGACAGTAAAAAGCTGAACGCGGCTGACGCTGAGAAAATGGGCGGCACGGCGTTGGGCGCTGTTGAAAAGACGGAAGGCAATGTGACCTTTCTCATTGAACCAATGGGCAGCAATGTCGCGGAAGGTGAAATTGCGGCGCGCGCGGCCATTGGTGCATATTTGCGCGACTATAAGTTTGAAACCTATAAGACGAAAAACAAAACCAGCGGCGGGCCAAAGAAATTTACCGTCGCCACGAAAGCGGCAACGGCTGCCAAAAAGGCCTATGCCGAATTGAAAGCGGTTGCCGATGGCACGATTATTGCGCGCGATTTGGTCAATGAGCCGTCCAATATTCTGACACCGCCGGAATTTGCCAAGCGCACTAAAGCGCTGAGTAAATTGGGTGTGAAAGTAGAAGTGTTGAGCGAAGCGCAAATGAAAAAACTGGGCATGGGCTCGCTACTCGGTGTCGGGCAGGGCAGTGTGCACCCCAGTCAAATGGTTGTCATGCAATGGAATGGGGCGGCCAAGTCAAAACAGCCGGTCGCGTTTATCGGCAAGGGTGTGTGCTTTGATACGGGTGGTATTTCCATCAAGCCTGCCGGTGGTATGGAAGACATGAAGGGCGATATGGGCGGCGCGGCAGCGGTGACCGGCCTGATGCATGCGCTGGCTGCGCGCAAAGCAAAGGTCAATGCAATCGGGGTTATCGGTTTGGTTGAAAACATGCCCGATGGCAATGCACAACGCCCCGGCGATATTGTGACCTCCATGTCGGGTCAGACGATTGAAGTGCTGAATACGGATGCTGAAGGCCGTCTCGTTTTGGCCGATGCGCTGTGGTACACGCAAAAACGTTTCAAGCCGCAATTCATGATTGATTTGGCGACACTGACGGGCGCGATAATGATTGCGCTGGGACAAGACTATGCCGGCATGTTTGCCAGCGATGACCGTTTGGCCGAACAATTGACTGAGGTCGGCAATGCTGAAGGCGAGAAAGTCTGGCGCATGCCGATGAATGATAATTTCGACAAAATGATAAACACGCCCAATGCCGATATGAAAAATATCGGCGGTCGTTATGCCGGTTCATCAACGGCAGCGCAATTTTTGAAGCGCTTTACCAATGATGTGCCCTGGGTGCATTTGGATATTGCCGGCACCGCAATGGGCAGCCCGAAAACTTCTACCAGCCGCACTTGGGCATCGGGCTATGGTGTGCGCTTGCTCGACCGTCTGGTGAAGGCGCATTACGAAAAATAATGAACGAAGTTCTGTTCTATCATCTGGAGCAACAGACACTGGAACAGGCTCTGCCGGTGTTGTTGGAAGCGACTGTTAAACGCGGCTGGAAAGCGGTCGTGCAGGTAGGATCGGCAGAGCGCCTTGCGGCATTGGACAGTCATTTATGGACGTATAGGGATGACGCATTTTTGCCGCATGCCGCCAAAGGCGACGCGCGCTTTGCCGAGCATGCTGACAGCCAGCCCATATGGCTGACGGATGAAGAAGAAACACCGAATTCTGCCCATGTTTTGTTTCTCGTCGATGGCGCGGAACGAGCTCCGATTGACGGCTTTGAGCGCACGGTTTTCATATTTGACGGGCGCGATGAGGAAAATGTGGCGCGCGCCCGCGCGCGCTGGAGCGAGTTGAAGGAATCAGGCCATGAGTTGACCTATTGGCAGCAATCAGCGGAAGGCAAATGGGAGCAAAAAGCGTAACTTGCCAATACGGAAAAGCCCGCCTATAAGACCCTCAAATGAACCAGAGTTGAGGAACTTCCAATGGCCATTGAACGCACTTTTTCAATCATCAAACCGGATGCCACCAAGCGCAATCTGACTGGCAAAATCATTGACCGCTTTGAGAGCAATGGTCTGCGCGTCATCGCTTCCAAGCGTATTCATATGACGCGCGAACAGGCCGGTGGCTTCTATGCCGTGCATAAAGAGCGTCCTTTCTATAATGACCTTGTTGATTTTATGGTCTCAGGCCCAGTGGTTGTGCAGGTTTTGGAAGGCGAAAACGCCATTGCCAAAAACCGCGAAATTATGGGTGCAACCAATCCGGCAGAAGCCGATGAGGGCACCATTCGCAAAGATTTTGCCGAGAGCATTGATGCCAATTCCGTACACGGCTCTGACGCACCTGAAACGGCAGCGGAAGAAATCAAGTTCTTCTTCACGGATGACGAATTGGTCGGCTAATTCCCGACCCGGCTTAATACGAAATGGCGGGGCTGCTAGGTAGTGCCCGCCATTTTTTTGAGCACCATATCCAGCGCCTCGGGGTAGGCGATGTGCTCTTGTTCGATAACGCGGTCGGCCAGCGTGTCGGGCGTGTCGCCGTCCAGCACCTGCACTGATTTTTGCACGATAATCGGCCCGGCATCCATTTCAGGGCGCATATAATGAACAGTGCAGCCATGCATTTTATCGCCCGCTTCCAGCGCCCTCTTATGGGTGTGTAACCCCTGATATTTGGGCAAGAGTGACGGGTGAATGTTAAGCAAGCGGTCGGGCCAGCCATTGACGAAACCTTCGGTCAGCAGGCGCATAAAACCGGCGCAGCAAATCAACTCAACATTAGCGGCGCGCAAGGTTCCATCGAGTTTGGCGTCAAATGCTTCGCGGCTGTCAAAGCTTTTGTGGTCTATTACCGTGCAAGCAATGCCCGCTGCCTCGCAAATTTCAATGCCACCGGCATCGGGACGATTGGTTACGGTCATCACCAATTCAGCGGGCACATCGGCTTTTGCAATGTGGTGTGCCAATGCCTGCATATTGCTGCCGCGACCAGAAAATAGAATGGCTATTTTGACGGAGCTGCAGCTCATCCGCTTGTGGATCCGCTAAAAGTGACGGGCTCGCCGTCGCGTGGTACCAAAGTGCCGATGGGAATGACCGTCTCATTGGCGGCGGCCAGCATGGCCATCACATCGGCCAAGCCGTCCGGCGAAACAATCAGCGCCATGCCGATACCGCAATTAAAGGTGCGAAGCATTTCAGCATCCTCAATATTGCCAACGCTTTGCAGCCATTTGAAAATTTCAGGCATATTCCACGCCGACAGGTCGATATGCGCTGATATATTATCGGGAAGCACGCGCGGCAGGTTTTCTTGAAAGCCGCCGCCGGTTATGTGCACCAGCCCTTTAATCGGGGCATTGGCGCGCAAGGCTTGTAGCACGGAACGCACATAAATACGTGTTGGGGTCAGCAAATCTTCGGCCACTGATTTATGGGCATGGGCCGGGCTTGGCGCGTCCCATGTCAGGCCTTCGGCTTCAACCAATTTGCGCACCAGTGAAAAGCCGTTGGAATGAAGCCCGTTGGAGCTCAGGCCTAGAATGACATCGCCTGCAACCATATCATTGCGCGGCAAGATTTTCCGTCGCTCAGCGGCGCCGACAGAAAAACCGGCAAGATCATAATCACCGGCGGCATACATGCCCGGCATTTCTGCCGTTTCACCACCAATGAGGGCACAATTGGCTTGCCGACAGCCTTCGGCAATACCGGCAATCACATCGGTGGCGGCATCGACATCCAACTTTCCGGAGGCAAAATAATCGAGGAAGAAAAGTGGTTCTGCGCCCTGCACAATCAAATCATTGACGCACATGGCAACAAGGTCGATACCGACAGTATCGTGAATTCCGCTCTCAATGGCGACTTTCAATTTGGTGCCAACACCATCATTAGCGGCAACCAAAACCGGATCGTCGAACTTGCAGGCGGCGAGGTCGAACAATCCGCCAAAACCGCCGAGGTCGCTATCAGCGCCAACGCGGGCTGTCGACTTGGCTAGCGGTGCAATGCGCTCAACCAGCGTGTTACCGGCCTCAATATCAACGCCGGCGTCAGCATAGGTGGCAGGAGGTTTGTTGTGGCCTAATGTGTCGCCCATAGAATCGTTTCTGTGTATTTGACCGAGTGCCATAAAATAGCCTGCATCGGGTCTAAAGTAACCACTTAAATCAGCATTGCGGGGAAGATGTCCCCGCGTTAGGTTGCGCGCATGAAATTTATTCGGCTTATTTTTACCTTGGGCTTGTTTTTGTCGTCGCCCGTTGTGGCGGGAAACGTTTTCCAGGTTGACCGCATCAAGGTTGATGTGTCGGCGACATCGACGACTTTGGCCCGCTCGACCGCTTTGCAGCAAGGGCAAGAGCGGGCATTGGCCATCGCCATGAGGCGTTTGGCGAAGCAAGAAGAATGGGACAAGCTGCCCGATATCCGAACGCTTGATATTGAAAATATGGTCGAAGTGCTGCGCATTAGCGACGAGAAAACCGGCCCGACACGTTATTTGGCGACCTTGTCGATTCAATTCAAAGCCGCTCCGCTTCGCGATTTATTGCGCAGCTATGGCGTGGCAGTGACTGAGGTGCAGAGCAAACCGGCTTTGCTTTTGCCAGTGCTGGAGGATCTGCAAGGTCTGCAGGCTTGGGGCGAGCATTGGTGGCAAATAGGCTGGCGTAATTATGATATCGAAAATAATCCGGCGCCGCTTTTACTGCCTTTGGGTGACCTTGACGATTCATTGATTGCCAATGCTGAAGACATTCTAATTGGTGACCCGGCCAAATTACAGATGCTGAATGATCGCTATGGGACGCAGACCATTATTGTGGCTCATGCTCTGGCCGATGTGGAAGGTCAACTTGGCGTGACAGCCTATATTTTCGGTGAAGAGGACAGTGACGTTATTGTCCGCACCTATCGCACGGGCGAATTGCATGAAGATATGGGCAAGGTGGCGATTGATGAAATAGCTTCTGCGCTGGCCGAGCGTTGGAAGCAAGTCGCCGCCGTGGCGTCTGACGAAAAGCAAACTTTGCGCGTGCGCGCCGATTATCCTAGCCTGCGGGAATGGACCCGCCTCCTGTCGCGGCTAAATGAGGCC
Source organism: Rhodobiaceae bacterium (assembly GCA_002721725.1). GTDB lineage: Bacteria > Pseudomonadota > Alphaproteobacteria > RS24 > RS24 > UBA8337. The sequence goes on from PBLK01000007.1 coordinate 141,122, forward strand.
AAATTAGTGCGCGATTTAACGATTGTTGAATTGGCAAAAAGCTATGCTTATATCGACCTCGCCTATGTTGGTTCAGTGACCCAACTTGGCGGCAATCTCGGGCAACGCGGTCTGGTATTGGCCGAAGGTGAGTTCGAGTGGACCGTAGTTGCGGAAGAAAGCTTAGTGGTGCCATGATACAAATTCGCCTCTCCCATTTATTGTCCATCACAGTCCTGTTCTTGGCGTTATATTTATTGACCGCTCTGTCCGACATTGCGCTGCCTTTTGTTTTGGGCTTTGCGCTGGCCTATTTTCTTGACCCGCTGGCCGATTGGCTAGAGGCCTTGGGCATGCGGCGCAGCCTTGCTACATTGACCATCACTTTTTTTGTTGGCTTTGCGTTACTGGCCATTTTGGCTTTCGGCCTGCCAGTTTTGGCGCAACAGATAGCGCTGATTATCGCCGCATTGCCGGGCTATATCAGCGATATTCAAGCCTGGATGCTAGAACGAAATTTGGCCGAAGGGCAAAGCGAATTGGTAAGCGGCATGGGCGACACGCTTTTGGCCGGATTGCAAAGCACCGCGTCGAGCATGCTGTTGAGCGGCATGTCCTTTATCAACCTTCTGGCATTGATTTTCATTACGCCGATTGTCGCTATTTATATGCTTAATGATTGGGACCGCATGGTCTCGCGTGTTGACGAGATTTTGCCCGATGAGCAAGTCGAAGTGGTTCGTTACTTGGCGCAGCAAATTGATGAGACATTGAGTGGTTTTGCTCGCGGTCAAATTCTCGTCTGTCTGTCTCTCGGCATGGTTTATGCAATTGGTCTGTCGTTGGCTGGGCTTGAGGGCGGATTGATTATCGGCGTGTTTGCCGGCCTTATCAGCTTCATTCCATATGTCGGGGCGGCTTTTGGCATGGTGTTGGCAGGAGCGCTTGGTTTGGGCCAATTCGGCTTTGACTTGACGGCGCTGGGTTTGATTGTAGCGGTGTTTTTTGTCGGACAATTTTTTGAAGGCAATATTTTGACCCCGCGTCTGGTCGGCGACCGAGTGAAGCTGCATCCGGTTTGGATTATTTTTGCTTTGCTGGCTATGGGCTCGCTTTTCGGTTTTCTTGGGTTATTGCTGGCCGTGCCATTGGCCGCCATTATTGGCGTTCTGGTGCGCTATGGGCTGACCCTTTACATGCGTGATTATGTCAACCGCTCCAAAGATGGCTGAACAACTGGTTTTCGATTTGCCGCAAAGGGCGGCTATGGGACGCGACGCGTTCCTTGTTTCCGACAGCAATCGTGAGGCGGTTGCTCTGATTGACGGCTTCTCAGACTGGCAGTTGCCGGTGCATTGGATATACGGCCCGGCTGGTTCGGGCAAAAGCCATTTGGCGGCGGTTCTTTCGAATCAGTGCGCGGCGCTGAACATTGACGCCGTTGAATTGCTGCAAGATGACATTGCCAGCGTGCTCGACGGTTCCGAGAAGCCTGATGCAATGATTGTCGACAGGCTCGACGAATTGCCGGTGGACTGCGAAGAGATGCTGTTTCACCTGCTCAATTTTTCCCGCCATGAAAATCTAAAAATTCTACTCTTGTCAGAAAAACCGGCGGCGCAACTGACAATAGACTTGCCCGATTTGGTGTCGCGGTTGAAAGCCGTTGCTGCCGTTGCATTGACCAGTCCTGACGATGCGTTGATGCGCGGCTTGATGGCCAAGTTGTTCAGCGACCGACAATTAAAAGTGGATGCGCGGGTGATCGATTATTTATTGCCACGCATGGTGCGCGACTATGCAGATATGGCCGCTTTGGTAGACAATATTGATCGGGAAGCGCTGGCAGAAAAACGTGCAATTACAGTTCCAATGGTTGCAGAAATTCTGGAAAGTCATATATCTGAAATATAAAAAGTCTGAATTTTCGCGACAGCCGTCTCTCAAGGATTGGTGAATGCCCAAAAAAAACAGTGTTTTCACAAAAAGAGAGAAAAGTGAACTGCCGGAGAGCCTGCTTGGCTTTTCGCGGGAAGAGCGTTTCATTAATCGAGAAGTGTCATGGCTGGCTTTTAACGAGCGTGTGCTTGATGAGGCCACCAATGCCAAACATCCGGTAATGGAACGGCTGCGGTTTTTGTCAATTTCAGCCAGTAATCTCGATGAATTTTTCATGGTACGCGTGGCTGGACTAGTCGGTCAGACAAAAGCCGGTGTAGAGGTGGCAAGCCAAGACGGCCTGACACCATCGCAACAGCTTAAAGCCATTTTGCAGCGTGCTGATGCGCTTATGAAGCGTCAGCAAACAGTCTGGGCCGACGTGCTGAAAGACTTGCGCAACAATAAAATATTCGTGCGCGAAAGAGATGAATTGACGCCGACGCAAGTGGATTGGTTGGAAGATTATTTTCTCGACCAAGTTCTGCCTGTGCTGACGCCTTTGGCCATTGATCCGGCGCATCCGTTTCCTTTCGTTCCTAATTTGGGGCTTGCATTGGCCTTGCAATTGGCGCGTCTCGAAGACGGCAATCGTATGAATGCCCTCTTGTTGATTCCGCAGCAATTGAACCGCTTCATCATCTTGCCTGACGAGGAGGGCGCTGACGGATTGAATTTTGTCCGCCTTGAAACTTTGATTTCGACCTTTGTCGAGCAAACTTTCCCCGGCTATGAAGTGCTAGGGCAGGGCATGTTCCGTATTATTCGCGACAGCGATATTGAGGTTGAAGAAGAAGCTGAAGATTTAGTGCAATTTTTTGAGAGCGCGCTGAAGCGTCGCCGCCGCGGTTCTGTTATTCGGCTTAAGCTTGACGCCAATATGCCTGACAGTCTGAAAACCCTGGTGCGGAAAGAATTGCAGGTTGATAAGCGCGGGGTTATCGCGGTTGAAGGGCTGGTCGGCTTGTCTCAAACAAATGAGCTTTATGCGCCGGGACCCTCTGAACAAAAATTTGCGCCTTTCACGGCGCGCTTTCCAGAGCGGATTCGTGAGCATGGCGGCGATTGTTTCTCGGCCATCGGTCAGAAAGATATTTTGGTTCATCATCCATATGAAAGTTTTGATGTCGTCGTGCAGTTTTTACGCCAAGCGGCGGCCGACCCCAATGTTCTGGCAATTAAACAGACGCTTTACCGCACCACAGATAACAGCCCGATTGTCGAGGCGCTGATTGAGGCGGCGGAAGCAGGTAAATCGGTTACCGCTTTGGTGGAGTTGAAGGCGCGTTTTGATGAGGCGGCAAATATTCGTTTGGCGCGCAATATGGAGCGCGCTGGAGTGCAAGTGGTGTTCGGCTTCATGCAGCTAAAAACCCACGCGAAAGTAAGTCTTGTGGTGCGCCGTGAGACGGATGGACTGCGCACTTATGTGCATTTGGGCACCGGCAATTATCACCCGCAAAACGCTAAAATATACACCGACCTGTCGCTGTTTACGTGTAATAGCGAGATTGCCTCCGATGCGTCCCAGGTTTTCAACTTTTTCACCGGCTATGCCGAACCGAGTAATCTGAAAAGACTGGCCATGTCGCCGCAAAATTTACGCGACACGCTGATGGAAAATATTGCCGCCGAAGTGGCGCATGCCAAAGCCGGAAAACCGGCCGCCATTTGGGCCAAGATGAACTCGCTGGTTGACCCGTTTGTTATTGATGCATTGTATGAAGCCTCGCATTCCGGTGTGCAGATTGATTTGATTGTGCGTGGCATATGCTGTTTGCGTGCAGGTGTTGAAGGTTTGTCAGAGAACATTCGCGTGAAAAGCATTGTCGGGCGGTTTCTCGAGCATTCGCGCATTGTGTGTTTCGGGAATGGTGCGGGTCTGCCATCAAGCCAGGCCAAAGTGTTTATTTCGTCAGCCGACTGGATGCCGCGCAATCTCAATCGGCGGGTGGAAATTCTCACCCCAATACTGAATGAGACTGTGCATGAGCAAGTGCTGGGGCAGATTATGATGACCAATCTTTCGGATAATGAACAAAGCTGGTGCATGCAGCCCGAGGGAAACTATTTGCGCGATGAAGCAGAAAAAGCGGAAGACGCGGTCAATGCGCATGGCTATTTCATGACCAATCCCAGCCTGTCAGGGCGAGGCAAATCCTTGCAACAAGGCGAATGAAGGGGCAATCTGAGGTCATGCAAGAAGTGACCACTGAGCAGTTTGCACGCGCCCTCAATAAGCTGGGGCCATTGCCGCCAGATGCCCCGCATGGTGTGCTTGATATCGGTTCCAACTCGGTGCGCTTGGTCGGCTTTAGTGGTTCGGCGCGCACGCCTTTGCCGATTTACAATGAACGCGCTTTTGTACGGTTAGGAGAGTCCGTTTCTGCGACAGGACGCATTGAGGGCGATTATTACGATTTGGCGCTCAATACGTTTCGTCGCTTTCGGCAAATTGCCGACCAACTCGGTATTGTAAATCTTGCCGCTTTTGCCACGGCGGCGGTGCGCGATGCCGAAAATCGCGAAAAATTCCTCGCTGATGCAGAAGAGGTTTTAGGCCATGAAATTCGCGTTTTAAGCGGCGAAGAAGAAGCTTATTTATCAGCAGATGGGGTGATGCTCGGCATACCCGGAGCTCAAGGCGTTGTGGCCGACCTCGGCGGCGGCAGTTTGGAATTGGCCTATGTATCTGACAATAAAACCGAACAATGGGCCAGCTTGCCGTTGGGTGTATTGGCCTTGCAGCAGGCCAGCGGCGGTAAAATAAAGAAAATGGATAAAATTATCCATCAGTCGCTGGCTGATTTGCCGTGGCTGGAGCATGCGCGGGATAAACCGATTTATGTCGTCGGCGGCACGTGGCGCGCGCTGGCGAAATTGCATATGGAATATTCTGGCTATGGTTTGGAAGTGCTGCATCAATATGATGTGCGTCCGAAAGAAATTGCCGCGTTTTTCAAATTCATGGCGAAGGACGGACGACGCGCGCGGCGTATCATCTCGCATGCTTCCGGCAATCGCCGCGAAGCACTGCCAGCTGCTTCGTTGATTTTGCAAACTCTGATTGAGGTGGTCAAGCCATCGAGGCTTATCGTTTCGGCCAATGCGGTGCGCGAAGGCGTTTTGTATCAGGAATTGAAAAGCAAATATCGGGCGCTGGACCCACTGTTGATGGCGTGCGAGGAAATGGCCGCACGCATGTGCAAAGCCGAGCCATATAGCCATGAATTGGCCATGTGGACGCGGCAATTATATCGCCATGCCGGACCAAAAAACTTCACCCGCAATCAAATTGACCGCTTGCGCCAAGCGGGCTGCTTGATTTCCGACCTCGCTTGGGCCAGCCATCCAAGCTTCCGCGCGGCGGCGGTCAGTGATGCGGTTTTGACCGCGCCGTTTACCGGCATTACCCATGCCGGACGGGTGTTTCTGGCGCGCGCTTTGTCTTATCGTCATGAATTGCGTAGCGATGCGGTCAATTATGGCAGTTTGAATTTGTCGGAAACCGACGACCGTATCGCCCGCGCATTGGGGTTGAGCTTGCGGCTCGCGCATTCGCTGTCGGCCTCATTACCCGGCGTTTTGCCGAAGACAAAGTTAAAGGTAGGCAAAAATAAATTGAAGCTGAATATCAGCCATGAATTAGCCGATTTAATTGCGCCGATTATCGAAAAACGTCTCGCCGTTTTGGCGGAAACACTGGGATTGGAGCCGAAAGTAAAATTGCTCGGTGCTGATGCGGATTAGTCACGCTCAACTAATATTACGGCATCACCTTGCGAGGCGAGAGCCAATTTGCCGGCCTTCAGCGCTTCGGCATATTGCCCGAAAATCTCATATCTCCAGCCTTTCAAAGCTGCGACATCGGGTGTATCATCGCTGGCAATGCGTTCCAAATCGTTGACATTGGCAATTAGCTTGGGCGCTACGCCGGTTTCTTCGCTGCGCTGCTTCAACAATACTTTCAACAAATCGACCAATGGGCCAATGCCCGGGCGATTAACTGCCGGTGCGGGCATATCGGGCAAATCGTCTTTTTCCATTTTGAGGCCGCGCGCCACTGCTTCTAAAAGCGGGTCGGCATAGCGTGAGCCTTCAAAGCCTTTCGGGACGGCCCGCAGGCGCGTCAGGGCGCGCTTGTCTTTTGGCCCTTGCAAGGCCAATTCACGCAATGCGTCATCTTTCAAAATGCGGTTGCGCGGCACATTGCGGCTCTGCGCTTCGGTTTCGCGCCATGCGGCAACCTCTATCAGCACGCCGATAACATGCGGGCGGCGGTCTTGCATACGCAGCCTTTTCCAAGCGTTATCTGGGCGTTGAGCATAAATTTCTGGGTCAGATAAGAATGCGGTCTCTTCATCGAGCCATGCACCGCGCCCATTTTCAACCAATTCATTTTCAAGAAATTCAAAAGCACCGCGCAAGTGAGTGACATCGGCCAGCGCATAAGTCAGTTGATTGTCGCTCAGTGGACGCTGGCTCCAATCGGTAAATCGGCTGGCCTTGTCAATTTTGCCGCCGGTAGTTTTACGAATGAGCGTTTCATAACCTACAGCATCACCAAAACCGCACACCATAGCGGCAATTTGCGTGTCAAAAAGCGGTTTCGGAATGATCTGCGCTTGATGGAAAAAAATTTCAATATCTTGGCGACAGCCGTGCATGACTTTCAGCACATTTTCATTGGCCAGCAGCCTGTAAAACGGGGCCAAATCAATACCTTCGGCCAGAGGGTCAATCATCGCCTCAATTTCTTGCCCTGCCGTTTGGATGAGGCAAACCTGCGGCCAAAAGGTTTTTTCACGCAAAAACTCAGTATCGACGGTGATATAACGCTGCTTGGCTAGCTCGGCGCATAATTCAGAAAGCGCCTCATTTGTTGTTATCAATTCCATGCGCGTCTTATACGCCAGCCGCTTGGCTTTGTCGCGTGGAAAGGTGTCTTGACAAATCGGCTGAAGCGTTGTGTTTAGGCGCAGGAATAGTCGATTTTGCGGTCAATAAGGATATTCAAAATGCATGACTATCGAAGTCATAATTGCGGTCAATTAAGGGCTGAAAATATCGATGAAACAGTTCGTCTGTCGGGCTGGGTTCATCGTAAGCGCGATCATGGAGGCTTGTTGTTCATTGACTTGCGCGACCATTTCGGTCTGACCCAATTGGTTATTGAACCTTCCAGCCCGCATTTTGCAATGGCAGAAGCGGTGCGCGCCGAAAGCGTAATTTGCGCAGAGGGCAAAGTAGTGGCGCGCGATGATGATGCGAAAAACCCCAGTCTCGAAACGGGTGAAGTAGAGATTTACGTCGCTGAATTGGTAGTGTTGTCGGAAGCCGGCGATTTGCCATTGCCGGTATTTGGTGAGCCGGATTANCCGGAAGATGTNCGCTTNCGTTATCGCTTNCTCGATTTGCGTCGCGAAACGCTNCATAANAATATTATCNTGCGCTCCGATATTATCGCCTGGCTNCGCCGCCGNATGACCGATGANGGTTTCCGCGAGTATCAAACCCCGATTTTNACGGCTTCCAGCCCTGAAGGNGCGCGCGACTTTTTGGTGCCGTCGCGCATGCANCCGGGTCGGTTCTACGCGCTGCCGCAAGCACCNCAGCAATTNAANCAGCTTCTCATGGTGGCGGGTTTTGACCGCTATTTCCAAATTGCGCCGTGCTTCCGCGATGAAGACGCNCGCGCNGACCGTTCACCGGGCGAGTTTTACCAGCTTGATATTGAGATGAGCTTTGTCACGCANGAAGANGTGTTTCAAGCTGTGGAGCCGGTTTTGCATGATGTGTTTGTCGAATTTGGCGGTGGTAAACGNGTGACNGANACCTTCCCGCGTATNCCNTATGCCGAAGCNATGCAGAAATATGGCTCAGANAAGCCTGACTTACGTNTNCCAATNGAAATGCANGANGTNACGCCTGCCTTTGACGGTTCCGANTTNAAGATTTTTGCCAATATGATTGCCANNGACGACAAGGTGCGGGTTTGGGCGATACCGGCCAAAACCGGCGGNAGCCGNGCCTTTTGNGACCGTATGAANAGTTGGGCGCAAGGTGAGGGGCAACCGGGGCTTGGNTANATTTTCTTCCGCGATNGCGAAGGGGCAGGGCCGCTGGCAAAAAATATCGGCGAAGAACGNACCGCACANATTAAACAGCAGCTTGGCCTTGANGATGGCGATGCCGTGTTCTTCTGCGCCGGNGTGCCGAANGCTTTTGCCGATTTCGCCGGTCGCGCNCGNAATCGCATCGGTGAAGANCTTGANTTGATTGANCGCGACCAATTTGCCTTTTGTTGGATTGTCGATTTCCCCATGTATGAGGAAACNGATGANGGCGAGATTGACTTTTCGCACAACCCTTTCTCCATGCCGCAGGGCGGNATGGAAGCGCTNGAAAGCCAANGCCCGCTTTCCGTNCTCGGCTATCAATATGATATTGTTTGCAATGGCGTTGAGCTATCATCCGGCGCCATTAGGAACCACAANCCTGAAATNATGCTGAAAGCGTTTGAGATCGCCGGTTATGATGATGCGGTGGTGGAAAAAGAATTTGGNGGCATGNTGAATGCGTTTCGCTATGGTGCGCCGCCGCATGGAGGNATTGCGCCGGGTGTTGACCGCATTGTTATGCTGNTGGCGGAACAAGAGAATTTGCGCGAAGTGGTCGCCTTNCCAATGAATCAGCAAGCNGAAGATNTACTGATGCAAGCGCCGGGAAATGTCTCCAATNCGCANCTGCGTGAATTGCACATTCNCCTCAATNTGCCNAAAGAAGANGNCAGCAAGGAAAGCGATTAACTTTCCAATATATTTTTGATGCTGAAATGNGCTATTGTCTCNGCATAAAGGANGNGCAATTAGATGATGCGATTTTTAAAAATGCTGTTCACTTGGTGGAATGACCANACANTGGGNATGTTGGTGGTTACGCGCCGCCGCGGCAAGCTNGTCGGNATTGATGGNCAAGGCAATCGCTATTACGAAGACAAGCATGGCGNGTCCATTAACGGCAAAACNCGCCGNTGGGTGCTGTATAATGGCGATATTGAAACAACGCGNATCTCGCCCGAGTGGCATGGCTGGATGCATTATACGGTCGATGAAACGCCGAACGAAGCNAATCAAGTGAAGCGCNNCTGGATGAAGCCAGGCCANATCAATATGACCGGCACCAAAGACGCGCATAAGCCNGCCGGTATGGCCGACACCACCGGCTATGCCGACGGCTATGATGCGTGGAAGCCGGAATAAACGGAAAGNCTGGGGATNNAAAAATGAAAGACAATCTGGTCGAAACATTNGTTGGCGCTGCCGTGCTCGTTGTCGCGGCCATGTTNGTCATTTACGGCTATTCGGTCACCGAGGGTGANAGTGGTGACGGTTACAGCCTNAATGCACAATTTGATCGCGTTGACGGGCTTACCATTGGNAGTGACGTCCGTATGTCGGGCATTAAAATCGGCACNGTGACGGCGCTGCAACTTGACCCGCAAAGCTATTATGCCAATGCGGAGTTTACCATCGGTGGNGNTATTGAACTGCCNGACGATACCAGTGCNAAAATTACCAGCGAAGGTTTGCTCGGCGGCAATTATGTNTCNCTTTCCCCNGGTGGCAGCGAAGACATACTGTCNGAGGGGGANGAAATTCTCTNCACGCAAGGCTCAGTAGATTTAATCGGACTGGTCAGCCAGGCTTTGTTCAGCGCAGGTGATGAGGAAAGTGCTGAATAAANGCTTCGCCCTGCTCGTTTNANNGNCTTTAGTCGCGNNCGCTCCGNCCGCTGCGCAAATTATTGACGACAAAATGATNCCNCCGGTTCTCATAATGCCGCCGCCNGACGANAGCGNTGATACAGAAGATGGTTNCATAANCGAGGACGAGGATTTGATTGCGCCGCTGTCCATTTTGGAAGTGCCGANACTAGACATTCCTGATGACGATGAGCAAGGGGCAGCGNTNAAGCCAATGTTNGTCGGGTCNTTTTCTTTGCTGCATAAAGTGACCGCAAAAGTTCAAAAAATCGACCTCTTATCGGGTCAGGAATATGCNATTGGTGATATGAGCCTGACCATGCATGACTGCGTTTCCACGCCGCCTGAAGAACCGCCCGAAACAAAGGCNTTTCTTGAAATTTCCGAGTTTAAGGCGGGGCGCGACAAAGCGCTGTTTACCGGTTGGATGTTTGCTTCCAGCCCGGGCATTAATGCGATGGAGCATCCNGTTTTTGATATNTGGCCGCTTGCCTGTAANACNGAAGANGGNATGGNGTTTACNGGTGAAATNTTGCCGCNGGTAAACGAGGCCCAAGGCGCGGNTCANATCCCNTAATCANTCTTTCATGCCNAGGAATTTTTCCAGCCAGTGAATATCATATTCGGCGGTGCGGAAATCTTCATCAGGCAAAAGTTTTTCGAANAGCGGAATGGTCGTCTCAACGCCATCAATGGCAAATTCGCCCAANGCGCGATTGAGGCGCATCAAACATGCGTCGCGNTCGTCAGCATGGACAATCAGCTTGCCGATNAGGCTGTCATAATAAGGCGGAATGGCGTAGCCCGAATACATGGAACTATCCATGCGCACGCCCAANCCACCCGGCGGGTGATANGTTTGCACCACCCCCGGTGAAGGGGNGAAGGTTTCAGGGTTTTCGGCATTGATGCGNCACTCAATGGCATGGCCGTTAAAGCTGACATCATCTTGCGNGAAGCTCAGTTTTTCGCCCTGCGCNACACGAATTTGCTCGCGCACNAAATCAATGCCGGTAATCGCCTCAGTNACCGGATGCTCGACCTGCAAGCGCGTATTCATCTCAATGAAATAAAATTCGCCGTCCTCATACAAAAANTCGACCGTGCCGACACCGCGATAGCCAAGCCNCNTCATGGCATCGGTAACGATTTTGCCGATGGCGGCGCGNGCNTTNNCGTCNAGAACCGTNGACGGGGCTTCNTCNAATACTTTTTGGTGNCGGCGCTGCAANGANCAATCGCGCTCGCCCAAATGCNCNGCNTTGCCATGCGTNTCGCATNCCACTTGAATTTCAATATGGCGCGGNTNTTCNAGATATTTNTCAATATAGACCGCATCATCACCAAAGGCCGCTTTGGCCTCGGCCCGNGCCGTNGTNAAGGCTTCGGCCAAATCATTTTCNCTNNGCGCGATTTTCATNCCACGACCNCCNCCNCCGGAGGCCGCNTTGACCAATACNGGGAAACCCATATCNCGNCCCANCACAATNGCATCATCGACATTTTTCACTTCGCCATCTGAACCCGGCACAACCGGAATGCCCAATTCAATGGCTTTCGCTTTGGCGGCAATTTTNTCNCCCATCACGCGNATATGTTCGGCAGTNGGGCCNATAAAGCCGATANTATGCTCGTNAAGAATNTCGACGAATTTGGCGTTTTCTGACAAAAANCCATAGCCCGGATGCACCGCATCGGCGCCGGTTATTTCGCAAGCNGCNACAATGGCAGGAATAGATAAATAGGATTTGGCGGCAGAGGGNGGGCCAATGCATACGCTTTCATCAGCAAGCCGNACATGCATGGCTTTGTCNTCAGCAGANGAATGAACNGCGACCGATTTAATGCCCAATTCGCGACAGGCGCGAATGACCCGCAATGCGATTTCACCGCGATTGGCAATAAGGATTTTCGAAACCATTGGCTACTCGATAATCATCAGCACNTCGTCAAACTCGACGGGCTGCTCGTTGCTGATAAGAATTTGTGTCACTTTGCCGGCTCGCGGGGCGCTTATCGGGTTCATGGTCTTCATNGCNTCAACAATCAGAATNGTCTGACCTTCGCTGACCGTNTCGCCGACTTTAACGAAATTGGCCGAGCCCGGCTCAGGTGCNAAATAGGCAGTGCCGACCATTGGAGATTTTACGCCANCNGGATNGTCNGNCGGAGCCGGTNCCGGNGNAGCTTCTTTTGGNTCCGGTGCGGCCTCNGCCGCAGCAGGCGCTGCNGCANCTTGCGGCACAANGNCGCTNACGGCGGTGCCTTGCCGCGCCACTTTAATTCGCATATCGCCGGTCTCGACTTCAATCTCGGTCAGGCCGNTCTCGCTCAGCAATTCTGCCAATTCTTTAATGGTTTTGCTGCTGGGTAATTTTGCCATTGAGTTGCGCTCCCCTTATGCCAAACGCGCTGCCAGCGCGTCGATTGCCATTTCATAGCCCTGTGCGCCCAATCCACAAATAACACCGGCAGCAACGCCGGAAACATAGGAATGATGACGGAATTCTTCGCGGGCAAAAATATTTGATAAATGCACTTCAATGACAGGCACTTCAACCGCTTGCAGCGCATCAAGAATGGCTACAGAAGTATGCGAATAAGCGCCGGCATTGATGATGAGGCCGCTCGCTTCGGTGCGCGCGGTTTGAATGAAATTGACCATTTCGCCTTCATCATTGCTTTGCAGGCACAGTGTTTCCATGCCATGCTTTTGGGCGCGGTTGGCGCACATGGCTTCAATATCCGCCAAGGTGGTCGTCCCGTAAACTTCCGGTTCGCGCGTGCCCAGTAAATTCAAATTGGGGCCGTTGATAATGTGCAGCACTTTGCTCATTCAGCCTGTTACCTTTTAAAAGGGTTTCATACCAGGCTTGGGTAAACGAGATTTTAAAAAAGTGCAAGTTTTTCAACAGGCTCAAATCATTTGTAGGCTTTCTGGGCTTGCGCTTTAACGCGCGGTTTTGCAAACTCGGCGCGGCATGGGCGAGATCATTGAAATCATAGTAAATGGCGAGGCGCAATCTTTTGACGGTGCGCTGAGCGTGGCGCAATTACTGGAGCGTTTGGGCTTGCCTGAGAAAAAGATTGCCGTTGAACATAATTTGGAAATTGTGCCGAAATCGGCTTATGCCACGCATATTATTGAAGCGGGCGACCGTATTGAAATTGTTCATTTTATCGGCGGGGGCTGAGTTATGTCTTGGGAAGATGAGAAATTGGTAATTGCCGGACGTGAATTCAACTCACGCCTTATTGTCGGCACCGGTAAGTATAAAGATTATGCAGAAAACGCTGCCGCGGCGAAGGCGGCGGGGGCTGAAATCATTACTGTGGCGGTGCGACGGGTCAACCTGACCGACAAAGACGCGCCCATGCTGGTTGATTATATCGACCCGAAGAAATTCACCTATTTGCCCAATACGGCGGGCTGTTTCACCGGCGAGGATGCGGTGCGGACATTGCGGTTGGCACGCGAAGCAGGCGGATGGGATTTGGTCAAGCTGGAAGTGCTGGGCGATGAAAAAACCCTTTATCCGAATATGGCTGAAACCTTGCGCTCGGCTGAGTTACTGATTAAGGAGGGTTTTCAAGTCATGGTTTATTGCAGCGATGACCCGATAATGGCGAAAGAGTTGGAAGCTATTGGTTGCTGCGCGATTATGCCTTTGGCCGCGCCTATCGGCTCAGGCCTCGGCATACAAAACCCCGTCAATATTCGCTTGATTATCGAACAAGCCAATGTNCCGGTTTTGGTTGATGCCGGNGTCGGCACCGCCTCGGACGCNGCCATTGCAATGGAATTGGGCTGCGATGGTGTGCTGATGAATACGGCGATTGCCGANGCGAAAAACCCGATATTAATGGCTGAAGCCATGAAACATGCANTAATTTCCGGACGACAGGCTTATTTGGCGGGGCGNATGGCGAANCGGCTTTATGCCNACCCCAGTTCGCCGATTGGTGGGCTTATCTAGCTTTCAAATCAGCGCGTGCCGCGTTGATAGCTTGGGTCAATTCTTCCTTATCAAGCGCGCCGGCAAATAATTTACCGTTAATCACAAAAGCCGGTGTGCCGTTTACGCCAATCGCGTCAGCCAATTGCCGCGTTGCGGACAATTGCAAAGTGTATTTGTCGCTGCGCGCCTCTGACCGGAGTTTTTGCGGCGACAATTTCATGTCACTTAGGGTTTTTTCAATCACCGATTCTGAAATCCTTCCTTGATGGGTCATTAGCTTGCTGTGATAGGTCAGATATTTGAGTTTGTCGTTAATTGCCAATGCAGCGCTCGAGGCAAGATAAGAGGCCTCGCCTAAAATAGGATATTCCTTGAACACCAGACGCACATCATTGTTTTCTTCCAGTACCTTCATGAGCGGCGCGAAGCTGCGTTTGCAATAACCACAATTATAATCGAAAAACTCCACAATGGTGACGGAGGCATTGCTGGGTCCCATCGAGTAATCACTGTCATTGTGGAAAAGATTATTGGCGTTTCTGGCCAGCGCTTCTTCCTGTTCTCGTTGCGCGCGTTGGGTCAAATAGCGCTGCATATTATTGAGTGCTTGCTCCAGTTTTTCAGGGTTGCGCATAAAAAAGTCTTCGATTTGCTTATCAATTTGTTTTTTGTCATCGGCATTAAGAGCTCTGGCCGCCTCATGGGCAGAGCCGAATAAAAGGAGCAGAACAAAAACGAAAATAAACTTGTGCACCCTGTTTCCTCTCCTAACGCTCGATGGCACTCAAGATATCAACAGTGCGAATATATTCAACTGATCCTTTGGGCAGTCCCTCAATGGCCCGTCGAGCATGGCGCCGCGCCTCCGGGTGGCCTCCGGCAGCGTAATATTCAGCAAGCGCCCATTGAGCCAATGCAATTTCGCCGAGCTGGCCATAACCCTTGGACATTTGCAAATAAGCGGGCCCGTTCAGCGGGTCAAGCCGCAAGGCGGCGCGCAAATGGTCGATAGCTTTTTGATTGACTGCCTGATTGGCCGCCCCGCCGGCTGCGCCTTTACTTAACAGGCAGGATGCCAAGCCAATGAGCAAAAGCGGCTCATTAGGACGAAGGGCGATGGCTTTCTCATAAGGCGCAATGCCTTTGTCGGCCAAACCGGTCTCATGGTAAATTTGCCCTTCAAGTTCGTATAGCCAGGGATTGTTGGGCATTTCAGCAATCAGGCTGCTCAGTTCGCCCATTGCTTTGCCGCGCAGGCCCTGACGATAATAGGCAATGGCGCGGGCATAGCGCGCAGGTTGGTCATCTTTATTGCGAAAGCGGCGCAAGGTGGTGTTCGGCGAATCGAGGAAACCAAAAATTTTGGCTTGCGCCATTCTGTGGCGAAATACCCGTTCTTCAGGGTCGCGCGCATCCCTAAATGGCGATGCGCTTGCGCCGTTTTGGTAGGCTTTCACTCGGTCGCGCGACATTGGGTGCGAGCGCGCATATGGGTCTTGGTAAACCTCGCTCAATATCTCTTGATTGGCCAGGCTGTCCATCATGCCGATTATGCCTTCCGCCGACTGTTCGGTCGCCTCGAGCAATTGCAGTGCCGTATTGTCGGCGGCGGCTTCTTGGCCGCGGCTGTAGGACAGGAAATTACCTATCGCCAGTTGCTGACCGCCAGTAATCAGCGCCATACCTAAATCTGCGGCACCGGCTAAAATGGAGGTCATTCCCAAAATCGTAGCAATCAAAGCGGGCCGTTGTGCCGTAGCCGCAGCTTCGGCCCCTCGCGCTAAGTGCCCACCCGTAATGTGGCCGATTTCGTGCGCCAATACGCCGATAACCATATTCGGTTCTTTGGCTTGTATAATAAGTCCAGTATGCACATATATATTTTGCCCATTTGTAACGAAGGCATTTAGATTGCGGTCGTTGATTAGGGATATGCCAATACGCGAAGGCTCCAGACCCGCGGCAAGTAACAACGGCCGACTGTAATCTCTTAATAATAATTCGATTTCTGCGTCGCGCACCAAGCCTCGCGCAGTTGCTGAGGCGGGCAAAAGTGAAAAGCATAGCAGCCATAAAAAAAAGCAGTTTTGCAAAATTTGGCGCATCATGCTCTCAGACTGTTGGCAAATTAAGGCTTTTGTTTGACTACTTTCGCCACCAGCCGGATCGGCGCGGTTTCTTTTCATCATTACTCGCCTCGTCGGCCGTTTCTTCTTCGGCGGTATCGCTTGGCGTTTTTTCTGTTTCATTATCATCATCATTGCGGGACACCTCAATGACAATTTTTTCAGTTGGAGCTTGCTCGGCCGCTGCTTCGCGGCCCGATTCCGCCAAGGTTTCCTGAGTTGCGCCTTGATCAGCGTCATCGGCACCGCTCTGCCCGCGACGGCGATTACGGCCACCGCGTCGTCCACGACGGCGTCGGCGTTTCGGCTTATCCTCTTCATCGCCGTTTTCATCATCGGCGGTAATTTCCAATGCTTCAACAGAGGTGCCGTCAGCATCCATGTCCATTTCATGGCTGTCTTCGCCATCGTTTTCATTGCCGCTATGGTAATCGCCGTTTTCGGTGTTTGCCCCACGACGACGATTGCGACCGCCTCGACGACGGCGCCGACGCTTACTGCCGTTGTCTTCAGCAACTGCGGCCGGATCACCTTCCATGCGAGACACGCCGCCGGCCTCGGAATGATCGGGTAGGGTGATGGCCATTTCCATCGCGTTTAGTTCAATATCAATTTCCACAGCGATGGCAATGCCGGTGCGCGCTTCAATCTCATGCAATTGCGCGCGCTTATTATTGAGCAGGTAAATCGCTACATCTTGCGGCAAGTGAACGATCAATTCACCTTCGGTGAATTTACTCGCATTCTCGTCAATCTGGCGCAGCACATGCAAGGCACGGCTTTCGACCGAGCGCACCATGCCTGAACCGTTACAGCGAGCGCAGGTTTCGCTGGAGCCCTCCAACACACCGGCACGCATGCGTTGGCGCGACATTTCCATCAACCCGAAACTGCTAATACGGCCCACTTGAATGCGCGCGCGGTCAGCTTTCAAAGCCTCTTTCATCTTGCGTTCAACGGCGCGATTATTGCGATTTTCATCCATGTCAATGAAGTCGATGACCAGTAGACCTGCTAGGTCGCGCAAGCGGGCCTGACGGGCCACTTCGACCGCCGCTTCAAGATTGGTGGCTAAAGCGGTTTTTTCTACCGATTGTTCTCTGGTTGATTTGCCCGAGTTTACATCAATTGAGACCAATGCCTCAGTAGGATTAATGACTAGGTAGCCGCCCGATGGCAGAACCACAATCGGGTTGAACATTGCTGCAAGTTTGTCTTCCACCCCATGCTCTTTAAATAAGGGTACGTCGCCTGCATGTTGCTTCACCTTGCGCGCATGGCTCGGCATTAGCAACTTCATGTAATTTTTAGCTTCTTTATAACTATCAGCACCATCAATCACGACTTGGTCGAATTCTTTCGAATACAGGTCGCGAATGCAGCGGCGAATGAGGTTGCCTTCTTCATAAACTAGCGTCGGGGCTGTGGAACTTACGGTTTTTTCTCTTACCTCCTCCCACAAACGGGTGAGATAAGTGAAGTCACGACGAATTTCGGTTAATGTGCGCTGCGCCCCGGCGGTACGCACGATTAGCCCCATGCCGTCGGTAACATCAAGTTTGTTGATAATGGTTTTAAGCTTTTTTCTGTCAGCACTATTATTGATTTTTCGAGATATGCCGCCGCCGCGTGCCGTATTAGGCATCAACACACAATATCGCCCGGCTAGTGATAGATACGTTGTCAGCGCTGCGCCCTTATTGCCGCGCTCTTCCTTCATGACCTGCACCAAAATAACTTGGCGGCGCTTGATGACTTCTTGAATCTTATATTTGCGATGCAGGGCGCGTGTATTTATTGCGGGTGCGGCCTCTTCATGGGCGTCGCCTCCCAAATCGGCAACGTCGCCCGATGCATTTTCTTCATCATCGGTGCTGTCGGCAGCGTCACCATCAATTTGGTCGTCATCGCTTGCCGCTTGCGAGCGGTCTTCTTCGGCTTGCTCCTTCAGCAATTCCTCGCGATCACCTACCGGAATTTGATAGTAATCAGGGTGAATTTCGTTAAAGGCGAGGAAGCCGTGTCGATTGCCGCCATATTCCACAAAGGCCGCCTGCAAAGACGGCTCAACGCGGGTGATTTTGGCAAGATAAATGTTACCGCGAAGCGGCACTTTTGATTGCGACTCGAAGTCGAATTCCTGTATTTGATTGTGGTCGGTCACCACCACCCGCGTTTCTTCCGGGTGGATGGCATCGATTAGCATGTTTTTGGTCATAAAAAGCTCCCGTCGGGCGATGAGCATAAGGCTCATGAAGCGTCTGGCGCACGTCCCGGCGTATGTCTAAGGGTGAAAAGGACAATAGATCGGCCAAAGATTTAGCGGCGCAACTGACTGTCATAATTTGTTGTGTGACGGTCACGTAATTGTCCTCAAAAATGGTTACGGCTCCGAAACTTAGTTCGGATGGTTTCTTCGATATGGTCTGCGGCAATCGCTAACGGCTCCATAATGGCCTTCGCAAGCGCATTGCCTGAAATATCGAGACTGAATTTATAGGGCAGGGGCGTTGATTGCAAGGCATATCAGCCAATCGTTAACTATATGGAATTGCTTCATTTTTCTGTGGAAGTCGCATTTATAAGACGAAATTGCTATGGTTGGCGCGTTGAAGTGAGTCGTTTGCCGCCAGGAGAAAAAATGAGAATTATGAACGGTGTTTCGACAATTTTGAGGGCACTCTTGCCGTTCGCGCTGCTGTTTATCGGCACTTGGGCGGATGCTGCGGCGGCCAAGGTCAAGGATATTCGCCTCGGGGTAACCGCAGAGCGCACGCGCCTTGTTCTCGACTTGCAGTCGGATGTTGATTTCGACATTTTTCTGCTTGACCGTCCGCGCCGCGTTGTTGTCGACTTGCCATCGCTTGAATGGCCCGCCGACCAGCCCAAAGAAGCCGGATTGGTGCAAAAATTGCGTTTCGGGCAGTTTACGGCAGACAAAAGCCGCTTGGTGATAGATGCCAGAGGGCCGGTAAAAGTGGCCAAAAGTTTCATGTTACCGCCCTCATCAGGCCTGCCATATCGGCTTGTCATTGATTTGGTCGAGGCGAGCAATAAAGAATTTGCTGCGCAAGTGGCGAAAGACCGCGCAACGAAACGCTCAGCTAATAAAGTGACGCAATCGCGCGTGCCTTTTACGCCAAAGCCACAAAGGCAAGCCAATGGCAAGCCGATTATTGTTCTTGACGCTGGACATGGCGGAGTCGATCCCGGCGCGTTAGGGCGCAAAGCCCGAGAAAAAACCGTCACTTTGGCATTTACTCGGGAATTGGCAAAGCAGTTGCGCACAACCGGAAAATATAAGGTCTATCTGACGCGCAATCGCGATATTTACATTCCATTGCACCAGCGCGTGAACATTGCGCGCAAGCATGACGCTGATTTATTTATTTCTATTCATGCTGATGCCATTAAGCGCAAAAACGTGCGCGGAATGTCGATTTATACCTTGTCGGAAACCGCATCAGATAACGAAGCCGCTGCATTGGCAAAAAAAGAAAACCAGTCCGACATTATTGCTGGTATTGATTTTGCCGACCAACCACCGGAAGTGGCGAATATTTTGATTGATCTCGCGCAGCGCGAGACCAAAAACCTATCGGTCAAATTTGCTAATCTGGTGGTCGATAATGCACGTGGTAAAACTCGCTTACTCGACCGCACCCACCGTTTTGCTGGTTTCCGAGTCTTGAAAGCGCCCGACGTGCCTTCAGTGCTGATTGAATTAGGGTTTTTGACCAATCGTAGCGATGAAAAGCAGCTTTTGACGGCTTCTTGGCGTCGCAAAGTCGCTGGTGCGTTGGTTGAATCAGTTGACGGTTTCTTCCGCTCGAGCCGTGTCGCCGCACTCAGATGAACAAGAGCCAAACAGGGCTAGATTTTTTTGACTGACCTGCCATAGTGCCGCCTCATTTATCAGACAAACATTGGTCTGAAAGGCTTTTTTATGAGAATTTTGGGCGATATGGCTGGCGTGTTGGTTACGTTAGGAGCGATAGGTTTGTTTGCCTTTGTTTTGGTGCTGTGGCGTATCAATAGCGGTCTGCCAAATTATGAGCATTTGGCCAATTACACCCCACCTGTTATGAGCCGTGCTCATGCTGGAAACGGCAGCTTGATTGCTGAATATGCGCAAGAGCGACGTATCTTTGTGCCAATTGACACCGCGCCGAAGCACTTGATCGATGCATTTCTGGCTGCTGAAGACAAAAACTTTTATGATCATGTAGGCATTGATTTTATCGGCATTGTGCGCGCCGTATTTGCCAATATCGTCAATGTTGTGAGTGGACGACGACTCGAAGGCGCGTCAACCATCACCCAGCAAGTGGCCAAAAACTTTTTGCTGAGCAGTGATGTCACACTGGAACGTAAATTGAAAGAGGCAGTGTTGGCATTGCGGTTGGAGCGCACGTTTACTAAAGAGCAATTGCTCGAACTTTACCTTAATGAAATTTATCTTGGTCTAGGCAGTTATGGTGTCGCGGCTGCGGCACTCAATTATTTTGACAAGCCGCTCAACGATTTGACGGTGGCGGAAGCAGCATATTTAGCGGCCTTGCCGAAGGCGCCGAATAATTATCACCCCTTCCGCAAACGCGCCCGCGCCATAGCGCGGCGTAATTGGGTTATCGGGCGCATGCGCGAGAACGGCTATATTACCGACATGCAAGCGCGCGCAGCCGCCGCACAAGACTTGGTGGTGGTCGATCGTCCTGCTAGCTTGCGGCAGTTTAATGCCGAGTATTTTGTCGAAGAGGTGCGTCGCGAAGTTTACGGCCTCTATGGAGAGCGACAGCTCTATGGCGGCGGCTTGTCCATTCGCACAACATTGAACACTGATTTCCAAAAACTGGCGCAGCGGGCCTTGCGTACCGGCATTGAGGCTTATGATCGCAGGCAGGGCTATCGCGGAGCGGTTAGCGAATTGGAAACATTGGAAGCATGGTGGGAGCAGCTGACCGAGATTGAAATTCCGATTGATTTAGCACCCTGGCGATTGGCCGTTGTGCTGTCGGTCGATGAAGAACAAAACCGAGCCAATATCGGCTTGCGTCCGCGCATGACTCGGGCGCGCAGCTTTGAAGACCGTATTGATCTCGGTATCATTGATTTGGAAGGCGTTAAATGGGCGCGCGCCAAACCGTCGTCGGAAAACGGATATAAAATCAAAGGGCCTCGCATTAAGCGCATGTCGCAGGTTCTTGAAACCGGAGATGTGGTTTGGGTCAGTCAAAAATCTGAAGACGAAATTTATGAGTTGAAACAACGGCCTGAAGTCAATGGCGCAATGGTCGCGCTCGACCCACATACCGGCCGTGTCTTGGCTATGACCGGCGGCTATAGTTTCTCGGCCAGCGAGTTTAACCGCGCTACACAAGCCAACCGTCAGCCCGGTTCGGCATTCAAACCCTTTGTTTATGCCGCCGCGCTGGATAGCGGGTTTACTCCGGCTAGCCTAGTGCTCGATGCCCCCTTTGTTATGGAGCAGGGCAAGGATCAGGGCTTATGGAAGCCGGAAAACTATGCGCGCCGTTTTTATGGATTATCGACCCTGCGCCTCGGTATGGAAAAAAGCCGGAATCTAATGACCATTCGCATGGCGCAGGAAATCGGCATGGAAAAAATTACCAATTATGCCAAGCGCTTTAATATTAACCGCACCATGCCGCGCGTTTTGGCCATGGCATTGGGAGCTGGTGAGACCTCATTGATGCGCCTGACCACTGCATATGCCATGCTGGTCAATGGCGGTAAACGGGTAGAGCCAATTTTCATTGACCGTGTGCAAGACCGCTATGGGAAGACGCTGTTTCGAAAAGACCAACGTAATTGCATAGGCTGCAATGTCGAGATGTTTGATGCGCAGGTAGCTCCAGACTTACCGGATATGAGAGAGCAAGTGCTGTCGCCGCAAACTGCTTATCAGGTTGTATCAATGCTTGAGGGGGCGGTGACGCGCGGCACTGGTCGGCGGATTTCATCCATCGGCAAGCCGCTGGCTGGTAAAACCGGCACCACCAATGATAGCCGGGATGCATGGTTTGTAGGTTTCTCGGCTGATTTGGTTGCCGGCGTTTATGTCGGTTACGACGACAACCGTCCGCTCGGCAATGGGGAAAGCGGTGGCCGTGTGGCCGCGCCTATATTTAAAGAATTTATGGAGCAGGCGCTGACCGATATGGCGACACCGCCATTTCGTGTCCCGCCTCGCGTTAATTTGGTGCGTATTAATGCCAAAACCGGCAAGCTGGCACGCCCTGAAGACGAGACGGTCATTTTGGAAGCCTTCAAATTGGGCACGGAACCGACACGAAATGGCAAGCAAATGATTGTGCGCGGCGGCACCGGCAGCAATGGCGTTAAAAAACGCCCCGCCATTAATGCTGAAACCGTTGGCGCGGGTACGGGCGGACTTTACTAAGCAGGCTTCTTTGGGTAGATTTCGGCCTCGTCAAGGAGGCTGAGATGCGTTCAGAAATTACAGACTTCATCGCCAGCATTTCGAGGTCATTGGATTTGCTTCGGAGGCATCTTTGACTGGGACAACGCGCTTGAACAATTGAACGCGCTGAACAAGCTCGCCGAAGACCCAAAATTGTGGGACGACCCGCAAGCGGCACAAGCCAAAATGCAAGAACGCACGCGGCTCGAAAATGCCATCAAAGCCTGCCGACAACTTGAAAACCAGATGAATGAGCATGCCGAACTCATCGAACTTGGCGAAGCCGAGGGCGATACGGATGTCGTTGCTGAGAGCGAGGCAGCGCTGGCCGATTTGGCGGCGGAAGCGGAGCGCATGGAGGTCGAAACCTTGCTGTCGGGCGAGGCTGACGGCAATGATGCCTATTTGGAAGTGCATGCCGGTGCCGGCGGCACGGAAAGCCAAGATTGGGCGAGTATGTTACAGCGCATGTATATGCGTTGGGCTGAGAAGCGGGGCTATAAAGTCTCGCTTATCGAACAAACCAGCGGCGAAGAAGCAGGTATTAAATCGGCCACCATTGAGATTAAGGGGTTTAATGCCTATGGCTGGGCCAAGACCGAAAGTGGCGTTCATCGCTTGGTTAGGATTTCGCCCTTTGACAGCAATGCACGCCGTCATACCAGCTTCGCCAGCGTATGGTGCTATCCGGTGGTTGACGATACAATTGAAATCGATGTGTCGGAAGCCGATGTGCGGATTGATACGTTTCGTGCATCCGGCGCGGGGGGACAGCACGTCAATACAACCGACAGCGCAGTCCGCATCACGCATTTACCGACCAATATTGTGGTGCAATGTCAAAATGAGCGCTCGCAGCATAAGAACCGTGCAACCGCTTGGGCCATGTTACGGGCGCGGCTATACGAGCTTGAATTGCAACGCCGCGAAGAAGAAGCCAGTGCCAATGCCGACCAAAAAACTGAGATTGGCTGGGGGCATCAAATTCGTTCTTATGTTTTGCAGCCTTATCAAATGGTCAAAGATTTACGCACCGGTGTTGAGAGCGGCAATCCCAGTGCCGTCTTGGATGGCGCGTTAGATAATTTTATGGAAGCCGCTTTGGCGCAGCGTGTGAACGGAGAAGGTGGAGGTGAGGTCGCCGATATTGACTAGGCGTTTGAAGCCTCTTTGTCGAATTCCTCAGCCACGATTTTAATCGCAGCATTTTTCAGCGGCTCTTTTTCGCGTTTCACCGCGCCATTCAATTGAGCACCGGTTTCAATGGCCAGCGCTTCATTGAATACATCGCCGGTTACTTTGCTGGTTGCGCATAGATAAACCTGACGGGCACGAATAGTGCCTTTTACTTGGCCGAAAACCGTTACTGTGTCGCCCGCAACTTCGCCCGACACAACCGCTTTTTCGCCAATCGTCACAGCATGAGAGCGCAAGTCACCGTCAAGGCGACCTTCGATTTGAATATCGCCGGTTGAGAAAATTTTGCCGACAATGTGCATATCATGGCTCAGAATAGAGGGTGCAGATTTGCTTTTTGATTTCTCAGGTGTGGGGCTTTTCATTGTTAATTGGCCTCAGTCGAAATGGTTTCGGCAATGTTGAAGATTTGCTTGCCGGCATCGAGGAAAGCAAGCGGATCACGCACCTTGCCTTCATACCAGACTTCATAATGCAAATGCGGCCCGGTGCTGCGGCCACTGTTTCCCGCATCGGCGATATGTTGCTGGAACTCGACCGCTTGTCCGCGGCGCACGCGGCTGCGCGCCAAATGTCCGTATCGCGAACGGAACCCGTTACCGTGGTCAATCTCGACAACAAGCCCATAGGGGCCTTTATAGCCCGAGCGCGTTACTGTGCCGGATAATGTGGCATAGACTGGCGTGCCGGAAGCTGTTCCGAAGTCGACACCGGCATGAAATGCCGCGCGTTTCTTGAACGGGTCAAGGCGGGGGCCAAAGCCACTGGTTACGCGATAATCATGAATGGGCAAAGAGAGCGGAATTTTCGCCACGGCCGAGCTGAGATTTTCTAAACGCTCAAGATTGCTGGAAATACGATAAAGCTGGCGATGCAGTTCTGAATTAATGCCGGGTTTTTCCTCCGAAAGAGGAATATAAGGCCCGCCCATTGCGCGCTCATCTTCGGGCAAAACTTGAGCCATAAATGTTTCCGGCTCCAGAATTTCCGTGCCGTTAATCACTCCTTCGAATTCTGCAATGCGAAGGTCAATTTTTTCTTCCAGCGCATCGAGCAATTCTTTCTGCCGCAATTCCAGTGAGGAAACACGGTCATAGACGCTTTCCGACAAATGCGGCATGGTATCTCTATCAGTCGGCAAGGCGACGGTCTCATTGCGCGCCAAAGTTATTTCTTGGTCATCATTAGAATTGGCGATAGAGCGGCTTTCCAAGCGGTCTTCTTGGCCGGAACGGCTGCGGGCCACCAGTTCGGTTTTATTGCGATTACGCTGATTGGACTTGGCAATGTTTGAGAAGGATTCTTGCATTTTGCGCAATTCGTCGGAAACGGCTGCGTGCTGCTCGAACACCAATGTCAAATCATTGTGCCGTTTCTCAAGATTATCCGTGGTCTCGGAAAACCAATCACGAGTCAAAACCAATTGCGCATTCAAATCATCATATGAGAGGCGCAGGCGGTTAAGCTCGTTTTCATAGGCCAATTGCATTTCGCGCACTTCTTGTTCGCGTTTTGCGCCCAATCCGTTATTGAATATGACATGCACCGATGCATAGCCGACCCAGCTGGCGAGAAAGACAAACAGAATGGTTAAAACGACAAGGGAACGGCTCGAAAGCGGCACAAAGGTGACGCTACCGTTTTTGCGAACGTAAATCTGGCGCTCTGCGAAAGCCTCGCGAAGCTTTTCCAGCAAGCTATCCATCAATCTCACCCCAAGATTCAGACTTTTATGTCTCAAAAATGAAAGGTATTTGCAAGTGATAAGTTGTTTTTGCTTAAGGCTTTAACCAGCATCGGTATAAAAATGGCGCGGTAATCCTGCTTCGTCGCGCGCAGCAATGTTAAAAGGCGGTTTCAATGCGCCGCCAAAATGCTCTTTCAGCTGATCACGGAAGCAATTTGCAGGTTCCAAACCATTGTCGTCGCACAGCCGCAAAAACCACTTACTGCCTGCGAAAACATGGGTTTTTTCGTCCTCATAGATGACGGAAAGCATTTTTGCGCTTTTCGCATCACCTGCGCGTTTAAATTTTTCTACCATGGTGGGGGTGACATCGAGACCGCGCGCCTCCAAAACCAATGGAACAATAGAAAGCCGGGCCAATAAATTGTGCCGCGTATCGAAAGCGGCCTGCCACAATCCGTCATGCGCCGGGAGGTCGCCATAATGCATGTCCAGTTCAGCCAATCGGTCAGCCAGCATGAGAAAATGCCGTGCCTCATCAGCCCCTACCCGCATCCAATCATCAATAAAAGCGTCTTCCAGCGGCGCATCAACAAAACGGCCGATGAGATCAAAAGCAAGATCAATGGCGTTGAGTTCAATATGGGCTAAAGCGTGAAGTTGCGCCTTACGACCGTTCTCACCACTTATCTTGCGGCGCGGCATATCGCGTGGCGGCAATAATGCAGGCTTGGGCGGGCGCGCCGGTCGGTCCGGCCAATCGGCTGGNGTTGTATTGTCGCGGCTCAATCTGCCGTGACGCCAATCTTCTGCGACGCGGCGCGCNATGGCTGCTTTTTCGCGNGAATTTTCAGTGGTCAGGACGCTGTGACAGGCAACGGCCAGACTGCTNTGCTCAGCCACGTGCCGCCTCCAATACGGCGTCGACATGCCCCTTAACTTTTACTTTACGCCAAATCTGTTCAATCTTGCCGTCTTTCCCGACGAGGAAAGTGGCTCGTTCAATACCCATGAAATTGCGGCCATACATGTTTTTCTCAACCCAAACGCCATAGGCGTTGAGCATATCTTGTTGCTCGTCGGATAAAAGCGTAATGCCGAGATTGTGCTTCTCGATAAAGTTGTCATGCTTTTTAACACTGTCAGCGGAAACACCGACAATGTCAGTATCGGCTTTGTCGAAATCTTTAATGGCTGCGGTGAAGTCAATCGCTTCCGATGTGCAGCCCGGTGTATTGTCTTTCGGATAGAAATAAATCACCAATTTGCGTTTCGCATAATCAGCAAGGCTGACCGTGCGGCCGCCATTGGCAGGAAGTGAGAAAGAAGGTGCGGCATCGCCTATTTTTAGCTCTTTGGCCATGATAGCTCCGATATTAGAGATGCGCCTTACGGCAGACTCTGGCATAAACAATCAATGTAAATTTGGCCTTTGCCTTGATTTTGTCAAGTTCCTCGGCCACAGGTTTAGCATAGGGATAAACGGGATCTTTTAATGAAGCGTTTGCTGCGCATTATTTCGGGAAGCATCATCTTGCTGGCGATGATTGCGGTGCTTCTCTATGGCGTTATCCGCGCCTTTGGGCTGCCTTTGGGTTTCCTCACGCAACCGCTGAGTGTCGTGCTGACGACTTTGGTTCCACAAGGTTCGGTCGATATTAATAAAGGTCGCCTCGGCTGGTCGTCAGAAAATAATTTCTTTGCACTATCAATCGGAGATCTGCGCATTCGAGAGGCAGCTGATGCCGGTTTGTTGGCGGAAGACATCTATATTGAATTAAGCGGCACGGCCTTTTGGGATGATGGACGCTTCGCCATTTCAAAAGCGATTATCGAAAAGCTGACTTTAATGCCGACACGGGTCAATGATTTGCCCGCTGCAACCAGCCTGTTTCTGCCTTCCGGCGGCGGGCCGGTAAAAGGCTTGCAATATATTTCTGAAATTGGCGTGCGCGATATTCGCGTTCAATCGGACGGCAATCCCGACGGTAATGGCTCGCATTTGCTGATGATCCGACGTGGCAGTCGTATTTTGGCCAGCGTGCAAATTGATTATGAATTGCAGGATGGGACGAGCTCAATCATCGGCACGGCGGAAATCGGCAATGATGGCAGCGGACAGGCAGAAATTGCACTGAGCCGTCTTAATCCGCGCGATATTGGTCGTTTCAGCAATTTATTGGCGCCTTTGCGTGGCATTCAGTTACCGGTCACGGCTATGATAAATGTCAATTTTTCCGAAGGTGGGCAGCCGAAAGACGGCCTTGTCGATTTATTTGTCAATCCGGGCATGGTGCAATTGACTGGTGCGCGCCTTGATGTTCGGGAATTAGTGGCGGGCGCTGCGGTCGATTTTACTGAGCGGGAAATAAACGTTCGCGATGTGCGCTTCAATGTTGCCGGTGTGGCCGGTCAATTGGCCGGCAGGGCCACTTATCAACTTAATGAGATCGCCCGACTTTCTGCGCTCAATTTTTCAATGCGGGGCAATGGCGCAAGCGTTGATTTACCGAAATATTTTAAGCAGATAGTGAATATTTCGCGCTCACGCCTCAATGGCGTTTTTGATTTTGGCAAAAACGCATTGGAGATTGATGCGCTGGAATTGGAGCATGATTTCGGCAAAGCCAAAGCGGCCGGCATTATAACTCTGGCCGAGCGCAATCCGCATTTCGACATTACCGCCGATTTCGGCAGCATGAGCCGAGCAGGAGCGGAAGCTTTGTGGCCGATTACCATTTCGCCAAATGGCCGCAAATGGGTCGAGGCCAATCTCGTCGGCGGCGCTTTGCGCAGCGGTTCTTTGTCAATCACTGCCAGTCTGCAAGATTTTATGAACCGCAAACGAACCGATCCGATGCGCGAAGAGACAATGTTGCTCGACCTCGACTTCGAGAATATCGGCGTGCGCTATTTGGCGCATTTGCCGATATTGGAAAACACCGAAGCGCGGCTCAAGCTGCGCGGCAGTTCGATGGAAGTAACGGGTAAGGGTGGGGTCATCAACCTTTNGAGCGATNCCGGTNATGTTTCTCCCGTACANGTGGAAACNGTNCTTTTNTTTACGCCAAATTACCGTGACCGNCTGCAGCCGGTTGATATTGATTTTANNGGCAGCGGGGTCAGCCGCGATATTTTGCGTGCCATTAATCTACCGCCACTGCGNGCCCTGCGTCNGGTNAATTTTGATTTTGAACGCCTATTGGGCGATGTGCGTGCTGNTGTGGCTCTGCAAGTCCCTGTTTTTGCGCCGCCTGAGCAGCGCAAAGTGAGCTATCAGATNGAGGCNGAAACGCGCAATCTTGATATTAGCGGCAAGATNGGGCCNTTTGAAATCACCAANGGGCGCGGTTTTATTTCTCTGAATAATNATGGCCTGTCGGCAATGGGGCGGGTTGNAGCGAATGGCGTTGATGGCGGCTTTTCCTGGCAACAGCCTTTTGGTGCTGCCAACGCAGATGATGCNCGATTGGCNGTGCATGGGTTTTTCTCACCACAAGATATTGCTGATTTGGNGCANGGNTGGGCCGCNANGCGTCTTGAAGGAAATCCNCATATTAATCTGCTGATTAGTGGCCCGATTNCAAAGCCAAAANATTATCGNCTCTTCGTNGATTTAAAACCGGCATTATTTACNTTGCAGCCTTTGGCTTTTGAAAAGCCTGTTGGCGNTAACGGCTCTATTGAGGCGGTGNTTGAGAATGGTGCGGNNGGNAAAATAGAAGAAATCCGNGCGCGGCTGGACNTGCCGCAGCAAAAGCCCGCGCGATTTACCATGAAATTTGACGGCCCGCTGATGACCGATTTNGAAATGACGCCGTGGTCNCTGGGGCGTGACCAAAATCTTCAGGNNCGTGTTGAAACGGTTAGATAATCAAAGATTGGTCACTTTGACCGCCGACNNGCTGGATGTCAGTCGGTTGTTTTTCGGCGGCAACCGCAAAGTAAAATTGCCTCCNTCANACTTCACCATATTGCCGTTTCTCGGCAATGAAGCGGTGATGGAAGTGCAGGCCAANCAGCTTGTCGGNGCCAATAAGNTAAGCATGGATAGCGCGCGGCTGNGGGTTGTTCGGGAAAAAGGGTTGCANGAAAAACTCGCCTTTCAGGGTGTGTTNAATGATGGCACGGATTTGCTGATGGATATTGAGCGCGACACTGTTTTCCGNCGTAAATTCTTTGTTCAGACCGAACGTGCNGGAAACCTGTTTCGCATGCTCGATTGGGT
This sequence comes from Rhodobiaceae bacterium, assembly GCA_002721725.1. Classification (GTDB taxonomy): domain Bacteria; phylum Pseudomonadota; class Alphaproteobacteria; order RS24; family RS24; genus UBA8337. The sequence continues at coordinate 170,446 of PBLK01000007.1, forward strand.
TGANGAATTATATGGCGGNGCANTGGTTGTNCAGGGCAATATTTATGACGAGCAACAAAAGGTNGATGNTCGCCCGCGGGATTTGAACGGTCGCCTTATCATGACCGATTATCGCGCCCGCAATGTGCCTGTTCTCGCCTCCATCGTTTCNTTGGCTTCCTTGCGCGGCATTTCCGATACTTTGTCGGGCGACGGCATTAAATTCGAGAAAGCGCAGGGTAATTTCTCTTTCGGCAATGGGCGTTTGAATATCAAAAAGGGACGGATGCATGGCCCNGCCGTNGGTATNACNATGCAAGGCGATTATGACNTCGGNTCAGGAGATGTGGATATNGGCGGCACNGTNATACCNTCCTATACGCTTAATTCATTCTTCGGAAAAATTCCGATTGTCGGGCCGCTACTNTCAGGACGGCGCGGAGAAGGGGTTATCGGCATCGGGTATCGCGTGTCNGGTGAAGCGGGCAAAGCCAATGTGCTAGTCAATCCNNTGTCTGTTTTGACGCCCGGCTTTTTACGCCGCGTCTTTGAAATCGGTATTGGTCTCGGTGATGGCGATAAAGACCCGCTGCCCGAAATGNAAGAGCCGGATTTGGCNAAATAATTTANAGCCGAAGAAGCACGTGCCNCTTTTTGCCGAATGACAATTTAATGCTGCCACNCTGCACNTCNGTCTCGGTCAGCATGGCGGCAATATCATCTTGGACATTGTCATTCACTTTTGCGCCACCGCCCTGAACTAGTCGACGCGCCTCACCATTTGACNTGGCGAGACCGGCAATCACAAAAGCTTCNAGNAAGCCAAGACCCTCAGNTAGTTGCGNNGCATCAATATTAACGNTNGGCAAATCNACGCTGGCCCCGCCGCCTTCAAATGTTTCTTGCGCTGTCGCTTCTGCTTTTTCCGCCGCTTCGCGACCGTGACACATCGCCGTGGCTTCCGTNGCAAGANTCTTCTTGGCNTCATTCAATTCGNCGCCCTCAAGTTTTTCGAGGCGGCCAATTTCATNAAGCGGCAATTCGGTAAACAGACGCAGGAAACGGCAGACATCAGCATCTTCNGTATTGCGCCAAAATTGCCAATAATCGTAAACCGANAGCATATCATCATTGAGCCACACCGNGCCTTNTGCGGTNTTGCCCATTTTCGNCCCTGATGAGGTGGTCAATAAATTTGTCGTCAGGCCGAATACCGTGTTTTGGTCACAGCGGCGNGTCAGCTCAATGCCGNTGACGATATTNCCCCATTGATCGGAGCCGCCCATTTGCANGCTNCAANCATAGCGTCGGNTCAGNTCGAGGAAATCNTACGCTTGCAAAATCATATANTTGAATTCGAGGAAGCTGAGCGGNTGNTCGCGGTCGAGGCGCAGCNTNACGCTGTCAAAGCTCATCATGCGATTGACNGAAAAGTGGCGNCCATAATCGCGCAAAAATTCAATGTAATCGAGCNCGGAAAGCCANTCATCATTATCAACCATAATGGCATCGGTCGGGCCNTNGCCGAAGGTCAGAAANCGCTCAAAAGTGGCGCGAATGGTTTTCTTNTTTTCGTCAATTTTTTCCTGCGTCAAAANCTGNCGGCTTTCGTCTTTNCCCGACGGGTCGCCNACTTTCGTTGTACNGCCGCCAATNACCACAATCGGGCGNTGACCGGCTTGNTGCAAGTGGCGCAGCATNAAAATGGAAATCAAATTGCCGACATGCAAAGANGGNGCGGTGCAGTCATAACCNATATAGCCNGTGATGATGCCNTCATTGGCNACCGCGTCNAATGCTTTGNCATCNGTGCATTGNGCGATNTAGCCGCGCGNGTCGAGCGTTTNNAGAAATTNTGATGTATANTTCATNGNGNAAACTGTTACGCAAAGCGCCTAAATAAATCAAGGNGACAAANTCAAGCGANAGAATAGCNGACGATGAGCGACGTAAAAACNGTTTTGGGNTTGATGAGCGGCACCTCGCTGGACGGTATTGATNTGGCGGTGCTCGAAACAGATGGNGNGGNNCNTATCAAATTGCANCGCGACGGTTTTGTNCCGTATTCGGATGCGACGCGCGACCTGTTNCGCCNNNTGCTTGATGACACTGCCGNGTGGCCGACCGAAAAAATGAGAAAACGCGCTGACTGGCCTGACGTGTTGNTAGAGGCAGAGCNCGCAGTGACGCAGGCGCATAGTNAGGCTGTGCAGGCGTTTTTGGGTGACNTNGAGGTAATGTTGGTCGGCTTTCACGGCCAGACNATCAGCCATCGGCCTGATGANGGATTCACNTTGCAAATTGGCGANGGGCAGNNGCTGGCGNATGAATTGNACACCGATGTGGTNGGGCAATTTCGTCTCGCCGATATGGCTGCCGGNGGGCAGGGTGCGCCNCTNGCACCGCTTTTTCATGCTGCTCTAGCGGGGGAGGAAAGGCCNNTTTGTGTGCTCAATCTCGGCGGCATTGGNAATCTGACATGGCTNGGTGCNGATGATGCNATATTGGCTTTTGANACCGGNCCGGCNNATGCGCTGNTCGATGATTGGGTNAANCAAAAAACCGGCGCNCCCNNTGATAAAGACGGGGCATTNGCCAGGCGCGGCACGGTNGATGANNNCGCGTTGGCGACGCTGATGGCGCATCCTTNTTTTGATACGAAGCCGCCCAAATCGCTTGACCGATTGAGCTTTGACGGCGCAGCCGTGCTGGCGCTTTCTGATGCGGATGGTGCGGCCACGCTTACCGCCTTTACCGCCGAGGCGGTGGCGCGCGGTTTGGTGCATTGTCCCGAACCGCCGAGCAAAGTGATTATGTGCGGCGGTGGGCGACACAATAAGGCGCTGTCGGAGATGCTGAGGGCGCGCACGCAAATTGAATTCATTGATTGCGATGCATTGGGCTGGCACGGCGACAGCTTGGAGGCGCAGGCCTTTGCTTGGCTGGCCATGCGTTCAGTCAGAAAAATGCCTTTATCACGCCCTGAAACCACGGGCGTGAGCGAACCGGTCAGTGGCGGTGTTTTGTTTCGCGCTTAGCCGATTTCCGCAATGCGGCGGTCGAGATATTTGCCGACGGTTTTGTCGAGCGAGTCCATATCTTTTTCAAAGAAATGATTGGCACCCTTCATATTTTCATAATCAATGGTGATGCCTTTTTGCGCTTGCAGCCGTTCGACCAATTTGACCGTGTCTTCTTTCGGCACAATGCGGTCAGCATCGCCATGCACAATCAAACCACTGGCAGGGCATGGGGCGAGAAAGGTGAAGTCATAAAAATTGGCGGGCGGCGCAACGGAGACAAAGCCGGAAATTTCAGGGCGGCGCATCAGCAACTGCATGCCGATCCATGCGCCGAAACTGTAACCGGCAATCCAGCATTGGCGCGCATCGGCACTCAAGCTTTGCAGCCAATCCAAGGCTGAAGCGGCATCTGACAATTCGCCAATACCTTCGTCAAATTCCCCCTGACTGCGCCCGACACCGCGAAAATTAAAGCGCAATACCGAAAAGCCGCGATTGGCAAATTGGTGGTAAAGCTGATAGGCGACGGGATTGTTCATATTGCCGCCCAACTGCGGTAGCGGATGCAAAATCAATGCAATTGGTGCGCCCGCTTCTTTGTTTTGGGTAAAGCGACCTTCAAGACGCCCTTCAGGGCCATTGAAAATAATTTCAGGCATTGTCTCTCCCACACGCGAAACTTGACTAATTTAGTCGGAATTACTATATCCGAGACAGGATTTGCACTCTTGATAGCCAAATGTGTGACAAAATTGCAAGAAATTTCGTAAAAGCCCAATAATTAAAAGGGGTTAATGGGTAATGAAAATATCGACAAGAGGCCGATATGCGGTCATGGCCATGGCAGATATGGCGCAAGTGACGAAAAACGGGGCGGAAGGCCCGGTTTCGTTGAGCGATATCAGTGAGCGTCAGGAAATTTCGCTCAATTATTTGGAGCAGATATTCGGTGATTTGCGACGCGCCGGTTTGGTTGAAAGTCGCCGTGGCAAAGCCGGCGGTTATTTGCTGGCCGCGCCTTTGGAAGCCATTCGCATTGGCGATGTCATTCGCGCAGTCGATGAGCCGGTGGAAGTGACGCGCTGCGGCGCGGCAGCCGGTTGTTTGAAAAAAAGCGGACGCTGCCTGACGCACGACCTTTGGGCGCATCTCGGGGGCACGATACACGCTTTTTTGAACTCGATTTCGCTTGATGATTTGGTCAATGGCCGTATGCCGCAGGTGCTGGAGGCCGCTGAATGAGCCGCACCTATCTCGATTATAACGCCACTGCGCCATTGCGGGCGGAAGCGCGCGAGGCGCTTGTCGCTGCGCTGGATATTGGCAATCCCTCATCAGTGCATGAAGAGGGACGCAAGGCGCGTGCACTGGTTGAGACGGCGCGCGCCGATGTCGCAGCGCTTGTCAGCGCCCCTGCCGAGACGGTGGTTTTTACTTCAGGCGGCACTGAGGCATGCAATTTGGCGCTCGGGCTTCGCCAAGCTCCGGCGGGAGAGATTAAGCGGCTTATGGTCAGCGCCATTGAGCACAGCGCTGTCTTGGCGGCGGCAGAAGAAAGCGTTTTGCCTGTCGAGCTTTTACCTGTCACGGCCGATGGCGTGGTTGACATGGCAGCATTAGACGCCGCCCTGCAAGACGAAACGCCGGCGCTGGTTTGCGTGATGCTGGCCAATAATGAAACCGGCACTATCCAACCGATTGCCGAAATTGCCGCGAAAACGCGGACGCATGGCAGCTTGCTGTTTTGCGATGCGGTGCAGGCGGCAGGCAAAATGCCGCTTGATATTTTTGCGCTTGGCGCAGATGCGCTGAGCCTGTCGGGCCACAAACTCGGCGCACCTATGGGCATTGGTGCATTGGTCACGCATCCGGCGGTGGTTGTGCCGCCGCAACTGCTTGGCGGCGGGCAGGAATTGGGCCGACGCGCCGGTTCGGAAAATATCTCGGGCATTGCCGCATTCGCCGCTGCCGCCAAAGCGGCGATGCGCGACTTCAATGATTTCGCAAATCTGGCCGACTTGCGCGATGATATGGAAGCGGCGCTGTTGGCGGTGCAGCCGCAAACTCAGATTTTCGGCAAACATGCCGACCGGCTTGCCAATACCAGTTGCTTTGCACTGGGCGGGTTGAATTCCGAGACTTTGGTGATGGCGTTGGACTTGGCAGGGGTAGCGGTGAGCGCCGGTTCGGCCTGCTCCAGCGGCAAGGTGTCGCGCAGCCATGTGCTCGCTGCCATGGGGGCGGAAACCCATATAAGTAGAGGTGTGGTGCGCGTCAGCCTCGGCTGGCAGAGCAATCGTGAAGACACCGAAAAACTGGTCGATGAATGGAGCAAGCTGGCCGGACGCGCGCTGGCTGCGGAGTAGAAAATGAGCGAAGCAAAAGCCTCGATTGATAAAGAGACGGTAGACCAAGTCGCCAAATTTGGTGGTGAGCACTATAAATACGGCTTCACCACGGAAATTGATGTCGACAAGGTCCCCAATGGTCTCAGCGAAGATATTATCCGTTTCATCTCGGCCAAAAAGGAAGAGCCGCAATGGCTGCTCGATTGGCGTTTGGACGCCTATGAGCGTTGGAAGACAATGGACGACCCCGATTGGGCGCATGTCGATTACCCGAAAATCGACTATCAGGATTTGTGCTATTACGCGGCACCGAAATCGATGGAAGACGGCCCGAAAAGCCTTGATGAGGTCGATCCGCAATTGCTGGAAACCTATTCCAAGCTCGGCATTCCGCTGCAAGAGCAGGAAGTATTGGCAGGGGTTCGCAAAGTGGCGGTTGATGCGGTGTTTGACAGCGTCTCGGTCGGCACGACCTTCCGCGAAGAGCTGGCCAAAGATGGCGTGATTTTCTGCTCCTTTTCCGAAGCGGTGCAAGAGCACCCTGACTTGGTGAAAAAATATCTCGGTTCGGTTGTGCCGAAATCAGATAATTATTTTGCCGCGCTCAACTCGGCCGTTTTCTCGGACGGGTCGTTTTGCTATATCCCGCCGGGTGTGAGATGCCCGATGGAGCTGTCGACCTATTTCCGCATCAATGAGGCCAATACGGGCCAATTTGAGCGCACTTTGGTGATTGCCGATAAAGGCGCTTATGTCAGCTATTTGGAAGGCTGCACCGCGCCCATGCGCGATGAAAACCAGCTGCATGCGGCGGTTGTCGAATTGGTCGCATTGGAAGATGCCGAGATTAAATATTCGACCGTGCAAAACTGGTATCCGGGCGATGAAAACGGCAAGGGCGGCATTTATAATTTCGTCACCAAGCGCGGCGATTGCCGCGAGGCACGAGCGCGCATCAGTTGGACGCAAGTTGAAACCGGCTCAGCCGTGACCTGGAAATATCCAAGCTGCATTTTGCGCGGTGATGACTCGGTCGGCGAGTTCTACTCGATAGCGATTTCCAATAATATGCAGCAAGTCGATAGCGGCACGAAAATGCTGCATCTGGGCAAAAACACATCCAGCCGTATCATCTCCAAAGGCATTTCGGCAGGGCGCTCGTCCAACGCTTATCGCGGGCAGGTGAATGTGCATCCGAAGGCATCGGGCGCGCGCAATTTCACCCAATGCGACAGTCTGCTGATTGGCGATAAATGCGCCGCCCATACCGTGCCTTATATTGAGGCGAAAAACCTCTCCGCCGTATTGGAGCATGAGGCGACGACCTCGAAAATCAGCGATGATCAGTTGTTTTTCTGCCAGCAGCGTGGCCTAGATGCCGAGGAAGCGGTGGCGCTTATCGTCAACGGGTTTTGCCGCGATGTATTGCAACATTTGCCGATGGAATTTGCGGTTGAAGCGCAAAAACTGGTCGGTATTTCATTGGAAGGAAGCGTTGGATGAGTGCTTTGCTGGAAATCAACAATTTGCACGCCGGTGTTGACGGCACGCCTATTTTGAACGGCCTGTCGCTGGCCATTCAACCGGGTGAAGTGCATGCGATTATGGGGCCGAATGGCTCCGGCAAATCGACACTGTCTTATGTGCTGTCGGGTAAAGACGGCTATGAGGTGAGCAATGGCGATATGCTGTTTGATGGCCGGTCTTTGGCCGATATGGCACCTGAAGAACGCGCTATTGCCGGTCTGTTTTTGGCTTTTCAATATCCGCTTGAAATTCCCGGCGTCACCAATATGACGTTTTTGAAAACCTCACTGAACGCCATTCTTCGCGGACGGGGGGAAGATGAAATGGACGCGGCCAGCTTTCTGCGTCTGGCGCGCGAGAAATCGCGTGGCCTCGGAATGAATGATGACATGCTGAAGCGGCAATTGAATGTCGGGTTTTCAGGCGGCGAGAAAAAGCGCAATGAAATTTTGCAAATGGCCATGCTGGAACCGAAGCTGGCGATTTTGGACGAAACCGATAGCGGCCTCGATATTGACGCGCTGAAGACGGTGGCCGAGGGGGTAAACGCATTACGCGCCCCTGATCGCGGCATGCTGGTCATCACCCATTATCAGCGCCTACTTGATTTCATCAAACCCGATGTCGTGCATGTCATGGCCGCCGGTCAAATTGTTAAATCGGGCGGCCCTGAACTGGCTTTGGAACTCGAAAAGTCAGGCTATGGCGAATTTGTCGGAGAAACGGTCAATGCTTGATGCGCAAGCCTATTTTGACCGCGTGAGCGGTCACTTGCCGGGCGATGCAGCGACCCGCGCCGAGTCTTTGGCGGCGGCGGAGAAGCTCGGCTTGCCGACCCGTCGGCAAGAAGCTTGGCACTATACTGATTTGGCGCGGTTGCTTGGCATGGCAGCTGACGACCGCATTGACGCAATTGATTTTTCAGCCATTGACCCGCTAATGGCGTTGTTTGAAGGGGGCAAGCTTATTGGTAAACCGGCAGCCAATGGGCTGACTTTGCAGCCATTTGAAGCGGCTTCGGCCGGCGATGATGCCATGCGCAATTACAATGCGGCGCTTGCGCAAGATGGCCTCAATGTTGAGATTGACGGGCAGCTGGCGCGGCCTTTGCTCATCACCACATCGGGCAGCAATGCCATGCATCTGCATCACAAAATCAAACTGGCCAATGGCGCAAAAGCGGTGCTGGTCGATAATCATATGAGCGCCGCTTATACCAATGCGCGATTTGACATTGCGCTTGGTGAAGGCGCTGAATTGACTTTAATTCGTTCGCAGCAGGCGGGGCATCAGGTCAATCTTTCGCAAGTTGAATTGGCGCGCGCGGCTCGGTTTAAGTCGGTGGCACTGGTCAGCGGCGGTGCTCTGGCTCGTTATGAAGCGCAGATTAAGTTTAAGGCTGAGGGCGCCCATGCGGAATTGCATAGCGCGGTGCTGGGTCGCGATAAAAACCATGCCGATTTCACCTATGAAATTGACCATCAAGCGGCCGATACGAGCAGCAATACAACCGCCTATAATGTGCTTGACTATGCGTCGCGCGGCGTGTTTCAGGGCAAGGTGATTGTGCGCCAGGACGCGCAGCATGTTGATGCACAAATGCAGACACGCGCCATGATGCTGTCCGACGGGGCGGAAATGGATGCCAAGCCCGAACTGGAGATTTACGCTGATGACGTCGCTTGCGCGCATGGTTCGGCGATTGGCGAGTTGGACAGGGACGCGCTTTTCTTCTTACGCGCGCGGGGTCTTGATGAGGCCAGCGCACGGCATTTGCTGGTTGCCGGATTTATCGAGCAAGTGCTGGCGCATATTGATGATACGGCGCTGGCTGATGTGCTGCGCGGCTTGCTGGCGCAAAAAATCACTGCGCAATTTGCCGATGCGGAGGCCGCGTAATGTCTGCCGCATTTGACGTTAACGCCATTCGCGCGCAATTCCCCGGCCTCTCGCAAGAGGTTTACGGCAAACCGTTGATTTATTTGGATAATGCCGCTTCGGCGCAAAAGCCCGCGGCGGTGCTTGACCGTATGCACGGTTTTGCCACGCATGAATATGCCAATGTGCATCGCGGCCTGCATTATCTGTCAAACAACGCAACCAATGCCTTTGAAGCGGCGCGTGAGAGCACGCGCAAATTCTTGAACGCGGGAAGCACCGACCAAATCATTTTTGCGGGCGGTGCGACCGATGCCATCAATCTGGTGGCTTATGGTTTCCTTGAGCCGCACATCCAAGAAGGCGATGAGATTATCCTGTCGGAAATGGAGCACCACTCGAACATTGTGCCTTGGCATTTCATGCGCGAGCGGCACGGCGCAGTTTTGAAATGGGTGCCGGTGACTGATGAGGGTGAGTTGGATATGGTGGCTTATGAGGCTGCATTTTCCGACAAGACAAAGTTCGTTGCGCTGACGCAAATGTCAAATGCGCTGGGCACGATTACCCCGGCCAAGCAATTGGTTGATATTGCGCATGGTCACGGTGCGCCGATTTTGCTCGATGGCTGTCAGGGTGCGGTGCATTTGAACAATGATATGCAGGCGCTGGGTGCAGATTTTTATGTCTTCTCCGGTCATAAGGTTTATGGCCCGACCGGCATTGGTGTTTTATATGGCAAGGCCGACCGGCTGGCCGCCATGCGCCCATTCCGTGGCGGTGGCGAGATGATCCGCGAAGTGTCGAAAGATTTGATTACTTATGGTGATGCGCCGCATCGCTTTGAAGCGGGTACGCCGCCGATTATTGAGGTTATCGGCTTGGGCGAAGCGTTAGATTGGATGATGAATATCGGCTTTGACGCCATGCAGGCGCATGAAAATGCGCTACGCGACCATGCGATGGAAGCTGTCGGCGCAATCAACCGCGTCAAGATTTACGGCACGGCGAAAGAGAAGGGAGCGATTGTCTCCTTCGGAGTTGACGGCATTCATCCGCATGATTTGGCGACAGTGATTGACCGTAGCGGTGTGGCAGTGCGGGCAGGGCATCATTGCGCGCAGCCCTTAATGGAACGGTTTAATGTGCCGGCCACGGCGCGCGCCAGCTTTGCCCTTTACAATACGCATGAAGAGGTAGACGCGCTCGCCGAAGCCCTGCATAAGGCAATTGATTTTTTCGGGTGATGCATGAATGACGAAAAAGACATGCCGGTAATTAACACCTCCGCGCCTGAAAAGGCGGCGGAAACGAAAGAATCTGTGGCCATTGAGGATTTGTCGCCGGAAATGGCAGCGCTGACCGATGATATTATCGGCGCGATGAAAAGCGTCTATGATCCTGAAATTCCGGTCGATATTTACGAGTTGGGGCTGATTTACCGCGTCGATATTTCTGACGACCGCGATGTGACCATTGATATGACGCTGACCGCGCCGGGGTGCCCGGTGGCTGAGCATATGCCGCGCTGGGTGGAAGATGCGGTGCGCTCAGTAGACGGTGTCGGCGATGTTATGGTAAATATGACATTCGAGCCGCCCTGGGACCCCAGTCGCATGTCGGATGAAGCCCGCGTTGCGTTGAATATGTTTTAACGAAACGGAAAAGATATGAGCCAGACTTACGAATTGCCGAAAGCCATCACGCTGACTGACCGCGCCGCCGAGCGCGTGAAGTCAATCATGGCCAAATCGGAAACGCCGAAAATCGGTATTCGCCTGGGCGTGAAAAACGGCGGTTGCGCGGGCATGGAATACACAATGGACTATGCCGAAGAAAAACAGCCATTGGATGAGGTTGTTGAAGATAAAGGCGTGACCATTCTCATTGAGGCGAAAGCGGTGTTGTTTTTGCTGGGCACGGAAATGGATTGGGAAGAAGACAAGCTGTCGGCCGGTTTCCGGTTCAACAATCCAAACCAAACCGACGCATGCGGCTGCGGTGAAAGTGTCACCATAGTGCCGGCACAAGCACCGGTAAAACAGTAATCCCAGAACATTAAGGGAAGCAAATGGACCAATCACTGGACACGATTTTGCAGTTGCTCAAGCTCGAGCGGCTGGAGGTAAACCTGTTTCGTGGCCAAAGCCCAAATGAACAACGCCAGCGCGTCTTTGGTGGGCAAGTGCTCGGCCAAGCGCTGATGGCCGCCTGCTATACGGTTGAGGACATGTTCTGCCATAGCTTTCACAGCTATTTTCTGCGCCCCGGTGACCCCGACACGCCGATTGTTTATGAAGTCGACGCGGCGCGTGACGGCAAAAGTTTTGCCTCGCGGCGCGTTATTGCGGTGCAGCACGGCAAGCAGATTTTCAATATGGCGGCCAGCTTTCAGCGTCATGAAGAAGGCCGCGAACACCAAATGCAAATGCCCTATGCGCCTGACCCTGAGACGCTGAAAAGCGACCATGAAATTCGGCTCGAAAATGCCGAGAAAATCCCGGAAAAATTCCGCGATAGCTGGTTGCGCCGCCGCCCGTTTGAAATTCGTCCGGTCAGCCCGAAGGATATTTTCAATCCTGAACCGGCGGAGCCGCGCAATATTGTCTGGGTGAAGGTTGACGCGGGCATGCCGAAAGATTTCGCAACCAATCAGGCTATGCTGTCTTATATCTCCGACACATCACTGCTCGATACCAGCATGCGCCCGCATGCGCTTAGCTATATGAACCCGAAGCTGCAATCGGCCAGTCTTGACCATGCCATGTGGTTTTATCACGAGTTTGAGGCGACTGACTGGATACTCTATGTGCAAGACAGTCCGGCCTCAGCCGGTGGTCGCGGTATGAATTTCGGGCACTTTTTTACCCGCGACGGCAAATTGATTGCCACGGCAGCTCAGGAGGGACTCATCAGGGTTCACGACTAAAAACGTTAGGCGACTTCGCTCGCTTGGGCTCGCTACGCTGGCGGAAGGCGCAATTTTGGTAAGTTATGCCGCCTCATTATGCCCCAAATGAGCCGTCAGTGTGGTAATTAGCTCATCAGCGGCATCGGGTATCACCGTGCCGGGCGGGAAGATAGCTTTAGCGCCGGCATCGCGCAGCGCGTCAAAATCTTGCGGTGGGATGACCCCGCCGACAATCACCATCATATCCTCTTGGCCTTCAGCCGCCAGCGCGTCGCGCAATTCCGGCACCAGCGTCAAATGCCCTGCCGCCAATGAGGATACGCCGACAATATGCGCACCCGCCGCGATCGCGTCTTTGGCCGCTTCTTCCGGCGTTTGGAAGAGCGGCCCGGCCACTACATCAAAGCCCAAATCGGCAAGCGCTGTGGCAACCACTTTCTGACCGCGATCGTGCCCGTCTTGCCCCATTTTGGCGAGATAGATAGACGGCGCGCGGCCTTCACGCTCGCTGAAGCGATCAATCATTTCACGTAGCTTGGCGATTTTCGGGTTGTCGGAACCGAAGTCTTTTTCATAGACATCGGAAATCACCTGCGGCTTGGCTTCATGGCGATTGTATACCACTTCCAACGCGCCGGATATTTCACCAACGGTGGCTTTGGCGCGACCTGCATCAACAGCCAGTGCCAATAGGTTTCCGCTACCGCTTTCTGCCGCTTCTGTCAGCGCGGCAAGGGCGGCTTGTGTTGCCGCTTCATCACGGCTTTCTTTGAGCGCTTTCAAGCGGTCAATCTGTGCTGTGCGCACCGCCGTATTATCGACCTTCAACACATCGACCGCATCTTCATTTTCGATTTTGAACTTATTGACCCCAACCACAGTCTGGCGACCGCTATCAATGGCGGCTTGCGTGCGCGCGGCGGCTTCCTCAATGCGCATTTTCGGAATGCCTTGCTCAATCGCTGCCGCCATGCCGCCCAGCTTTTCAACTTCCTGAATATGGCCGAGCGCTCGGGCCGCCAAATCATGCGTCAGTTTTTCAACGAAATAGCTGCCGCCCCACGGGTCGATGACTTTGGTGGTGTTGCTTTCCATTTGCAGCATAAGCTGCGTATTACGCGCGATACGGGCCGAGAAATCAGTCGGCAGGGCCAGCGCTTCGTCAAAACTGTTTGTATGCAAAGATTGCGTATGCCCTTGTGTCGAGGCCATCGCCTCAATGCAGGTGCGCACGACGTTGTTATAAATATCCTGCGCGGTCAGGCTCCAGCCCGAGGTTTGACAATGGGTGCGCAGCGCCAATGATTTTGGGTTTTTTGCGCCCAGACCTTGCATTAACTGCGCCCATAACAGACGCGCGGCGCGCATTTTGGCAATCTCCATGAAGAAGTCTTTACCAATCGCCCAGAAGAAAGACAGGCGCGGTGCGAAAGCATCAATTTCCAAGCCTGCCACCATACCGGCGCGCGCATACTCAACCCCGTCAGCCAGCGTATACGCAAGCTCAAGGTCAGCCGTCGCTCCGGCTTCCTGCATATGATAGCCGGAGATGGAAATCGAATTGAACTTCGGCATATTTTCCGACGTATAGGCGAAAATATCGGAGATAATCCGCATGCTCGGCTTTGGCGGGTAAATATAGGTGTTGCGCACCATAAACTCTTTTAGAATATCATTCTGAATGGTTCCGGCCAGCTTGTCGGGCGACACGCCTTGCTCTTCCGCCGCGACAATATACAGCGCCATAATCGGCAGCACGGCTCCGTTCATGGTCATGGAGACTGACATGGTGTCGAGCGGAATACCGGCGAATAAAGTCCGCATATCGAGGATTGAATCAATTGCCACACCGGCCATGCCGACATCGCCGAAAACGCGCGGATGGTCGCTGTCATAGCCGCGATGGGTGGCTAGGTCGAAAGCCACGGACAGGCCTTTTTGACCGGCCCTCAAATTGCGGCGGTAAAACGCGTTGGATTCTTCCGCCGTAGAGAAACCTGCATATTGGTGCACCGTCCACGGCTTATTGATATACATGGTCGAATACGGCCCACGAATAAACGGCGCGAGGCCAGGATAGCTATCGAGATAGGGCAGGCCGTCTCTATCAGCTGCTGTATAAAGCGGTTTAACGTCAATACCCTCCGGCGTTTGCCGCAGGGTTGCGCCATCCTCATTGTCTTGCGCCGCTTTGGCCGCGTTTTGCCAAGCACCGACATCAGCCGAGGCGTTGAGGTTCAAAGACAGTTTTGAAAAATCAGGCAGCTTGCTCATCATGCCAGCCCCAATGTTTTGTGGATCTCTTGCACGAAACTCAAGGCCGCGCATCCGGCGAAGCAATAAGCGTCAATTTCGTCAATATCGCGCGGCTTTCCGGCCAGCGCGATATGCGTCGCACCGGCTTTTTTCAGCGCGGCGGCCACCTCGGCCGCGTGGCTTTCATAATCATCATCGCTGGCGCAAATCACGGCGATTTTGGCATTGGATTTTTTGAAGGCTTCGGCAATCTCCTGTGCATCGGTGCCGCCATCACCACCGACAGCATGAAGGCCTCCGGCCGCATAGATATTGGCGGCGAAATTGGCGCGCGGGGTGAAGCTGGTCATCTCGCCAATATTGGCAAGAAACACTTTCGGCTTGGCCATTTGCGCCGCATGGCGCAATTGCTCATAGGCAGCCGACAGACGATAGCCATTGTCGCCGCCCGTTGCCAGTGGCGCTTCGTCGAGATTGGGAAACTCGCTGACCCCGACCAGCGGCATAGCGCGATTATCAACGGCAACATCGAAGGTGGCGCGCGCCTCGGCAAGCGCGGCGTTGATGGTATCTGCGGCGGCGGAAAGACCGCCCGCCGCTTCAATGGCTTGGAATTCGGTCCAAGCGCTTTCGACCAATTGTTGTGTCAGGTTTTCGACATACCAACTACCGCCTGCCGCATCGGCAACGTGGCCGATATGGCTTTCTTCTTGTAAAATCACCTGCGTGTTGCGGGCAATGCGCCGCGTCAGTGCGTTGTCGCTGGCGCTGGTGGCCGAGCACGGGGCAACCGTCAACATATCGACACCGGCAATGCCTGCGCCCATAGCGGCGGATGTGGCGCGCAAAATATTGACCCAGGGATCAACATCGGAAAAAGCGCGTAAACTTGTTTCGGCATGAATTTGCGGCGGTGTATCGGGTGCGCCCACGGCTTCAGCGATATTGGCGAACAACATGCGCGCGGCACGTATCTTTGCCAGTGTGGCAAAGAAATCGACATCGGCGGCGACGGTTAGGGTAATTTTCGGCAAAGTTTGGGCGGCGTCTATGCCCGCTGCTTCCAAAGCGCGCAAGCCTTCGGTCAGTTCGGCCAGCATCCAGCCAAGCTCTTGCGGCACTCCGGCACCTTGCGCGTGAAACGCCGCGCCATTTGAAGTCATCAAGCGGGCGGAGGCGCGCGCCTTCGTCAAATCAACCATTAACGCTGCGTCGTCAGCAGACAGGTTGAGATATAGCGGCACATCGCCGACACCGCGGTTATCCAGCAGTTCCAACACGGCGTGCGCCGTGTCGGCATTGGCCGAAGCCAGCGAAAGGGGCGCAATACCCAACATGACATCGGCCAATAGGGTGTTTAGCCCTTTGCTGTCCAATTTCTGTAAGCTGAAATCAAGCACCAGCGCACTCACACCGCCGGCCAAATCAGTCAGTATGGCGGCATTGTCAGCCCCCTTGCGGCCGATAATGATGCGCTGGGCAATATGCCAGGGCAGAAACTTATTGTTGAGCGGCGCTGCGCCGCGGGTAAAGGGAGCAAATCCCGGCAAACCCGCTTGGTCGGCTGCAGTTTGGCTGTTGGCCTCAGTATAAAGCGGCCGGCGGTCAAAACCGGCTAGGTCGGTGGAATTGAGACCATCGATAGATTTGCCGCGCAAAGCTGTTTCAACTGCTTGCAGCCAATCGCCCTCCACCAGTGCGCCAAACTCATTTCCCAGTTTCAACTCAGTCATAAACAGCTCTCCCTAGCCGTCTTCTGTCGTCAGTAGATAGCTGATGGATAAAAGCAAGGCAATAAGTGCTGGTGTCCAACTGGCCAGCGCTGCAGGCATGAGTTTCAACTCACCCATAAGAACAATGAAATCATTGAATAAAAACAATGCGAAGCCGCTTAAAACCGACATGCCGATGGTTTGGCCGGTAGAGAACATGCGCCCTGTCGGCAAAGAGAAACAAGCGGCCACCATGACCATTGCCACGAGCAGAATCGGCAAAGCGAGTAGCGATTGGAAGCGGACTTGATGGCGCGTCACGTCAATGCCACTATTGCCCGCGGCCAGAACATAACCGGGCAATTGCCAGACATTAATGATGCGCGCATTGGCAAAACTGTCGGCCAGGCTTTCGGCCACGAGACCGGTCGGCAAATCAAATTGCGGCACGGTTTTGGCTATCGCGGTGCCGCGATAAATAGAAGCGTTGTTGAGGCGGAAAATACCATTGCCGATTTCACCCGAAGGCGCGGTGATGCGGCTTTCAAAAGCCCCGTCTCTATTGAGTAAAATGATTTCCAAATCGAGTAGGCGACCCATTTGCGCGTTATCAATCTCGCGCGCTCGGCTAATATAGCTGCCGTTCTCTATCGCCTCACGAAACCAAATGCCGCCGGTTGAGAAACTCAAGCCTGACTTTTGCGAGGTCAGTTCGGCCTGTTTGTCGGTATAGCGATTGTGCAACTGCGCACCAATCGGCTCAACGGCGAGAACAATCAGAATTGATAGCAGGAAAGTAAACACCAATAACGGCTTCAAAAACTGCCAGACCGAAAGACCGGAGGCGCGAATAACCGCCAGTTCTTGCGCTTGGCTGAGGCGCAGCAAGCAAAACACCGAGCCGAAAAGAAAAATAAATGGCAGGAAGTCCATCAGCAAAAGCGGCAGGCGGTGCAAAGTGAAATAAAACGCGGTGCCTGCGCCCAAATTGAAACGATTGGCGAAGCGCAGCATTTCAAGAAAATCGCCGAGCATGGCCACCGTGCCGAAGCCCAAAGTGACAATGACAAGCCATAGCGCGAAGCGACGCACCAGATACAAATTCAACGTGCCAATCATCGTGCCCTTCCAATAACCCTTGCCAATAAGTCAGGGTCATTTTGTTTCAAAATAAAGCCGAAGAGCGCTAGCAAGAAGAAGGTCGGCCAAATGAATATCAAGCTCGGACTGTTTTGCTCAACCGCTATATCGGCCAGCGCAATCACACCTATTTGGAACATAACGGCCAGCAGGATAGCGACCATAATACGCTGGCCATAACCGCTGCGGCTAATGCCACCCGCCGTAATCACGGCAAAGCCAATAAGCATGAAAATAAAAGGCGCAGCAAGGTTGGAAATCAGTTCCAGCCCGCGCCCCTGCATACGGTTGATACGTCTTTCATTATTCACGCCATGGGCCGACGGATTGAGTAATTGATGAATCATCATGTGGTTCCGATTAAAGACAATGGGCTTTGCTTGCGTCGTTTCAGGCTGGCTTAAGGGCAGAAGATATGTCGAAAACGTGATAATTTGTCCCTGGCTTTGCTCGTCTTGAATATGCTGACTGCCATCGCGCAAAATGAAATATGGTTCGCCGTTGTGCTCGGTTATAACGGCTTTTTTAGCTAAAAAAGTGACCGTTTGTTTCTGCTTGGCGGTATCGTAAATCATCAGGTCAAGAAATTGCCCGTCGTTGTCCTGTCCGCTGGTGAAGGCGGTCATCCCCGGCTTCAAGTCCTTGAACGCGCCTGGCTGCAACTCCGCTAAAACGATGCGATTACCACCCTCAAACGAGCTGAGTCGCAGGGCTTTCATGGCCAATGGTGAAATATAGAAGGCTAGCAAACTCTGCAAAATCATCACGATTAGGCCGAGCAAAAGCATGGGCCGCATCACGCGCAACGGGCTGAGACCGGCGGCGGTGAGGGCGAAATATTCATAATCTTGAAGCAGCCGAACCATTTGCGCGATTACGGTAATCAGTAGTGCGGGCGCCAGCGTGAAGGTTAGCACACGCGGTAAAACAAGCGATGACAGCATCAGCGTTTCTAAAGGTGATGTGCCGGCGGTCAGCGCCTTGTCGATCAGATTGAGTGCTTGCACCAGCCAGATAACGCCAGAAAGAACCAAAGTCAAAGCAAGCTGACTTTTCAAAAGACGAATAAAAAGATAGCGGTCGAGCATGCGGAGACAATATCAGCGCTTGGCAGGGCTTATCAATCAAATTGCACGCTTGCCGCATCGCAAAATATCGGTTTGCGCTGCCAAAACAGATTGCCTAAGATTTTGCTAAAGGGAGTTTTGTTATGGATCTGAATTTCACGCAGGAATATGAAGACTTCCGCGCCGAAGTGCGCGGCTTTTTGGACAGCAATAAGGGCAATGCACCAAGCCGCTCCGACCGCTCTGTGCGGAGTAAAAAGCGTCTCGCTTGGCAAAAAGTCTTGTTGGAACACGGCTATGCAGCGCGTACCCATCCGAAACAATATGGCGGCTATGGCGCAGAGCCCGACGCGCTGAAGGCGCGCATTATTGCCGAAGAATTTGCCCGCGCAGGTGTGCCGGGCGGCATTGCCGGACAGGGCATTAACATGCTGGTCCCGACTTTGCTGGAATTGGGCTCGGATGAGCAGAAAGAAAAATACATCAAGCCGACATTGAGCGGCCAAATGGTGTGGTGTCAGGGTTATTCCGAACCGGGGGCGGGGTCTGACTTGGCCTCATTGCGCACGGCGGCGGTGGTCGATGGCGATGATTTCGTCATCAACGGTCAAAAGATTTGGACCTCGACCGCGCAATTTGCCGATATGATGTTTTGCCTTGTGCGCACCGAGCCGGATGCGCCCAAGCATCAGGGCATTAGCTATATTTTGATCGATATGAAGACGCCGGGTATTGAAGTGCGCCCGCTCATGACCATGACCGGCTTTGCCGAGTTCAATGAAGTGTTCTTTACTGATGTGCGCGTGCCGGTAACCTCGATTGTCGGCCAGCGCGGCGAAGGTTGGATGGTCGCCAATGCGACGCTGACGCATGAGCGCGGCATGTTGGGCGA
The DNA here is from genome assembly GCA_002721725.1 of Rhodobiaceae bacterium. Taxonomy (GTDB): domain Bacteria; phylum Pseudomonadota; class Alphaproteobacteria; order RS24; family RS24; genus UBA8337. The sequence continues at coordinate 189,179 of PBLK01000007.1, forward strand.
CCCCGATGCCGCTTTGGGGCGGCTGCGTTCCATCGCTGAGATTATGAAGAAAGAGCATATTGACGGCAAACCGCTGATCGATGATGCGGTTTATCGTGACCGCTTGGTGCGGCTGCAGGCTGAAGCGCAAGCCATGAAAATGAACGGCATGCGCCTCACCACTTTGGCCAGTGAGAAAAAGTCATCGGGCATGGCGGGTCTGCTGGTCAAATTGCAGGGCTGCGAGCTTAATCACCAAATGGCCGAGCTGGCGATTGATGTGATGGGTGAATATGGCATGCTGTATGAAGACAGCCCGTTTGCGCGCGATAAGGGCATGTGGCAAACCCATTATATGTTCGACCTCGGCATGATTATCGGCGGCGGCTCGGCGCAAATTCAGAAAAATATCATCAGTGAGCGCGGCCTTGGTATGCCACGTGAGCCGAAACCTGCCCCCGGCACGTTCAAGGCGAATTAGGAGCAGCGACCATGTATTTCGGATTGTCAGAAGACCAACTCATGCTGCAAGACAGCGTCGGACGCTATCTCGAAGGCGCGTCTGAATTGGAAGAAGTGCGCAGATTCGTTGATGGCGAGGGCGCACTGGCTGAGACTTTGCACAAAGGGCTGGAAGAGCTCGGCGTGCCTTTCGTGCTGCTGCCCGAGGCGCAAGGTGGCCTCGGCATGGGCGTATTGGAAGCGGCGCTAATATCAGAAACGCTAGGGCGGCATGTTTCGCCATCAGCCTTCACCGCCGCTTATGGCATGGCGGTTATCGGCTTGCGCGAAGCGGGCGACGAAGATTGGTTGTCGCAAATCGCGTCAGGCAGCGCTCGCATGGGCGTCGGCCTGACCGAGGCAATCGGCGGGCGCGATGATGCCGGTCTTATCGTTTCAGGCGACACGGTTTCGGGCCGCGCCAGTTTCGTTATGGGCGCAGATGGCGCAACGCATTTTTTGCTCACCACAGGCGACCAGCTAGTCGTGGTAGAGCGCGGCGCAAAGGGCGTGAGTGAAACCGAATTGACGACCATTGACCGGACCCGCACCCTTTTGACATTGGATTTGGACAATGCGGCCGCTTCTAAGGTGGCAGGAAACAACCACGCTCAAGCGCAGCGCAAAATGATCGATGCGGGGCGCGTCTTACTGGCCGCTGACTCGCTGGGTGCGGCGGCGATGATGCTGGAAAAAGCGGTCGAATATTCTAAAGACCGCGACCAGTTCAACCGACCGATTGCCTCATTTCAGGCGGTCAAACACATGTGCGCGGAAATGGCCGCCAAGTTGGAGCCGTGCCGCTCGATGATTTGGTATGCCGCTTATGCGCAAGACCATGTGCCGGAAGAAGCATCACTGATGGCGTGTCTGGCCAAATCGCATATGCAGGAAGTTGGTAAATTCGTTGCGCGAACAGCCACGGAAGTGCATGGCGGCATGGGCTTCACCGATTTGCTGGGCTTGCATTATTGGTTCAAGCGCATCGGGGCCAATCGCCAATTGCTCGGCGGGCCGGAAAAACTGCGCGCCGAAGCGGCTGAACTACAAGGCTGGGTGGGTTAATTACTCAGCCGCCGCTTGCAGTTTCGGGAAGCGGATATAGTGACCGACCATCATAGTGGCGAAGGCTGTCGGATCGGGTCGCTCGCCGGTCAGCACGCCTTTGGCGCGCAAATCTTCTTCAATGCGGTTCAAAATAAACGCGATGGACAAATCATCACTGCCGCTGCGCCACAGGTTTTCTTCGGCCTCGTCTATGAAGCAGTAGCCTTTCCACGAAATTGAATAGCGCAGTTCCGACCAATCATAATCGCCCAAAATATCGCCCTCATGACGCAACTGCCATTGGTCGTCGCCCATAAAGTGTAGGCGCGCGGTTTTATTGATGACGGGAATATCCGGCTTGGTTTCGTAAACGCGGTCAACGCCGTGGAACACTTTATCCGTGTCAATGACGATGGCCGAATTATGGTTCGACTGAATGGCCTCGCGCGGCCCGTCCGTACCCTCAGGGTAAAAGGCAAACGCGCCGCCTTTCGATTTGCCGAACCATGACACGCAAGTGGTGATGGGGATGCGCCATTGATCAAACAAGCCGCTATGCAGCATGGTGACGAGCAGCCATTGCGGCGTCACTTTGCGATTGGCACCGCGAAATTCCGGCACATCGGTATGCACGGCTAGTTCTTGGCCAGGAATGAGGATATTGGCGAAAATAATCGCCGGCACAATGCGCTCCACGCCGGATATTTTGCGCGCCGTTTCGGCCAAAGCTGGATGGTTCATAAACGGCTCAACACCCGGCGCTTTCACCTCATCGCCATAGGCATAAGTCTCGCGGAAATAATTGGTGCGCGCCGCAGCGGTGCGCATATCGTCTTGGTTTTCGCTGCCGTCCATGCCATGCGCGATATAGTTAAAGGCAGCGTCAAAGCGTTGCGGCAAATCTTCGCCAATGCCGTCATTTTCTCCCTCATTGGCGTAAGGCCCGAAACTGCCGAAATTCTCGGCCAGACGCAGCATGGTGGCAGCATCGTCTTCGGTCAAAAACGGGTCCAGATGATTATAATGCGCGCGCATGGGCGACCTCCCCCAATTTGTGCCAATGTTGCTGAAAAATAGCTTGGCGGTCAAGAAAAAGGGCGGCGCAAACGCACCGCCCTAAAACTTGCAATCGAAATGCGCTTAGACGCGTTCGATGATAATGGCCGGAGCCATGCCGCCTGCGGCGCACATGGTAATCAGACCGAATTGTTTGTCTTGGCGTTCCAACTCATCGAGCATGGTGCCGACAAGAATAGAGCCGGTCGCGCCAATCGGATGGCCCAGCGCCATTGCGCCGCCATTGACGTTGATGTGTTCGCGGTCAATGTCGAGGTCGCGAATGAACTTCTCAGTGACGACAGAGAAAGCCTCATTGACTTCAAACAGGTCAATATCGGCTACCGTCAAACCGGCTTTTTCGAGAACCTTTTTGGCGGCCGGAACCGGTGCATTGAGCATCAAGGTCGGGCTGTCACCCATATTGGCGATGGCCTTCACTTTGGCGCGCGCTTTCAAGCCATTGGCTTTGGCATAATCTTCCGAGGCCAGCAGCAAAGCGGCTGCGCCATCGACAACGCCGGACGAATTACCGGCATGGTGGACGTGATTGATTTCCAAATCCGGATAGGCTTGGTTAACCAGCTTGCGGAAAGTCGTGCCGTCTTCATCAAGCGGAATATCAGCCAGCTTGGCAAAGCTTGGCTCCAATTCGGCAAGGCTTTCCGGCGTGGTTTGCGGACGCGGAAACTCTTCCTTATCCAGTGCCAATGAGCCGTCTTCTTTATGCACGGCAACCAGTGACTTGTCGAAACGGCCTTCTTCAATGGCGCGTTTGGCATTTTGCTGGCTGACATAGGCCAGCGCGTCAACCGCTTCGCGGTCAATGCCTTCTAGCGTAGCGATGGCATCGGCGCATACGCCCTGATGCGGTTGCGGGTGCACTTCACGCAAGCGCTTATTGCCACTGTCGAGGAAGGGCGAGTCCGATTTCGCATCGGTGCCGAAGCGCGACATCATTTCGGTGCCGCCTGCAATCGTCATATCTTCCATGCCTGACATGATATTGGTCGCGGCGATATTGACCGAGGTAATGCCCGAGCCGCAAAAGCGGTCAAGCGTCATGGCGCTGGAGCGCACATCATAACCGGCATCAAGCGCTGCCATGCGACCCAAATCGCCGCCCTGCGTGCCGCGCTGGGCACTGGTGCCCCAAATAATGTCATCGACTTCCGCCGTGTTGATTTTATTGCGCTCGGCCAATGCTTTCAGCACGGTTGCGCCCAAATGCTGCGGGTGAATATCGCTTAAAGCGCCTTTGCCCGGTTTGCCGATGCCGCGTGGTGTGCGGCAGGCATCAATAATATATGCGTCAGTCATGTAACTCTCCCAAATTTCAATTCGGCCCACAGCTTGTCGCGAAAAGGCGGCTAAATCAAGCGTCTTGATTGTCGCGTATTCACCCGCTGGACGCGCAGCGATGGGCTTTCTATAGTTCGCTCTCAGGGAGTTTTATAATGGATTTTCAACTGACAGATGCACAGCGCGAATTGCGCGATGCGGCGCGTAAATTTGCCCGTGCCGAAATGCCTGATGTGGCGGCTTATTGCGAGGAAACCGGCCATCCGGTGAAGTCCGATATGCTTAAAAAGCTTGGTGAAATGGGGTTTCTCGGCATTAACATTCCTGAAAATCTCGGCGGCCTCGGGCTTGGCAATTTGGAAGCGCTATTGGTGCTGGAGGAATTTGCTAAAATCTCATCTGCCTCGGCCTTCCCATTGTTTGAGGCCAATGTCGGGCCGGTGCATGCGTTGGTGCATTTCGCTTCAGATAAATTGAAACAAGAAATCGTGCCGCAAGTGTGCAAGGGCGGAATGGTGTTGGCGGTCTCCATGTCAGAGCCGCAAGCGGGTAGCGCGCTGACCGATTTGACCACCAAAGGCGAGATTAAAGACGGCAAGGTAACGCTGAACGGGCAAAAACGTTGGTGCTCGGGCGGCGGTCACTCCGACGGCTATTTGGTTTATTGCCGCCTCTCAGATGACCCCGGCGCCAATGGCATTGGCGCGGTTTTTGTGCATAAAGACACGCCCGGCTTGAGCTTCGGCAAGCAAGAGGAACTGATGGGTTTTCGCGGCGTGCCGTCAGCCGATATTTTCCTCGATAATGTGACCGTGCCGGAAGAAAATGTGGTCGTGCCCGCCGGTGGCTTTCGCAAATTGATGGAAGCCTTTGACCTTGAGCGTTGCGGCAATGCCACTATGGCTTTGGGGCAAGCCTCGGGTGCGCTGGAAGATGTGCTGGCATATGTGCAGGAGCGCAAACAATTCGGCAAGGAGCTGGTTGATTTTCAAGGCGTGCAAATCAAGTTGGCGGAAATGCAGATGAAGGTGGAAGCGGCGCGGCTGCTCATTCATCGCGCGGCGGTGAATGCCGAAGACGGCTTGCCGAGCGTTATCGACTCGTCGGTCGGCAAATGCTTCTCCAATGAAATGTGCCGCGAAGTGACCGGCGCCGCTGTGCAACTCATGGGCGGCTATGGCTATTCGAAAGATTACCCGATGGAGCGGCGCATGCGCGACGCATGGGGTTGGGGCATTGCCGGTGGGGCGATTGATATTCAAAAAACCAATATCGCCGCCGCCATGATTGGCCGCCGTTTCGACCAACGGCGCTAGCTTTACAAAAGCCTATTTCAAAAAGTCGGGCATATTGCCTTCAAAAGCATCGCCGCTTTTCTTGCCGCCCGATTTATTCAGCGGCTTAGACTGTTTTGGCTGTTGCGGCTTTTCTGATTTGGCTTCTTGCGGCTTACTATTGCCGTCAGGTTTGCCACCACGGCGATTTCGCCCCAACAGGCCCCGCCGTTTGCCGCCGGTGCTATTGCGTTCGCCGTTTTCATTATTCTCGGCTTGGGCTCGCGCGCCATCATCTTTATTGCGTCCGCGTCCGCCGCGTCGTTTGCCGCCACTGCTTTTGCGCGGTTTGTCGTCGTCGCTTTCGGCATCATTGGCAGGGCCAAAGGCTTCGCGGTCGATTTTCCGATCAATCAATTGCTCAATCGCATCGACATATTTCGCATCATTGCGCGTCGCCAGTGTAAAGGCGGCACCGGTGCGACCGGCACGGCCGGTGCGGCCGATGCGGTGCACATAATCTTCGGCGTGGGTCGGCACATCGAAATTAAACACATGGCTGACGGCCGGAATATCCAAACCCCGCGCCGCCACATCGGAGGCAATCAAATAAGTCGCTTCGCCTGATTTAAACTGGTCGAGCATCTTAAGCCGCATATGCTGGTCCATATCACCATGCAGCGACACCGCTTTATAATCATGCCGGTGCAGGCTCTTCAGCAATTCGCCTATATCGCGCTTGCGATTGCAGAAAATGATGCCGTTTGTGACATCTTCTTTTTCAAACAAATCGCGCAGCGCTTCGCGCTTTTTCATCGGCGCGACATCAATCAGCTTTTGCGAAACATTGTCATTGGTTGAAGAAGGCCGCGCTACTTCAATACGTTTCGGGGCCGAGAGAAACTGCTCTGACAGACGGGTAATTTCCGGCGGCATGGTGGCCGAGAAAAACAGCGTCTGGCGGGTGAAGGGTATCATGCCGACAATCTTCTGAATATCGGGAATGAAGCCCATATCGAGCATGCGGTCGGCTTCGTCAATCACCAGCACCTCGACGCCGCGCAGCAGCACACCGCCGCGCTCCACATGGTCGAGCAAACGGCCCGGCGTGGCAATCAGCACATCGGCGCCGCGCATAATCGCCTGCTCTTGGTCCTTAAAGCTCACGCCGCCAATCGGCAGCGCTTTGGTCAGCTTGGTGTATTTGCCGTAAAGGTCGAAATTTTCCGCCACTTGCGCGGCCAGTTCGCGCGTCGGCTCCAAAATCAGCGTGCGCGGCATACGCGCCTTGGCGCGGCCTTTCATCAAGCGGTGAATCATCGGCAGGGTAAAGCTTGCCGTCTTGCCGGTGCCGGTCTGGGCAATGCCCAGCACGTCCTGATTGGCAATCACTTGCGGAATGGCTTCTGCCTGAATGGGGGTCGGCTCAGTATAGCCGACATCATTAATGGCCTTCATTATTTCGGGAGCCAGCCCGAGATCATCAAACGTCATAGCGTCTTTCCGTGTTGGGCGTTTCGTTTGCGTCATTTCCGGTGAAATACGGGAGGCGAAACGCGAAGCTGCGTCTTGGTCACGCGCTCAGGCCACATATTTTGATGCTGACCTGACATCAGGCCACCACGGCCTGACCTGTCTTCATGGCGCGGAAGATAGATGTTTTTGCCGGAATGTAAAGCCCGTCTAAATATCCAGTATATCCTCACCGGCAAAGGCGGCGTTTTCTTGAATGAATTTGAAGCGCAGTTCCGGCTTATTGCCCATTAAATCTTTCACCGTTTTGGCCGTGGCTTTGCTTTCTTCTTCCGGAATTTCAATCTGCAGCAGCGTGCGCGAGCCGGGCATCATGGTGGTTTCTTTCAGCTGCGCGGGCAGCATCTCACCCAAGCCCTTAAAGCGGCTGACATCGACTTTGGCATTGGCGCGAAACTCGGTTTTCAGCAATTCCTCGCGGTGTTCATCATCGCGCGCGTAAAAGGTTTTGGCGCCTTGCGCGAGGCGATAAAGCGGCGGCACGGCGATGTAAAGATGGCCTTGACGGATAAGGTCGGGCATTTGCTCATGGAAAAAGGTGACGAGCAGGGCGGCAATATGCGCGCCATCGACATCGGCATCAGTCATGATGATGATTTTCTCATAACGCAGCCGCGCCTCGTCATAAGACGCACCCATGCCGCAGCCGAGCGCCAGCACAAGGTCGGCGATTTGCTGGCTCTGCTGCATTTTGGCTTGGGTCGCATTGGCGACATTCAAAATCTTGCCGCGCAAAGGCAATATGGCTTGATTTTTGCGGTTACGGCCTTGCTTGGCCGAGCCACCGGCACTATCGCCCTCAACGATAAACAGTTCCGCACCCTCGCTGGCTTTTTGTGAGCAGTCGGCCAGTTTGCCGGGCAGACGCAATTTGCGCACGGCAGATTTGCGGCTCACCTCTTTTTCTTGGCGGCGGCGCACACGCTCCTCGGCGCGGTCAATCACCCAACCCAGCAGCTTGTCAGCGTCGGCAGGGGCGGAGGTGAGATAATGCTCGAAATGGTCGCGCAAAGTGGTCTCGACGATTTTCGCCGCTTCCGGCGTCGCCAGCTTGTCTTTGGTCTGGCCTTGAAACTCGGGTTCGCGCACAAACACGGACACTAAAGCGGCGGCTGTGCCCATCACATCTTCACCGGTGATGATGTTGGCTTTCTTGTTGTTGATGCGGTCGCCATAGGCTTTCAGCCCTTTGGTCAGGGCGGCGCGCATGCCTTGCTCATGAGTGCCGCCTTCAGGCGTCGGCACAGTGTTGCAATAGCTGGCATTCATGCCATCTGCATTGCCGATACCGGCAGCGACCCAAGTGACGGCCCATTCCACACTGCCGTGGCCGCCGGTTTTTTGCACTTTACCGGCAAAGGCCTGCGGCGTGACGACAGCGCGCCCGCCGATTTGCTCTTCCAAATAGTCTTGCAGCCCGTTGGGGAATTTCAGCGTGTCTTCAGCCGGACATTTTTCTTCGTCCTTAATCAGCGACGGGTCGCAGCGCCAGCGAATTTCAACACCACCGAACAAATAAGCTTTGGCTTTCGCCATAGAATAGAGCCGTGCCGGATCAAACTGGATTTTGCCGAAAATATCTTCATCGGGCACAAAGCTGACCGTGGTGCCGCGCTTGTTTTTCGCTTCCCCGACTTTTTTCACTTTGCCTTTGGCGAGGCCGCGCGAAAATTCTTGCCGATGCAAGGTCTGGTCGCGTGCTACCTCAACCACAAGGTCGGAGGCCAGCGCATTGACCACCGACACGCCAACACCGTGCAAACCGCCCGATGTGTCATAAGCTTCGCCGCCAAATTTACCGCCCGCATGCAGTGTCGTCATAATCACTTCAAGGGCGGATTTGTCTTTATATTTCGGGTGCGGGTCAACCGGGATACCGCGCCCATTATCGCGCACCGACAGGCGATTGCCTTCCATAAATTCGACTTCGATAAAGCTGGCATGACCGGCCACTGCCTCATCCATCGAATTGTCGATGACCTCGGCGAAGAGATGGTGCATGGCGCGGCTGTCTGTGCCGCCAATATACATGCCCGGGCGGCGGCGCACCGGTTCCAGCCCTTCAAGCACCTCAATATCGGCAGCGGAATAGCCTTTTTCGGCGCTTTTCTTCGGTTTGACAGCAGTTTTTTTGGCTTTGGGGGCCGGTGCCTCATCGAACAAATCGGCTGATTTCTTTTTCGCCATAAGGCACTCCGCACTTGCAGTTTGTGATTCGGTTGCTAGTTTACCTGACACAAGTCGTGGGAGGTAGTTCATGAGTAACGTTAATATAGAAAATTCATTCACTTTGCCGTGTGGCGCAGAGATTAAGAACCGGATTTGCAAAGCGGCGATGACGGAAGGTCTGGCAGATGAGCAAAACCGCGCCACTGAAAAGCACGTGACGCTGTATTCGCGTTGGGCCGAAGGCGGCTCGGGCATTTTGCTGACCGGCAATGTGCAGATTGACCATCGCTATCTCGAGCGCCCTGCCAATGTGGTGATTGAGGGCGAGCAGAGCAATGAACAAATCTCGCGCCTGCAGGCCTATGCAGAGGCGGGCACGAAAAACAATACGCATTTATGGATGCAAATTTCCCATGCCGGACGCCAAACACCGGCCGCTGTCGCGCCGACCCCGGTCGGCCCGTCTGATGTGCAGTTGAAAATGCCGGGTGCTGCTTTCGGTAAGCCTCGCGCGCTGGAGCATGATGAAATTCTCGACATTATTCAGCGCTTCGCCCATACCGCGAAAGTGGCCCAAGACACGGGCTTTACCGGCGTGCAATTGCATGGCGCGCATGGTTATTTGCTGTCTGAGTTCCTCTCGCCGGATGTGAACACGCGCACCGATGAATGGGGCGGTAGCCTTGAAAACCGCGCGCGGCTCTTGCTGGAAGCCATTCGCACCGTGCGCAAAGCGGTCGGTGATAAATTCCCCGTCGCGCTGAAGCTCAATTCGGCTGATTTCCAAAAAGGCGGCTTCACGCATGAGGAGTCGGTGCAAGTTGCCACCTGGCTCAATGATGAAGGTTTGGACTTGCTGGAAGTTTCCGGCGGCACATATGAGCAGCCGAAGCTGGTCGGTCTCGACAATTTGACGCTGAACCCTGACCGCGCCGAATCCTTGCGCGAAAGCACGGTGGCGCGTGAAGCCTATTTCCTCGATTACGCGAAAGACATTCGCGCCGTGTTCAAAAACCCGCTTATGGTGACCGGTGGCTTCCGCTCCCGCGCCGGTATGGATGCGGCGCTGGCGGCCGATGCTTGCGACATGATTGGTCTCGGTCGTCCGCTTTGTGTTGATACGCAGATTGTCAATAAGCTGATGGACGGTTCAGAAGACACCACGACGATTTTTGAGAAGTCGTTGGAGATTGGCCCGAAATTTCTACGCCCATTGCTCGGCCTCAATTCGCCGTTCCGCACTTTTGCCGCCTTGAATGGCTGGGGCCAACAAGGTTGGTGGTGCACGCAAATCATCAATATGGGCGAGGGGCGCGAGCCCGATCTCGACCTCGGCGTGTTCAAGGCCTTTACCGGCTATCAGTCGAGCGAGAAAAAAGCCGCCGCCGCCTATAACGCGCATTGGAATGGTTAGAGACTTTTATTCTCCGTTCATTTTTGGTGCTTGAACTGGCAGCAACAAAAAACGCCCCTACTGATATGCAGCAGGGGCGTTCTGTTGGAGAGCGGGGGAGGACCGCCCTGTCATGGTCTCATTTAGACGCTGTAATACATGTCGAATTCAATCGGATGCGGTGTGTGCTCATAATTGTAGATTTCTTCCCACTTGAGCTCGAGATAACCGTCAATTTGGTCATCATCCATCACCCCACCTTTTTTCAGGAAGTCGCGATCAGCGTCCAGCGCTTCGGCGGCATCGAGCAGCGAGCCGCAGACTTGCGGAACGGTTGCCAATTCTTCCGGCGGTAATTCGTACAGGTCTTTATCCATCGGATCGCCCGGATCGATTTTGTTCTCAATGCCGTCCAGACCGGCCATCATCATGGCTGAGAAAGCCAGATACGGGTTGGCGGTCGGGTCAGGGAAGCGGATTTCAATACGCTTGCCCGGTGCTGATGTGGCGAACGGAATGCGGCAAGAAGCGGAACGGTTGCGGGCTGAGTAAGCCAACAGAACCGGCGCTTCAAAGCCCGGGATCAAACGTTTGTAGCTGTTGGTTGACGGATTGGTCAGGGCATTCAACGCGCGAGCGTGCTTGATAATACCGCCAATGTAATACAGGCACTCTTGGCTCAAATCGCCATATTTGTCACCGGCGAAAAGCGGCTTGCCGTCCTTCCAAATTGACTGGTGGCAGTGCATGCCCGTACCATTATCTCCGGCAACGGGCTTCGGCATAAATGTTGCTGACTTGCCATATGCATGGGCAACATTATGCACGACATATTTGTAAAGCTGCAGACTGTCAGCAATGTTGGTAAGCGTGCCGAACTTGAGGCCCAGTTCATGCTGGGCAGCTGCCACTTCGTGATGATGCTTTTCGACCGCGAGACCCATTTCCTTCATCACGGAAAGCATCTCCGAGCGAAGGTCCTGGCCGCTATCGACCGGATTAACCGGGAAGTAGCCGCCTTTGGTGCGTGGGCGGTGGCCCATATTACCAGCCTCATATTCAGTTCCTGAATTGTCCGGAAGCTCCGTGCTGTCCAGCGCAAAGCCAGTATTATAGGGGTCGGTTGAGAAGCGAACATCGTCAAACACGAAAAATTCAGCTTCCGGGCCGAAATATACCGTGTCACCAATGCCGGTGGACTTCAGATATTCTTCGGCGCGCAGCGCCGTTGAGCGCGGGTCGCGATTATAAGCTTCGCCTGAATTCGGCTCCAAAATATTGCAGAATAAGGTTAGAGTCTGTTGCGCGTAGAACGGGTCAAGGCGCGCGGTTGAGGTGTCGGGCATCAGAACCATGTCCGACTCATTAATGGCCTTCCAGCCCGCGATTGACGAACCGTCAAACATCGTGCCTTCGGCAAAGAAATCATCATCAATCAAGTCGATATCCAAAGTGACGTGCTGCATTTTTCCGCGCGGGTCGGTGAAACGCAGGTCAACATATTGAACCTCGTTATCCTTGATCATTTTTTGAACTGTAGAAGCATCTGACATTCGAATTCTCCAAATCTGGTCAGTAAAAATTAGTGTTAAAGAGCTTCGTCTCCGGTTTCGCCTGTCCGAATACGGATGGCTTCACTGATGTCGGAAACGAAAATCTTGCCATCGCCGATGCGACCTGTTTCAGCCGCTCCTTTAATGGCTTCGATAGCTCCCTCAAGCAAACTGTCAGCCACAACGACTTCAAGTTTTACTTTCGGAAGAAAGTCCACGACGTACTCTGCGCCGCGATAAAGTTCCGTATGGCCTTTCTGGCGACCAAAACCCTTGGCTTCGACGACGGTAATCCCTTGGATACCGGCTTCTTGCAGGGCGTCTTTGACTTCGTCCAGCTTGAACGGTTTGATGATGGCCTCAATCTTCTTCATTATCGTCTCCTGAACATTTTCTTTCCCTCTGAATATGCAAAAACCGTGCCAAATTTGAGTTGTTGGATTCGTCAAGGCTTTGAAGGCAACAAGCTAGCAATTTGCGCAAACGTGATTAAAAATTATACAGCTGGCTAATTTTTATGCATTTATTACAAAAAATACCGCAAAACGCATAATTGGCTTCAAATAATGAGCCGCTGCCGATACACTCGGCGCCAAGCGGGGAGAGTTTTATGCCAAACGATAATACACCTATTTTAGTCGGCAGCGGTCTAACGGTTCAAAAAGAAAAAGATGCAAGCAAAGCCAAATCACCGCTGGTGCTGCTGGCTGAGGCAGCGAAGAACGCAATTTCCGACGCAGCGTTAAATAAGGTGCAAATTGACACGGTGGCGGGAATTCGCTTTGTTACCGACTCGCCGGAAGGGCGCAATCTGCCTTTCGGCAAATATAATAATATCGGGCTCAGCGTGGCGCGCCATTTGGGAATTGAACCGACGCAAGCGCTGATTGCGGCCACCGGTGGCAATTCTCCGCAAATGATGATTAATGAATTGGCCGAGCGGATCGCTAATGGCGATATCGGCACGGCCCTTCTAGTCGGCGGCGAGGGGCTTGGCTCTATTATGGCGGCGCTAGGGCAGGGGGTTGACCACAGCCAGAGCTCCGGTTGGAACGATGATGTTGATGGCCCGCTCGAGGAAATCGGTGAGGAAAAAGACGGCTGTTCACCCGTTGAAAGGCGTCACATGCTCTATTATCCGGTCAATTACTATCCGATATTTGAAAACGCGCTGCGCCATCATCTTGGCCGGGATATGCCGACCCATATGCAAAAGCTGGGTGAGCTGATGCAACCCTTTACCGAAGTGGCGGCGCAAAACCCCTATAGCTGGTTTCCGGTCGCGCGCACGGCAACGGAAATCGCCACGGTCAATGATGCCAATCGCTTGGTTGGTTATCCCTATCCAAAATATATGAATTCGGTCATTCGTATTGACCAAGCCTCGGCGGTTATTCTGACCTCGGTCGGCAAGGCGCGGGAGATGGGCATTGATGAGAGCAAATGGGTCTTTCTGCACGGCTGCGCTGAAGCAAATGATATTTGGAACCCGATTGAACGCCCCGACCTGCACCGCAGCCATGCCATGAAAGGTATGGCCGAATTGGCGTTGGATATGGCAGGTTGGCAGGTATCGGATATTGATTACTTCGACCTTTATTCCTGCTTCCCAGTGGCGGTTGAAGTGGCTTGCCGTGAAATAGGCATTGCTGAAGATGACCCGCGCCCATTCACCGTTACCGGAGGTCTGCCTTATTTCGGTGGGGCAGGCAATGCTTACACGCTGATGTCAGTGGCGCTGATGGCGCAAAAGCTGCGCGCCAATCCGGGCAGGAAAGGTTTTTGTAACGGCAATGGCTGGTTTTTGACCAAGCATTCGCTGGGGCTTTATTCCACCACCCCGTTTGAAGGCGACTGGCAACGCCAAGCGCCGAGCGTGTTGCAGGGCAAAATCGACGCGATGGATAAATTGCCTTTTGTTGCAAAAGCCGATGGCACAGGCACGATTGAGAGTTACACGGTGGCGCATGTCGCGGGTAAGGATGCTGATGGCATTATTCTCGGGCGCATGGAAAGTGGCGAGCGCTTTTGCGCGCATATGACCCGCGAGGGCGGTCAGATCGACCGCCTGATGGCAGAAGATGGTATCGGTCTGAAGGGCACGCTGGGGGTCAACGAAAACCAGATTAATATTTTCACGCCGGATAATTAAATGACCCGCATTTATATGATACGCCACGGCAAAGCCGCCGCCGGATGGGATGGCGATGCTGATCCCTGCCTAAATGAGTTGGGGCAAGCACAAGCTGAAGCTGTGTCTAAAAAAGTGCAAGCGCTGGTCGCTTCGCCCGTGCCGATATACTCTAGTCCGCTCAAACGTTGCCAAGAAACCGCCGCACCGCTTGCCGCAGCTTGGGGCGTGGCGCCGCAAATAGAAGCCGGTGTTGGTGAAATTCCACCGCCGTTGGAAGATTTGACGGCGCGCACCAATTGGCTGCGCCGGGTGATGACCGGCACATGGGAAGGGCTTTATAGTGATCCAGTGAGTGTGGAAAGTGGCGTTGATTTTCGGCGCTGGAACGAAAATGTGGTGAGCACGCTGAACGCATTAAAGGGCCAGGCAGTCGTTATCTTTTCGCATTTCGTCGCCCTCAATGCCGCTTATTGCGCCGCTACCGGCGCAGCAGATGTCGTCAGCTTCGCGCCGGAAAATTGTTCTCTCTCCATCTTCGACACCGATGGCACAAGTCTGTCTTTGGTCACGCAGGGTGACGAGACCAAGGATTTGAAGATAGCTCTAGGGAAAAGGTCGTAACTCTATTTCGCCAAGTGCTCTTGGAGTTCACCTGTTTCCAGCTTTTTCACCATAATCGCGTTGCCGATGCTGGCTTCCAGTCGGTGCTTGGCAATCTCTTGATATTCGGGTGAGGTCATCCATGCCATTGCCTGTTCGGCGGACGGAAATTCGAGCAAGACGGAGCGGGTGAAATCAAACTCGCCTTGTAAAATCGTTGGCTCCTCATCTACGCTAAGCATGGTGCCGCCATAGGGCTCAAACACTTCGAAGAAGTTTTTCTCATAACGGTCATATCCGGCGCGGTCGTGAATTTTGAAACGGGCAATAATGTAAACGGTCATCACAAATTCCTTTTCATGTCAGCATAGGGCAATCGGAAAAAGTGTCTAATTGAAATTAAAGGGGCATGGTTTATCCGTTTTAGCCTTTAGAGTCTGGCGTTTGAGCTTATCTCCTGCTATAGAGCGCCCAATGAGTTTCATGCGGGCGTGGCGGAATTGGTAGACGCGCCAGATTTAGGTTCTGGTACTGAGAGGTGTGGGGGTTCAAGTCCCTCCGCCCGCACCAAACATGGCCTGCCGAAGGTAGGCAAAAGAGGAAGAGAATGAATATTAAGGAAGTAAGCACCGAAGGACTGGCGCGCGAAGTTCAAGTCACTGTTACCGCTGCCGATTTGGCCGGAAAGCTAGAAAATAAAATTGACAGCATAAAAGGGCAGGTGCAACTGAAAGGTTTCCGCCCGGGCAAAGTGCCGGTTGCGCATATCCGCAAAACCTATGGCGAGCAGCTGATGGGTGAAATCATTCAGGAAACGGTCAATGAATCCAGCCAGCAAATGCTGACCGAGCGCGATGAGCGCCCTGCAATGCAGCCTGAAATTAAGCTGGTCGGTGAAGCTGAGGAGATTATCAAAGGCACTGCCGACCTTGTTTATGACGTCACTTATGAAGTCATTCCGCCGATTACACTAGCCGATTTCTCCAAACTGAAATTGGAAAAGCCGGTTGTCGATGTTGATGATGCGCGCGTCGACGAAGCGCTGGAACGCCTGGCTTCTTCGCGCAAAGATTTTGTCGCCCGCGCCAAAACCGCCAAAGCCAAAGATGGTGATCGCGTGAAGATTGACTTTATCGGCCGCATTGACGGCGAAGCCTTTGAAGGCGGCGCCGGAGAAGGCTTTGACCTCGAGCTTGGTTCCGGTCAGTTCATTCCGGGCTTTGAAGAGCAATTGGTCGGCGCCAAACCCGGTGACAAGAAAAACGTTGAAGTTACATTCCCAAAGGAATATGGCGCGTCAGAACTGGCCGGTAAAGCGGCGGTGTTTGAATGCACCGTGCACGAGGTAAGCGAACCGAAAGATGCCGAGATTAATGAAGATTTCGCCTCCTCTCTAGGCATGGAAAGCCTCGAAAAGCTCAAAGATGCGATGCGTGATCAAATCGGTCGCGATTATGAGCAAATGTCGCGTGGCCATATGAAGAAAGATTTACTCGACCAATTATCGGACGGGCACAATTTTGACTTGCCGCCAAGCATGGTCGACATGGAGTTCAACCAAATATGGCACCAATTCGAGCAAGAGCTTGAAAACAATCAGAAAAAACTTGAAGACCTTAACGAGAGCGAAGATGATTTGCGGGCTGAATATCGTGGCATTGCCGAGCGTCGTGTGCGCACCGGATTGGTGTTGGCCGAGGTCGGCAATAATAATGAAATTCAAGTCACCCAGGAAGAATTGAACCAGGGGCTGATGCAGCGCGTGCAGCAATTCCCTGGGCAGGAACAGCAAGTATTCGAATATTTTCAGCAAAACCCAGAAGCGATGGCGCAAATTCGAGCACCAATTTTTGAAGAAAAAGTCGTCGATTTCATTTGTGAATTGGCTAATGTCAGCGACAAAAAAGTGTCGCTCGAAGAGCTGATGATGGAACCGGGTGCGGAAGTAGCTGAAGAGCCCAAGCCCAAGAAAAAAGCCCCAGCAAAAAAGGCTGCCTCCAAAAAACCGGCCGCCAAAAAGGCGCCGGCCAAAAAAGAAGCGGCAAAAAAAGCCGCCACCAAGAAACCTGCTGTCAAGAAAAAGGTGCCGGCCAAAAAAGCAGCTGCAACAAAGGACGCGAACAAGAAATAAAATAGTGCCGCGGCATTTTTGCCTCCTTTAGCACTTGGCGTTTGCGGCAAAACACCCCACATTAGTGGCAGTTAATAAGGAGCCAGAAATGCACGATCCGGTCGATACCTATATGAACACGCTTGTGCCGATGGTGGTGGAGCAATCCAGCCGCGGTGAACGCGCGTTCGACATTTACTCGCGCTTGCTGAAAGAGCGAGTGATTTTTGTCACCGGCGGTGTTGAAGATTATATGGCCAGCCTGATTACGGCGCAGCTGTTGTTCCTGGAAGCGGAGAACCCCAAAAAAGAAATTTCCATGTATATCAACTCGCCTGGCGGCGTGGTGACATCGGGCATGGCAATTTACGACACCATGCAATATATCCGCGCTCCGGTGGCGACTTTGTGCATCGGCCAAGCCGCCTCTATGGGCTCTTTGCTCTTGGCGGCGGGTGAAAGCGGCATGCGTTTCGCGCTTCCTAACGCGCGCATTATGGTGCACCAACCTTCCGGCGGTTTTCAAGGACAGGCTTCTGATATTGAACGCCACGCGCAAGAAATTCTCGATATGCGCGCCCGCCTGAACAAAATTTATGTGCAGCATACGGGGCAGAATTTGCGAAAAATTGAAGATGCGCTGGAACGCGATACTTTTATGACGGCAGAGCAAGCGAAAGACTTTGGCATTGTCGATGAAGTGACGACCAAGCGCACCGACGATGAAAAAGCCAATTAAATAGGGGACGCTTGCACGTTTTACCACCTTTGTGGTGAAGTGAATTAACGAATCAGAACCGCAGTCTTTTGATAGGCTGATGAAAGGACTGAAGTATGAGTAAAGTAGGCAGCGGAAGCGACAGCGGCGGCACTGGCAGCGGCGATAGCAAAAGCACGCTTTATTGCTCGTTTTGCGGCAAAAGCCAGCACGAGGTGCGAAAGCTGATTGCAGGCCCGACCGTGTTCATCTGTGATGAATGCGTTGAGTTGTGCATGGATATCATCCGCGAGGAAAGCAAAGCCTCATTAGTGAAAACTGATGATGGCGTCCCGACGCCGAGCGAAATTCTCGAAGTTCTTGATGATTATGTTATCGGCCAAGCACACGCCAAGCGTGTGCTGTCGGTTGCCGTGCACAATCACTATAAGCGCCTCAACCATTCGCAGAAAAATGCCGACGTCGAGTTGGCCAAATCGAATATTTTGCTGGTCGGCCCGACCGGTTGCGGTAAGACGCTGCTGGCGCAAACGCTAGCGCGTATACTTGATGTGCCGTTCACGATGGCTGATGCCACGACTTTGACCGAAGCCGGTTATGTCGGTGAAGATGTTGAAAACATTATTCTGAAGCTGCTGCAAGCTGCCGACTACAATGTCGAGCGGGCGCAGCGCGGCATTGTCTATATTGATGAGGTCGATAAAATCAGCCGCAAGTCCGATAACCCGTCCATCACCCGCGATGTGTCGGGCGAGGGCGTACAACAGGCTTTGCTGAAAATCATGGAAGGCACGGTTGCCTCTGTTCCTCCGCAAGGTGGGCGCAAGCACCCGCAGCAAGAATTTCTGCAAGTCGATACGACCAATATACTGTTTATTTGCGGCGGCGCTTTTGCTGGTCTCGAAAGGGTGATTTCGCAGCGTGGTAATGAGACCTCTATTGGTTTCAATGCGAAAGTGGAAATTCCAGATGAACGTAATACTGGCGAGCTCTTAAAAGAGCTTGAGCCTGAAGATTTGCTGAAATTTGGCCTGATTCCTGAATTTGTTGGCCGTTTGCCGGTGCTTGCTACTTTAGAAGATCTGGATGAAAACGCCCTGGTAACTATTTTGAGTCAGCCGAAAAACGCTTTAGTGAAACAATATCAACGATTGTTTGACATGGAAGACAGCGCACTGACCTTCCAGGATGATGCTTTGTTGGCCATTGCTCGCAAGGCAATCGAGCGAAAAACTGGCGCGCGCGGCTTGCGTTCAGTGATTGAAGGTATTTTGTTAGACACCATGTTTGAACTGCCTGCAATGGACGGGGTCGAAGAAGTGGTTATCAGCAAAGAAGTTGTCGAAGGCACGGCCAAGCCGCTCTATATTTACGCCAAAAAAGAAGACGAAGCGGCGGCTCCAACAGCATCTTGATTTTTCATGACTGGTAGATGGTGGTTTTGGGTCCGCCATTTTGTCGCGGGAAGTTTTTAAACGTCACCATTGAAAACCATGTGGACGACCACCACATAGGGGTTGAAGAGCTTATTGGAATCGCAGGTTACTGAAACAGCTATTGCCGTCGAGAAGAAAGTGGAAATGATGAGTGATAATCTCGAACATCCGACTGAATACCCAGTTGTGCTGCCGGTTTTGCCGCTGCGCAATATTGTTGTTTTCCCCGGCATGATAGTGCCGCTTTTTGTTGGTCGCGAAAAATCCATTCGTGCCCTAGAAGATGTGATGGCCAATGATAAGGATATGTTGTTGGTTACGCAAAAAGACGGTGATCAAGATGATCCTCGGTCAGCTGATATGCATCAAATCGGCGCAATAGGTTCGGTTTTGCAAATGCTGAAGTTGCCGGATGGTACGGTTAAAGTGTTGGTTGAAGGGCAAACACGCGCCAAGATACTAGACTACATTGATAATGAAGCATTTTTTGAGGCAAGTGCCCTAGCTTTGGAAGAAAGGGCCAATGATGGCGAAGAAATCCGAGCATTGATGCGCTCTGCCGTGAGCCAATTTGATGGCTACGTTAAACTGAACCGCAAAATTCCGCCGGAAGTGCAATCCAATGTCAGTCAAATTGATGACCCCATTAAGCTGGCAGATACAATTGCTGGCCATTTGAACATTAGCCTTGATGAAAAGCAGGCGCTTTTGGAGATTATCGATGTTGGTAAGCGCCTTGAGGTTATCCTCGGGCATATGGAAGGCGAAGTTGGTGTCCTGCAAGTCGAAAAGAAAATCCGAGGCCGTGTAAAACGGCAAATGGAAAAAACGCAGCGCGAATATTATTTAAATGAGCAGCTTAAAGCCATTCAAAAAGAACTCGGAGACGGCGACGAAGGCGGCGATGAGTTGTCTGAACTAGAAGAGCAAATCTCCAAAACCAAATTATCAAAAGAGGCACGAGAAAAAGCCGATGCCGAGATGAAAAAGCTCAAATCTATGAGCCCGATGTCAGCTGAGGCGACCGTTGTGCGCAATTATCTCGATTGGTTGCTGGCCGTGCCTTGGGGCAAAAAGAGCCGCATCAAAAAAGACCTAACTCATGCCGAGAAAATCTTGAATGCCGATCACTATGGCTTGGAGAAAGTCAAAGAGCGCATTCTCGAATATCTCGCCGTACAGCAACGCTCGAAAAAGCTGAAAGGGCCGATTTTGTGCCTTGTAGGTCCTCCGGGTGTTGGTAAAACTTCGCTGGGCAAATCAATTGCTGCTGCGACGGGACGTGAGTTTGTTCGCATGTCATTGGGTGGTGTGCGCGATGAAAGTGAAGTGCGCGGTCACCGCCGGACTTATATCGGCTCTATGCCGGGCAAAGTCATTCAGTCAATGAAAAAGGTTAAGGCGACCAATCCGCTGATGCTGCTTGATGAGATTGATAAGTTAGGTGCCGATTATCGTGGCGACCCGTCATCTGCCTTGCTTGAGGTGTTAGACCCTGAGCAAAATAACACCTTTAACGACCATTATATGGAAGTCGACTATGACCTTTCAAATGTGATGTTTGTTACGACGGCCAATTCGCTCAATATCCCAAGTCCACTTCTTGACCGTATGGAGGTCATTCGCATTGCTGGTTACACAGAAGATGAGAAGGTTGAAATAGCTAAAGAGCATTTGCTGCCTCAAACCATTGAAGAGCATGGCCTGCGTGTCGGGGAGTTTGAGATAAGTGAAGATGCTATCCGCAATCTAATTCGCAAGTATACCCGTGAGGCCGGTGTGCGCAGCCTGAAACGCGAACTGGCGAATTTGGCTCGCAAGGCAACAACGGAAATCGTAAAGGGTGAGCGCGAAGCGGTATCTCTGACTGGAGAAAATCTAGGAGACTATGCCGGGGTTGAACGGTTCCGTTTCGGTCTTGCTGAGGTTGAAGACCAGGTGGGAGTTGTGACCGGTTTGGCGTGGACGGAGGTTGGTGGAGAGCTTTTGACCATTGAGGGCGTAATGCTCCCGGGTAAAGGACGCATGACCACAACCGGCAAATTGGGCGACGTTATGAAAGAATCAATTAATGCAGCATCATCATACGTGCGCTCCCGCGCCACACTTTTTGGAATTGAACCACCCCTTTTTGATAAGAAAGATATTCACGTTCATGTGCCGGAAGGAGCAACGCCGAAAGACGGTCCATCAGCTGGTACGGCGATGGCAACAGCAATTGTCTCCGTAATGACAGGTATTCCTGTTCGCAAAGAAGTGGCAATGACCGGCGAAGTGACTTTGCGTGGACGTGTATTGCCTATTGGCGGGTTGAAAGAGAAGCTTCTTGCAGCACTGCGTGGTGGTATTTCTAAGGTATTGATTCCATTGGAAAATGAGAAAGACCTAGCAGACGTACCCGCTAATATTAAAGAAGGTTTGGAAATCATTCCCGTGGAGAATATGGATCAGGTCCTTTTGCATGCTCTGCAAAAAACGCCAACGGAGATTGAGTGGGATGAAGAGGCCTACTATGCCAGCCGCAATTTGATCAGCGAAAATGGCGGCGAAGTCTCCCAACCTCACTAGACACCACCGTCTTGACTGGGGAAAAACCGCTAATTTTCTCTTTGACGTGGCCCTGAATCGGCGCATAGGCTTCTATTGTCGATATGTTTGAGCCATTTTAAGGAGGGTCTCATGAACAAAAACGATTTGATCAGTCAGGTTGCTGACGACACGGGTCTGTCAAAAGTTGACGCCACGAAAGCCGTTGACGCTGTTCTCGATAACATTGCCGGTTCGCTAAGCAATGGTGGCGAAGTTCGTCTTGTCGGTTTTGGAACTTTTTCGGTAACGCATCGGAAAGCGACCACAGGTCGTAACCCACGTACCGGCGAAGCTATTCAAATCAAAGCTTCCAACCAGCCGAAATTTAAGGCCGGTAAAGCACTGAAAGATGCTGTGAATTAAGCGTCGTTTTTCATTTCGGCATCGGCTGCTCTTTTTTAAGAGCGGCCGATGTTTTTTTTTGCTTTTTTTTCAGTGATGCGCTACACGACTTTTCCGAGGGCGGTTAGCTCAGCTGGGAGAGCATCTCGTTTACACCGAGAGGGTCGGCGGTTCGATCCCGTCACCGCCCACCATTACTGGTATATATCGCAGGCTTGACTCCCTGCTAATCTGTAAGTAATGGAAAGCCGTTTTCAACACCTGTTGGGGGTGTAGCTCAGTTTGGTTAGAGCGCCGGCCTGTCACGCCGGAGGCCGCGGGTTCGAGTCCCGTCACTCCCGCCATATCCACATTATTCTGCTGCATTGTTGCAAGTTTCGCTTCTAGAATCGGGCTAGTTTTTTAAGTCTGTTTTAAGGGTTTGTCTTTCCGATGTTGCGCTCAATCTACATCGTTCTAATTATCTGGCTGGTGCTGGCTTTGCGCCCTCATTTTGCGCTTGCTCAAGGTTGGGTTGGGGTTCCATCGCGGGCAATTCAAACAGCAGACCCTGGTTATTGTTTCACCGACTTAAACTCAAATAGTTCAATAGAACTAAGCGAAATCAATATTACTCTAGGTACCCCTGACATGACCGATGCCTTAATTCCGGACCGGGATGAGGGCTTTACCGGTGGTAGGTCAATTATTCCCTCGCCAATTCATATTTTTGATAACTGGGCGCATATTAACACTCAAGGTAACTATGAAATTGACATTTCGGGAGTGTGTATCGGTGGTGTGTCGCGGGTAGATAATGTCTTAGGAGATTTTGACGATGATGGAGACGGCTTAACTGATAGGTCTGGCGTAACTGACAATTTAATTGAGACTAGCCCTCTTCAGAATTATTTTGATGACGACGGTTTTTCCTTTGTTGGTGGGACAGTGACCGACGACCAAATTATCAATTTTAATGGTCAAGTGAGAGGCAACATAGCTGCCCAAGTTGGCCAATCGAACATTATCTTTACGTTGAACGACAGCGTTGAAGTTGATGGGTTGCTTAACTTGGGTGGTGCCAATGCAATCAATGATGCAGTGCTGAACCTGGCCGGACAAATTGACGAGATTGATTTGGACGGTGCATCGGATTTAACGGTGACATCATCAGCCACAGTCGGAGATAGCGATGACAGCACTGTCGGATATGTATCCGCTACAATTGGTACAATGGGGTTGGCCGGGGTTAGCGATTCCAGTTTCAACTTGTCGGGAGCCATTGAAATCATTGACTTGGCCGCGGCCGAAAATATCACCATGGCCAATTCAGCTAATGTTTCCGAGCTTGATGCGACCGATATTACGGAAGGAATTTTCTTAACCAATACGGGTGAAGTCGACTCTATTGATCTGTCGGGGACGGCATATCTCGACCTCGATTTGAATATCGGCTCAATTATAGGAACCATAACAACCAACAATAGCACCTCGCCATCTTCTTTGATCGATAATGATGGTGCTATCGAACGGCTGGAAATAGGCAATAGTTCGGCTGCCGAAAAGGTGGAAATGGCCGTGGTCAATAGTGGCACCATATCGGCCTTGACTAGCAGCGCATTTGTGATTGAAGACACGAATGCTGCCGGTGGCGAGATTGATGTCGATGTCAGCAACAGCGGCTCTATCACCGCGGCGACCAGCCAAGCCTTTGATTTTTCTGCTTTAGATGGCGGCCGCTTGGATTTCAATAACAGTGGTTCCGTTTCAAGCAATGCCAGCGGCAATAATAATGCAATTTACGGCGAAGGGGCTGAAGGTCTCGTCTTTTTAGAAAATTCGGGCATGATTTCAAGTAATGCTAATCACGCCGTAAATTTACGAAGCCTTGAAGGTTATTTTCGTCTGGTGAATTCGGGTTCAATCAACACCAATCAGAAAGCGATTGATTTGACCGGCGCATCAGGCAGCACCTCCTCCGTTATTGCAATCCATAATGGCTATGTCGTGAATTCGAGTGGTAATATTGTGACGACTAATTCGGGCAGTCGTGAAATTAAAGCTACCGGGCAAAATGCTATTTTATTGGATGGCGTGAGTGGTGACATTAGCTTAGCCAATGCGGCGGGGGCTTCCATTATTGCCGAGGATTCATTGGCAATCGCTGCTTCGGGCGTGACCGGAAATATAAGCTTGACCAACGCCGGAAATGTTCGCGCTCATCGCGTGGCGCCCGGCCTTTCCAATGATCAGGCCATAGCGCTGACCGGCACGATGGGCGATATTAGTTTTACCAGCACAACAGGGCTGATCGATGCGCGCGATCGAACCGTCAATTTGGAAACGGTGAACGGCAAGATTAATTTCTCAAATGGCGGGGTCATTTCTGCGACGCAAGAAATCAATGATGCCGATGCAACAGCGACGGATAATTATGCAGTGCGCTTGCACCGAAGCGGCACAATTGATGATGAGGGCACGATTACCAATAGTGGCACGATTAGCTCAACGAGCGATCACGGTCTGCTAATTGATGGGCTTGCATGCGATGCCGATGCCGCAACCGATGATTATTGCCTGACCAATTCCGGAACCATATCGGCCGGTCGCCAATATGCGATTGCGGGCAGCACGATAAGCGATTTGAAATTTACCAATAGCGGCACTGTTTCGGCGCTTGACCAAACAATAAACTTTACCGATTTGAGTGGCACTGTGGTGATTGCAAATTCAGGGCAAATAACTGCCGCGCAAGAATTCAGCGGCCTTTTTCCTGACCCTGACAGCGATAAATATGCTCTACGTTTGGTAAAAGAAGCGGGCGAGGACATGACCATTGCCTTTACCAACGTATCCGGCGGCACAATTTCTACAAATGCTGACAATGCTCTGGTTTTAGCAGGTTTCAATGGCGCTAATGATAATGTGACATTCAGCAATGAGGGCTCTATTTCGGCCACGCAAGACAATGCTGTTGACTTGAGCAATTCAAATTTTTCAACTTTCAGCAATAGCGGTTCTATCACCGCAGGCGGCAATTACGCCCTCCTGCTTGACGGTTTCTCCGGCGCCAGCATGGTGATTTCAAATCTTGGTTCTATCACGGCGGGAACAGCCCAACCGGGCAACGCTCCGGCTGCCATTCATGGCGCTTTCGCAGCCTCTGTCGATGCGATTTCAATCACCACGGGCGCATCATCCACTATTAGTTCGGTCGGCAATTCGTTATCCAATAGCGATGCCAATAGCGGAGGCACAATTTTTTTGGACGCTGATTCCGCCAGTTTCACTTTAAACAATAGTGGTTCAATAAGTGTCGGCAGGGAAGCGACATCGACCACTGCAGCGGTCGAAGGCAACAACGCCATTCGCATTACCGATATTGGCGATAATGCCGTCAGCCTGACAAACGCGTCGACGGGCACCATAGAGGCGGTTGGTGATAGGGCGATTTACCTGAAAGGTGATAGCGCCGATATCTCCGCCATCACGCTCAATAATAGCGGCACGATTTCGGCCAATAATGCGGTGCTTTTGTTCGAAGACGCGGTTGGTGCGACGACATCCATTACCAATAGCGGCTCCCTGACGGCCACGGATAGCGGGGCCGACCATCTTATCAATCTCACCGATGTCTCGGCAAACTTTTCCTTGGCCAATAGCGGTGCCATCGAAAGTGCCGGCAGCCGTGCTGTTTATGTTGACATGAATAATGCAGCTCTGGTCAGCAATGATATGGTGGTGTTCCATAACCAATCGGGTGGGCGCATTGACGCTGATAGCGAGACGGTGACGTTGCTCGACATTAATGAGCAGGTGAATTTTGACAATAATGGAACTATTCGCGCAATAAACGGTGATTCAGCGGTCAGCTTCTCAGATATTGGCAACCATCAGGTTGATTTCAATAATAATGTTGGTGGCACCATCAGCGCATTTGGCAACGGCGCTTTATCACTCTCTGGTTTTGAGGCTTTGTTGAACCTCATCAATGGCAATACCGCCACTATTTCCGCTGCCAATGAGACAGTTGTTTTGGCGCCATCGACCAATAATGCCCGCCTCAATTTTGCTAATAGCGGCTCGATTTCCGCCAGCTCTTCTTCAGCCAATCACGTGTTGCGCTTCACCGGCTTTGGCGGTGAGTTGGCGATAGAAAATGCAGCCACCGGAACGATTTCATCAAATGGCAGCAACGCCATTTATGCTGACCACCAATTGGCAACCCCGTCGCTTGATTTCGATAATCTTGGCACCATCAGTGCCCGCAGCGGAGATGCTGTTATTTTGTCGGGCTTCACCGATGCGGTGAATGTGATGAATAGCGGCACAATTGAGGTGACGGCGGGCAATACAGCATTTTCAACTTGGGGCGGTAAGGAAACCGTGTTCAGCAATAGCGGGCGCATTGAAGCAGGCGGCTCGCATGCGGTGCGCTTTAGCAATTTCGTTGTTGATGCGGGAACCCCAGCACCGCAATTCACCAATACGGCAACCGGCATTATTCGCGCTGCTTCCGATGCTTTTGAAACCGATATTGGGGCGGCAACCGGACAAATTTATACGCTCAATAATGCCGGCTTAATAATTGCGGATAATGGTAGCCATGCGGTCAATATGAGCGGCGCCGAAGCAGACATTACCAATAGTGGTATTATCAGCGCCACGGCATCCCCTGCGATTTTGGCCGGTGGGTCTTCGGTCATCAGCATTTCAGGTTCGGTTTTGGCGGGTGGGGCTAACCCAGTTGCGATTGCCTTAGAAGGGCGAGGATCAACCGTAAATTTGTCCGATGGCGCGATTATTGCGGGCACAATCATCCCATTGGATACGGCAACAAATTACACGCAAGAGCAAAAGCACAGGGTCAATGTTAGCGGCGTAAACAATGCTAGCTATTATTATGAGTTCCCGACGGAGCAATTCCGGTTCTTTTTGAACGATGTTGAGAAAACAGACGGCAGCGGGTTTTCTCCGGCTACGACAAATTTGCAGGCAGTGCCGCTTATTCATGCTCATCATGCCCAAGGAGCTCGAAATATCTGGCGTCGCTTGGGACGTTTCAAAGAAAAAGGTGGCTTTCGCTCGTTTGCCTTTGTCGATGAGCTGGAAAACGAGCGTCGCACTGACCGTGAGTTTACTCTGGAGGGCGACCGCTCGGGCTTCGTGCAGACTTTTCAGCAATCCATTTTTGGCTGGTTTGAAGCAGAGCTAATTCTGACGGCACAAGAAAGCTCTTTTGAACTTGATAATGATACCTTCACTTTTGATAAGAGTTATCAAGGGATCGGTATCGGTTTCAGCGATTTGTTGGCTATCGGCCCGTTCTCTTTCTCGGCCATGGCTCTTACAGGTATCGGCCAAACCGATATGTCAAGGCTTGTATTGTCCAACACGGTTAGCAGCGGTCGCTTCGACCTCGAATCCTCCTTTGATGCAATCTATCTTGATGCTGCCTTTGAGGCTCTATTTGATATGCGTATTTGGGGCAAGAAGGGACGGTTGACGCGGCGCAATCCATATCGGATAAATCTGGAACTTGGCCTCGGCGGCTCTCTGCACAATGAGAACAACGATAGCTATAAAGAGCAATCATATATTTCTGCCGCCGGTAGCGATTTGCAATCTACCTCAGTCGGCGGACGCCTGAAGCTTGAATATGAACGCTATAATTCTTTCTCGCGCAAAAACGTTAGCGGCTTCATTGAGTTAGAACATAATGTTTTCGACACTGGTTCGGGGCTTAATTTTTCTTATTCTATCGGGGGCGCTACACAATCAGTACCTATTGATATGTCTGCCATCGCCCTTAGTTCGATTGCGCTAGGTGTCGATTACGAATTCAATGATGATATCACCGCTAATTTCAGCTTAAAGAGAGCTACCGGCGATGATGACAGTGACGGAAATTCCGCAGCTCTGGCGTTGAAATGGCGCTTTTAGACATACGTTGACAAAAGGACGCATTGTCCATTTTGGGGCGGAAAATGCCCTAGAAAAATGCCATAAAAAAGAGCCTGAAATGCTATTGCAAAGCACCGAAGGGTCACTATACTCCGCGCCAATAAGGCGAGTCTTTCAGGCCTTATTGGCCGCTAAATCGAAAGAGCCAACGCGATGCATGATTTGCTAGTCAGTTACTATCCGATACTCATTTTCATGGGTCTTTCTGCTTTAATAACTGCTGCCCTTTTGCTTGTGCCTGCACTCGTTGCGCCGTCCAATCCGGACCCCGAAAAAAATGCCCCTTACGAATGTGGCTTTGAGGCATTTGACGATGCCCGCATGAAGTTTGATGTGAAGTTCTATCTCGTAGCCATTTTGTTCATTATTTTTGACCTCGAAGTGGCCTTTCTATTTCCGTGGGCGGTCGCTTTTGGCGAAGTCGGCCTGTTCGGTTTCTGGTCGATGATGTTTTTCCTTGCCGTCCTCACTATCGGCTTTGCTTATGAGTGGCGCAAAGGTGCCCTCGATTGGGATTGAAGCAAGGAACTGGAAGCGCCATGTCAGACCAAGATTTTAACCAGCTACAAAAAAACCTGCCGGCGCCGATGGCCGATCCGTATTATGAGCAAGTCTCTGACCAACTGGCTGATAAGGGGTTTGTGCTGGCCTCATCAGAAGATTTGATTAACTGGGCGCGTACCGGTTCACTGCACTGGATGCTATTCGGCCTTGCTTGCTGTGCCGTTGAAATGATGCATATCCAAATGCCGCGCCTTGATATTGAACGCTACGGCGTTGCCCCGCGCGCTAGTCCGCGCCAATCTGATGTGATGATTGTGGCGGGAACGCTGACCAATAAAATGGCACCGGCGCTGCGCAAGGTTTATGACCAAATGCCCGAGCCGCGTTATGTCATCTCAATGGGCTCATGCGCTAATGGCGGCGGCTATTATCACTATTCTTATTCCGTGGTGCGCGGTTGCGACCGCGTTGTGCCGGTCGATGTTTATGTGCCGGGCTGCCCGCCGACAGCAGAAGCGCTGTTTTATGGCATTTTGCTGCTGCAAAAGAAAATTCGCCGCACAGGCACGATTGAGCGGTAGGACGAGCTATGTCGGATTTGCAAAACCTCGCTGGGCATATCGCTGCCGGTCTTGGAGACAAGCTGGCCGGGCATGACATTCAATTTAGTGAATTGACGCTGGATGTGAACCCGGGGAATATTGAACCCGTTTTACGCTTTCTGCGCGATGACCCTGATTGTGGCTTCACCCAGCTGACTGATTTATGCGGTGCCGATTATCCGAACCGTCCTTTGCGATTTGATGTTATCTATCACTTGCTGTCGATGAGCAAAAATCATCGAATTCGCGTCAAGCTGCAAGCGGGTGAGGAAACCCAAGTCCCGAGCGTGACAGGGCTGTTTGAAGTCGCCAATTGGTATGAGCGCGAAGCCTTCGATATGTATGGTATTTTGTTTTCCGGCCATCCTGATTTGCGCCGCTTGCTGACTGATTACGGCTTTGAAGGTTATCCGCTGCGCAAAGATTTTCCGCTGACCGGTCATGTTGAAGTGCGCTATTGCGATGACAGCAAGAAAGTCATTCAAGAGCCGGTCTCACTGGTGCAAGAGTTTCGCGATTTTGATTTCGAAAGCCCGTGGGAAGGCGCGCAAGCCGCCGGTCTGTTGCCGGGCGATGAAAAAGCCGAACAAGACGGGCAGGAGGGTTAAGCATGTCAGAAGCTACGCAAACCTCCAATGATGACCGCAAATTCACCATTAATTTCGGCCCGCAACACCCGGCCGCGCATGGCGTGTTGCGTCTGGTCATGGATTTGGACGGCGAGCGCGTTGAGCGCGTTGACCCCCATATCGGCCTGCTGCATCGCGGCACGGAAAAGCTGATTGAACACAAAACCTATCTGCAAAGCGTGCCGTATTTTGACCGTCTTGATTATGTGTCGCCGATGAACCAAGAGCACGCTTTCGCATTGGCGGTTGAACGTATGCTGGGCGTTGAAGTGCCCAAGCGCGGGCAATATATCCGCATGCTGTATTGCGAGATTGGCCGCATTCTCAATCATTTGATGAATGTCTGCACACAAGCGCTTGATGTCGGTGCGCTGACCCCGATTACATGGGGTTTTGAAGAACGCGAAAAGCTGATGATTTTCTATGAGCGCGCTTGCGGAGCGCGGCTTCACGCCGCTTATTTCCGCCCCGGTGGTGTGCATCAGGATTTGCCGCAAGATTTGCTCGACGACATTGACGCGTTTTGCGACCACTTTCTCACCGTGCTTGACGACATTGAGGGGCTGTTAACCAATAGCCGTATCTTCAAGCAGCGCAATGTCGATATCGGCATTGTTAGCCAAGAAGATGTGATGAATTGGGGCATGAGCGGCGTGATGGCGCGCAGCGCGGGTTTAGCGTGGGATTTGCGCCGCAGTCAGCCTTATGAAGCCTATAGCGATATGGAATTCTCCGTGCCGGTGGGCAAAAACGGCGACTGCTATGACCGTTATGTGATGCGTATGGACGAGATGCGCGAGAGCGTAAAAATCATACGCCAGTGTATCGCCAATATTCCGGATGGGCCGGTGTCATCTCAGGACGGCAAAATCGTGCCGCCGAAACGCGCTGAGATGAAGCAATCGATGGAAGCGCTGATTCACCATTTCAAACTTTACACGGAAGGCTATCACGTGCCGGAAGGCGAAGTTTACGCCGCCGTGGAAGCGCCTAAAGGCGAGTTTGGCGTTTATCTGGTCGGCGATGGGTCTAATAAGCCCTATCGCTGCAAAATTCGCGCCCCGGGCTTTGCCCATTTGCATGCGCTCGATTATTTGAGCCGCGACCATATGCTGGCCGATGTTTCAGCCATTCTCGGGTCGCTGGATATTGTGTTCGGAGAGGTTGACCGATGAGTGTGCGTCGCCTCAATGAAGAACAGCCGAGCGAATTTGCTTTTACGCCCGAAAATTTAAGCTGGGCGGAAGGGCAAATTGCCAAATATCCTGAAGGCCGCCAAGCCAGTGCAATCATTCCGCTTTTGTGGCAAGCGCAAAAGCAAGCCGGTGGGTGGCTGCCCGAACCTGCCATTCGCCATATCGCTGATATGTTGGACATGCCTTATATCCGCGCCCTAGAAGTGGCGACCTTTTACACCATGTTCAATCTTTCGCCGGTCGGCGAGCATTTTGTGCAACTTTGCGGCACAACCCCGTGCTGGCTGCGTGGCGCTGATGAGTTGAAAGATGTGTGCCGCAAGATGATTGGTGAGCAGGGTGAGATTACCGAAGACGGTAAGCTGAGTTGGCTTGAAGTTGAGTGCCTCGGTGCCTGTGTTAATGCGCCTATGGTGCAAATTAATGATGATTTTTACGAAGACCTGACGGCTAAGAAATTCGAACAGATTTTGAATGATTTGCGTCAGGGAAATGAAGTCGCGACCGGTCCGCAGAACAGCCGTCGCGCGTCAGAGCCTGAGGGTGGCTTAACCGTTTTGAAGGGTGACAAATAATGCTGCGCGATGAAGATCGGATTTTTCAGAATATTTACGGCTTTGAGGGGGCAGGTTTGACCTCGGCCAAAGGCCGCGGTGACTGGGACAATACCGCCGAGCTGATTAAAAAAGGCCGCGATTGGGTGATTGAGGAAGTCAAAGCCTCGGGTCTGCGCGGGCGTGGCGGGGCCGGTTTTCCGACCGGTCTAAAATGGTCGTTCATGCCGAAAGAAAGCGATGGCCGTCCGCATTATCTGGTCGTCAATGCCGATGAGTCTGAGCCGGGCACATGTAAAGACCGCGATATCATGCGCCACGAACCGCATAAGTTGCTGGAAGGCTGTTTGCTGGCCGGTTTCGCTATGGGCGCACATGCTTGTTATATTTATGTGCGCGGCGAGTTTATCCGCGAGCGCGAAGCTCTGCAGCGCGCTGTTGATGAAGCCTACGAGGCCGGATTGTTGGGTAAAAACGCTGCTGGTTCGGGTTGGGATTACGACATTTACGTGCATCACGGCGCGGGCGCGTATATTTGCGGCGAAGAAACCGCGCTGATTGAAAGCCTTGAGGGCAAAAAAGGCCAGCCGCGTTTGAAGCCGCCTTTCCCCGCCAATATGGGCCTGTATGGCTGTCCGACCACGGTGAACAATGTCGAAAGCATTGCCGTTGCACCAACCATTTGCCGCCGTGGCGGTAGCTGGTTCGCCGGATTGGGGCGTGAAGGCAATACCGGCACCAAGCTGTTTTGCATTTCCGGTCACGTCAATAATCCGTGCAATGTCGAGGAAGAAATGGGCATTCCGCTGAAGGAATTGCTGGAGAAGCACGCCGGTGGCGTGCGTGGCGGTTGGGATAATTTGCTGGCCGTTATTCCGGGCGGCTCTTCCGTGCCGCTTTTGCCGAAGGAAATTTGCGACACGGTACTGATGGATTTTGACAGTCTGAAAGACGTGCAGTCGGGTTTGGGCACGGCGGCGGTGATTGTCATGGATAAATCGACCGATATTATTAAGGCGATTGCCCGCATCTCGCATTTTTACAAACATGAAAGCTGCGGCCAGTGCACACCATGCCGGGAAGGCACCGGCTGGATGTGGCGCGTCTTGGAGCGAATGGCAGCAGGCCGCGCCCAGGCGAAAGAAATCGACATGCTGTTGCAAGTGACCAAACAAATTGAAGGGCACACGATTTGTGCGCTGGGCGATGCCGCCGCTTGGCCGGTGCAGGGGCTTATCCGCCATTTCCGTCCGGTGATTGAAGAGCGTTTGGCTAATGGGCCGATGCAGGAGGCTGCGGAATAATGAGCGATAATCTGAAAGTCACTGTTGACGGCATTGAGGTTGAGGTCGAAGCTGGCACAACCATCATGCAGGCTTGCGAAAAAGCGGGTGCTGAAATTCCGCGCTTTTGTTATCACGAGCGGCTGTCGGTTGCCGGTAATTGCCGCATGTGTCTGGTAGAAGTTGAAAACGCGCCCAAGCCGGTCGCGTCATGCGCCATGCCGGTCGCTCCCGATATGGTGGTCAGCACCACGTCCGACACGGTGAAAACCGCGCGTGAAGGGGTGATGGAATTTCTACTCATCAACCATCCGCTCGATTGCCCGATTTGCGATCAGGGCGGCGAATGTGATTTGCAAGACCAGGCGCTCGGTTTTGGTGGAGATGCCAGCCGCTTTGAAGACAATAAACGCGCCGTTGAAAACAAGAATATGGGGCCGCTGGTCAAAACCATTATGACGCGCTGCATTCACTGCACGCGCTGTGTGCGTTTCGCGCAAGAAGTCTCCGGCGTGCCGGAAATTGGTGCGATTGGGCGCGGCGAAGATATGGAAATCACCACCTATCTGGAAGCCTCGCTGGACAGTGAAATGTCGGGCAATGTGATTGACCTATGCCCGGTCGGTGCGCTGACCTCGCGGCCTTATGCCTTTACCGCGCGCCCGTGGGAGTTGCGCAAAACCGAAACCATTGACGTGATGGACGCGCTGGGCAGCAATATTCGGGTTGATATGCGCGGCCGCGAAGCCATGCGCATCATGCCGCGCAATCATGATGATGTGAATGAAGAATGGCTGTCGGATAAGTCACGCTTTGTATGGGACGGGCTAAACAAGCAACGCCTCGACCGCGCGTTTATTCGCCGCGATGGCAAACTGGTGCCTGCGAGCTGGGACGAGGCTTTTGATTTGGTTGAGAGCAAATTAAACGGCAAGGGCAACAAAACGGCTGCGATTGCCGGTGATTTGGTATGCGCCGAAGGTCAATTTGCCTTAAAGGGGTTGATGGACGCGCTCGAAAGCCCACATGTTGATTGCCGCCAAGACGGCGCGAAGATCTCCGGCCCGCGCGGTAATTATCTGTTCAATGCAAGCATTGCTGGTATTGAAGAAGCCGGTGCACTGCTGCTTATCGGCTCTAATCCGCGGCTCGAAGCGCCGGTTTTGAATGCGCGCATCCGCAAGCGCTATCTGGCGGGCGATTTCCCGATTGCGGCTATTGGCGAAGCGACCAATTTGACCTATGAAACCGAGTTTATCGGTGCGGGTGCCGACACGCTGGCCGATTTGCTGGCCGGTAAGCAGAGCTTTGCTGATACGCTGAAAAGTGCTGCAAACCCGATGATTATTGTCGGGCAGGGCGCCTTGACTCGTGATGATGGCGCGGCCGTGTTGGCCTCAGCCATTGAGTTGGCTGAAAAAACCGGCGCGAGCTTCAATATGCTGCATACGGCGGCGGCGCGCGTTGCCGGTCTTGATTTGGGTCTGCTGCCCGGTGACGGCGGTTTTGATGTTGCCGCCATGCAAGAAGCGGCACATAGCGGCGCGCTTGAAAATATTATTCTTTACGGCGCTGATGAAATTGCCGGTGCTTCTTTGGGCAATGCATTTGTGGTTTATATCGGTAGCCACGGCGACCGCGGCGCGCATCGCGCTGACGTTATTTTGCCCTCTGCCGCTTATACGGAAAAACAAGCGACTTATGTGAATACGGAAGGGCGCGCGCAAATGACTGAGCAAGCGGCAACGCCTCCCGGCGAAGCGCGAGAAGATTGGAAGATTTTCCGCGCCTTGTCAGCCCGCCTCGACATCACTTTGCCATATGACAATCTCAATGCATTGCGCGCTGCCATGTATGAATCCGCGCCGCATCTGGCGCGGCTTGATGAGATTGTTGTTGCCGATGCACCGCAAACGCCGTCGCATGATGGCCTCGGCACCGATGCTTTCACCTATGCGGTAAGCGATTTCTATTTCACTAATCCGATTGCCCGCGCTTCCACCATTATGGCCGATTGCGCGAAGGCAAAAGGCGCGCGCATCGGCGCAGAAGGAACTGGAACCGATGGATAGTGTGTTTTTCGACACGTATGTCTGGCCGGCCTTAATTGTGACGGCGCATTCGCTGGCCATTATTTTAGCGCTGTTGGTGTCGCTGGCCTTCTTTATGTTGGCCGACCGCAAAATTTGGGCGGCGGCGCAATTGCGCAAAGGGCCGACAATGGTCGGGCCATTCGGTTTGCTGCAAAGCTTTGCCGATATTTTGAAATATCTGCTGAAAGAAATCATCATTCCGACCACTGCCAATAAGCCGGTCTTTATTCTCGCGCCCTTTGTCACCATGTTTTTGGCGCTCAGCGGTTGGGCGGTTATTCCGGTCAATGAGGGTTGGGCGGTGGCTGATATTAATGTCGGTATTCTGTATATTTTCGCTATTTCATCGCTTGGCGTGTATGGCGTGATTATGGGCGGTTGGGCCTCCAACTCCAAATATCCGTTCTTGGGCGCACTGCGCTCGGCGGCGCAAATGGTCTCTTATGAAGTGTCCATCGGCTTGGTGATTATCACCGTGCTGCTCTGCGTCGGCTCCTTGAATTTGACCGATATTGTGTTGGCGCAGGAAACCGTCTGGTTTGCCGTGCCGCTCTTTCCGATGTTTGTCGTCTTCTTTATCTCGGCATTGGCCGAGACCAATCGACCGCCTTTCGATCTGCCGGAAGATGAAAGCGCGTTGGTTGCCGGTTTTATGACCGAATATTCCTCGACGCTTTATGTGGTCTTCATGATTGGCGAATTGGCCAACATTGTTTTGATGTGTGCCATGTGCACGATTTTGTTCCTCGGTGGCTGGTTGCCGCCTGTCGATGTTGCGCCGTTTAATTGGGTGCCAAGCGTTGTTTGGTTCATTTTGAAAATGGGCCTGATGTTTTTCATGTTCGCCATGACCAAAGTCATCGTGCCGCGCTATCGCTATGACCAGTTAATGCGTTTGGGCTGGAAAGTGTTTCTGCCACTGACGCTGGCTTGGGTCGTGCTGACCGCCGGCTTCCTGCAATATTTCGGCATGGCTTCCTAGGAGACGCAAATGGCTTGGTTAGACCGCACCGCTCGCTCTTTGTTTCTTGCCGAATTCGTTGGCGCATTGAAGTTGGCCATGGGCTATTTTTTCGGGCGCAAGGCGACCATCAACTATCCTTATGAAAAAGGTCCATTGAGCCCGCGCTTTCGCGGCGAGCATGCACTGCGCCGTTATCCTAACGGGCAAGAGCGTTGCATTGCCTGCAAATTATGCGAAGCGATTTGTCCCGCTCAGGCCATCACCATTGAAGCGGGACCGCGCAATAATGACGGCACGCGGCGCACCGTGCGCTATGACATTGATATGGTGAAATGCATCTATTGCGGTTTTTGCCAAGAGGCCTGTCCCGTCGATGCGATTGTCGAAGGGCCCAATTTTGAGTTCGCGACTGAGACGCGCGAAGAGCTCATTTACGACAAAGAAAAACTGCTAGCAAATGGTGACCGCTGGGAAGTTGAGATCGCCAAGAACATCGAATTGGACGCGCCTTACCGGTAGAAGATTATGACACTCACTTCACTCGCTTTTTATCTGTTTGCGACGGTCGCGGTTGCCAGTTCTTTTATGGTTATCTCGTCCCGTAATCCAGTTTATTCGGTACTGTTCCTCATTCTAACCTTTTTTAACTCGGCGGGTCTGTTCGTGTTGTTGGGAGCGGAGTTTCTGGCGCTTATTCTTGTCGTCGTCTATGTCGGCGCGGTCGCAGTATTGTTCCTCTTTGTAGTGATGATGCTGGATATTGATTTTGCTGAATTAAGCGAGGGCTTTTTGCAATATATGCCGATTGGCGCGACCGTCGGATTGATATTGCTGCTCGAATTGTTGCTGGTTTTCGGCGCGTCATCATCTTTGGTCGATACCAACCCGCTGCCGCAAGCAACGCCCGAGGGTATGACCAATGCCGAGGCGTTGGGGCGTGTGCTTTACACTGACTATGTCTATTTCTTCCAAGCGGCGGGGGCAATTTTGCTGGTCGCTATGATTGGTGCCATCGTGTTGACGCTTGTGCCGTCCAATAATCCGAAAAAACAAAATATTTCCAACCAGACGGCGCGCACGCGGGATGAGGCAAGTGAGAATGTCGATATTGAGCCGGGGCAGGGGATCTGACGATGATTGGATTGACACATTACCTGACGCTAGCCGCAATTATCTTCACTATTGGTGTGTTCGGTATTTTTCTGAATCGTAAAAACGTTATCATTATTCTTATGTCCATCGAGTTGATGCTGCTGGCCGTAAATATCAATCTCGTTGCTTTCTCGGCCTATCTCGGTGATTTGGTTGGGCAGATATTTGCGCTGCTGGTGCTTACCGTTGCTGCCGGAGAGGCGGCCATCGGCCTTGCCATTTTGGTGGTGTATTTCCGCAACCGCGGCGGCATTGCCGTTGAAGATGTCAGTCAGATGAAGGGCTAACCGAATGAGCACCTATCACGCCATTGTCTTTTTCCCGCTAATCGGGGCGGCCATTGCCGGTCTGTTCGGCCGCTTTATTGGAGACCGCGCGGCGGAATATGTAACCACCGGCTTGCTTATTTTGTCGGCCATATTGTCGTGCATTTCGTTTATCAATGTCGGCCTCGGAGGCTACACGCAAAAAGTTATGGTGCTTAACTGGATAAGCTCGGGTGGGCTGGATGTCGATTGGGTGCTGCGTATCGACACGCTGACCGCGGTTATGCTCGTCGTCGTTACCGGCGTGTCGTCGCTGGTTCATGTATATTCCATAGGCTATATGAGCCATGATCCGCATCGTGCGCGCTTTTTTGCTTATCTATCGCTGTTTACATTCATGATGTTGATGCTGGTCACGGCGGACAATTTCCTGCAGCTTTTCTTCGGCTGGGAAGGGGTTGGCCTGGCCTCTTATTTGCTAATCGGCTTTTGGTTCAGAAAGGCCTCGGCCAATGCGGCCGCCATTAAAGCTTTTGTCGTTAACCGCGTCGGTGATTTTGGCCTTATTCTTGGCATGGCGGCGATTTATTTCTCGGTCGGCTCTTTGCAATTCGATGCCGTCTTCGCCTCGGCAGAAGCTTTGGCGGGCGGGCAGTTTGACTTCTTAGGTATGACCGTGCCCATGCTGACGACGATTTGCTTGCTGCTGTTTATGGGCGCGATGGGCAAGTCGGCGCAGTTTTTGCTGCACACATGGTTGCCCGATGCGATGGAAGGGCCGACCCCTGTCTCTGCGCTTATTCACGCCGCGACAATGGTCACAGCGGGCGTATTTTTAGTGGCGCGTTGCTCGCC
The DNA here is from genome assembly GCA_002721725.1 of Rhodobiaceae bacterium. Lineage (GTDB taxonomy): Bacteria > Pseudomonadota > Alphaproteobacteria > RS24 > RS24 > UBA8337. The sequence continues at coordinate 226,956 of PBLK01000007.1, forward strand.
GCTTTTTGAGCTGTCACCGACTGCACTCAATTCGGTGATTGTCGTTGGAGCGCTGACCGCCTTTTTTGCCGCCACGGTCGGTCTGGTGCAAAATGACATTAAGCGGGTGATTGCTTATTCAACCTGCTCGCAGCTTGGCTATATGTTCGTCGGTCTGGGCATTGGCGCTTATCAAGCGGCTATGTTCCACCTCTTCACCCATGCGTTCTTCAAAGCGCTTTTGTTCCTCGGGGCGGGTTCGGTCATTCACGCCATGGGCGATGAGCAGGATATGCGCAAAATGGGCGGTCTGCGACAGCTCATTCCGGCCACTTTCTCGATGATGTTTATCGGCACGATTGCGCTTACTGGCTTCCCACTCACGGCGGGCTATTATTCCAAAGACGCTATTATTGAGGGTGCATTCGCGGCCAGCGCCGCCCCGCATATGTTTGCCTTTGTGCTGCTAGTAATCGCCGCTTTCTTCACCTCATTTTACAGCTGGCGTTTGATGTTTATGACCTTTTTTGGCACGGCGCGCTGTTCCAATGAAACATTGAGCCATGTCCATGAAAGCCCGCCCGTTATGCTGATACCTTTGGTTATCCTGTCCTTTGGTGCGTTGTGTGCCGGCGCCATGTTTGCCGGATTGTTCGTCGGTGGCGAGCAAACGGGCTTTTGGGCTGGATCGATTTTCACCGCCGCTGAAAATCAAATTCTGGTCGAGTTGAAGCAAGTGCCGAGCTGGGTGGTGTTGAGCCCGCTAATTATGATGATTTCCGGCTTTGTGTTGGCTTGGGTGATGTATATCTACCGCCCCGCATGGCCCGGTGAAATCGCTGAGCAGCATGATTTGGTTTACAAATTTCTGCTCAATAAATGGTATTTCGACGAGATTTACCATTTTCTTTTCGTGCGCCCCGCCAAATGGCTGGCACGCCTTTTCTGGAAAGGTGGCGATGGCTTCGTCATTGACGGTTTCGGCCCTGACGGCATTGCCGCCAATGTGATGCGCGTCACGCGGCGCATGGTCGCCCTGCAAAGCGGCTATGTTTATCATTACGCCTTTGTCATGCTGCTGGGCGTGGCCGGCTTTGTTAGTTGGTTGATGTTGACAGGAGGCCTGTCATGACCGATTGGCCGCTTCTCTCCACCATTACTTTTTTGCCACTGCTCGGCGCACTATTCATTTTGCTGGTGCGCGGCGATGAAGAAACTATAGCCGCCAATTCACGCGCGGTGGCCTTGTGGACTTCGGTTGTTACGCTGGTTCTAAGTCTGTTTATGATAAGCCGCTTTGACGGCAGTTCGGCTGATTTCCAGTTTGTTGAGCGCGCCTCTTGGCTGCTGCCGGGCATTGATTATGCCATGGGCGTTGATGGTATCTCTGTGCTGTTTGTCTTGCTGACAACGGCCCTGATGCCGCTGTGTATTCTAGCCAGTTGGCATGCCATTCAAAACCGCGTGCGCGAATATATGCTTGCCTTTTTGGTGTTGGAGACTTTGATGATTGGCGTGTTCTGCGCCATGGACATTATTCTCTTCTATTTGTTCTTTGAGGGCGGCCTTATCCCGATGTTCCTGATTATCGGCGTATGGGGCGGGGCGCGGCGCATTTACGCCAGCTTTAAATTCTTCCTCTACACGCTTATTGGCTCGGTGCTGATGCTGTTAGCCATTTTATATATGTATTGGCAAACCGGCACGACCTTCATTCCCGATTTGATGTCGCATGGCTTTGATGCCTCGGTGCAGACGTGGCTATGGCTCGCTTTCTTTGCCAGCTTTGCCGTTAAAATGCCGATGTGGCCGGTGCATACTTGGTTGCCTGACGCCCATGTGGAAGCGCCGACAGCAGGCTCGGTCATTCTGGCTGGTGTTTTGTTGAAAATGGGCGGTTATGGCTTTTTGCGCTTTTCGCTGCCCATGTTCCCCATCGCCTGTGATTTCTTCGTGCCGATGGTTTTTGCCATGAGCGCCATTGCCATTGTTTACACATCGCTGGTCGCTTTCGCGCAAGAGGATATGAAAAAGCTGATTGCCTATTCATCGGTCGCCCATATGGGTTTTGTTACCATGGGCATTTTTGCCGCCACCACACAAGGTGTACAGGGCGCGGTGTTCCAGATGCTCTCGCATGGCTGGATTTCAGGTGCATTGTTCCTCTGCGTCGGGGTGGTTTATGACCGCATGCACACGCGTGAAATTGCCGCCTATGGGGGGCTTGCCAACCGCATGCCCGTCTATGCCTCGCTATTTATGTTGTTCACTATGGCTAACGTCGGGCTGCCCGGCACTTCCGGATTTGTCGGTGAGTTTTTGACAATTTTGGGCGCGTTTCAAGTCAGCACATGGACTGCCATGTTTGCGGCCAGCGGGGTTATTCTCTCCGCCGTCTATGCGCTGTCGCTTTATCGCCGCGTCGCCTTTGGTCAGATTGAGCATGAAGGCTTGCAGCAAATTGCCGATATGGACCGCCGAGAAATTTTCATTATCGCGCCGCTGGCCGCGGCGACCATTATGTTCGGCTTTTGGCCAATGCCGATATTGGAATTGACCGCGCCATCGATTGACGCGCTGGTTGCTGCTTATCAAGAAGCGCTGGCAGTGCATTATGGGGGAGCGCAATAATGCTGAACAATTTGACCCTCATTCTGCCGGAATTGATTTTGTTCCTCGGCGCCATGGGCCTACTGATGATTGGCGCGTTTTCTAAGAACGACCCGACCCGCACTGTTGATTTGGGCGCGGTTGCCATATTGGCGCTGGCCGCTGCCGCTGCCGGAAGCTATGCCACCGATGCACCGGCTTCGGCCTTTGATGGCGCCTTTATCATGGACAGTTTCGCGTCATTGATGAAAGTGCTGACCTTTGTTGCCACGGGCATTGCCATTTTAATGTCGCAAAGCTTCCTGAAGCTGGAAAAGCTGGCGCGCTTTGAATATGCGGTGCTGCTTTTGCTGGCCGCCGCTGGTATGGGCATGATGATTTCAGCAAATGATTTAATCTCGCTTTATATGGGCATTGAATTGCAAAGCCTTGCGCTCTACGTCGTTGCCGCCATCAATCGTGACAGTCTGCGTTCAACCGAAGCGGGGCTAAAATATTTTGTCCTTGGCGCTTTGTCATCGGGTATGTTGCTCTACGGCGCGTCTCTGATTTACGGCTTTTCCGGCTCGACCAATTTTAACGAGATTGCCGCTGCTTTTCAGCCGCAAGGGGGGCAGCTGCCGATGGCGCAGGTGTTGGGGCTGGTCTTCCTGCTGGCCGGACTGGCGTTCAAAATTTCTGCCGTGCCCTTCCATATGTGGACGCCCGATGTTTATGAAGGTGCGCCGACCAGTGTCACCGCGTTTTTTGCCTCCGCGCCGAAGCTGGCCGGTATGGCGATTTTCCTGCGCATTATGATGACAGGTTTTGAAAATGCGCTGGTGGCGTGGCAACAAATTATTATCCTATTGGCCGCGGCCAGCATGGTGCTTGGGGCATTTGCCGCCATTGGCCAGCAAAACATCAAGCGCCTGATGGCCTATTCTTCCATCGGCCATATGGGTTTTGCGCTGGTTGGTTTTGCGGCAGCCAGCGAGGCCGGTGTGGCTAGCGTTATTCTCTATATGGCGCTTTATGTCGTGATGACGCTCGGCACTTTCGCCTGTATCCTATCGATGCGCCGCGATAGCGGGCCGGTGGAGCGCATTGATGACCTTTCGGGGCTCAGCCAAACGCGCCCCTTCATGGCCTTCTGCTTGGCTGTGATGATGTTTTCGCTGGCCGGTATTCCGCCCATGGCCGGTTTCTTCGGAAAACTATTTGTGTTCCGCGCAGCCATTGATGCGGGTTTGTATTCGCTGTCGATCCTTGGCGTGTTGGCCAGTGTTGTCGGCGCCTATTATTATCTGCGTATCGTCAAAATCATGTATCTCGACGCTCCCGCCGATGAGATTAATGAGCCGATGCCGCGCGAGCTCTCCATTTTGGCAGGCGTGATGACAGCCTTTACCTTATTGTTCTTCATCTATCCTGCCCCATTAGTTGAATTGGCCGATATGGCAAGCAGCGTGTTGGTGCAAAGTGATTTGTCACTGGCCGCAGACTAAATCGGTGACTGGTTTACCCAAGGGCTATCTACTCCGTCACCTCGCAGAGGTGGACAGCACCAATGAAGAAGCGCGCCGCATGGCAGCAGCGCATGAAACTATTCCGACATGGATTGTCGCCGATCGCCAAACAGCAGGGCGCGGACGACGCGGGCGCGCTTGGCAGTCTCAAATTGGCAATTTGATGACCACGCTTTACCTGCCAATCGGTTTTGATGCAGTAAAGGCGGGGCAATTGGCTTTTGTCGCCGGTTTGGCGCTGGAGCGCACGGTCAGAAACCTTATCGGCGCGACCGGCGCGACGAGTTTGAAATGGCCCAATGATGTACTGATTGAAGGTAAGAAAGCCTCCGGCATATTGCTGGAAAGCGCCATGCGCGACAATAAAATCGATTGGTTGGCCATCGGCCTTGGTCTTAATCTGGCACATCACCCCGATGACACGCCGTATCCGGCCACCAGTTTGGCCGCCCATATGGATACGCCGCCAAATAATTTGGCAGCCTTGAAAATTCTTGCCACAACCTTTGACGAGGTGTTTCGGCAGTGGCGCAATGGCGGTTTCGGGCCGGTATTGCAAGCTTGGCGCGCTGTCGCGCATGGTCTGGAGGGGCCGATTGTCGCAAGACTGGAAAATGAGACTTTCGAGGGTATCTTCAAGGATATCGATGACAAAGGAGCTTTGCTGTTACAACTGGCGTCAGGCGATGTCCAAACTATTGATGCAGGTGATGTATTTTTTCCGGAATAAGAGTGAATGAACCGCACGGACGATAAGGAACTGGTATTTTTGCCGCTTGGCGGCACTGGCGAGATTGGTATGAATTGCAATCTCTACGGTTACGGTGTGCGTGGCAAACGGCAATGGATTATGGTCGATTTGGGAGTCACCTTCGCCCGCCATAATGACCCGGGCATTGATGTCATCACGCCGGATATCGCTTTTATCGAAAAGCAGAAGAAAAATCTGCTCGGCCTGTTGCTGACGCATGGTCATGAAGACCATATTGGCGCCGTGGCGCATTTATGGCCGCGTCTAAAATGTCCGATTTATGCAACGCCCTTTACCGCTGCTTTGGTGAGCGGCAAGCTAGCCGAAGCGGGACTGTTGGAAGAGGTGCCGTTGCATATCATTGAACCTGACGCGCATCTCGATATCGGGCCGTTTGCCATTGATTATATTTGTCTGACCCATTCCATTGCAGAGCCGAGTGCCTTGGCGATTGAGGTCGATGGCGGTCGTATTTTGCATACCGGTGATTGGAAAATCGATCCTGATCCGGTGATTGGTCGTCTGAGCGAGGTTGAGCGTCTGAAAAAGCTGGGAGATGCCGGTATCGATGCGATTATTTGCGACAGCACCAACGTTTTGAACCCGGGCCGTTCTGGCTCTGAGGCAGATGTCGGCCATATGTTGCAAGAGGTGGTCAATGAAAGCACCGGCCGTGTGGTCATCACCACTTTTGCTTCAAATGTGGCGCGACTGACAAGTATTGCTGAAGCGGCGGTTAAAAGTGGTCGTCATTTGTGCCTCGCCGGTCGCGGCATGCACAAAATTTATCAGGCAGCACGCGAGACCGGCTATTTAACGCAATTCCCTGAACTGATTAATGAGAGTGATGCTGGTTTTTTGCCGCCCGAAAAATTGCTTATTTGCTGCACCGGCAGTCAAGGTGAAAGCAATGCCGCTTTGGGGCGCCTAGCCAGTGGCCGCCATCCGCATTTGACCTTGGAAGCGGGCGACCGTGTTATCTTTTCGTCGAAAATGATACCGGGCAATGAAACGGAAATACTGGCGCTGCAAAATCGCTTGGCGCAAATCGATGTTGAGATTGTTTCGCCCAATGGCTCAGATATTCATGTCTCGGGTCATCCGTGCCGTGATGAGCTGGCCGATATGTATGAATGGGCGCGGCCACGCGCTGCCATTCCGGTGCACGGCGAACACCGTCATTTGATTGCCCATACGGCGTTGGCCAAAGAACTGGGCGTTGAAGAACCGTGTCGTGTGCATAATGGTGATGTTGTCCGTCTGGCACCCGCGCCGACAGAGGTTATCGACACTGTGCCGAGCGGACGGCTTTACCTTGATGGCAGTATTATGACCGACAGCGAGTCGGCGGCGCTTAAAGAGCGCCGCAAGCTTTCTTATAATGGCGCCGTATTTGTTGCCATTCCCATCAATGCGGGCAATCGGCTGGCCGGGCAGGTTGAGATTGAGCTGGTCGGCTCACCGGAAGATGACGGTATGGTAAGCCTGACAGATTGGGCGCTTGATGCGGTTGAGCGCGCCATTCCATCAAATGGTCGCCTGACACAGGAACGCGCCGAGCATGATATCAGCGTCGCCGTGCGGCGGGAATTGTCGCGCCGTTGGGGCAAGAAGCCAATGGTCGTGGTAAGCTTTGTAAGCGTCTAGGAGGTAAGATGATTAAAATCGGTTTCATTTTCGGTATGGCGATTTACGGCATTATCTGGTTTTTGACCCTATTCATGGTGTTGCCCTGGGGCGTTGTCTCGCAGGCGGAGCGCGGCGAGGTGCAACCGGGTTCCAGTGAAAGCGCACCGGCGCGGCCTCTGATTTTGCAGAAGCTGGCAATCACAACGGGTTTGTCTGCCCTGTTTTATTTGTTGGTTTACTGGCTGCTGACCAGCGGTGCGCTGTCGAATATTGATTTGCCGTTTTTCCCGGATATTCCATCGCGCTCATAAAAAGAGCGGGACCCAAAACCGAAGTCCTAAGTCCCGCTTCAAATGTGTTTCAGACAAAGTCTGAAAGGTTCCTCCCAAAACCCGAGAACGCAGTTGTTCTCTTCCACGAGCAAAAAATTAACCACTATTCGTCCATATGTCACCCGTTTTTTAAGCTTTTGTGACATTTACTTGCGCCAATGTGAAGCCATGTTAAGAGTTATGTCTCTAGGCTCTGAAATGAGGAAAGATTCATGCGTCTGTCGGAGTATTTCTTGCCGACCTTAAAGGAAAACCCAAGCGAGGCGCAGATTGTCTCGCATCGCTTAATGTTGCGCGCCGGTATGGTGCGACAAAGCGCGGCAGGAATTTATAGCTGGCTGCCGCTGGGCCTGCGCGTGTTGAGAAAAATCGAGCAGATTGTGCGTGAAGAACTAGACAGGGCAGGGGCGATCGAAGTGCTGATGCCGACGCTGCAACCAGCAGAAATTTGGCGCGAGTCAGGTCGCTATGATGATTATGGCAAAGAAATGCTGCGCATCACCGACCGCCATGACCGCGATCTACTCTACGGGCCGACCAATGAAGAGCTGATAACGCAGATTTTCCGTGACAGTGTGAAAAGCTATCGCGACCTACCGAAAAATCTCTATCACATTCAGTGGAAATTCCGCGACGAAATCCGCCCGCGTTTTGGCGTAATGCGCGGGCGTGAGTTTTTAATGAAAGACGGTTATAGCTTCGATATTGATGAAGCGTCGGCGCGCCATGCCTATCAGAAAATGTTTGTTGCCTATTTGCGCAGCTTCCGACGCATGGGGCTAAAAGCCTTGCCAATGGCAGCCGATACCGGACCGATTGGTGGTGATTTGAGTCATGAGTTCATCATTTTGGCGGAAACCGGAGAATCGGAAGTGTTTTGCCATGCCGATATTCTCGACTTGCCGGTGCCGGATGCCGATTATGACGGCAATCTCGACACGGTGATTGACAGCTTTACACAATTCTACGCGTGCACCGATGAGATGCATGATAGCGATAAATTTGCCGCCGATGTGCCGAGCGATAAGCAGGTGACGGCGCGCGGCATTGAGGTCGGTCATATTTTCTATTTTGGTACCAAATATTCCGAACCGATGAAGGCCATGGTGGCCGGGTCAGACGGGAAAAATGTTGCTGTGCATAGCGGCTCTTACGGCATTGGCGTGTCGCGCTTGGTTGGTGGCATTATTGAAGCCTGCCATGATGATGACGGCATTATCTGGCCTTGGCCGGTTGCGCCTTTCCATGTCGGGCTGATTAATTTGAAGACGGGCTATGAAGGCTGCGATGCATTGTGCGAAAAACTCAAAGATGCGCTGACTCGAAACGGCCGTGATGTGCTCTACGATGATCGTGATGAGCGCGCCGGAACAAAGTTCTCCGATATGGATTTGATAGGTCTGCCTTGGCAAGCCGTTATCGGCCCACGTGGCGCGGATAGCGGCGAGGTTGAAGTGAAGAATCGGGCTACCGGTGAAAAGCAGGTTCTGGCCTTTGATGCAGCGGTGACATTGCTGTCTGCGCCGCCTAAAAAATAACGGAAACGGGCAAATGATGAGCAAGGCTTTCGGCTCTCTTGAATGGCATATTGCGGGGCGTTACCTTCGCGCCAAGCGGCGTGAGAGTTTTATCTCCATCATTGCCGGTATTTCTTTCCTCGGCATTATGCTCGGGGTAGCGACGCTGATTGTCGTGATGGCGGTGATGACCGGTTTTCGCGCGGATTTGCTTGACCGTATTTTGGGCGTTAACGGTCATGCCACCATTCGCCCCTACGAAACACGCTTTATTGACCGCGAGGTGTTGGCCGCTCAGCTGCAGAAAGTTGAAGGGGTAGTGATGGCCGCGCCTTTGGTTGACGGTCAGGCCATGCTGTCATCGGGCGATGCGGCGCGCGGTGTGTTGTTGCGCGGTTTGCCGATTGAAAAATTACGAGAAATGCCCAGTCTGAAAGGCAATGTGATTGAAGGCTCATGGGCTGCACTTGCTCAACCAAAGACCATTGCCATCGGGGCGCGTTTGGCGGAACGCTATGGCTTTAAGGTCGGGCAAAAAATCTCACTTATCTCGCCGCGTGGTACAATAACGCCGTTCGGCACGGCGCCGCGCCTGCGCCAATTCAAGCTGGTGGCGATTTTCCGCGTCGGCCTGTCGGAATATGATTTGAACTCCACCTTCGCATCGATTGAGACGGCTTCGCGCTTTTTCGGTTTTGGCCCGCATCAGGGCGCGATTGACGTGATTATTGATGACCCTGATTTGATTGATATTCGCGCCCCGCAATTGCGCGCAGCGGCAGGTGATGACACTTATCTGACCGATTGGAAGCAAAGCAATCGCACTCTGGCCGGCGCGCTGGAGGTCGAGCGCAATGTCATGTTCCTTATTCTAACGATGATTTTACTGGTTGCCGCGCTGAATATCGTGTCCGGCCTCATTATGTTGGTGCGTGATAAGGGCCGTGATATTGCCGTTTTGCGTTCCATGGGGGCAAGCCGTGGCATGGTTATGCGTATTTTCTTTATTACCGGTGCCAGCATTGGTGTGGTCGGCACGCTGGCCGGTTTGGCGGCTGGTGTTCTGGTTAGCACCTATATTGAAGAAATCCGTCAGTTCCTTATTTGGTCAACCGGTGCCAATTTGTTTCCCGCTGAAATTTATTTCCTCGAGCGCATGCCTGCACGTATTTTGCCTGCAGATGTTTTGCAAATTGCGCTGATGGCGCTGGCCTTATCCTTTTTGTCGACCTTGTATCCGGCATGGCGTGCTGCATCAATGGAACCGGTGGAGCTGCTGCGCAATGACTGAGCATGTCGCGATTGAGAATATTCAGCGTGTTTTCACGCAGGGCGCGCGCGATTTGCACGTGCTGCGCGGCGCCAGCCTCGCTTTGGCGGCGGGCGAAGTCGCAGCCTTGGTTGGCCCGTCCGGTTCCGGCAAATCCAGCCTGCTGCACATCGTCGGTTTGCTGGAAAAGCCCGATGGTGGCGCCATATCGTTGCGCGGTCAGTTGATTGAAATGGACAATGATCGCGCGCGAACGGCCATGCGGTTGCAGCATATCGGTTTTGTCTATCAAGATCACAATCTGCTGCCCGAGTTTTCGGCGCAGGAAAATATCGCTCTACCGGCGCGCTTGGCCGGGCAGGGGCGTGATGATGCCATGCAAAACGCCTTGGTCTCGCTGGAGCGTCTGAGTTTGGCCGATAGAGCCGATCATTTGCCTTCGCAACTCTCGGGTGGTGAACAACAGCGTGTTGCCATTGCACGGGCACTGGCCAATCAACCCAGTCTTGTTCTGGCTGATGAGCCGACGGGCAGTCTCGACGGGGCATCGGGAGAGAAGGTTGCTGATTTACTGCTTGAGGAAGCCAAGACACAAAATGCTGCCGTTTTGCTGGCAACGCATGATATGGACTTGGCCGCACGCGCCGACCGCATTGTGCGTTTGCGCGATGGTATTATTCATTCTGATTGAATAACGCATTGTTTTTATAAGGTTTTAATTCCTCTTGACAAAAGAACAAAACACGAACATATTATCGCCTTAGGAGATAAGACCATGAAAAACATTCTTGAAGATATTGCCGCTATCTGCACTTTGCTGGGCATGGGCACCGCCATCATCATGTGGGGCTCAATAGGGCAGGCACTGGCCGGTTAATTGATTGGGGTTATCCCCCTTAAAATAGGCCTGCTTGGCTGACAGCCGGTGCTGCTGCGCTAAACTGAAGTCCGTTTAGTGATTCCGGTTGCGTGTGGCATGTCAGTAGCAGAAACAACAATATCCGAGACCCGTTTGATGCGGCCTAAATTCGTCCATCTGCGCACGCATAGCGCATATTCTTTGCTGGAAGGGGCTTTGCCGGTCAAAACCCTGACCCAGACGGCGTTGGCATCATCTATGCCGGCATTGGCCGTGACCGACCGCAATAATTTGTTCGGAGCGTTGGAATTTGCCGAAACCGCCGCCGGTTTGGGCGTGCAGCCGATTATTGGCGCGACCCTCAACATTCGCGACGGCGAAACAGCTGGCGATTTGGTGTTTCTGGTCAAAAATAAGACCGGCTACACTAATCTTATGGCGCTTATAAGCGCGGCGCATCTCGAGAGCGAAGGCAAGCAAGGTCCGGGCGTGGCCTTTGATGAGATTGCCGCTTCCGCCGACGGCCTAATCTGCCTGACAGGTGGGCCCGACGGTTTGATAAATCAGCTATTGGAAAGCAATCAAACCGAGGCCGCAGAGAATAAAATATCTATATTAAACAGTGTTTTCGGAGATAATCTTTATATAGAACTTCAAAGATATGGCGACGCCTCGGAAGATGAGATTGAGGCGCAATTGGTTGATTTCGCTTATGCGATGGACCTGCCTTTGGTGGCCACCAATCAGGCCTATTTTGCTTCGGCAGATGACTATCGCGCCCATGACGCGCTGATTTGTATTGCCGAAGGACGTTACATTAACGAGGAAGATCGCCGCCGTCTGACCCCAGAGCATCGCTTGAAATCGGCGGAAGAAATGTGTGCGCTGTTCGCCGATTTGCCGGAAGCGTTGGAAAACACGGTCGAAATTGCCCACCGATGTGCGTTTCGACCGACCGAACACGCACCGATTTTGCCGGCTTTCTCGAGAGATGATGAGTTGGCGGAGCTGTCGCGGCAGGCGCAAGAAGGGCTGACGGCGCGCTTGCAGCAAGTCGAGGCGGCGGCCGATGAGCGAGCCTATCGTGACCGCCTGGAATTTGAGCTGAAAGTCATCGCCGATATGGGTTTTCCCGGCTATTTCCTTATCGTTGCCGATTTTATCAAATGGGCGAAGAGCAATAATATCGCGGTCGGGCCGGGGCGTGGGTCAGGCGCCGGTTCGGTTGTTGCGTGGGCGCTGACCATTACCGATCTCGATCCATTGCGTTTCAATCTTCTTTTTGAGCGTTTTTTGAACCCTGAGCGGGTTTCCATGCCCGATTTTGATATTGATTTCTGCCAGTCGCGCCGCGATGAGGTGATTGCCTATGTGCAGCAGAAATATGGCCGCGATCAGGTCGCGCAAATCATCACTTTTGGAAAACTGCAAGCGCGCGCCGTGCTGCGCGATGTCGGGCGCGTGTTGCAAATGCCCTATGGGCAAGTTGACCGCTTGTGCAAAATGGTGCCGAACAATCCGGCCAATCCGGTGACTTTGGCTGAAGCCATTGACGGTGAGCCGCGCTTGCAAGCCGAGCGTGACAGCGACCCACAAGTGGCTGAACTGATTGAAATCAGCCTCAAACTGGAAGGGCTTTATCGCCACGCATCAACCCATGCCGCCGGTGTGGTGATTGGTGACCGGCCTTTGCAGCAGCTTGTGCCGCTTTACCGCGATCCGAAATCGGATATGCCGGTGACGCAATTCAATATGAAATGGGTTGAAAAAGCGGGACTGGTGAAGTTTGACTTTCTCGGCCTGAAAACCCTGACCGTTCTGGAAAAAGCGGTCGAGTTGCTGGCGGAGACCGGCGTCCGTGTCGATATCAATGGTCTGCCGCTCGATGATAAGGCGACCTATGAGTTGATGGGCCGCGGCGATACGGTCGGCGTGTTTCAGCTGGAAAGCGCCGGTATGCGCGATGTGCTGCGCAAAATGAAACCCGATAAATTCGAAGACATTATCGCTCTGGTGGCGCTCTATCGCCCGGGCCCGATGGATAATATTCCGATTTATATCGCCCGTAAAAAAGGCGAGGAAGAACTCGATTACCTCTATGACACGCTGCAACCGATTTTGCAGGAAACCTACGGCGTGATGATTTACCAAGAGCAGGTGATGCAAATTGCGCAAACCCTATCGAGCTATTCGCTGGGCGAAGCCGATTTGCTACGCCGCGCCATGGGTAAAAAGATTAAAGAAGAAATGGCGGCGCAAAAAGCGCGCTTTGTCGATGGCGCAGTTGAAAATGGCGTGCCGAAAAACAAAGCGGCTGAAATTTTTGACCAAGTCGACAGCTTTGCCGGCTATGGCTTCAACAAAAGCCACGCCGCCGCCTATGCGTTGATTGCCTATCAAACCGCATGGCTGAAGGCCAATCATCCCGTTGCTTTCTATGCCGCCTCCATGTCGCTGGACTTTGAGCGCACAGAGAAACTCAATATCTTCAAGCAGGATGCCGCCAAGCACGACATCACGGTTCGTATTCCTGACGTCAATCGCTCTGAGGCGTGGTTTGCGATTGATGGCAATGAGGTGTTTTATGCGCTGTCGGCCATTCGTAATGTTGGCAGCCAAGCCATGCAATCTTTGGTTGATGAACGCAAAGCCAATGGGCCGTTTAAAGACGTATTTGATTTCGCGCGCCGCACGGCCGGTATCGGCCTCAACAAAAGATTGCTCGAGCATCTTATCGCCGCCGGTGCTTTGGACAGTTTGGAACCTGACCGCGCCAAGCTGATGGGTGGCATAGAGATATTGCTCGGCGAGGCCAGCATTACCCAGTCTGAGAAAGAGACCCAGCAGGAAAACCTGTTCGGTGAAGCCGATGTGAGCGAGAGCACCACCTTGCCGCCACCGCTTGTGCCTTGGTCAACCATGGACCGGCTGTCGCACGAGTTTAATGCCATCGGTTTTTTTCTCTCGGGTCATCCGCTTGACGATTATAAATCGCTATTGCAACGCGCCCGCGTCGCCTCTTTTGAGGATTTGGAAAGTCGCGTCGAGAAAGAGGTCTTGGTCGCCGGTGCGGTGATTAAGGTCGATGAGCGCAAATCGAAAAAGGGCAATCCGTTTGCTTTCATCACCCTGTCAGATGCGACCGGCCAATTTGAAATGACCGCCTTTTCGGAAGTGCTGAACGGCTCGCGCGAAATTTTGCAGGTCGGTGCATTGGTTGTGGCCTCAGTGACCATTAACCGCGAGGAGGGCGATTTGCGCCTCTTGGTGGAAAGCCTGCGGCCGGTTGATGATGTCGTCGCCAATACGGAGACGGGCTTGCGTATATTTGTCGAAAAGCCAGAGGCCTGCGCCGGTTTGCGCACGCGGCTTGAAGATGTCGAGCAGCCCAAACACAAAAGGGGTGGTGAGGTGTCTTTGGTTATAATGACGCCGGAGCGCGAAGTGGAAATGCGCCTGCCCAATAAATATGCCATTAACCCGCGTATTGCCAGTGCCATTAAGGCGGTGCCGGGCGTTCTTCACGTCGAAGAAGTTTAATTTAAATCACCGTTATTTTGCTTGCGAGACGCGCCTGAATTGCCTATACCACGCGCATTACTCACGCGGGGACTGCCCAATTGCCGGGCGACTTTCGTGTCGAACATGAGGTTCGATGATAACCCTGCGGCGGATTAACGAGAGAAAGGAAGGCAACGCAATGGCTGCACTGCCCGATTACAATATGCGTCAACTGCTGGAAGCAGGGGTGCATTTTGGCCACCAAACCCACCGTTGGAACCCTAAAATGGCGCCGTTTATTTTCGGCGATCGTAACGGTATTCACATTATGGACTTGTCGAAAACCGTGCCGATGCTGCATCAGGCGCTGGTTGCCGTTAAAGATGTCGTCGCCTCCGGCGGTCGTGTGCTTTTTGTCGGCACGAAACGTCAAGCCAGTGAGCCGATTGCCCGCCATGCCGGTCAATGCGCACAATATTTCATGAATTCACGCTGGCTCGGCGGCACGCTGACCAATTGGCAGACCATTTCCAATTCCATCAAGCGTCTGCGCGAGTTGGAAGAAATGCTGGGCGGCGACGGTGCCGGCGGCCTGACCAAAAAAGAAATTCTTAATCTGACACGCGAGCGCGACAAGCTTGAGCTTGCGTTGGGCGGCATTAAAGAAATGGGCGGCGTGCCTGAACTGATGTTCGTTGTAGACACCAATAAAGAGGCGATTGCCATTGCCGAAGCAAAAACGCTCGGCATTCCGGTGGTTGCTATCGTCGACAGTAATTGCGACCCCGACAGCATTGATTATCCGATACCGGGCAATGATGACGCGGCGCGCGCCATTGAACTCTATTGCGGACTGGTTTCAAAAGCGGTGATTGCCGGTATTGAAGAAAGCAGTTCATCAGCAGGTATCGATTTGGGCGCGGCGGAAGAGCCGGCGGCCGAACCGGCCCTTGAAGAAGCCCCTGCTGAAGAAGCTCCGTCTGAAGAAGTGGCAGAAGAGCCTGCCGCTGAGGAAGCGCCTGCTGAAGAAGTGACAGAAGAGCCTGCTGCTGAGGAAGCACCTGCCGAAGAAGTGGCAGAAGAGCCTGCTGCTGAGGAAGCACCTGCCGAAGAAGTGGCCGAGGAAGCCGCTGAAGACGAAAAAGCCG